>NZ_JBQCHP010000155.1:0-31200 GCF_051954575.1 Dyella sp. | reverse complement strand
GGGTCATCCGGTGTTCGCTACCGCCGGCAGCGATGAAAAATGCCGCGCCTGCGAAACGCTGGGCGCGCGCGCCATCAACTACCGTACCGAGGATTTCGTCGAGCGCGTGAAAGCGTGGACGGATGATCGCGGCGTGGACGTGATCCTGGACATGGTCGCCGGCGATTACGTGCCGCGCGAGTTGGACGCCTTGGCCGACGATGGCCGATTGGTCTTCATCGCCACGTTGGGTGGCATGAAGGCCGAACTGGATTTCGGCAAGGTCATGCGCCGCCGCTTGACGATTACCGGTTCCACCTTGCGCGGACGGCCCATCGCATTCAAAGCCGCGATCGCCGAGAAGTTATACGAACACGTGTGGCCGCTGTTTGCGGACAAGCGTCTGCGTCCAATCATCCATAAAGTATTTCCCGCACAGGAGGCGGCTCGCGCGCATGCGTTGATGGAAAGCAGTGCGCATATCGGGAAGATCCTGCTGCGCTGGTAGGTTGGGGGGCAAACCCCAACGTCACCATGTCACTCCGAAGTTGGGGTTTGCACCCCAACCTACGCCTTCGAAAACGGAAACGCTAAAACATCGGCGATGCGGTCGGTGCCTGCCATGCACATCAGCAAGCGTTCGATGCCCATCGCCACGCCGGCGCAATCGGGCATGCGTTCGAGCACGGCCAGCAGTTGCTCGTCGATCGGCATTTCGCGCAGGCCGCGTTCGCGGCGACGGGCGTTGTCGCGCTCGAAGCGCGCGCGCTGTTCGGCCGCATCGTTGAGTTCGTGATAGCCATTGGCCAGCTCGTAAGGCCCCAGATAGAGCTCGAAGCGTTCGGCCAGCGGCGGATCGCCCGGACGGATGCGTGCGAGCGCACTCTGGCTGGCCGGGTAATCGTGGATCACCGTGATGCGGTCGCGCGGAAAGGCCGGCTGCAGTTTGTGGGTGATCAGCAAATCCAGCCAATCGTCGCGGGTAAGGCCGGAAGGCTCGATGTTGTAGGGCGCCAGCGGCTTGCGCAGTTCATCGATCTCCGCGTGCAGCGGATCGAGGCCGAGTTCGTCGAGGAAGATCTGGCGATAGCCTTCGATCACCACCTCTACACGATGCCCTACCAGCGCCAGCGCCGCTTCGACCAGCGCGATGGCTTCTTCCATCAGCTGCCGGTGCGTCCAGCCGACGCGGTACCATTCCAGCATGGTGAATTCGGGATTGTGCCGTTCCCCCGCTTCGCCATTGCGGAACACGCGCCCTAGTTCGTAACAGTCACCGACACCATCGGCGAGCAGACGCTTCAACGGATATTCCGGCGAGGTGCGCAGCCAGCGTTCGCGCGAACCTGCATCGACGTGGCCATGGAACGGCGCGTTGAAGCTTTCGATGTTCGGATCGGTGTTGCCGGCCGCGGAAAGGATCGGCGTTTCCACTTCCAGCACGCCGCGGTCGGAGAAGAAGTTGCGGATCAATTCATAGAGTTTCGCGCGGCCTTGCAGACGCTGGCGGAAAGGCGTGATGTTGCTGATATTGGCATCCATAGACGTCAGGTTCTCGTTGTCCGCCACGCTTCATGTTCGTCATGGCGGCAAGAAGCCGGCGTGACGCGTATACATTGAGGCCAGGGCAGCCTCACACTCCGTGCTGCTTGAACAGCGCCAACAGGCGCTCTTCGTCCCACACATCCACGCCAAGTTCCTGCGCCTTGTCGAGCTTGGAACCGGCCGCCTCGCCCGCCACCACGAACTGGGTTTTCTTCGACACGCTTCCTGCGACTTTCGCGCCCAGTGCTTCGAGCTTTTCCTTCGCCTCGTCGCGCCCCATGCTGGACAGCGTGCCGGTGAGCACCGCCGTCTGTCCCGTCAACGGCTGGTCTTCCACCGCGGCGTGCTTAGGAATGGCATCGAGCAGGCGATGCATGGCCGCTTCCGCCTCCTGCAACGCGGCCAGCCGATGCGGATCGGATAGATACTCGTTGAGGTTGGTCGCGGCGTTCTGCGCCAGACCCGCGGTGATCCAATGCGCCATGCCGCCGCCGTGCAGTTTGGCGACGGTCGGAAAATGCGACGTGAGGAGTTCGGCGTTGCGATGGCCGATGCCGTTGATGCCGGCATCCTCCAGCAGCACGGCCAGGCTGAGCTTCTGTTGCAGGCGCGGCGAGGGATCGGTTTCGTCGCTCAACGTGACGCCGGCTTTCAGCAAGGCATCGACCACGTCTCGATTGCCCTTCTGCTTGAAGAACGCCTCGATGGAGCCGGCGACTTCCGCGCCGATATCCGGCAGCTCGCGCAAGATCGCCGCCGGCATGCTGCGCACCCATGCGAGGCGGCCAAGCCACGTCGCCAACGTCTTGGCCGTGCTCTCGCCGATATGCACGATGCCGAGGGCATAGAGGAAACGCGTGAGCGTGGCGTGCTTGCTGGCCTCGATCGCCTCGATCAGGTTCTCCGCCCATTTGGTGGCGATCTTGCCGGACTTGACCGTTTCCGGCGTGGTGCCGTCGCGCTCGTCGGCGCGGCGCTTCATCTCGAGAAAATCGTCCAGCGTGAGCTTGTAGAGATCGGCCGGCGTATGCACGTAGCCGAAGTCGACCAGGGCATCGACGAAGCGCTCGCCGATGCCTTCGATATCCATCGCGCGCCGCGATGCGAAATGGATCAACGCCTCCTTGCGTTGGGCGGCGCATACCAGTCCGCCCGAACAGCGCCAGGCGGCCTCACCTTCTTCGCGCACCAGCGCGGAATGGCACACCGGGCAATGCGTGGGCATGTGCCAGGGACGCGTCCTGGGCGGGCGGCGGTCGGGTACCACGCGTACCACTTCCGGAATGACGTCCCCCGCGCGGCGCACGATCACCGTGTCGCCGATACGCACGTCGAGCCGTGCCACCTGGTCGGCGTTGTGCAAGGTGGCGTTGGTCACCGTGACGCCGGCCACCTGCACCGCAGTGAGACGCGCCACCGGTGTGGCCGCGCCGGTGCGGCCGATCTGGATCTCGATCGCCTCCACCGTGGTGGCCTGTTCCTGCGCGGGGAATTTGTGCGCGAGCGCCCAACGCGGTGCACGCGCGACGAAGCCCATATCGCGCTGGCCGGCATAGTCATCCAGTTTGTATACGACGCCATCGATGTCGTAAGGCAGTTTGTCGCGCTTGGCGCCGATGCGCTTGTAATAGGCGATCAGGCCCTCGAAGCCCTTGGCGGTGTCCACTTCCGGCGACACCGGAAATCCCCATTCGCGCAGTGCCTGCAGCGTGGCCGAATGCGACGGCGGCAAGATCGCGCCTTCCACCATGCCTACGCCGTAGGCAAAGAAGCTGAGCTTGCGCTTGGCGGTGATCGCCGGATCGAGCTGCCGCAGTGAACCGGCCGCGCCGTTGCGCGGATTGGCCAGCGGCTTTTCGCCATGTTCGCGCGCGTAGGCGTTGAAGGCCTCGAAATCCTTGTGCAGCATGATCACTTCGCCGCGAACCTCCAGCACGCTCGGCCAATCGTCGCCGCGCAGATGCAGCGGAATGGCGCGCACCGTGCGCAGGTTGGCAGTGACGTCTTCGCCGGTGGCGCCGTCGCCGCGCGTGGCGCCCTGCACGAATGCGCCGCCTTCATAGCGCAGGCTGATGGCTAGGCCGTCCAGCTTCGGCTCCACCGAGAACACCGGCTTGCTGCGCCCCAGCGCCTGCTCGATGCGGCGCTCGAACTCCGCCACTTCGCGATAACGTTCGCGATCGTCCGCGCCTTCCTGCTCGAAGGCATTGCTCAGCGACAGCATCGGCAAGGCATGCCGCACTTCCGCAAAACCGCCGGTCGCCCGCGCACCGACGCGACGCGTGGGCGAGTCAGGCGTGGCCAGTTCCGGATGTTCCTTCTCCAACGCTTCCAGTTCGCGCAGCAGGCGGTCGTACTCGGCGTCGGGGATATCCGGGTCATCGAGCACGAAGTAGCAATAGTTGGCGTGTTCGATGCGCGTGCGCAGGTCGCGCATGCGCTCTTCGATGGTCAATGCGGATGCAGACGGTTTGCTCATGCGCGAAGTGTAACGATTCGGTGTGTCCATTCCCCTCCCCTCCGGCACAGGTATCGGCGCAACCTTGCATGGGGGCGAGAGAGCCTAAGCCGGCGACGTTTAAGCCAGATAACTGCCATAGCAGCTATCATACCGCCCATGCCTTCCTCCCCTGCCGCATCTTCCGCCACCGCTGCCGACGCAACGGCGGACACTGCAGCCGGCCCCGCCCTTTCTTCACGCGAACGCTACAGCGGCCTGATCTGGCTGGTGTCGGCGGCGTTCTTCATGCAGGCGTTGGACTCCACCATCGTCAACACCGCGGTGCCGGCGATCGCCATTGCCTTGCACGAAACACCGCTAAACATGCGCAGCGCGCTGACCAGCTATGTGCTGACGCTGGCGATCCTGATTCCCGCCAGCCCCTGGCTGTGCGATCGCTTCGGTACGCGCCGCGTGTTCGGTGCGGCCATCGGCGTATTCGCGATAGGTTCCCTGCTCTGCGGCATCTCGCAGACCCTGCCGGAGCTGGTGCTGGCGCGCGTACTGCAAGGCTGCGGCGGCGCGGCGCTGATGCCGGTGGGCCGCTACGTACTTGTGCGTACCATCGACAAACGCGATTTCGTGCAGGTGATGAGCACGGTCGCCACCTTCGGCCTGCTCGGCTCGGTGCTTGGGCCGCTACTGGGCGGCGCGCTGGTGGAGTACACCAATTGGCGGCTGATTTTTCTGCTCAACGTGCCGGTGGGCATCGTCGGCATCTGGCTCAACCAGCGCGAAATGCCCGAATACCGGCTGGATACTGCGCATCGCTTCGATCTGTTCGGTTTTCTGCTGTTCGCCGCTTCATCGGCCCTGCTGCTGACCGCTTCGGAGTACGCGGCCGACCAAACCGTCCGCTGGGCTGAAATGGGTTTGCTGGTACTGCTTGCGATCGCATTCGGCGCGGCCTACGTGTGGCACAGCCGTCGCACGGCGCATCCGGTAGCGGACCTGCGCCTGTTGCGCGTACGCAGCGTGTGGGTGTCGCTGTCGGGCAATCTGCTGACGCGCCTGGGCGTCAGCGGCATGTTCCTGCTGATCGTGTTGTTCCTGCAGGTCGGCTGTGGCTGGTCGCCGCTGATGGCCGGCCTGATGATGGTGCCGCAGGCGCTCGGTTCGATCGTCGCCAAATGGTTCGTGAACCGCATGCTGATCCGGCTCGGTTATCGGCGCCTGTTGCTGGGCAATACGCTGATCGTGGCCGTGCTGATCGCCCTGTTCGCGCTGCTCGGGCCGCACACGCCGATGGCGCTGATCGTCCTGCTGGCGTTCGTCTATGGCGGCTTCATGGGCATGCAGTATACGGTGATGAACACGCTGGTCTACACCGACCTGGACGTCAAACACGCATCGATGGCCTCGTCGATGGCATCCACCACGCAGTATCTGTCGATGAGCTTCGGCATTGCGCTGGCGACCCTGCTGATGCAGGTACTGCTGCACGGCCAGAGCAGCGCCGCTTATGTGGAAGCCTTCCGCTGGACGGTGATCGTGCTGGCCGTGGTCACCGCCATCGCCAGCCGCGTGTTTGCACGACTGCAAAAAATGCCACCCACGAGCCGCGAGGTGTCTTCCGCGACGTGAGCGGGTAGCATGAGGCACATGCACATGATCGAAGGACCCCGACCATGCATCACGCCAATGAGATTCTGCTTGCGCTATTCGTGGTGTTCGTTGCCGCACAGATTGGCGCAGAAATCGCGCAACGCCTGAAACTGCCGGGCGTGGTGGGCGAAATCGCCGCCGGCTGCGTGATCGGGCCTTCGGTGCTGGGCTGGATCACGCCCGAACAGATCGCCATCGGTACCCCACTGGACGTGCTCGCCGAAATCGGCGTTGTCCTGCTGCTGTTCTCGGTGGGCCTGGAAACACGGCTGGAAGATTTGAAGAAGGTCGGCAAGGCCGCTTTCCTGGTCGGCGTGCTCGGCGTGCTGGTGCCATTCGGCATGGGCGGGTTTTGGGCGCATGCCAGCGGTTTCGCGTGGGGTAAATCATTGTTCGTCGCCGCGGCTTTCGTGGCCACTTCCGCAGGCATCACCGCGCGCGTGCTGCAGGAGCTAGGCGTATTGCAGCGCGTAGAGAGCAAGGTGATCCTCGGCGCCGCCGTGATCGACGACATCCTGGCGATGCTGCTGCTCGGCGTGGTGGTGTCGTTGCAAGGCGGCGAGGGCTTCGACCCCATGCACCTGGTGATGGTGCTGGCCGGCGCGATCGGCTTCATCGCGGTGATCGGCTGGGGCGGCACGCGCGTGATGCGCTGGAATTCCACCTGGCTGGAAAAGCCTCGCAGCACTTATTCGCCGCTGCTGATCGTGCTGGGGCTGTGCCTGGGGTTGGCCTATGTTTCCACGCTGTTTGGACTGGCCGCCATCATCGGCGCATTTCTGGCGGGCATGATCGCCTCCGAAACGCGCCAGCAGCACACGCTGGAGCAGCAGTTCCAGCCGCTGCTCGCGCTGCTTACCCCGTTCTTCTTCGTGCTCACCGGCAGCAAGATCGACCTGCACCAACTCGCCAATGCCGACGCCCTGATCGCACTGCTGGTAGTGACCGTGATCGCCATCGTGTCCAAGCTGCTCGGCGGCTTCCTGGGCGCACTCTCGCTGGGTCGCACCAGCGCCGCCATCGTCGGTTTCGGCATGGTGCCGCGCGGCGAAGTGGGCGTGGTGATCGCCAGCCTTGGGCTTGCCGCGGGTGTTTTCAGCGATCAGATGTACGCCATCATCGTGGCGATGTCGCTGCTCACGGCCATGGTTACGCCGCCTATTCTGGCGTGGCTGCTGAAGCGCAACATGAAGACGACCGCATCGGTCGAAGCCGATCACGCCTGAGCATGGCGCGCCGGATTTTTAGCGCTCATCACTGCGCTTACGAAAGACTTGATGAGCACCTTCGGGTTCAAGGTAACGGATGCTTGTAGCGCGAACTCGTGTCGTGCCACGTCAAGGCGCCGGCCATCCACTGTTGCAGTCCGCGCAGGTAACGCTGCAGTTCTGCAGAAGGCACGTTTGCCAGCGCTCGGCACGATGCCTCGCACTCATGCACAATACCATTGTGAAGCTACACCACCTGCGCGACGGCGTCCTGCAGCGAACATCCCTGCTCTGCCGCGAGAATCAGGACCAGGTGGCAAACAGGCCGTACATCCGCGGCATCCCAGGCAACTGAATACAGGTCATTCACGAATGACTGATGCCGTCCCCACTTGCCTGGTGAAACCGATCACAGTCCTCCGTGCTGTCACGCCTGCGAAACAGGGACAGGTTCGTGGCCGCCTGACGATTTCTTTCGCATCAGCACCGCATACAACACCGGCATCACCAGCAGCACCAGCGGCACCTGCAGCAACATGCCCGCGATGATCGCCACCGCCAGCGGCTGCTGCATCTGCGAACCGGAACCCAAGGCCAGTGCCAGCGGCAGCAGCGTGAGAATGGCCGCCATGGTCGACATCAGGATCGGGCGCATGCGATGCCGGGCGGCTTCGACCAAGGCCTGATGCAGCGGCATGCCGCCTGCGATTTCTTCCAGTTCGGAGAAATAGAAGATCGCCACTTCGGTCACGATGCCCACAATCATGGTCATGCCCATCATCGCGGAGATGTTTAGCTCGATGCCGGTGATCCACAGGCCGGTGAACACGGCGCATATCGCCAGCAAGGGCATCAGCATGATCGCCAGCGCGGCGCGGAAGCTTTCGTACAGGAACAGCAGCAGCGTAAACACCAGCGCGATGGCGGCCAGCAGCACCACGGTCAAGCCGCGGAAGGCCTCCTGCTGCTGCTGATACAAGCCGCCCAACTGGTAGTACATGCCCTTGGGCAGCATGCCGGGCTTGGCGAGCATCAGTTTCACGTCATTCGCCACCGCACCCATGCTGCGTCCGCTGATGCGGCCGGTCACCGCCACCATGCGCTTGAGGTTGCTGCGGGTGATTTCCGGCTGCCCTTGCACGATCTGCAAGGTGGCGATCTGCGACAGCGGCAGCAGATGGCCATCGGCAGCACGGATGGGCAATGCCTTGACTCGCTCCAACTGCTTGTATGAAGGCGCCGACAAGCGCACGCGCACACCGATCATCTTGCCTTGTACTGGAAGCTGGGCCGCGACGGTGCCATCGATGGCTGCTGTCACCTGGTCCGCCACTTCCTGCGGATCGAGCCCCTGCAGCTCTGCCTTGGTCGGGTCCACTGTCATGGTCAACGCATCGCCGGCGGGATTGATGCCAGGTAGCACGCCGTTCACGCCGTTGACCTTGCCCAGCGCATCGGCCACTTTTTGCGCGGTGGCGTTGAGTTCGTCGGCGTTGTCGCTGTAAAGCTGGATCTCGATCGGTTGCGGTACCGCCACCAGGTCGCCGATCATGTCTTCCATCAGCTGCGACACTTCCACATCCAGGCCGGGCACCTTTTCCTGCACCTCCTTGCGGATGTCGTTCATCACCTCTTCGGTGGGGGGGCGCGAACCGTTCTTGAGGCGGATGAAAATATCGCCCGTGTTGGCTTCCGTCAGCGCCTCGCCGAGCTGCAGGCCGGTGCGCCGCGAATACGTATCCACATTCGGGTTGGCGCGGATGATCTCTTCCACCTGGCTCAGCAGGCGTCCGGTTTCTTCCAGCGAGGTGCCCGGCTTGGAAATGTAGTCGAAGGTAAAACCGCCCTCGTCCATGACCGGCATGAAGCCGGTACCGACCTCGCTGAAAGCCAGCGCACCCACGCCCAGCAAAGGCAGCACCAGCACCAGCGTCCAGATCGGGCGCTTCAACCACCGTTGCAGTATGGATTCGTAACCATTCCGCATGCGCTGCGAAAAACTACCACCGGCGTGATCGGCGGCATGTCGCTGATCCAGCAACCGCTCCGACAGCAGCGGCACCACGATCCAGGTCAACAGGTAGGAGATCACCAGCGCGCTGGCCATGGTGAGCGACAGCGCCTTGAAGAACGCTCCGGTCACGCCGGTGAGAAACGCCAGCGGCACGAAGATCACTACGGTGGCGGCGCTGGAGCCGGTCAGCGGGCGCGTGAATTCCCATGCCGCGCGCGCGATGCTTTCCTTCACGTCATTGCCGCCGTGCAAGCGGCGCATGATGTGTTCCTGCATCACGATCACATCGTCGATGATCAAGCCCACGGCCGCCGCCATGCCGCCGAGCGTCATCATGTTGAAGCTCATGCCCAGCACGTTCAGCAGCAGCACGGTGATCGCCAGCACCGCCGGCACCACCAGCATGGTCACGAAGATCACGCGCGTATTGCGCAGGAACAGGAACAGCACCACGCCCGCCAGCACGATGCCGATCAGGATCGCGTCGCGCACGCTGCTTGCCGCGCCGGTAACGAGCTGGGACTGGTCGTACCAGTTGGCGACTTTCACGCCAGCCGGCATCTGCGGCGCGTAATCCTGCAGGCGCTGCTTCACGTCGCGCGCGATCTGCACGCTGTTGCCGTCCGGCTGCTGCAGGATCTGGATCAGTACCGCGTTCTGCCCATCGGCGCCGACGCGGATCCACTGCGGCACATGGCTGAGCGTGACGTCGGCGATATCGCCCAGGCGCACGATGCCATGGCTGTCCGCGCGCACCACGATCTGGCGCAAGGCTTCTACTGTCTGCGGCTGATTGTCGGCCAACAGCAGATACAGCTTGTAGTGATCGGAAACACGTCCCATCGCCTGGATGGTGGCGGCGTGGGTGACTGCTGTCGTCACGTCGGTCAGGGCAAGGTCCTGCGCGCGCAGGCGGTTGGGATCCACGTCGGCGTGGAATTCCGCCACCTCTCCGCCTTGCACCTGCACGCGCGCCACGCCGTTGACACTGCTGAGCAGTGGCCGCAACTGATACTGCGCCAAGTCATACAAGGCGCTGGGTGAAAGCGTATGCGAGCGCAAGCTGTAGGCCAGCATCGGATACGAACTGGGATCCATGCGGCGGCTGGTGAGCGTGGTGCCGGCAGGCAGGTCCGGCAGCACCTGGCTGGCGGCGGCATTGATGTCGCCCAAGGCACGGCTCATGTCCGTGCCCCAGGCGAACGTGATGGAAACATCCGCGCTGCCGCGGCTGGTGGTCGATCGCACATCCCGTACGCCCGGCACACGACGCAAGGCCGCTTCCACCGGCGTGGTCACCGCGATCGCCATCTGGTCGGCGGGCCGGTCGCCCGCATCGAGCGACAGGATGACACGCGGGAACGCCACATTCGGAAACAACGCCACCGGCATGAACACGGCACTGGCGATACCGCCGATGGTCGCCATCAATACCAGGAACAACAGCGCGCGCCAGTGGCGCTGCATCCAATCGGTGACTCTCACTTGGTGGGCTCCTGCTGCTGCTCGCGCACGGCATCGCCGTCTCCAAGCTCGTAGTTGCCCAGCACGATCACTTGCATCTTGCTGTCCAACGGGCCCGCTACGCCGAGGGTGTCACCATCAGGATGCTTCACGCTGACATCGATCCGCTTGGCCTTGTCCTTGTCGACGATGAAGACGTAATCGCCCTTGTCGTCGTTCAACACCGCGCTGCGCGGCAATGCCCAGGCCTGGTAGTTGTCGGTTTCGATTTTCGCCTGCACGGGCGAACCGGCGACCAGTTCGTTGCCTGCTTCCGGCGGAAGGGAGACCTGCAACGGCAGCAGATGGGTTTGCGCGTCGATCGCGCGGCCGACCACGTCGAGGCGACCACGCAAGACCGCGCCTTCGCCATAGGTGGGCTGCACTTCCACAGCCATGCCTGGCTTCAGTTGCGCACCGTCCGCCGGCTGCGCACCGACGCGCGCCACCAGGGCTTGCGCCGGCGCGAACGTCAGCAAGGCCGCTCCCGCCTGGAAGCGATCGCCAAGATTCACATTGAGCGCCGTCACCACGCCGTCGGCAGGTGCGTCGATGGTTTCTTCGGCGCTGCCGCCGCCGAGCGCGCGCTGCGCTTCCAGGCCGGCCTTGGCATCCTCCAGCGCCTTGCGCGCGGTGGCCACTTGCGATTGCGTGGCCAGGTGCTGCGCCGCCATCTGTTCGGTGCGCTTGAGTTCGCCGCCGGCCAGATTCAGCGTGCTTTGCGCCTGCAGGAAGGCATTGCGCGCGACCGGATCAGGCGCGATGCGCAGCAGGGCCTCCCCGCGCTTCACGGTCTGGCCCGCCGCTACCAGCAGACCGGTGACCAGGCCACCGTGGCCCAGGCTGACCGTGCTGGCGCGATGGGGATCGCCCGCTGCGGTCCCCCATGCCTCGATGGTGTCATGGAAGGTATGGCTTACCGGCGCTGCAGTGCTCACCAGCACGGTGCCCTTTACGTCGGCTTCGCCATCGTCTGCGCCGCCGCCGCTGCATCCGGCCAGCGCGATAAGCATCGAAGCCGCCAAGGCGGCATGGGTAAAGACGGATCGATTCATGGCTTGGAGGTCGCTACGGAGGGTTGTTGGAGGTCGGTGCTGCCAAGTAATGCTTCCAGCGCGATGGCTTGCTGCGATTGCTGGTCGCGCGCGGCGATGGCGTCCATGTCCGCGGTAAGCGCATTGGCGCGGATGGACAAATAGGTTGGCCAGTCGATCAGGCCTTTCTGCCAGGCGCCTTCGGCCGCGCGGCGCGCGTCATCCAGATGCTGCGCATGCGCCTGCGACTGATCGCGTTGCGTGGCCAGAATGTCCTGGTCGAGCATCAATTGGCGAATGTCGTTGCGGGTGGCGAGCACTCGGTTTTCGTAGTCGTCCTTGAGTTGCTGGCGCGTGGCCGTTTCGATGCGGATATTGCCGCGGTTGCGGTCGAACAGCGGCAGGGTGAAGCCGATCGTGATGCCGTGCGAAGGGATGCCGGAGTTGTCGCTCTGGCGATCGAGGCCCAGGCTGAGCGCGGGAAACTGCGCGCGGATCGCGCCACGCAAGGTGGCTTCCTGCGACTTGTAGCCGGCCTGCAGGGCGAGCAGGTCCGGACGCCGCTGCGGCAGGCTGGCCAGGGCGGCATCCACTTGCTCGGACGTGGGCGAGGCCTGGAACGGTTCACCAGTCAGCGGCAACGGTGCATCAGGCGAAAGCCCCAGCAGCACGCGCAGATCGTGTTCGGCCTGGTGCAGCTGCACGGTGTTGTCGGAAAGCCGCTTGCTGGCGTCGGCGTAGGCATTGAGGCCCGCGCTGGCCGCGTCGTAGGTCAGGTTGCCCTGTTCCAGCGCCTTGCGCACGTAGCCGTCCACCGGCGCCAGCGCGGCCTGCTCTGCGGCCAGCCGTTGCTGCTGGTCACGCAGGGATACCACCTGGTTGAAGAGTTGCCGGGCCTGGGCGATCGTCTGCCATTCGGCCCACAGCAGGTCCAGGTTCACCTGGTCGGCCTGAGCATTGGCAGCGGCCTTGCGGGTCGAGCGCAGCAGCAGGCTGGTGATGTCCTGGGTGATGCCGAACGCCGAGGCGGTTCGGTATCCAGGGATAGGATGGGTCAGGTATTCCTGGTTCAGGGAAACCTGGGGATCCGGCAGCAAACCCGCCTGGAACGCCTGGGCACGGGCGACGCCCAACTGGTCGCGCATCACTTTCAGGTCCGGATTGTTGGCCACCGCCAGGATCGCCACGTCGGTGACGCCCATGCCATGGGAAAGATCCACCCGATGCGTACGCAGCGCCGGCAGAGGCATGGTCGAGGTATCGGCCGAAAGTTGCGACGCATCCCTCGCCCCCTGTCCCTCGCCCAACGGCAGCGGCGAGTAGGTGGCGCAGCCGGCCAGCCACACGACGCAGGCAACCGCGCTCAGACGTCCCGGGCGCAGACCCGGCAAGCCAAGGCAGCGTGGCAATTCCTTACGAAACAAACGCACTGGCAAGTCTCCACCGCAGTTTTCGACCTTCACGGCGCAAGACTAAACAGATTTGCTTAGCGCACTCTTTGCAGCTGTATGACCACCCAGAACAGGACCCTGTTGCCCCAAAACCAGGTGCCCATAGCGCCGCACCGGCCGCCTGCCTGCTTGCACCGCGCCAGCGCCGCCCGCAAGAACTTGAGCTCTCTTCACGCGGCAAACGTGCTCTGCGTCAGCTATTTCGACCGCCGTCCACGGGATAGTCTTAACTTGGCAGGCCCCAGGGCCGATAAGCTAAAGCACTCACGCGAACTTCACGGCCCGGATTGTTTTATTCTTGATCTAAGCTGGCGGGAAAAGCGGAATCACGCCTTGTCATTGGTGAGCTTCTTTTGCAGGGGAAAAACGCATGGGGAAGCGGTGGTGGACTAACGAATGGCTGCTGCAGCTTGGTGTTGCAGTCGGCTATGGGCTTCTCTATTTCGCGATACATCCGTTTTCCACCGCGCATTGGCCAGTCCATGCCGGCGTACGACTCGCCTGCCTGCTGTTGATACCGTATCGGTTCTGGCCGGCGCTGCTGATTGGCGAAGTGCTGCCCAATGCGTATGGCATCTTTCCAGGTATGGACAAGGATCTGGCGTGGATCGTCTTCCGCTGCATTCCACCCTTCGCCGTGGCCATGCCCATCGTGTGGTGGTGCCGGGCAAAGCTGCCGCCATTCCCGTCGAAAGACTTCATCGATGTCAAAGCACTGCTGGTTTGCGGGTTGCTGGTCGCATTGGGCGGAACGGTATATAGCTCCACCGCCGTGGTATTGGCCAATGATCCCACCACGCCGCTTAACTTCATGCAGGCGGCCATTTTCTTCCTTGGATCGTATCTGGCGATATTGTCCATCGTGCCGTGGGTGGTCATGGCAAGGCTCGATTATCGACCGGGCCAGATACGCGCGCAGATCTACCAGGCATTTTCCGGGCGCTTGTTTCTCGATACGGTCGCATTGGTCGCCCCGGTACTGATCCTACTTACCTGGGCAAGCCAGGGTGGGAACGACATAATCCGGCAAATAGCTCCGGTGGCGATGTTCCTGCCGATGGCCTGGCTTACGCTCAAGCACGGCTGGCGTGCGGCCGCGATCAGCGGCCCCCTGGCCATTGCCTGCATTTCCTTGCCGATCTCCCTGGCGGCCGATTCCGATCCGAAGACCTATACGACAGAGGCGTTTCTCGCCATCGGCATTACCTGCCTGTTCGCGCTGGGCGCCCGCATCAGCGTTCAGCTCATGCAGGAAGAGAAAGAACGGCAAAGCGTGCTCAACGTGCAACGCCTGGCCAGGCAGAATCTTCAGCTCAGCGAGCAGCGCATGCGCCAGACTTCGCAGGCGCTCGAATATCTCGCCGGGACGTTGCATATCACGAACGGTCGTCTGCTCGATCAGATGCGCCGTATCGTTCCCAACATCGAAAGCCACGCCTTTTACAAGCAAGCAGTAGCCACGCAGAATCAGGTTTATCGGCTGGCCGAAAGTATGCATCCGGTGGCATGGCGCGAACGCGGATTGCCCGCGGCGCTCAACGAAACGGTTGCTCGCGCCCTGGATGAAGCGGGCATCGCCTATCGTTGCGAAATCAGCGGACGCGGCTTTACCCGTCTAGCGCCGTCCGTACTTACCGCGGCTTATCGGACTGCCTGCGAGGCTGTCGTCTACGTCACTTCCAGGCTTGCTTGTACGCGCGTCAACCTCAAGCTTCGCGGCGGAGAAACTCATGGCAAGCGCTGGGTGATGCTGTGCGTTGAAGGCGTGCTGGAAGAAACCGGTGTCGCCAGCGCGGTCTATTACTCCGAAGAGCGTCGGCGCCTGGCTGCGAAGCTGGGTGCGAGCATGCTGGACATTCCTGAAATGCGCGATCACGTATCCATCTTCAATGGAGCGCTGCATCTACGCATGCCCAAGGACAAATTGCGGGTCACGGCGCTACTGCATGATGCCGTGCAAGAGGAGCCGAGGCCGGTTTCCAGCCTCGCTCCTCAGATTCGCCTGTGGGTGAAATAGCCGCCAGCGCTGGATCAAGGTCCACCGTTCCCTGAGCAACCCGCTGTCGGGCACGATGCATTATTCAACACGGTGAAGCGCGTGGCGCCATTGCTCTGCGGCGTCGCGGTCACCGTCGTGGCGCTGTCGCTGTAAACCGTCGTTGTCGAAGACGAGTCCGTCGTAGTGGACGAGGACGTCGCCACATTCTGCGAATCCACACCCACTGGCAGCACGATCGACGTGCCATTGGCGGTACCGACCGCGGCATGCACGTTGCCATTCAGATCGTTGACCTGGATGTACTTGATGCCATTCAACACGAACACGTAGACGTGCCAATTCGGATTGGCGCTGACGTCTGCTGCATTCGGCCACGCTTGCCCAAGCCCCGTCGCGGGTGCCGACGTCTGGGCCGAGGCGATGGAGGTAACGCAAAGAGCAAGCAGGCCGGCGAATGCTGCTTTACGGACAAAGCTTCCTTGATTACGGGACATGGGGCTTCCCCTGGTATGGTAGTTCGCCTACCGGAGGCCAGAATGTACCAGGGGAATCGTGCATAAGTTGGAGAAATTTTCTGGCATAACCCATGCAATTCCGCCGTGTCATAAATCGGCTCTTCTCTTCACATTTCCTTGACCGTTCGGCCGTGTTTTAAATCGTGGCAACTTAAATAAAGTATCGGGCCACGCGGCCAGTACGTGGTACCTACACCTTGCTTGGCCACCCCATGGCGACGGACGCACTCGGATGCGCGCTGCATGAAAACGCAAACGGCGCGAGTGGCGCATCAAGCCGGCACGCGTCGGGGGCATAAAAAAAAGCGCCGCAACAGCCTGTGTCAAAACTCATCTGACACATAGACGCTGAAGCAGTCGCAGGCAACACTGCCCTCGGAGACCCCGAGGGCATTTCTTTTATGGGCCATATCACCGGCGAAGGTCGCGGTCAGAGCGCATTGTTTCCGTTGAGCCTGGACGAATTTCTACCGGAGATCACGCCTGCCGGGTGATCGATGCGTTCGTGTCGAGTCTGGATCTTCAGGCGCTGGGTTTTGCGCAAAGCAAGCCGGCTGCGACGGGACGGCCGGGCTACGACCCGGGCGACTTGCTGCGCCTTTACCTGTACGGTTATCTGCAACAGATCCGTTCGTCGCGGCGGTTGGAGACCGAGTGCGGCCGCGTCTCCCGTCACGTGGAGGAGGATGTGCTCCAACGGATGCACGCTCGCGCGACCCCGCAAGCGATGCGCTTGCGCCGCTGCACGGTGGAGCGGTCGTTTGCGGAACTGAAATACCGGATCTTCGGCCTGCCTCGCTTCTTGCCTCGGGGAAGCAGAGATGCCGGTGCCGACATGGCCATTGCGGTCATGGTCTTCAACCTGAAGCGCCTGAGGAGCCTGCTGGGCCGCACTCAGCTCATCGAACAGCTCCAGCCGATCTGATCGGCTCGCTTCCGCTCGTCATAAAGAAAAAGGCGCTCCTCTTGCGAGGGGCGCCTCCTTGACCATGGCAGCTCGTTTTGACACAGGCTGGCAAGGGCGCTTTTTTTTCTTCCTTCGCAATGGAGGCCAGGGTCGGAATCGAACCGGCGTACACGGCTTTGCAGGCCGCTGCATGACCACTCTGCCACCTGGCCATTGCGCTGAACCACAACCATAGCAGGTCGGGTTCCGCTTTAAAAAACAAAACCTCGGCTCACCGAGGTTTTGCTTGAAACTGGAGCGGGAAACGAGACTCGAACTCGCGACCCCGACCTTGGCAAGGTCGTGCTCTACCAACTGAGCTATTCCCGCATCGGAGCGGACAACTATAGCAGAACCCGGCGCGATGTGAATACCTCGCGAACATCTTCGCGAATCCTTCGAGCCCGTTGCCGTAACAGATTGAGGCGCCGGCGACATTGGCGCCCCTTACTGCCTGCCTGGGTACCGTCCGGCGCGTCGCCACCACATCGACGATGCCGCTGGCACCATCGATCAAGCCCAGGGCTTTCGCTCCTGCGACATGGCAGCCCCCGGACGGCATGGAAGACTACGAATTTGGACAGCGTACGCAACTGCGCCGCGATGAAACCTGCGTTTCGTCGCGGCGCCCAGGGAGATACCAGCCAGCGAGAACACGTTGCCCTGATAAAGGAAATGTTTGAAGGCAAACGCGTAGCGCGCCATTCTCATCCCTGTGTATCCATGCCCCATCGCATACGCACGGTCGCAGCGCGTGCGCGTGATCGATTGCTTACTCAAGTAGCACGGACATTCGCTTCTGAAGAGGCTGCGCGAGTGTCTCGCACCGCGCTGGAACCATGTCCCCACGCTGGTGTAGGTGAGATAAAAGTTCGTTGCGTCTTGCGGCTCAGCAGCCGTTGCGCCTGAAATGAAAAAATCAGCGACGTTTCCGGTTCGTCCCAATCAACACCACGCGATGCGAGGTCGGGCGCAACAATCGCAATACGCCGGTAGGTACCAACCTTCAGCATGCACGCCGCGGCATGGAATGCAGTCACGAAGCTTAGGCAACTAGCGTTGATGTCGAATCCAGGTGTGCCGACATGCAGGCCTGCCGATTCGAGGATACGGCTCGCCGTGCATGGTAGGGCCTACTCCGCGACGCCCGACGCGGACAGCACGAGATCAATTGACGAAGCGACAATCTCCCCGCGTACGAGGGCGTCACGCAACGCGGCGGCAGCAAGCCCAGATTGGGTTTCCTCGTTGCTGGCATGATATCGGTAGTCGACACCTGACTTGCAACGTACATAACCAGGCTCGCGCTTGAGTACAGCGTCAAGTTCGTCGGACGATACCCGACGTGTTGGTAGCGCCTTACCCGTACAGAGAATCTTGATGGGCAGCATACCGCTCGGGAACATCTCTAATATCGCTCCATCTCGCTCTTGAGCAACGTCAAGCGCGTCTTGCCATCCGGCAGGAAGTGTGTACCAAACCGCACCAGCCCCGTCTGGTGAAGATGGCACGTCATCGTGAAGCTCAGCAGCATGTCCCGCTCGATCTGCGCGATCTCGATATCGATCGCCTTGAGGCGCGGCTCGTATTTCAGGAGTGTGTGTTCCATCACGCGCTTGAGCCGCAACGTAGACGCCGGCAGATCCCGGTACACCTCGGTCAGATCATCGAGGCCGTAATCGGGCACATGCAACAAGCCGTTGCGGCGGCTGTTGAGGATGCGCTGGATGTTGTCCTGGACGGACAGGAACGTTTGGGTCGCCGCATCGAAGTCATCCACCGCCGCACCGTTGGCCAAGTGCCCCGTCACCTTCTCGAAAAGTCCCGGCCCGCCGCGATTCATGCCGCCTGCTCCACGGCCGCCTCAAACTCCACCGTGACGCCCTCGTCCTCGGCATAACCGAGCCGAAGGGTCCGCGGCAACTGCTGGCGCGCACTGCGCACCAGCAGTTCGCGCGACAGGACCGGCAGGATTTGCTGGTCCAGCAGGCTGTCGATATTGCGCGCCCCCGAGTCTGGCAGCTGGCATGCGCGTACGAGTTCGGCCACCAGAGCATCGTCGCACGTCATTGCGACGCCGAAACGCTGGGCGATGCGCTGGGTGACCTTGTCCAGCTTCATGCGCACGATCGTCGCCAACGCCTCCACCGACAACGGCCGGTACACAATGGTCTGGAAGCGTGCGAGCAGCGCGGGCTGGAAGTGTTCCACCAGCAGCGGCCGAATCGTTTCCATCAGCGTGGAGCTCGCCACTTCGTCGTCCGCCTCACGCGTCGCTTCGGTCACCGCCATGATCTGATCGCTGCCGAGGTTGGACGTCATCAAAATGACCGTGTGGCGAAAATCGATCACCCGCCCTTCCCCGTCGCGCATGAATCCGCGATCGAACACCTGATAGAAAAGATTCAGCACATCGCGGTGCGCTTTCTCGACTTCATCGAGCAGGATCACGCTGTAGGGACGCTGGCGCACGGCTTCCGTGAGCACGCCACCTTGTCCATAACCCACGTAGCCCGGCGGCGAGCCCTTCAACTGCGAGACTGTATGCGCTTCCTGGTATTCGGACAGGTTGATCGTGACCAGGGCGCGCTCGCCGCCGAACATCAGCTCGGCCAAGGCGCGCGCCGTCTCCGTCTTCCCAACACCCGAAGGACCGACCAACAAAAACACACCGAGCGGCGCCTGATCGGACGTCAGTCCGGCTTTTGCTGCACGTAGACTCTTGCAGAGCGCAGCCAGTGCATCGTCCTGTCCGACCACCACGCGCCCCAGCCGCGATTCGAGTTCGAGCAGGTTGGCGAGTTCATCTTCAAGAAGGCTCCCCACCGGCACACCGGTCCAGTCGGCAATCACACTGGCCACGGCTGCCGCATCGACTTCGGCATGCACCAGTACGTCCGCGCCGTGTTCCCCGAGCGGACCGTGCAGCGCCTTGATCGAAGCTTCCAGCGCGTGACGGGCCGACGCGTCCGCCGTGTCGCGCCATTGCTCGCGCAGCGATTGCAATTGCGCGACGGTGGCGCGTTGCGCAGCGCATTGTTCTTCCAGGCGCACCTGCTCGGCCACGAGGGCGGCGAGCCGTTGGTCGATCGCCGTGAGGCGCTCAACAACGTCGGCCGCAACGATCCCTTGATCGTGCGTCAGCGCCGCACGTTCGATCGCCAGTGCACGGTGTTCCTCCTGACATGTCGCCAGCGCGACCGGTGTTGCATCCATGCTCATGCGCACCCGCGCTGCGGCAGTGTCGAGCAAATCCACCGCCTTATCCGGCAACTGTCGCCCTGTCAGATAGCGGCGTGACAAACGCACCGCCGCTTCGACCGCCGCATCGGTGATGTGCACGTTGTGATGCTGTGCATAGCGGTCCTTCAGGCCACGCAGCATCAGGCAGGCATTTTCATCGTCCGGCTCATCGACCTTCACCACTTGAAAACGTCGTTCGAGTGCCGCATCGCGCTCAAAATACTGCTTGTATTCGGACCAGGTCGTTGCCGCGATCGTGCGCAATTCGCCGCGCGCCAGTGCGGGCTTCAGCAGATTGGCTGCATCGGCACCGCCCGCCGTATTACCCGCGCCGATCAAGGTATGCGCTTCGTCAATGAACAGCAGGATCGGTGTGGATGACGCCTGCACCTCGTCGATCACGGTCTTGAGGCGCTGCTCGAATTCGCCCTTCACACCCGCGCCCGCCTGCAGCAAACCGAGATCGAGCGTGAGGACGCTGACGTTGCGGATCGCGGCCGGCACATCGCCTTCAATAATTTTCAGTGCAAGGCCTTCGACGAGCGCGGTTTTACCGACACCCGGATCGCCCACGAGAATGGGATTGTTCTTGCGACGTCGCACCAGGATGTCGATCATCTGGCGGATTTCGACATCGCGGCCGAACACTGGATCGATGCGTCCTTTGCGCGCCTTGTGCGTGATATCGATCGTAAAGCGGCTCAAGGCACCCTGTGCATGCGACGCCGGACTCATGCGTGATGTTGCCGACGATCGATCGCTTGCCCTCTCTTCCATAGCGACCACTTCCGCGACGGGCGATCCCGAGGGTGTCGCATGATCCACGGCCACAGCCTGCGCACGCGCCTCGGCCGAAACGGCATCGAGTTCCGGCATCAACCGTTCGATCTGCGCGGCCGACACCGTGAGCAGTCCCCACGCGTCGGGCGCGCGCAACAGGTGCGGGTGGTCGGCCAACGCGGCCAACAGATGCGCCGAACGGATCGATGGCGCGCCATCGGCGGTATCGAGCGACGCACGTAGCCAAGCGGTTTCCAGCCACGCGCCCACGCGCTGGGACAAACCTGGCTTGCCACGCAAATTGTGCGGCAAGCGGCCCACCGCGCTGAGCAAACCGTTCCAGATCGCGTCCACGTCGAGTTCGTAGCGGCGCAGAATCAGCAGCAGGTCGCCCTCGCCGCGTTCGAGCAACTTGATCAACCAGTGCTCGACCTCGATATCGCGATGGGCGCGCGTTTCGCACAGGCTCGCCGCGTCGGCAAGCGCCTGCGCGCAGGTGTCGTTGAGACGACGGAGGTAGGGAGCGCAATCGCGGGTAGTCATGGATATGATGTCTTGATGTACGTATAACTTGTGGCGTTCTTAGCAAGTCAATTCGACAAGCTTGCTCGCACTACTTGTAGTCCCAGGTATCGTCGACCTTGGTGATTTTCCATTTCCCATCCAGTTTTCTCATAAACACCAATACGTCAACTTTCTCCTTTGCTCCTAGGGTGATGGGCACAATCGCTACACCATCCAACATGACGGCGGGATGCGTCACCATGTGTGCAAGCCACTCTTGACTATCGTAATCCTGGACCTTCAGGAAATAGTCGACACCGTTCGGCGGCCCGCTATGGGCGTAATCATTCTTTAGTCTTTCGACCGTCTGCGGCGCCATGTATTTTTCTATGTCCTTTTCTCTCAACGGATAAGTCTGGTCGGAATCGTGCTTGAGGAACCACGTGTAGAACGCGCTCGCCGTTGCCTCCGGCGATTCTTGGGCAGCTCCCGCCACGGCTGTCCGCTGATTCACCATTCCCACCGCGAAGACCATAAAGGCCGCCGCTAAAAAAAGGATGCGTTTCATTTTTTTTCCTCAATCATGGCGATAGATTTCGTATGATGGCTGCGCATAGCGATAGGCGGGACCGGGGTAAAAGCCACGTTTCTGGCTTAATCCGACGCGGCAAGCCGCTCGACATTGCGCCCCATGAATAACCAGGGGCAAGCATGAATCCGTGACACCTTGACTACAGTGAACCGCCGATTTTCCGCGCGACCACATAAACATCAACGCCGCTCATCGAGCATTCGCTGGAGGATGCTTCGCTGTTCGTGATGACTTGAACCGTGGCGCCTGATTTCTCGTAAAAACTAATGTCGTAAATCTGGCGGTACAGGTTCGTTCCGATCTTCTCCGAGGCGAGCAGCACCGCCTTTGTTTTCGATTCGTCCAGTTTCGTCGGGTCGGTAATTCCTGCATTTTTCAGGCTCGCGATGGCGATGTTGGTCGGCCAGCTTGAGCACGCGGGAGCTTTGGCAAGGCAGAGCATCGGACTCATCAGGAGCAGCATGGCGAGTAGTCGTTTCACGGCACCACCTGAAGCCGGTGATCACCGCTTTCCCAAACTCGCTTACGGGCGGGAAGGGGCATGATGATGCAACCATCTGACGCACTACCAGGATGCGCTGCGCTATCGCCATGAATCATGAATCCGGTACGACCGTAGGTGTTCGTCATCGGGGACGGAAATGATCTTTCGTGTCTTCCACCTTCATGATCTTCCACGTGTCACCGTACTTCCGCAGGAAGATGATCAAATTCGATTTGGTTCCGGCAGCGCCAAAGCGAGCGAGGATCACAGCAACATCGTCAAGCATGACGGCTGGGTGGATCACTGTGTGACTATTCCAATCCGCCGGATCTACATCTTGCACCTTTATGAAGTAGTCCACGTCACCGGGAAACTTGTCATGCTTCGCATCATCGCGTAATGCATCGACCGTTGTTTTCTCCACGTAGGCGTAGATGTGATCGTCGAACAAAACATCCTTAAGCTGGTCCACTTGCTGGATGTACCATGGATAAAACGCCTTCACATCAGCCTCAGGTGTCGAATAATCCTTAGCGGCCGCAATTTGGGGGCACAACGTACAAATCAGCAGCAACACCAAACTTATTGAAGAAGACTTCTTTGACATACGATCCCTCAATGGCGACGATAAATCTTGTACGACGGTCGTAAACGCCTGTAGTCCGGGCCAGGATAGAAGCCCTCAGGGCCGATCCTCTGCTTGAAGTCGGACACCCATTGCGTCCCATCGAAAATGGCCATATGCCCGTCATCATGGCCAGCGACTGGCTGGATGACAACGACATCTCCCTTTTGAAAAGCGCTGCTTTTTACTAAAATCCTGCTGCAAGGAGACTCGGACCATAGTCCTTCGCGCTTCCAACGTGAGCTAGTTGAATGCCTCCCCACTCGATAGCGCGGCGCACATAGGCGGCGCACCGCCCTCTGCTACCGACCTCAGCATGACTATTTGCATAATTCACAGCACCCGCTTTGTCGAAAGGCATTGCTCTCGTATCCAAGTTGGGTATGACTAAAACTCATTAGCCGTTTACCTCATTGATTGAATACCTGGAGCGAAACCATCCAGGCATCCTGTGGCAAGCCAGCCTGCGATAACTAACGAGAACGCGCTACGAGCGCTCGTTCCACGTATCGGCATGCACGATGTTGCCGTCCTTGTACGCCCAGGTGATCTTCTCGTAGCGCAGCTCAACGTTTTCGAGGTGATTGTGTTTCTCGTAGGCCGGATTCTTGATGTCCAGCATCTGCGGACGAACGGCCACTACCTTGACGTTGTCGAGCTTGGTATTGAAGTATTCCTTCTCCTTGCCGGCGTCATCGATCTTGTACCACTTGATCTCGACCGACTTCAGCGTCTGGCCGCTGGTCACCGCCTTGTACAGGTACGGTGTCGACGCATCGGTCTCTTTGGTCAGCGTGATCGGCGCATGCACGCGCGTGCCGGTGAGCTTGCCCGTATTGCCGTCAGTCGGGATGTGCACGCCGTGATCGAACGCCACAAGCTCGACACTGCCTTCACGGTCTTGAACGGTGACCGAGCCCTTGATGTCGGCGCCGCCATCGTCCTTGAGCCACATATATGCCGGAATTGCCATACCACTTCTCTCCTATCGGGAACAGGCCGGACGGCCTTGGGTTGAACGGCTGCCGTCATCGTCACGGCAGTCGGGAATGAGGGTGATTTCGACGCGCCGGTTCATCGCGCGACCCGCGGCGGTGTCGTTGGACGCTTTCGGGCGCGTGTCGCCATAGCCCTGGATTGCAAAACGTGTCGGCGAAAGCCCCGAGGCGTCGATCAGCCAGTCGCGCACGGCGGCGGCCCGCGCTTCGGAAAGCTTCTGATTCGATACCGCATTGCCGACGGCATCCGTATGCCCCGCGACGAGCACGCGTTTGTCGGGATGCGCCTTGATCATGTCGAGTGCCACGACGAGCACGCGATTGGAACCTGGATTGAGCACGGCACTGCCGCTCTTGAACAACGACAGGCTGTCGAGTTCGATCATCGACGGCGGGGGCGCAGGTGGCTCGTAGCCGGCAATCAGCCGGTTAACCACAGGCAGCCACGGCGCGCCGCGATACAACCCAAACCCAAGCCGCATCGGTACGCCCACATCCGCGTAGTGTTCGAGTTCATCGCGATCGCGCTTGACGGATGCCAACGCATCGACGCGCGCCGCATCCTGCGTCATGGGAAGGGCCTGATAACGCGTGATGTGATCGGCGACGCGCTGCATCAGGGCGCGGTTCTGCCACGCGGATGCCATCGCTCCCGCGACAAAGAACACCACCACGGCGATCACGGCATGCGCCAGCGCACGCGGCCAGGCACGACGCACCGGTTGACGCGGCATGCCGGCCAGCAACGCATCAGGCAATGGATAACGTGCCAGCACGCGACGCTCGACAGCCATGTCCACCAGCCCGGTCGTCTGGGCAACAAAGTGACTGAACGGCGCACCCGGCATGGGGACACCCGGAACGGTCGTGACACCGCATGCGGTCACCCGCCACGGTGCCCGGCGATCCGTCCATATCGGCAACACCGTCGCACGGGTCCAGCGCATCAACGCATCGAGCAAGGCGGCACGATGCGCACGCGTTTCCGGCCGCGTCGGTGCCACGGCGCGTACGTACTGTTCCAATTCCGGTGCGAGCACGTCGGGGAGCGCCTGGATGTCGAGCGCTGCGCCGCCGGATACCCCAAACCAGCGGTATGCGTCCGTCCACGGGTAAGCATCGATATCCTCATCGACGGCTTCCGCATACACCGCGATGCAAAGCGGCAAGGCATAGCCCACGGCCCGGCTGGCCGCACGCATCGCCGAATGCCATGGCTTCCATGCCGTCGCCGCTTGCGTGTTCGCGTCGCCCTGATCGGCCGCGATCAACACGGCCACCGCATCCGGCCCCTGCCCGCCCCGCCAACGCTTGAGCGCATCGGCCAGATGCATCAACGACAACGATGTATCGCAACGCACCCAGAGGGCCGCGTCCGTCATGCGTGCGACGTCATCGCCCCACGCGCTGGCCATGGCGTGCGCATCGCCCACGGTGATCACCAGCGGCGTGTGCCGCCTCACCTCGGACGGCAAGGCGCGCAGTGCGTGGTCGACGACCGCAAGCGTGTGCGAGGTCGCACGCCGTTGCGCCCGTGCGCGGCGCGTGAGGAGCACGATCGCCGCCGTCGCCATGCCTACGGTCAACGCAGCCAGCAGAAGGTTCACGCCCACCGACCACGGCGAACAGAAACCGAGCCACGCCAGCACAAGCAACCCTACCCCGATCGCCTGCAAGCGGTACGGATAACCCGAC
Source organism: Dyella sp. (assembly GCF_051954575.1). Classification (GTDB taxonomy): domain Bacteria; phylum Pseudomonadota; class Gammaproteobacteria; order Xanthomonadales; family Rhodanobacteraceae; genus Dyella_B. Next base: position 5,980 of record NZ_JBQCHP010000155.1, on the reverse strand, counting down.
ACGAAGGTCCCCTTACGACGCCAGTTGCGCGGCAGCACTATCCAACCATTGATGCAATAGTCCCCAAACGATTGCCGCCATCGCGATGGCCAGCAGCACACCGGCCGGTAACGACAGACGAGGGAACCAACGCCGCGAGACCGTCGATCGCACAACGACACCACCCGATGGCTCATCGGCGCCGCCCAGACGATCGCTGAGTGCCTGAATCATCGCGGCATGCGCATCGCGGCCCTCCAGCGCGAAGCGCCCGCGAAAGCCCAAAGTGAGCACCGCGAAGAAGATCGCCAGTAACGGCCGCACCGGCTGCGGCTGCTGCAACCATTGCTGCATGCGCGCGATCAGCACGTCACCCGCGTCGTGCGTGCCGAATTCGACGACCTGCAGCGGTTCGCGCTCCCACGCGTCGCGATCGCGTGCCGTGAGATGGCTCAGCGCAGCCTCATCCAGCAGCGCGCATTGCGCATAGACCGCGTCCTGGATCACGTCATCCGGTTGACCGCCGGTTTTCAGCTCTGCACGCAAGCGGCGAATCTGTTCACGGCATCGTTGACGCAACGTATCGAACGAGGATGGCGTGGTCGGCCGTCCCAACGTCGCGACGGTCAAGGCGGTGTCGCGAAACGCGACGGGCAACAACGAGGTAGTCATGGCAATCGAAGACGTCATGCGGGCAGCACCGCGTAGAGTTCCAGCGACACGTCGGGTATCGAGGTCGGCACATAGAGGTGGCAGGCGTGGGCCGCCGTCATCCGCTTGAAGGCCGGGTGCGTACTGTCCAGCGCGAAATAGTGGTTTTCGATGCGCACCGGAATCGCCGCCGGCAGGCGCGACATCGGCCGCAGCGGAATGCCCGGCAACGCCGAGTTGACGATGTGTTGCACCTCATCGGGTGCGCCGATCTTGCACAGGCGCGGAAACTGTTCCAGCAGCTCGTGTGCTGGCATCGCCGCGCGCACCGCCAAGTAATAGTCGGTGTTCTCGACCAATCGTGGATCGTTGAACTGCCCCGACCACAGCGTGGCGCGCGGATGATCAAGTGCAATCGGCACCACGCTCGATGGAATGACGGTATCGAGCAACGTGCGGATCAACGCTTCCAGGTCCGCGAAAACCGGTTCCGGCGCGCGATGGTCGTACGCAGGAATCGACTGCAGCGTATCGGCCATCGAAAACGTCAACAACGAACCGGCCAGCCGCGCGAGCACCGCATACAGTCGCTCCGGATGCTGGTCGGGTGCCTGGCACAAGCGCGCCAGCTCCGGCCACGTCGTGTTCACGCTGTGCAACAGCCAGAACAGCGACACGTCGGCCACCGCGTAATCGGCGATCTGGTCCGAGCGCTCCTTGCGACGTAGGGCGAGACTCGCACTCTTGGCCGCCAGAATGTCCGACAGGCGCTGCATCCGCGTCGTCAAACGGTCGCTCGCCGACAGCATCAGGCATGGCGGCACAAAGGTTGAATCAGGCTCAAAACGGCCCTGTGTGTTGCGCACGAAGCGTCCGATCGGGCAGGTCACATAGTCGCCGTGCGGCTCGAAATCGAACAACAGCGCGAGCGCATGCCGCTCGACGCTGATCTCTTCCTTGCTCTCGCCATGAAGATCCACGACATGCAGGTACTCGCGCACGAAGCGGCGCGGCCGGGCGGGCTTCTGGCCGTCCTCGGCGCAGTTGGCGCCTTGTGGATCGATGAGCGGCAACCCGACCAACGCCACGACCGCGTCGACGTGTTTCGGCACATCATCCAGGCTGCGGGCGGGCGGCAAACGATCGGCCGTGTCCGTGTCGATCCACGTACCATCCGGTAAGCGAACGTTGAGCGCGTTCACCTGCAGACGCTCGATCGAAAGCGCCTGCTTGTCGAACGCCACGCCCTGCACGCCCCACGGATCGGGACTGGCGATGCGCGCCACCTGTTCGTCGCAAAGGCCGTTCCATAACCCCTGCTGCTGGAAATGCTGGGGCGACATGAAGATGCCTTTGGCCCACAGCGGTCGAGTGATTTTCATCGTGTCTGACTGACAGACGGGCGAACACATGACGCGTTCGCCCGCAGGAAGGAAACCGTGATCCTGCGACGCCCTTCCCGGCTGTCACAGGATCACACCATCACAGCGCCTGTTCGGGCGTACTCATTCCTTACCCTTGGGCATCTGCGACACCAGCGACAGGCCGATGTCCATGCCCTCGACCTGGAAGTGCGGCACGATGAAGAGCTTGATGCGGAAGAAGCCGGGGTTGTCCTCGATGTCTTCCACCGTCACCTTGGCCTCGCGCAATGGGTGAGAAGCCTGCAGCTCGTCGCCCGGGTCCTTCATCTCGGTGACCAGTCCCTTGATCCAGCCGTTGAGCTCGTTTTCGAGCACCCGGCGATCCTTGGTGGTGCCGATGTTCTCGCGCTGGATGAGCTTCAGGTAATGCGCGATCCGCGACAGCAGGAAGATGTACGGCAAGCGCGCATTGATGCGGCTGTTGGCGGTCGCTTCCTTCGTCTCGTAGAGCGCCGGCTTCTGCGACGAATTGGCGGAGAAGAAGCACGCGAAATCGCGGTTCTTGTAGTACGACAGCGGGATGAAGCCGAGATTGGCGAACTCGAACTCACGCGTTTCCGGAATCAGCACCTCGGTCGGAATCTTGGCCTGGTTGCCCGTGCCGAGGTCATACAGATGGATCGGCAAGTCTTCCACCAGGCCACCGGCCTGCGGACCACGTACCTGCACGCACCAGCCGTTCTTCACGAAGCTTTGCACCATGTTCGCGGCGAATGCGAACGTGGCGTTCGTCCACAGATAGCGGCTGTGGTCCGGTCCCTTCACACCTTCGGTGTAGTTGAACGCCCGCACCGGCGTCGTATCCGGGCCATACGGCAATCGCGCGAGCACACGCGGCATGGTGAGCCCCACGTAGCGCGCGTCATCGGTCTCACGGAAGCTCTTCCACTTCAGGTATTCGGCACGATCGAAGTAATTGCCGATGTCCTTGATCGCGGCGACCTCTTCCATCGTCTCCTTGCCAAAGAACGCCGGCCCCACCGAGCCGATGAAGGGCATATGCGCGGAGGCCGCGACCTTCGAGACGTTGCGCAGCAGTGCGATGTCCTGCGGACTGCGGTCGAATTCGTAATTGGCGATCACCGCGCCGATCGGCTCGCCGCCCGGCGTGTCGTATTCCTGGATGTAGGTGTGGTGATACAAGCCGCTCTGAATGATCTCCGGCGTGTCCTCAAAATCCTGACGCAGCGCGTCCTTGGATACGTCGAGCACCTCGATCTTGACGTTCTTGCGGAAGTCCGTGCGATCGACGAGGAACTTGAGGCCACGCCATGCCGATTCGATGCGCTGGATGGTCTCGTGATGCATGATCGCATCGAGCTGCTCGCTGATCTGCGCATCGAGCTGTCCGATGTGGAAGTCCAGCAGGCTCTTGTCCAGCCGGTCGACGGGCTGCGACGAGCCCCGCAGCATTTTCAGAAAGACGCTGATCGCCTGCGTCACGCGCTCGTCCGTCGATGAATCGGACAGCGCGTCCGTACTCTGAAAACTCTCCACCGGGCGCGTGGCCGTCACCGGCGTAAGGTTGATTTTCTCGCACAGCGAGGCATAGACGCTCTTGGCCGGTGCATCGAGCACCACGGTGCCGGCCGAGGCGTCCTGAGACGATTGTTCGTTCTTGGCCATGTAAAGATTCTCCCCGTCGGATATCAGGCTTCGGACAGCGCGCTGCCACTGACTTTTTGCAGCTCGTCACGCAGACGATCGGACAGCGTTGGGTCCTTGAGAATCTTTTCCAGCTCGCGACGGAATGTTGCATCATCGAGCAGGTTCGATTTAAGGTCGCGCAGCAGATTACGCGCCGCCATGAGCGCGCGCAGTTCCGGCACCTTGCTCGCAATCGCTTCCGGCTTGAAGCCGTCCATGGATGTGAAATCGACATCGACCGTCATCTCCGAACCATCCCGCGCGAGCTTGTTTTCGACGGTCACCTTGGCCTTAGGATGATAATCGGCAAGCACCGCATCGAAATTGTTTTTCGTGATGTTGACCTTCTCGCGCTCCGCCACCGTACGCGTGTCCTGGCCGTTACTGAAATCCCCGGCGACCAGCAGCTTGAGCGGGAGCTCCATTTTCTTCTGGGCACCTCCGGTATGGAGGTCAAGCTTCAAATTAATGCGAGCCTTGGGCAGCTCGTTCTGATAACTCGCGCTCATCAAAGATCCTTTTGATCGTGAAGGAAACGATGGTCACTGCATGCCTGCGCATACACGAAGGCGAGAGTAGTACCACGCTTTTCGCAACGCGTGAATGGGAAAAGCCCCATTCAATTGTCAGGGATAGTCAATTTATTTCGAGATAACCACTTCGCATGAAAATGGCTTCACGTGCGTGCGAAAAACGTTTATGTTCGCGCCTTTGCTTTTGAATCCGCATGAGCGCACCTCACTCATGCAACGTGCGTCATCGGCAAAGCATAAAAGGAAGAAACGGATGTCTGATCGCTTCGACGACATCGCCGCCATCAAACGCGTCACGGGCCGGCAGTCGTATTTCGTGGATGTACCTGGCACCGGGAACGCCAGCGCGTTATCTGTGGTGTCGTGCCTCATCATCGAGCGCATGGGCGAACCTTGGCGCATCACCGTCAAGCTCACGCATCCGGACGCACTCTCGCGCAAGGATTATCTCGGCAAGGATGCCACGTTCACGCTTGCACCCGAGGGTGGCGAGTCGCGTCCGTTCCACGGCTGCATCACGAAGTTCAGCAAGCTCAAGACCACGAAGGATTTCTGCGCGTACCGCTTCGTGATCAAGGCGCATGCTGCACGGCTGCGCCTCACGCCGGCGAGCCGCATCTTCCAGCAGCAGACCGCACCGCAGATCATCGAGGCGATCCTGCGTCGCCACGGCTTCAAGGGCCATCAGTTCGTCTTCAAGCTGCGGCGCACTTACCCCGAGCATGCCTTCCGCCTGCAATACCAGATCAGCGACTGGGACTACATCCGCGTACTGATGGAACAGGAAGGTCTCTACAGTTACTTCGTTCCCGGTGAGCACGGCGATGTGCTCGTGTTCGCCGACGACATCGATCACTACCTGTATCAGCCTACACTCACCCTGCCCTATCGCGAGCCGGCCGGACTGGAAACGCAAAGCGAGGCCATCCTGTCGCTCGAAACGCACGCCCAGACCGTGCCGCAATCGTTTTTCGTCGCCGACTACAACCCGGATCAGGCGTGGGAGCGCTTCAAGGCCGACGCCAACGTCGCCAGCAACGACACCACGACTTACGGACAACCGTATGTCTATGGCACCGGTCATCGGGATCAGGATCAGGCCAAGTGGGAAGCGCAACTGCGACACGAGGCCGCCATCGCCTGGCAGGTCGTGGTCCACGGCGAAAGCACGCATCCCGGCCTGTGCTGCGCGCGCGTGCTGCACACCGACGAGGTTCTGCCCGACGCGCCGAACGGCATGATGATCATTGAGGTCGTGCACACCGGTGCGCGCGACAAGGCGTATCGCAACACCTTCAAGGCCATCCCTGCCGATCGGCGTTTCCGGTTGCCGCTCAACGACGCCACCTGGCCCAAAATCCAAGGCACGTTATCTGCACGTGTCACCAGCCCAAGCCAATACAAATATGCTTACCTGACGAAGGCCGGCTACTACGTGGTGCGCTTCGATCTGGATTTCGACGCGTGGAATCCCGGCGGCGAAAGCGTGCCGTTGCGCCTGGCCAAACCGTTCGCCGGCAAGTTGCAGACCGGTATGCACTTCCCGGCGCTGGATGGCGACGAGGCCGTCATCGAATTCCGCGACGGCGACCCGAACAAGCCCTACATCGCGGCGTTCCACCACCACAGCCAATCTGTCGACCTGATCACCAATCAGGATCGCTGGATGTCGCGCAACGTGATTCGCACGCAGGCCGACAACAAGCTGGAGATGGAAGACTGGGAAGGCCAGGAGCATGTCAAGCT
>NZ_JBQCHP010000154.1:0-8601 GCF_051954575.1 Dyella sp. | reverse complement strand
CGGGCGAACGCCGAAATCATGTTACTACCGTCGTGCCAAGCACTCAAAACTTTTTTGTGTTTCCTTCGGACGCTTATTTGAAGTGGATTCCGGCGTTCGCCGGAATGACGACAACGCAAGCCAGCCGTCTCTCCGAAAGCTTAGATACCCGTACTGAACTTGCTCGCTCTTCATAACTCGACGCTGCTTATATGACCGACCTACACACCGCCGTCATCGACATCTGCGACGGCGTACTCAACCCCGCCGACGCCCTTGCCTTCGTCTCCGACCCGCGCTTCGGCGGCATCGACATGTTTATCGGCAAGGTGCGCGAGCACAACCTCGGCCGCGTCGTGACCGGCATCAGCTACGACCTGTTCGAGCCGCTGGCGCTGCGCACCTTCGAAGAAATCGGCGAACGCGCGCTGCGCAAGTTCGGCGGCCCGATGAAGCTGTATATCGCGCACGCCAAGGGCGATCTGCGCATCGGCGACATCGCGGTGATCGTCGCCGCCGGCACGCCGCATCGCGACGAGGCCTTCAAGGCCTGCCGCATGGCGATCGAGGCGGTCAAGCACGAAGCGCCGATCTGGAAGCAGGAACACTATATCGACGGCCACAGCGAATGGAGCGAAGGCTGCTCGCTGTGCGACGAACATCGCGAAGCCGAAAAACACGCCAAGGCGCATGCGCACGACCACGGCCACTGAACCCTTGCCGTGCATCGGCGTGGTGCTGGCCGGAGGGCGTTCCTCGCGCATGGGCCGCGACAAGGCGATGCTGCCATGGCAGGGGCATCCGCTGATCGAACACCAGATCGCCGTGCTCCAAGCCTCCGGCGTGCGCGAGGTGAAAGTCAGCGGCGATCGTCCTGCTTATCACGGTGTCACCGATTCCGTACCGCAGGCCGGTCCGATCGGCGGCATTGCTGGTATTGCCGACAGCTGCGAGGATGGCGAGCTGCTGATCGTTCCGGTCGACATGCCGCGCTTGCAGCCTGCGCTGTTGCAGCGCCTGCTCACCACGGCGAGCACCGCCGGCTGCGTGCGTTTTACCGATCACATGCTACCCACGCGCCTGCGGCTGGATACGCATTGTCGTGACACGCTGCATGCCCTGCTTGCGGCCAGCGATCGACGCGCGCGCTCGGTGCGCGCCTTGCAGGAACGCGTCGGCGTGCATGAAATCGCCTTGTCCGAAGATGAAGCCGCACAACTGATCGACTGCAATACCGAACAAACCTGGCGGGAGCTCAATGCATGAGAGTGCAACTGGAAGACCAAAGCCTGCGCTTGCGTATCGATGAAGATGAACTGGCGCGATTGCTCACGGGCAGCTCCGTGGACAACCGCACATCCTTGCCCGATGGCCATGTGGAAATGCACCAGGTCAGCCTGGCACCACGTATCGGCTGGCAGCGCGAACATGCCGTGTTGCATATCTGCCTGCCGGAAGACGATGTGCGCGCATTGAGCCAGCGTTTGCCTTCGCGCGATGGCCTGGAGTTTTCGCTGTCGACGCCGCACGGCGATACGTTGACGATCCTGTTCGATGTGGATGTGCGCGATAGTGCGCGCAAGCGGCCGCATAAAGGACCGAAGGGAGAGACACCATGATGCTTCGTATCAACGCAGCACGTGAAGTATCCACTCGTCATTCCGGCGAACGCCGGAATCCAGTTCCAAAATGCGTCCGAAGGACACATAACTGATGTCGAGTGCTTCGCACAGCGTATTTAAACTGGATTCCGGCGTTCGCCGGAATGACGATGAGGAATTATTTGGCATGCGCAACAAATGGCTTGTTCGTATCATGCTTGTAACGCTGTCGTGCCTGATGCATGCAACCAGCGCTGTAGCACAAGCAACCCCTACGCTGCGCATCGCCTATGCCGGCTCCATGGGCGTCGTCATGGACAACGCCGCCGGCCCCGCCTTCGCCAAAGCCCATCACGTCACCTACCAGGGCATCGGCCAAGGTTCCTACGCGCTGGCGCGATTGCTCGCCGCGCACCAACTGCAGGCGGATGTCTTCGTCACCATCACGCCCGGGCCCATGCAGCTACTCAAGCAAGCCGGACTGGTCGCCAAGGCGGAGCCGATGGCCAGTACGCAGATGGTTGTCGTGTACAGCCCGCACAGCCGCTTCGCTGCCGATTTCGCCGCTGCGTCGCGCGGAGAACGAAAATGGTATGAAGTGTTGAGCGAGCAAGGCGTGCGTCTGGGCCGCACCGATCCGGCCATCGATCCACAAGGCGCGAACGTATTGCTGACCCTGCAACTGGCCGCGGAGTTCTACCATCGGCCGGAGCTGCTTACGACGATCGCCGGCGCGCCGCAGAATCCGTCGCAGATGTTCACCGAGCCGTCGCTGATGTCGCGGCTGGAAGCTGGCCAGATCGACGCGGCCATCGGTTACGCCAGCGCGGCGCAATCGCATCATCTGCCGACGATTGCGCTGCCGGATGAGATCAACCTTGGCAGCCCGGATCTGCAAAAACCCTGGTACGACCGTGCATCCGTCGCCCTGCCCGACGGCAAGGTACTGCGCGTGCAGCCGCTGGTGTTCTATGCCGGCGTACTGACCAATGCGAAACAGCCGGAGCTGGCGCGTGAATTCGTGAGTTTCCTGCGCAGCGCCGAGGGACAGGCGTTGTTTCGCGAACACGGTTACAACGCTCCGCGCGGAAGCGAGTTGTAAGACAGGATGGTCCCGTAGGTTGGGTTAGCGCAGCGTAACCCGACCATGGCGGTCGAACTTCGTTGGATTACGCTGCGCTAACCCAACCTACGATAGCCCTCTGCAAAGGCGGACATGACCCGCACTGCTTTCAAGCTGCCGCTCCCTGCCCTCGCCAGCCTGCTGACGCTGCTGCTGCTCGCCACGCCGTTTATTGGCCTTGCCTTCGCTACCTCGTGGCACAGTTTCGGCTTCGCCGAAGGCGATGGCCACGCCATCGTTGTCTCGCTTTGCTACAGCGTGCTCGCCTTGACCCTGATCATCGCGTTGGGTACGCCGCTGGCGTGGTGGCTGGCGCGTCATCGCGTGCGGGGCCTGTGGCTGATCGATGCCTTGCTGTTGCTCGCCCTGCTTACACCACCGCTGGCGATGGGTTTGTTGCTGGCCTCGATGTACGGTCCTTATGGCGCTGCCGGTAGCTTGCTTGAGCGTGCCGGACTGGTGCTGACCAATTCCGGCCCGGCGTTCGTGATGGCGCAGTTCTACAGCGCCCTGCCCTATTACGTGATCGCCGCGCGTGCGGCATTCGAAAGCGTGCCGCGTGAACTGGAACAGATCGCACTCACGCTCGGCCACTCGCCCTGGCGCAGTTTTTTACGGATCAGCCTGCCGCTGGCACGACTGGGATTGGCGGCCGCCGTTGCGCTGGCCTGGGTGCGCGCACTGGGTGAATTCGGTGCGGTGCTGATCGTGGCGTATTACCCGCAAGGCATTCCGGTGAAGCTGTGGGTGAACTTGCAGAACGTCGGCCTGAGCGCGGTGTATCCCTTGCTGTGGGTATTCTTTCTGATCGCCATGCCGCTGCCGCTGGTGCTTGGGCTGGCTGCCCGTGGAAGGCGTTTGATCTGATGCGCATCGATTACCGTATCGAACAACCGATCGCCTTGCATGCGGCCTTCGACGTCGAAGGCTTCACGGTATTGCTGGGCGCCAGCGGCGAAGGCAAGTCGCTGTTGTTGCGTGCCATTGCCGGACTCACGCCGGCACGCGGCGAACCGTTCGACGGCATGGCCGCACAACACCGCGCCGTGGGTTACCTGCCGCAGGGCTATGCGCTGTTTCCACACCTCAATGCGTGGCAGAACGTAGCGTTTGCATTGCGCGGTCCGCAGCGGCGCGCGCAGGCCATGCATCTGCTGGAGCGCGTGCACATGGTGGAATTCGCCGAGCGCTATCCTGCGACGCTATCGGGCGGGCAACAGCAGCGCGTAGCCTTGGCGCGCGCCCTGGCACGCCGGCCGCAATTGTTGTTGCTGGACGAACCCACGTCGGCGCTCGACCCGGTCACGCGTGATGATGTCATCGCAGAATTGATCAGCGAGGTGCATGAATTCGGCATCCCCGCGCTGGCCGTCAGCCACGACCCGCATCTGGCCGCTGTAGCGGATCGATTGGTGCTGATGCATGGGCGTCGCATTATCCAGATCGGTTCGCCTGGCGAGGTCAACACGAATCCCATCGACGGTTCGGCAGCACGCTTGCTTGGGCATCGCAATGTGCATCGCGGACGGATCGAGGCTCAGCGATTGATATGGCAGGACGGCGCCATTGCACTGCCGGTCCACAGCGATGCGTTTGAGGGAGAGGCCGATTGGACGATCGACCCGGCAGCGATTCGTCTGCTGGATACACGCGATGGCTTGCCAGATGCGGTGCCAGTGTCGATTGAAGTGCGGCACGTGATCGGGCAGACGATGCAGCTGGGTGTGCGATGCGGCCAGGGGCGGTTGTGGGTATCGGTGCCCGTCGGCCAAGCCGTTCCCGCATCGGTGGCGGTGCAGCTGCCGGCTGAGGCGATTCGGTGGTGGAAACATTCGTAGGTTGGGGTGCAAACCCCAACATCGCGATGTATGCGTGCATGACAATGTTGGGGTTTGCACCCCAACCTACGGCTGCGCGCTAAACACGACAAGCACGAGCGTTTCTCGCTGAAGCGGCGATATTGTTAACGCTACCATGCGGCGCACATAAATATACACACGAAGATCCCAGGCAAAACACAAGTGACTTTTACGAATTTGCGCACGCAAGATTTCCCTTCGTAGCTATAATCCCGCGCTGTCTTGCCTGGTTTATTCCGGCCAGTCATACGCCCTGTCGCGCCATTGCCGCGGTCCTTACGCAAGGATTTTGCGTCGCGCAAAAATGCTTTACCCCTTAAATCGTGCGTTTGGTAGCGCTAACCCAAATGCGGCGACTGCAAACGAAAAATCATTAGCATCCATCGGCTGTTTCGTAATTGTGCCTGCATAACCGGTCATATCCACTACGCCATGCCCAGGGCGGGGCGCCGGGGGGGCGCCTTGCCGAATGCTTTACGGGCTGATTCCGGCGTGACGATGAACAACAGACAAGCCGGCTGGCATACGCCAGTAACGGCCGTGCATCACCGACCGAGGGGAGTAACCAGGCATGAAGAGCAAGGGGCAAATAGTGAGGTTGCAGCATGGCGCGCGTCCATCTGCCACCGGTTGCCGGCTGGCGGCGGCCATCGCCTTGGGTTTAGCGCTGCTGGATGCACCAGCGATGGCGTCGGCACAAAGCAACGGCCCGACCGCTGATGCAGCAAAGCCGGCCACGGCCGATGCAAAGGCCGATCCCGCCAAAAAGACCAAGGCCGAGCAACAGAAGGACATCCAGAATCTTGCCGGCATCTCCGTCACCGGCATCCGCGCCAGCCTGGAATCATCGCAGTCGCTGAAACAGAACGCCGACCAGATCGTCGATTCGGTCACCGCCACCGATATCAATGCCCTGCCCGACCGCAGCGTCACCGAAACGCTGCAGCGCATCAGCGGCGTGACGGTGGACCACTACCTGGCTGACGACGACCCCGACCATCCCTCTGCCGAAGGCAGCGGTGTGTTGATCCGCGGCCTGCCTTATGTGGCCAGCCTGCTCAACGGCGCCGAAAGTTTTTCGGCCAACAATGGGCGCGCGTTGAGCTTCGAAGACGTGCCAGCGGAACTGATGCAAGGCGTGGATGTGTACAAGAACCCGTCTGCGGAACTGATCGAAGGCGGCATCGGCGGCACGGTGGATCTGCGCACGCGCATGCCGTTCGATGCACCGGGCCAGGTAGCCGCTTTCTCCACCGGCATCAATAAGGGCGATATGTCGAAGCGGAGCAAACCGTCCGCATCGTTCCTGTACAGCAATCGCTGGAAGACCGAAAACCTCGGCGAATTCGGCCTGCTGTTCGACGTGTCTTTCTCCGAGCTGGCCTCACGCACAGATGGCATCCAGATCAATCCCTATCTGCTCGAGCCACAGAACAACCTCGGCAACTGCCCGTGCGAGCCCACCACTTCGGTGGGCAACGTGGCCATTCCCGGCGACATCAACTATTACCAGATGGACCTTGAGCGCAGACGTACCGGCATCTACGGCGCCTTCCAGTGGCGGCCAACCGACAACCTCGAGTTCGACTCGCGCTTCTTCCGTTCCAATTACAGCCTGCAATGGCAAGAGCACGAGGTGCAAGCCAACGAGGGCAACTACTACAACATGATCCCGGTGCCGGGAACATCATTCAGTTACGACAACGGCGTCTACGCGAACGGCGACATGGTGTCCGCTTCGTGGCAAGGCGGCGGTACCGGCCCGGCCAAGGCGACGTTGAATACGGGCTATCCGCCGATCGGCGGACCCAATTACTACGCCCTCACTCGCCAGCAGACCCAGTTCGTTCGCACCACCGACTGGACCAACACGTTCAAATACAACATCAGCGACAACATGATCTGGTCGGGCGGCATACAGCTGGTCAAATCCACCGCCAACACCCTGGACTTCACGGTGTACAACCAGTTCTACATGCCGCCGTCACAGGTGAACATGAGCGGCGGTACACCCAGCCTTACGGTGCTCAACAACAACGCGTACCAATACATTCCCTCCAACACCACCAATCCCAACAGCCTGACCAACTACGCCAACTATTACCTTGGCGCGGCGCTGGACCATCTCGAATACGACTACGCCATGCTGCGCGCCGCGCGTACCGATCTGGAATACAACTTCCGGGACAGCAATTGGCTGCAGTACTTCCGCGTGGGTGTGCGTGTTACCAGCCACGACACGTACAGCAGCAACAACAGCAGCAGCTACAACTGGGGTCCGATCAGCCAGGCCTGGCAAAGCGGCTACACCGGCCCCTCCTCACTGGACTGGGCCAACACCATACCGGCATGGATGAACCAGCAATTCACCTTCAGCAATTTCTTCCGCGGCCAGACCCGGTTGCCGAGCACGCTGGTGTTTCCCACGATGTCGCTGGTGGGCAATTACTACGGCGCGATTTCGGCGCTGCGTGCGCTTGAAATGTCCGGCGGGGCCGGCGGCTGGTGTCCGCAATTTTTCAGCACGGCCCAAGGCGATGCATGCAATCCCGGCGCGGGCATGAGCGCCGACTACATGCACGAATCGACGCAGGCTGCCTACGCCACGCTGTATTTCGGCAACGACACGGCGCTGGGCATTCCCTTCGATGGCAACATCGGCTTGCGCTTCGTGCGCACCAGCTTGAATGCGAACGGCTCGGTCACCTATCCATCGTCCAGCAGCATCCAGAATGCCGACGGCATCACGCCAGCGCAGATGGCGCTGTTCAACGGCGCCACCACGCCGATCAATGGCGCCTACAGCTATCACAACCTGCTGCCCAGCCTTAACCTGCGCTTCAAGCTGACCGACGACCTGCAACTGCGCCTGGCCGCATCCAAGGCCATCACCCGCCCGACCATCAGCCAGCTCAATTCGTACATGGTGATCGGTACATCGTGGACTTCAGGCGGTGCAGGCCAGCAGGCAAGGTTTGCCGGGTTCAATGCCTCCACTGGCGGCAATCCCACCTTGAAGCCGATGGAAGCCAATCAGTTCGACGCCGCGCTGGAGTGGTACTTCGCGCCCACTGGCGAGCTGTACACCACGGTGTTCAAGAAGAACATCTCCAACTACGTCACCACCGAGGTGCACACGCAGATCATCGATGGCGTGCCGGTGGCGGTGAGCGGCCCCACCAACGCGGGCAGCGGCACAGTCAAAGGTGCCGAACTGGGCTACTCGCAGTTCTTCGACTTCCTGCCGGGCGCCTTGAAGGGCCTGGGCGTGCAGGCCAACTACACTTTCCTCGAGAGCAGCAAGGTGCATGGCACGACGTCATGCGATCCGAACCATGGCAATGGCTCGTGCCCGTCGAGCGACGTGGTCACCAATCCCGGCCTGCCCATGCAAGGCCTGTCGCCCCACAATTACAACGTCACCGGCATGTACGAACACGGCGACTGGTCGGCGCGTCTGGCCTGGTCGTGGCGCAGCCGCTATCTGATCACGCCGGTCGATTCGGGCGACACCTACCTGCCGATGTGGAACGGCGCTTCGGGGCAGCTCGACGCATCGATCTTCTATCATCTCAACAAGAACATGCAGGTAGGCCTGCAGATGAACAACCTCACCAACACCGAACAGAAAGTGCTGATGGGTCCCACCACGTACATCAACGGCTTCACGGATTGGCGCCTGTACACGCGCGCGCTGTTCATGACCGATCGCCGCTATGAGCTGGTATTTCGCGCCAACTTCTGATGCTCCCCGGCCGACAAGCAATCCTCTTTGATGGTTGCCTGTCGCGTTACCGCCGCTGGCATGTGTGCATGCTGGCGGCGCTTTTTGTAGGTTGGGGTGCAAACCCTGATAGATCCTCACGTTTTTGCTTTTTTGATGCCCGAAGAATCAGTAGGTTGCGTTCTTTCTAATCGACAAAATTTAGCGTCGTCATTCCGGCGAAAGCCGGAATCCAGTTTGAATACGTCGTGCGCAGCACACAAAACCATTTATGGGGTGTGCTTCGCACGCCATTTTTGACTGGATTCCGGCTTT
>NZ_JBQCHP010000153.1:0-12457 GCF_051954575.1 Dyella sp. | reverse complement strand
AATGATGGGGTGAGGACCAGAAGCCCCGCAGTCTGCGCCGCGCGGCTTGGCAAGACGGCCAGTCGTCCCGGCGCCGCGCAACACAACCTGCGGGCCTTCTGGTCATCATGCCACCTGCGCAGAACACAACGGAGCATCCTTAAACCGTCTCCGTCACTTTGCGCAGATGCGGCGGCACATCCGGATCGTAGCCGCGCGCCAGCGACAGCGCGGCGGCGGCGCGATAAAAGCTCTGCACCGCGAGCAGCGGCGTCACGATCGGATCGATGCCCGAAGGCAGCGGCAGCGTATCGGCGCCCGGCGCACCCGGCGCGGCCACCCACACACGCGCACCGCGTGCGCGAAATTCGTTGGCGACGGCGAGCGTGTTTTCCAGCGTGCCATCGTCCTGCGCCAGGAACAGCACCGGAAAGCCTTCGCCGACCAGCGCCATCGGGCCATGTTTCACTTCGGCGGCGCTGAACGCTTCCGCGTGCAGGCCGCAGGTTTCCTTGAGCTTGAGCGCTGCTTCCAAGGCGGCGCCAAAACCGTAGCCACGGCCTACGACAAACAGGTTGTGCACGCTTACCAGGCCCTGTTCCAGCGCGCTCCAGTCGCCTTCCCAGCCGCGTCGCAGGTCGTCGGGCAAACGTGCCACCGCTGCATGCAGAACCTCATCGTTGGACCAGTGCGCCGTCAACTGCAGCACGGCAGCCAACGTGGCGAGATAGCTCTTGGTCGCCGCCACGCTGCGTTCCGGACCGGCGCGCAGCGGGATCACCGTATCGGCCAGTGCGGCCAGCGGCGAATCTTCCACGTTCACCAGCGCAAGCACATAAGCCCCGGCCTGTTTGGCCGCTTCCGCGCTGCGCAGTAAATCAGGGCTTTTGCCGGACTGCGAAATCGCCACGAACAATGCGCCGTCCAGCTTCAGGTTCGCATCGTAGATGGAGGAAATCGACGGCGAGGCCGACGCGGTGATCAGGCCGAGCCGCGTTTCGAACACATACTTCGCATACGCCGCGGCGTGGTCGGAACTGCCGCGCGCGCAGGTCACGATGAAGCGTGGCGGGTTCGCGCGCAGGCGTTCGCCCAGCGCCTTGAGGATGGATGCGTTCTGCGCAAGCTGTCGTTCGACCGTGGCGGCGCTCTCCTGCGCCTCGTTGTACATCAGGGTGTCGCTAGCGGATTTCATGGATGCTCCGGTTAGGGCCAGGAATCGGGAAACGTAAATCGGGAATAGTAAAAAGCGCGGTGCGCTTCGTGGGCACCATTACCAACTCGTCATCGCCGACGACCGTTAGGGTTGGATGAGAAAAAATGAAATTCAAGGACCGGGCCGCGCAGCTGGTGAAAAGCCGAGTGCGGCACATTCGCGGCCGCCCGACTTTCACCATTCTCGATTGACGATTCCCGATTCCCGCAATTACGTCTGCCGCGGCGGCGCGGTCGATCCACGTACCACCAGTTCCGGCATGAAGCCCTCGTTGGGCAAATCGTTGTCCTGTTGCAGGCCGTTGATCAGGTGCAGCGCCGCATGCCGTCCGATTTCGCTGGTCGATTGCCGCGCGGTGGTCAGCGCCGGCCACGCCTGCTTGGAGAACGGACTGTCCTCGAACCCGGCAATGGAAAGATCCCACGGCACGTCCAGCCCGGCCGAGCGCGCCGCCGCCAGCACGCCGGCGGCGATCTCGTCGTTGCAGCCGAAGATCGCGGTGGGCGGCTCTTTCAAGGCCAGCAATTTGCGCGCGCCGCGAAAGCCGTCGTCGAACGCGTAGCGGCCGGGAAGAATCAGCTTGCGGTTGAGCGCAATGCCGTAATCCTTCAATGCGTCCGCATAGCCTTGATAACGCTCCGGGCTGGAGCGGTGATGCGGTTCGCCCCACAGGAAACCGATGCGCGTATGCCCGAGCTGGATCAAGTGCTCGGTGATCGCATAGGCCGCGTCGTGGTCGTCCACGTAGACGCACGGCATGCCATCTTTCGGATCTTCGCGCGAGGCGATGATGCGCACGAAATCCACATCGTGCGCTTTCAGCGTCGCCAGCAGAGCCGATTGTTCCGACATCGGCGGCGCCAGGATCAACCCGGCCAGGCGCGCGCGTTGCACCAGCGAAACCAGCTCCTCGGCCAGGCCGGGCGCTGCCGAATCGCAGGGGTAGATCTGCAAGCCGAAGCCGCGTTCGCGACAGGCCGACAGCACGCCGTTCTGCATGTCGATCACGTAGTGCGCGTTCGGATTGTCGTAGACCAGGCCGATCGCATAGGCGTGGGAACTGCTGCGCAGGCTGCGCGCGGAAGGGTCGGGGCGATAGCCGAGCTGCTCGATCGCCCGTTCCACCTTTTCGCGGGTCTCGGGCCGTACCGCCGCCTCGTGGTTGATGACGCGTGAGACCGTCTTCAACGAAACGCCGGCATGCTTGGCGACGTCCTTGATGGTGGGGCTGTGCAACGAGAGTTCCTCCCGGGTAACGGTTGGGCATCGTAGCCCAGTGGCCGGGTCGAGTGGGGGTGGTAGAAGCGTCGACGCCTGACTTCACAAGCTTGCCTTAGCCGGCATGGCTACCCACGTTATGGCCACGCATGCCGTAGTACAGGATGTACAGATAGCACGGCACGATGACAATCACGAACGCAAGCTGGAAATCGATGTACTGCTTCAGGTGCACGAACGCCTGCGGCAGCAGTGCACCGCCGACGATGCCCATGATCAGCAGGGCCGAACCCAGCTCGGTGTGGCTGCCCAGGCCCTTGATCGCCAGCGGGAAGATCGCCGGCCACATCATCGCGTTGGCGAAGCCGAGCGCGGCGACGAAGGCCACGGAAACGTAACCGTGGGTGATATACGCGCACACCGCGAACACGGCGCCGAGTACAGCGGAGATGGCTAGATAGCGCTGCTGTGAAATGATGCGAGGAATCAGCACTGAACCGAGGACATAGCCGGCTAGCATGGCCCCCATGGTGAAGGTGGTGAAGTGCGACGTCTCCTTCAGCGGCAGCCCGAAACCCTGGCCGTAGGTATTGATGGCGTCACCGGCCATCACTTCCACGCCCACGTACAGGAACAGGCACAGCACACCCAGCCATAGATGCGGAAAGCTGAAAATGCCGCCTTTGCTGTGCCCGATCGAGCGTTCGCTGTTGGCGCCGGACGGTTTGATCTCCGGCAGCGACGAAAGCAGGATCCAGATCGCCAGCACCACCAGCAGCCCGGCCAGGCCCATGTACGGCCAGAACACGCGCGCGGCGAATTCATTGAGCGAGGCTTCGCGTGCCGGACCTTCTGCCATCTTGGTGACCTGCTCCAGGAAGGCATCGATGCCTGCCATCACCAAAGCACCAAACGCCAGCGGCGCCAGTGCCCCGGCGATCTTGTTGCAGATGCCCATCAGGGCGATGCGCTGGGCCGCGCTGTCGATCGGGCCAAGAATGCTGATGTATGGATTGGCCGCCGTCTGCAGCAACGACAAGCCCGCGCCGATCACGAACAAGCCAGCCAGTGCGCCCGGATAAATGCGAATGCGCACGAACTCGCCGAACAGCGCCGCGCCGATGGCCATGATAAAAAGACCCAGCACCATGCCCTTCTTCATGCCGGTACGCTTGAGCACGGCGCCTGCGGGCAAGGCGAGCACGAAGTACGACAAGTAAAACGCAAAGGGCACCAGGAACGCGTTCACGTCATCCAGCGTAAAGGCCACCTTCACGAACGAAATCAGCGGTCCGTTGAGCCAGGTGAAGAATCCCATGACGAAGAACAGCACGCCGATGATCATCATCGGCAGCAAGGTCGACGTGCGTGCGTCGGCGGTATACGTGGTGGATGACATGTAGCGATTCCCCGTGCTTGGTTTCAAAGTTATCTACACGTCTAGTGATCTTTCCTGGCGTCATGCCCGCGAATGCGGGAATCCATTGTTGCTTTCCCCGTCGAGGCAGCATGGATGCCTGCTTTTGCAGGAATGGCGGCAGATAAACAGGACGTCACTAGGAAACGTATAGCTACCTTTGGCTTAGGCCCGATGTCGGCAACCGACACCGCCGTGACGTCCTTTATTGTCCCCAATGCACAACGTTGTCAATCGGAGGCTTTCGGCACCGCCGACAACGTGCGTCATTTGGCCCCGTCCGGCAGTCCGGTGTGACGCATCGCAGCAGCGCCTTGGATAGGCCAATCGGCCTAGATGATTGGACGAAAAACCATTTAGTGTCAAAGGATTAAAAATTCTTAGCGCCAGCCATGCAGGCAGGCGTTTCGCGCCGCGACACAAGTCCCTGCACGACCTGCGCGGCGACCTGTTGACAGCGTTGTCATTCCTGACCAGACTCCGCCATCGAGACGTGCCTGGTGGGTAAGCCGACAAATTCGGTAGGGCGGGCACGACAAAAAACGTGAGGGGAGGGGGCGTGGCTCAGGCTGTCGTACATGGCAAGGCGCAATCGGCACCGTCGCCGGAGCGGGCATTTCTGGCGGCCGACGTAGGCGGCACGCATGCGCGCATCGGGCTGGTCAGCCCGCATCCGGACGGCCATCGTCCCGTCACGGTGTTGGAATACCGCCGTTACGCCTGCGCCGAATGGCCCAGCCTCACTGCCGTTCTCAAAGACTTCGTTGGCCAGCTCAACGCCGGTACGCGCGTGGAGAGCTGCGCCGTGGCCAGCGCCGGCTACGTGCTGGGCGACGCCATCGTCAACGACAACCTGCCGTGGCCGGTATCCATTCGCGATATCCGCGAAAGCCTAGGTATCGCCAGCCTGGCGGTGATCAACGATTTCGAAGCGGTCGCCTACGCCACCCAGTTCATGACCCACGCCGATACGGTAGCGGT
Source organism: Dyella sp. (assembly GCF_051954575.1). Classification (GTDB taxonomy): domain Bacteria; phylum Pseudomonadota; class Gammaproteobacteria; order Xanthomonadales; family Rhodanobacteraceae; genus Dyella_B. The sequence goes on along the minus strand of NZ_JBQCHP010000153.1, from coordinate 7,646 downwards.
GATCGAAACCAGTGCGCCGCAAGTCGTCGGCCCTGTGCTGGTGATGGGGCCGGGCACTGGCCTGGGTTCGGCGGTGCTGTTGCCCGGCCAGCCGCACGCCACGGTGTTGGCGACGGAAGCGGGGCAGGTGTCGCTGGCGCCCGGCAATGAACTGGAGATCGATATCCTGCGCTGGCTTGCGCGTGATCGCGCCTATGTGTCCTACGAGCACGCGTTGTCCGGGCCTGGTTTGCTCAATCTGTATCGCGCGATCTGCGATGTGCGCGGCGCCAAGCCAAGCCTGCAGCTGCCAGCAGACGTGACGCGCAGCGCGGTGGAACGCACCGATGCCGCGGCGATTGAAGCCTTGAACGTGTTCTGCGGTTTGCTTGGCAGCTTCGTCGGCGATCTCGTGCTGCTGTACGGCGCGCGCGGCGGTGTGTATCTGGCCGGCGGCATCCTGCCGCAGATCCGCGATCTGTTGCTGTCGAGCACGTTCGCCGAGCGCTATTTCAACAAGGGCGTGATGCGCCCTTTCCTGCAACAGGTGCCGGTGCGACTGATGGAACACGGCCAGCTCGGCGTAATCGGCGCCGCCGGCTTGTATCTGGATGGTCAGCACGCGCACTGATGCGCGTGCGCAAAAAGGTAAGAGTAGAGGAAGGCTTTACGAAACGAACCGGGCGCAAGCCCATCACGCCACACAGCACGGACATGCCGCGAACATTTTCCGTGTTGAAGAAACGCCTCTGAGGGGAGGAAAAGTCATGTCAAACCGTAGAACCATGCTTGCCGCGAGCATCATCGCCAGCTTATGCCTGTCCGGTACGTTGCATGCACAGGACACCACGCAGACCTCGAGCCAGGCCAATCAGCAGAACAGCGCAGAGCAGGCCAACAGGGAAAAGGTCAAGCAGCTGTCCACCATTACCGTTACCGGTATCCGTAGCAGCAGCGAGCTTTCGATCGACACCAAGCGCGCGGAAAACACGCACGTGGAAGTGGTTTCCGCCGAAGACATCGGCAAGCTGCCGGCCAAGAACGTGGCCGATACGCTGCAGCGCCTGCCGGGCGTGAACATCAGCTCGTCCAGTGCCAGCGAAGGCGCATTCGACGAAGCCGATCGCGTGAGCTTGCGCGGCACCAACCCCAGCATGACCCAGACCATGATCAACGGTCACACCGTCGCCACCGGTGACTGGTTCGTGCTGAACCAGGTGCAGACCGTGGGTCGCAGCGTGAGCTATTCATTGCTACCGTCGGAAATCGTCAGCCAAGTGGTGGTGCACAAGACGTCCGAAGCGAGCCTGATGGAAGGCGGCAGTGCAGGCACGGTGGACATCATCACGCGCAAGCCGCTCGAATACGCCAAGCAGATCACCGCCGAGGCTTCGATTGGCGGCGTGTATGCGGATCTGCCGGGCAACGTCAAGCCGCAGTTCAGCGGCTTGTTCAACTACAAGAGCGACGACAACACGTTCGGCATCCTCGCCCAGGCGTTCTATGAAGAACGCAGCCTGCAGCGTGATGGCCAGGAAGTGGTTGGCGGTTACAACAGTACGACTTTGGGTGGCAAGACGTATTACTACCCCAACGAAATCGGCAATGCCCTCTTTACGCAGACGCGCAAGCGCGAAGGCGGTGCGTTCGACCTGGAGTGGAAGCCGACCGACAACCTGACGCTCGACCTCAACGGCTTCTATTCGCTGATGAAGGCCGACAACTTCAACCGCAACTATATGTTGTGGACCAGTAATGCGCTGACCGGCGGCGCCGTACTGTCGAACGTGCAAACGCGCGGCAACGTCATCACGGCCGGAAGCATCGCTGGCGGCACCGGTTCCTATGGCGTGTACGACCAGATTTCGCGTCCCGGTGCTTCGTCCAAGACCAATTACGTCACCTTGGATGCGGATTGGAAGGTCACCGACAAACTCCGGTTCCGCGGCGAAGTCGGCACCACGCACGGCGCCGGCGACAGTCCGCACCAGGACGTGATCGAACTGGGCGCAAACGTCGGCGGGACCGGCAGCTGGTCGATGAATGGCCTGGGTTCGCCGATCAGCTGGAGCGAAGGTCCGGTCAACAACAACCAATCCACCATGGCGCCATCGTTTGGCTGGATCTTCGGCGAACAGGGCATCCACATGGTGGATAAGGAAAGCTGGGCCAAATTCGATGGCGAACTCGACTTCGATGGCCCGATGTCGTCGTTGCAGTTCGGTGGGCGCTATTCCACCCACACCCGCGAAAGCCTCAACGACATCGCGCAGGGTCCGAACTCTGCCAGCAACTGGCAAAATCCGGCTGCGTATCCCACCGCTACGTCCAACTACCCGGGCGACTTCGGCAGCCAGATCGGCGCGAACGTTCCCGCCAGCGTGTGGTATTTCACGCCGTCGCAGCTCAAGCAGATCGACGCACAGTTCGCCAATCGTGATCCGGTGACGCGCTTCTACTGGAACGACATCTACAAGGTGAAAGAGAAGGACACCGCGCTTTATGCGCAGGCGAACTTCGATGGCGATCGCTGGGGCGGCAATCTTGGTCTGCGCTACGTGCATACGGCTGAGACGATCAACGACGCCACCACCAACCCCGATCCGACGGCATCGTCGGCGGCCGGCCCGATCGTCGGTTCCGCATTCGGCGCCTACTACTGGAACACCATCCATCACTCGTACAACAAGGTGCTGCCCAGCGCGAACCTGAAGTTCGATCTGACGGATGACCTCGTCGCCCGCTTTGCTGCATCACAAACGATGACCCGTCCGGACTACTCGGCGCTCGCAGGTTCCGTATCGCTGGACGACCTCACGCATACCGGTTCCGGCGGCAACCCGGGCCTGAAGCCGCTGATCTCCACCAACTTCGACGCTGCTCTGGAATGGTATTTCGCGCCGCGCGGCCTGCTGTCGGGCAGCGTGTACAACATGGTGCTGAGCGACTATGTGAACTTCGCCGACGTGCAGCGCGTGTACAAGGACATCCAGGCATCGCAAACGGCGGGGCATGACGTCTTCTCGACCTACACCGTCACCGTGCCCAGCAACACCGGCGGCCACGTCAAGGGCTTCGAACTGACCTACGACCAGCCGATCGGCGACAACTTCGGCGTGGAAACCAACTACACCTATGCCAATGCGCATGCTTCCGGCGGCGGGCCGCTGCAAGGCACGTCGAGGAACACGTTCAACACTTCGTTCTACTTCGAAAACGATCTGTTCAATGCGCGGCTGAGCTACACCTATCGTTCGTCGTTCTATGACACGGTGAGCCATGGCGCCAATTACTACCAGGGCGGCGTGGGCAATCTTGCCTTGTCGGTGGGCTACAAGGTCAACGACTGGATGTCGCTCTCCTTCGACGCGATGAACCTCAACAATCCGAAGTATCGCTACTACTACCAGGACAACAGCACCTTCGGTAAGCAGCCCTACGCGTTCTACGTCAACGGCCGCCAGTACTACTTCAACGTTCGCTTCAAGTTCTGACTTACTTCCCCGCCAAGGACCTGGTGATGGTTTGCCAGGTCCGATTTTTTCGGGAGTTCGGTGACAAACGTGGCCTGCGACGCCGGAATGCCGACGCCGTAGGCCATTTTGTTTTCGGCGGCGGTTTTGCCGGGTGATTGAATATCCAGCAGGCGTAGGTATCCACGCTTGTGTTCGGTATGCTCAATCCAGGGGAAAACCATCCACTCGGTTTTACAGGAAGACGTATGCGATACGCTGTTCTGCTTCTCTGCTTGACCTTCTTCAGCTTGGCCCAGGCTGCTACGCCGCCGCTGATTCCACAGCCCGCCGAACTTCAATCCAGCAGCGGATCGCTCAAGGTCGACAACGATGTGGCCATTGTCGTTCCTGCACACGACGCATCGGCGCGCAGTGCCGCGCAATACCTCGCGGACCTGGTCGCACGCACGCGCGGCTTGCATATGAAGGTGGTCGATACACAGGGCGCCGGCCGCGCCATCGTTTTCCGGCGCGGTCCCAAAAGCGATCATGCCGAGGCATATACGCTCGATGTCACCCCCCAGGGCATACACATCGAAGCGGGTGATGACGCCGGCCTCTTCTACGGTGCGGCCACGCTATACCAATTGTTGACACCGGATGCGAAGCAGGGCGCGGTGGATGTACCGGCACTGCACATCCGCGATGCCCCACGGTTCGCCTGGCGCGGCGTAATGCTCGATTCGGCACGCCATTTCCAGTCGGTGGACGACGTCAAAAAGCTGCTCGACCAGATGGCCCAGCACAAGCTCAACGTGCTGCATTGGCATCTCACCGACGACCAGGGCTGGCGCATCGAAATCAAGCGCTATCCGGAACTCACACGCATCGGCGCGTGGCGCACGCCGCCGGATGCGGGCCACGATGGGGAGCCGCAGCGCTACGGCGGTTTCTACACGCAGGATCAGATTCGCGATGTCGTAGCCTACGCCGCCGCGCGCCACATCACGGTGGTGCCGGAAATCGACATGCCCGGCCATGCGCAAGCCGCCGTGGCTTCCTATCCGCAGATCGGCGTAACCGGCAAGCGTCCGCCGGTGTCGGTGGACTGGGGCGTGAATCCTTATCTCTATAACGTGGACGATGCGACGTTCCAGTTCATCGACAACGTGCTGGACGAGGTGATGGCGCTGTTCCCGTCGCGCTACATCCACGTCGGCGGCGACGAAGCCGTCAAGGACCAATGGAAGGCGTCGTCCGCCATCCAGGCCAAGATCCGCGCGCTGCACCTGAAAGATGAAGATGCCTTGCAAGGCTGGTTTATTGGCCGCATCGGCAAGTATCTTGCGGCGCATGGCCGTCGCCTGGTCGGCTGGGATGAAATTCTCGATGGCGGCGTGCCGGCCGACGCCACGGTGATGTCCTGGCGCGGTACCGATGGGGCGATCAAGGCGGCGAAGCTCGGGCACGACGTCGTCATGTCGCCCGCGCCCGACTTGTATCTCGACAGCCTGCAAAGCAACCTGCCGGACGAAGCGGCCGGACGCGAACCCGTGCGCAGCCTGGAAAACGTCTATCGCTTCAACCCGGTGCCGGCCGTGTTGAACCCCGCACAGGCCGCGCACGTGCTGGGAGCTCAGGCGAATGCATGGACCGAACATATGCCGAGCATGCGCCATGTGGAACATGCCGCTTTCCCGCGCCTGGATGCGTTCAGTGAAGTCGTGTGGTCGCCGGCATCGGCATTGGACTGGAACGATTTCCTGGCGCGCCTGTCGGCCCAGTTCCAGCGTTACGCCGTACAGCATGTGGATGTTGCCGATAGCGCGTTCGCCCCCGTCATCCAGGTCGACGCCAACGCGGCACTGAAAAGCAAACAGGTGGAAGTGACGCTTTCCAACCAGGCCGGTTACGGCGACATCCGCTACACCACCGACGGCCGTGCGCCGGGCCGTGATGCGCCGCTCTACAGCAAACCGTTCACTGTGACCTGGCCCGCCACGATCAAGGCAGCGACCTATGCGAGCGATGGCAGCGTACTGGCCGATACGCGTTTCCGGGTGATCGATCGCGCGCATCTGCTGACGAAGGCGGGCGCGGAACTCACCAATTGCGCGGGCAGCGATTTCCGCCTGCACGTGCAGCCCATGCCGGACGCCACCAGCATGTCGCCGGTGTATCCCGTGAATGTGTTCGATACGTGCCAGCAATATCCATCGGCGCCACTCGACGGTGTCCATGCGATTCACGTCGAGGTGGCGCGTCTTGAGCGCAACTATGCGCTGGCGCACGACATCAAGCTGGTGGTGTCGCGTCCGCACAGCACGCGGTTCGGCGAGCTGGTCGTGCATCAGGATCGTTGCGATGGCCAGGTGCTGGCGACCGCGTCGCTGCCTGACCCGGCATCGAGCGCCAGGCATTTTGCGCTCGACGCAGCGATGCCTACGCAGCACGGCGAACACACGCTGTGCCTGATATTCACGACGCCGACCGATGGGCCCTTGTATGCCATTGGCAGCGTGTCATTGGTGCCCGCGGATACAGCCACGAGCAAACCGTGAACACAGCGCCGCGCCGCTTGCTGTCCCTGGAACGCCATCGCCGCTTACGCCGGCTCCGAGTTGATGCAGATCTCCTGCCGGCGCTTGGGTGGCAGGGCCGCTTTACAGGCATCTGTTTGCGAGTTGGGTTACTCCGCTGACCGGGGCCGTCGCGTTCGTGCTGTTCTGGTGGCTGGTCGTGTTGGGAATGGAAAGCGGCGGATGTATCTCAAGCTTTGAACGCAAGAAAATTCGACCCGCTACTTCCGGTGTCCAGGGAAACCCTCGCGTAAGCAAGCGCCGCGTCATAATGCTCGCGCAATTCGTTTCATTGACATGGACAGGGGGAAGTATGAAGCGATACATCGTAGTGCTCTGGATGTTGGCGTGCACGGGCTGCGCGCCCATGACAACGAAGGTCAATTTGCCGGACATCGCAAAATCCGACTCGCTACCGATCAGTGACATGCGGCCTGACAGTGAGAAGGAAAAGAAGATTTTCAGTCTGCTGATCTCCAACGATAAATACGGGATCATTCGCACTGGCGACGCGAGGCTTTCGCCGTCTCCGATTCGCTTGTTGCAGTATCAAGCGTTCGACAAGTTCAATGCGTCTGGCCATTTGCCCAAGGTGGGCGTCTACCATTTTGTCGTTTACCAGAATACGAAAGCGCAGCTCTTGGCCCAAACGACCGGCGCCGTGGCGGGTGGTTTGATCGGCGCGCTGATAGCGCAGTCGATAACCGACCACGATGTGCCGGCAAGTACCCAGCTTTTTGATGAAAAGACATTCAACGCCCAGTCGAGCGACGAATATCAGAACGGCCTGTTCGCCAAGAGCGAAAATCCGAAGAAGGGCGCCGTGTATATCGTTTTCATCGATACGGATATCGACGGAAAGAAAGTATTCACGCGCACGATTGCTCCTATCCATAAGCACGGCGATCAGGATCCGTTGGCGAGCGCGGTACAGCTGGCCATCAAGAATCATTTGGATCATTACGACTCGAATGCACCGATAATCGTCACTCCAGACGTCGTTGCCGCACCCGCGAAGACGACAGCTATTGCCGCAGACGCGACGATTGCCGAACAGGCGACGGCGTCATCATCGCCTCCTGACGCCAAGATCATGGTGGCATCCGTGTCCAGCGCTCCAGATTCTTCCCAGATGTCCGCTGCCAGCGCAGCTGTGATGTCGATGGCGCAGAGTGTTGCAACCCAGCTGGGATGCGGCGCAGTACAGGTCAACGGCGACGCGACCTACATTACGCCTTGCTCCGGCTACAGTGTGCTGATCGACTGCAATGGCGATCAATGTCGGCCCATGCACACGGTCAACGTAAAGCATGATGATTAGGCAATCGAATCCGTGCCGTCATCGCTCGTTTTTTTTGCGCGAGCGGTGACCGATCGGCATCGCAGGGTTTTACTTGATCAGGTGCAAAAAAAGGGAAGACTTCTCACACCAATCATTTCGCAAAGGGAGAGCATGTGAAGCGTTGGTTTTCAGGAATGTTGTTTGCATTGATGGCGTGCACCGCCTTGGCCAGTTCCAATTCAAATCACGTGGCAGTTAAAGCCAGCATGTTGTTGACTGGCTGGATCGACGTGCTTCCTGACGGGTCTGTACGCGCCTATGGTCTTGATCCACGTGTCCAGGTGCCGGACG
>NZ_JBQCHP010000152.1:0-11624 GCF_051954575.1 Dyella sp. | reverse complement strand
CCCACCAAAAACACCGTGTTTTTTTCATGGGGGGTCTTTTTTTTTTTTTGGGCCCCCCCTAATTTCACCCCCGCGCCCCGGTTATCATGTGCGGCTTCGGCCGTCCTGGCCGGCCTTAAGCTGGTTCCACATGATTGCGTTTCGCCATTTCGCCCTGCGCCGCGGCAGCCGGTTGCTGCTTTCCGATATCGACCTGGTGATCCAGAGCGGCTGGCGCCTGGGCGTGGTCGGGCGCAACGGCTGCGGCAAGTCGAGCCTGTTCGCGGCGCTGCAGGGGCAGTTGGAGGCCGACGCGGGCGAACTGGACATGCCGGCCAGGCTGCGCCTTGCCTCGGTGGCTCAGGAAACCCCGTCCTTGCCCGACCCGGCCATCGACTACGTGATGGGCGGCGACGTGGAACTGGCCACCGCGCTGCGCGACGAGCTGGACGCGCAGGCGCGCGGCGACACCGAAGCGATGGCGCTCGCTCATCACCGCATCGAGGAATTGCACGGCTACGACGCGCGCGCCCGCGCCGGCCGCCTGCTGCACGGCCTTGGCTTCAGCGCCGATACGCACGAACGCGCCGTCAGCGAATTCTCCGGCGGCTGGCGCGTGCGCCTGAACCTGGCCCGTGCGCTGATGGCGCCGTCCGAGCTGCTGCTGCTGGACGAGCCCACCAACCATTTGGATCTGGATGCGGTGCTGTGGCTGGAAGAATGGCTGCGCCGCTACCAGGGCACCTTGCTGGTGATCTCGCACGATCGCGAATTCCTCGATGGCGTGATCACCCACACCCTGCATCTCAACGAAGGCCGCGGCAAGCTCTACACCGGCAACTACAGCGCGTTCGAGCGCCAGCGCGCCGAGCAACTGCGCCTGCAGCAGATTGCGCACGAACGCGAGCAGGCCGAGCGCGCGCATTTGCAGTCCTTTATCGATCGCTTCAAGGCCAAGGCCAGCAAGGCCAAGCAGGCGCAGTCGCGCATGAAGCGGCTGGAGAAAATGGCCGGCACCGAAGCGGTGCGTGCGGAGCGTCCGTTCCATTTCCAGTTTGCGGTGCCGGAGAAGGTGCCCGATTCCATGCTGCAACTGGAAGAGGTCAGCGCCGGCTATCCAGCGCTTCTCCCTCTCCCCTCCGGGGAGAACATTTCATCTTTTCCCTTTCCCCAAGGGGAAAGGGGTGGGGTGAGGGGGCAGGCTGGCGAGAAATCAACATCAGAGCACGCTTTGGATGTAGATGATGGCGAGCGTGGCCCCTCATCCCAACCTTCTCCCGGGAGGGGGGAAGGGGCGAACGTCGTCCTTACGGACGTCCGTTTTCGTTTAGAGGCCGGCGAACGCGTCGGCTTGCTCGGCCCCAACGGCGCCGGCAAATCCACCCTGGTGAAAACCCTGGTCGGCGAACTGGCTCCGTTGGGCGGCGAACGCAAGGTCCATAAGGACCTGAAGATCGGCTACTTCGCCCAGCACACCGTGGAAAGCCTGCGCGAAGGCGCCAGCCCGTTCGATCATTTGCAGGACAAAGCGCCCGGTGTCGGTGCGCAGGTGTTGCGCGATTTTCTCGGCGGCTGGAATTTCGCGGGCGATCGCGCTTTCGAATCGGTGGACGGGTTTTCCGGCGGCGAGCGCGCGCGCCTGGCGCTGGCCTTGATCGCCTGGGACAAGCCCAATCTGCTGCTGCTCGATGAGCCCACCAACCATCTCGACCTGGACATGCGCGAAGCCCTGGCCGACGCCTTGGCCGATTTCGATGGCGCGCTGGTGCTGGTATCGCACGATCGCCATCTGCTCGGCATGGTCTGCGACAGTTTTTGGCGCGTGGCCGACCACAAGGTGGAACCCTTCGACGGCGACCTGGACGATTACGCGCGCTGGTTGCGCTCGCGCGGCAATGCGCCGAAGAAAACCGAAGCGGACGCCAAACCATCCGAGTCCGCCGCTGACCGCCGCCGTGCCGCCGCCGCGCAGCGCGAGAGCGAAAAAGCGTCGCGCCAGCGCGTAAAGAAAATCGAAACGCGCGTCGCTGCGATCGACGAAGAGCTCACCAAGCTGGATCAGAAACTCGCCGATCCGGAAACCTACAACGGCTCGACCGCCGAGCTGATGAAACTCGGCCAGCGCCAGGCAGAATTGCGCAAGGAAAAGGAAACGCTCGAAGCCGAGTGGCTGGCGTTGTACGAACAACTGGAAGCCTGAGCGGACGATGGAAACCACCGCACGACACGTGGAGTGCTGGCTGCCCGACTTGCAGCGTTTCGATCCGGCGCATCCTCTGTGCGCCTTGCTGCGCGAGGGCGACCGCGTCACAAACGGTGCGCAAGGCTATCTCGGCGGTCTTTCCGCGTATTTCCACTACGACGGTGAACTGCCTGCCGCCGCGCTCATTCGCGAGCATCTGGCAGGCGATGCGGCCGATGCGTGCTGGCTCAACGCGGACCCGGCCTGGATCCAGCCGGACATGAGCGGTGCACGTTTGCTTGCCTGCGGCCACTTGCCGCTGGGCATGGAAGAGGCACAAGCGCTGGTCGAGCCCTTGCAAGCGGTTTTTGCGGAGCAGGGCATGGCGTTGCATGTGTCCACACCGCAACGCTGGCAATTGCGCGTGCCGGCGGACATGTTCATGCCCCATTTCGATGCGCCGGAGCAGGCGCTGGGTGAAGATCTCTACGACCATCTGCCGCAAGGGCCGGACGGCCGGCGTTGGCGCGTGTTGTTGAACGAAGTGCAGGTGCTGCTGCATCAGCATCCGCTCAATGCACAGCGGCGCGAGCGTGGCCTGCCGCCGGTCAACAGTCTGTGGTTCTGGGGGGGCGGTGTGTTGCCGTCGCACATCGATACGGCGCTGCGTGGCGTGATCGGCGAAGATCTTTTGCTGTTGGCGCTCGCGCATCGCGCCGGCATTCCGGCGCAACGGCGCACGGTATCCACGGCGGATGCGGCGCAGGCTGGCTGGTTGCTGGATCTGCAGGATCAATCCGCAGACGCCATCGCCGGCGAGTGGTGGCCATGTCTGCAAGCGTTGAGCAAGCGCGTGCCGATGCTGCTGTCCTTTGCCAGCGGCGAGCGCTGCTTGCATCGCCCCTGGCATCGCTGGCGTTTCTGGCGAGGCCGCGCGTGATGCCGCAGCTTTTGAAACGGCGTCCGTTGCTGGGCGAACCGGCAGGCTGGGGCGAGACGGTGCCGGAATTTCTGCAGCGCATTTACGCGGCGCGCGGCGTACTGAGCCCGGACCAGGCGGAGCATCGGCTCAATCGCATGCTTGCGCCGCAACAGTTGAGCGGCATGCAGCAGGCCGTCGGCTTGCTTGCCGATGCCATCCGCGACGATGTCTCGATCATGATCGCCGGCGACTACGATTGCGATGGTGCCACCGGCACGGCGGTGGCGGTACGCGGTCTGCGTCTGCTCGGCGCACGGCGCGTGGATTACGTGGTGCCGAACCGTTTCGTGCATGGTTACGGCCTTACGCCGGAACTGGTAGCGTCGTTGCCTGCGCATGCGCAGCTGATCGTCACCGTCGACAACGGCATCGCCAGCGTCAGCGGCGTCGCGGCGGCGCGTGCGCGCGACATGCACGTGATCGTTACCGATCACCATCTGCCCGGCGATCATCTGCCGGAGGCGGACGCCATCGTCAATCCGAACGTGCAAGGTGATGGTTTCCCGAGCAAGGCGCTGGCGGGCGTGGGCGTGATGTTCTATGTGCTGCTGGCGCTGCGAGCGCATCTGCGTGAACTGGGCTGGTTTGCCGCCAGACCTGAGCCGGATCTTTCCGTGCTGCTGGACCTGGTTGCGCTGGGCACGGTGGCCGACCTGGTGCCGCTGGATTTCAACAACCGCGTACTGGTCGAAGGCGGCATGAAACGGCTGCGCAGCGGGCGCGGTTGCGCCGGCATCGTGGCGTTGATTGAAGCGAGCCAGCGCAGCGTCGTCACGTTATGCGCCAGTGATTTCGCGTATGCAATCGGCCCGCGCCTGAACGCCGCCGGGCGTCTGGAGGACATGCGCCAGGGCGTGGAATGCCTGCTGACCGACAACCCCGCGCAGGCGCGCGCCTATGCGCAACGGCTCAGCGCCATCAACCAGGAACGACGCGATCTGCAGGCCTCGATGGTGGCCGAAGCGGAAGTGATGGTGGCCAGCGCGTCGCACGTGGATGCGCAGACCATCGGCGTCACCTTGTTCGAACCGAGCTGGCATGCGGGCGTGGTGGGGCTGGTCGCTTCCAAGTTGAAGGAACGTCTGCATCGGCCGGTGATCGCGTTTGCGCCGGCGGGCGAGGATGATCCCGATCATTTGCGTGGTTCGGCACGCTCCATCGCTGGCTTTCATATTCGCGATGCGCTGGCGGTGGTGGATGCGCGCCATCCCGGCTTGATCGAACGCTTCGGCGGCCACGCCATGGCGGCGGGCCTGAGCCTGCCCACGCAACACTATCCGCGCTTTGCCGAAGCCTTCGACGCGGTGGCGCGCGAATGGCTCACCGAAGAACAACTGCAAGCCGTGCTCTATACCGACGGCGAAATGCCGGCCGGCATGTTTACGCTGGAAACGGCGCGCATGCTGCGCTTCGCCGGTCCATGGGGGCAGGCGTTTCCAGAGCCGCTGTTCGAAAACCGCTTCGAATGCTTCAGCTGGCGCACCATGGGCGAGCGCCATCTGCGTTTGAGCCTGCGCGATCCGCGCGACGATGCCGTGCACGACGCAGTGATGTTCAACGCCTACGACGGCAAGCCGCCGCCGACGGTGATGCGCGCGGCGTATGAGCTCACCATCAATGACTGGCAGGGCAGGGAATCGCCAAGGTTGTTGCTGCGCTACATGGAACCGGCGTAGGTTGGGGTGCAAACCCCAACAATGTCTTATCCCAGCCGGTGTTGGGGTTGGCACCCTGACGTATCCCCACGTTTTTGCTCGATGATTTCAATAAAATCAGCGAGCTATACACCTTGCACATGATCTTCCAGATTACTGGGCCATCATTCCCGCGAAAGCGGGAATCCATTTGCTCTGATGCAAAGGCAAAGATGGATTGACCAGCATTCGCTGTTGAAAAGCGCCTCCGCTTTCGCGGGAATGACGGCATTTCGGGCACATATGCACCAAACGAAAAAACGCGGGGATATATCAGGGTTTGCACCCCAACCTACATTCACCTCCCTTCACTTGCCTCGCTGCTCAAATAGCGTTTGGATAGCGCAACGAAGCACGAAGGAGCAGATCATGATCGAGCAACTCCCCTCCCTCCCCGCAGGCGTGCTGGGTTTTCGCATGAGCGGCCAAGTCACCGCGCAGGACTATGAAAGCGTGATGGTGCCGGATATCGAGGCGGCTTTTGCGCTGAGCAACAAGCTGCGCCTGGTCATCCATATCGACGACGAATTCACCGGCTTCGCGCCTGGCGCGATGTGGGACGACGTCAAGCTGGGTTTTCGCCACATCAGCGGCTGGGAGCGCACCGCGCTGGTTACCGATGTGGGCTGGATTCGCGCCATGTCCAGCGTGTTCGGCGTCACCATGCCGACGCACTTTCGCCTGTTCTCCAACTTGCAATTGGATGAAGCGGTGCGCTGGGTATCGTCCACCTGAACGCCATCTACCGGATAAAGCTGTATTGCAACGAACCCTGGATGCGCGTGTCGGTGTTGTAACGGTTGTCCTGCACTTCCAGCCGGCCGTGCAGCAATTCCAGCCCAACTGTGAGCGCAGGCATCGGCGCCCAGATCACATTGGCGGCGGCGTAATCGCTGTTGTGGAAGTCGCTCGTATTCAACCAGGACGAACGCGGCACGCGCAGCGCACCGTAGACCAGATTGCTGCGCCAGTTGTCGTTCCAGTAATGCGTATAGGCCGCGTAGGCGCCGCGTTCGCTCAGCAGATGTATTCGGCCGTCCGCGCTCACCACCGCATCCAAGCCAGCGCCACCGAGATCGTTGAGATAGCGTGCGATGCCCTTGCCCCAGTTGAGGCCGAACATCAGCAGATCGCTGTAGTCGGCAAAGCTCGCCACTTTCAACGAGCCGCTCAGTTGCGCGCCGCCACTCACCATCCGGCGATTCTGTTCGTTACTGCTGTAACCGAGCTGGCGTACCACGCCGCCCAGTTGCAGATGGCCCCAGCCTTGTTCGACGCGCGCGGCAATGACCACGTCCGGCAGATGTTGCGTGCCGTGGACGTTGCTCGCCGGATCGATGGCGCGCAGTTCGGAAGAGGGCTGCTCGGCGGCCAGCGTCAGGCTGCCGGTTTCCCCCAGGTGAAAGAACTGATGGATACCGGCGCGCCGCGTGGCGATCACGCTGTTCGGGCCCGCGAAATCCAGCGTATCGGGAATCGCGTCGACGTCGGCGAGGGAAGACCAGCCGAAGCCGGCATAGGTGTTGCCTAGTTGGCCATACGCCTGGCGCAGGCGGAAGCCGTACTGGCCGTTGCCACCACCGTAGAAATCGTTTTCGACATAGAAGCGCAGTGTTTCGTCGAATATGGTGGGATGGCGGATGTCCAGGCTGAAACGGGTCTGCCGCGCCTGCAGGTTGAAATTGCCGCGGTCGCGCGTTGCAGGTACCGGAATGGTGGCGGGAACGAAGGCATCCGGCGAACCCGTATCGCGAGTGTCGTAGATCATGTCCAGCTTGGCGTAACCACCAATGCGGGCAATGGTGTCGGTGCCCGGAATTTGCACAAAGCCCTTCAACGCCGGATCGGTGGGCGGTGCCTCGTTGTCGATGCGCGAGGCGGAATCGGGGTCTTCGGAAACGCTTTGCTGCGGCGGCAGCGGCGAGCGTTCGGTATGGGTGAGCTGCAGGGCGTCGACCTGGGTGGTGACTGTCTGCGTTGGCGGAGAGGGAGGTGTTGCCGATTTCCCGGCCGTGGCCGGCGGGCGCTCGGCCTTCAGCTCCTTCACCTCGGCCTGCAGGGCCTGCACCGTCGCCTTCAGCTGATCCACTTCCTGCTGCAACCGCTGCGTCTGATCCTGCGCCGATGCGGCGGGCGAGAGCACGGCAAACGCCAACAGGCCACCCAAGCACTTCGTCCGTCCCATGGTCAGTCCCTCGAATGGAAGCGCGTTTTACCCTGGCAGGAGGCAGGCCGGTCTTCCCGTAACCCCTTGGCCGGCGTGAAATTTGAGCAAGTGGTGGGCCAAGGTCACGTGAAGACAGGTCGCCCCCGGGCTGCGATGGGAAGTCCACGCGACGTCTTGCGCAGCGCACAAGACTTGTGCTGTAGTCGGCCCCATGCACACTTTCCTTGCCAACCACGCGCTCAAATCCGCCGCCCTCGTGGCCGGTGTCGGCGTGGCTGCAATGGGCCTGAATAACAACGCCAATAACAATAACCGCAACCGCGGACGGGCCGGCGTGTAGACGAAGAAACATCCATACACACGCAAAAGGGCCCGCCAAGTGCGGGCCCTTTTGTTTTTAGCGTTTCACTCAACCAGCAGCGAGCCAAAGGAAAAACCCATCATGTGCGCCATCTTCGGAATGTTCGATCTTCAGCCAGGCGACGACCTGGCCGCGTTACGCCAGCTGGCGTTGGAGCTGTCGCAGCGCCAGCGCCACCGCGGCCCGGACTGGAGCGGCGTATTCGTCGATGCCGGCGTGATCCTGGTGCACGAGCGCCTGGCCATCGTCGACCCGGCCAGCGGCGCGCAGCCGCTGCGTTCGCGCGACGGCCATCTGGCGCTGGCTGTGAATGGCGAGATCTACAACCATCGCGAGCTGCGCGCGCACAGCAGCTACGATTTCACCACCGGCTCGGACTGCGAAGTGATCAACGCGCTGTACCGCGAGCATGGTGCGGATTTCCTCGGCCAGCTCAACGGCATTTTCGCGTTCGCATTGTGGGACGGCGAAGCGAAGCGTTACCTGATCGCGCGCGATCCGATCGGCGTATGCCCGCTGTACTGGGGCCACGATGCGCAAGGGCGCTTGTGCGTGGCCTCGGAGATGAAGGCGCTGGTGGGCGTATGCGCCGATGTCGCGCCGTTCCCGCCGGGTCACGTCTACGACAGCAGCACCGGCGAACTCAAGCGTTACTATGAGCGCCCGTGGCGCGATTACGAAGCCACCAAGGGCCATGGCCCGGGTGAATTGCGCAAGGCTTTCGAGCAGGCCGTGCATCGCCAGCTGATGACTGACGTGCCATATGGCGTGCTGCTTTCCGGCGGCCTGGATTCCTCGCTGGTCGCCGCCTGCGCCGCACGCTTCGCGCGTGAACGCGTGGAAGACGACGATCGCAGCGAAGCGTGGTGGCCGCGCCTGCATTCCTTCGCCATCGGCCTTGAAGGTTCGCCCGACCTGGCTGCGGCGAAAGTGGTGGCCGACGCACTCGGCACCGTGCACCACGGCTTCGTCTACAACTTCTGGGAAGGCCTGGATGCGCTGCCCGAAGTGATCCGCCATATCGAAACCTACGACGTCACCACCATCCGCGCGTCCACCCCGATGTATCTGCTCGCGCGCCGCATCAAGGCGATGGGCGTGAAGATGGTGCTGTCCGGCGAAGGTTCGGATGAAATCTTCGGCGGATATCTGTATTTCCACAAAGCACCGTCGCCGGAAGCGTTCCACGAGGAAACCGTGCGCAAGCTCGACGCGCTGCACAGCTACGACTGCCTGCGCGCGAACAAGTCGATGATGGCCTGGGGCGTGGAAGCGCGCGTGCCGTTCCTGGATCTGGAATTCATGGAAGCGGCGATGAGCATGGACGCCGCGCACAAGATGGCCGGCAAGGGCCGCATCGAAAAGGCGGTACTGCGCGAAGCTTTCGTCGGCGCGTTGCCGGAATCGATCCTGTGGCGCCAGAAGGAACAGTTCAGCGACGGCGTCGGCTACGGCTGGATCGATGGCCTGAAGGCGCACGCGGAGCAAGCGGTGAGCGATCGCGAATTCGCCGCCGCGGCATCGCGCTTTCCGTTCAACACGCCGGCGACGAAAGAAGCCTACCTGTATCGCCGCATCTTCGAGAAATTCTTCCCCGGCGAGGCCTGCGCGGCGACTGTGCCGGGCGGCAAATCCATCGCGTGCTCCTCGCCGGCAGCCTTGGCGTGGGATCCGGCGTTCGCCGCGATGGCCGATCCTTCGGGACGCGCCGTGCGCGACGTGCACGCCAACGCACTCCAAGCCACCCCGTAGGTTGGGGTGCAAACCCCAACATCGCCATCTCGATACGAAAGCTGCAATTTCTTAGCGAGCCGCTCCCTCCCCTACGTGCAATAGGGGAGGGTTGGGGTGGGGTGAAGCAATCTCGCGTTGAACCCAAGCCATGCCGCAAGCGCATGCAACCCCACCCCGGCCCTCCCCTGCCAGCAGGGGAGGGAGTACATCGCCGCAAGCATCGGCACACACCACTCCCTTCAGCCCTCAGCTAGGCGCCTTCGCACCCGGTTTGCTACGATTACCGTTTATCTCGCGCCCATCCGGCGCCATCCCTTCAGGGTTCAACCACACATGATCGAGACCAATCCGATCCTTGCGCAGATCGCGGACCTCACGGCCCGTATCGAGTCGCTTAGGGGGTATCTTTGACTACGACGCCAAGCGTGAGCGTCTGGAAGAAGTAAGCCGCGAACTGGAAAGCCCCAACGTCTGGGACGATCCGCCGCGCGCACAGGAACTGGGCCGCGAACGCGCCCGCCTCGACACCATCGTCAGCGGCATCGACCGCATCACTTCCGGCCTGGCCGACGCCGGCGAGCTGCTCGAAATGGCCGCCGCCGACGGCGACGACGATACCGTGCAATCCGTGCAGGCCGACGTCGGCAAGCTCGACGCCGAAGTCAGCAAGCTGGAATTCCAGCGCATGTTCTCCGGCAAGATGGATTCGGCCAACGCCTTCGTCGACATCCAGGCCGGTGCCGGCGGCACCGAGGCGCAGGACTGGGCCGAAATGCTGCTGCGCATGTACCTGCGCTGGTGCGAAGCGCGCGGCTGGAAGACCGAGCTGATGGAAGTGAGCGCGGGTGAAGTGGCCGGCATCAAATCCGCCACTTTCCGCGTGGAAGGCGACTACGCCTATGGCTGGCTGAAAACCGAGATCGGCGTGCACCGCCTGGTGCGCAAGAGCCCGTTCGATTCGGACAACCGCCGCCACACCAGCTTCACTTCGGTATTCGTGTCGCCGGAAGTAGACGACGACATCGATATCGAGATCAACCCGGCCGACCTGAAGACCGACGTGTACCGTTCGTCCGGCGCCGGCGGCCAGCACGTCAACAAAACCGAGTCGGCGGTGCGCATCACGCACGTGCCCAGCGGCGTGGTGGTGGCGTGCCAGACCGAGCGCAGCCAGCACGCCAACCGCGATCGCGCCATGAAGATGCTGGCCGCCAAGCTGTACGAGCTGGAGATGCAGAAGCGCAACGCCGAAAAGGATGCGCTGGAAGCATCCAAATCCGACATCGGCTGGGGCAGCCAGATCCGCAACTACGTGCTGGACCAGAGCCGCATCAAGGATCTGCGCACCGGCATCGAGCGTACCGATACGCAGAAGGTGCTGGATGGTGACCTGGACGATTTCATCGAGGCCAGCCTGAAGGCGGGCCTGGACGCGGGTGCCAAGCGTGTTGATGCCTGATCATGAGCGAGGAGCCATAGCATGAGCCGCAAGACCATTTATGCAGCGCTGTTTGCCTGCGCCGGCGTCGCGTTCTTCAGCCACACGACTGATGCCGCCGCGCAGACCATCAAGCAGGATGCGAAAGACGCAGGACACGCTGTCGGCAATGGCGCGCGCGACGTCGGACACGCCACCGCGCATGTCGCCAAAACCATCGGCCACGGCGCCAAGGAAGCCGGCCAGGGCATCGGCCATGGCGCGAAGGAAGTCGGCCACGGCGTGGCGCATGGCACGCGCGAAGGCTGGGACGCCACCAAGCACGCGGTCAAACACGTGTTCGGCAAAGACGACTGACGCGCGTCGACGTACAGAAGAAAACCATCCGGCTTTGAACGAAGCATTTGGCGCTCGACCTGAGCGCCGGCAGCAATGGAATCTCCATGAGCGAACCTACTGACAACCTGCCCGTCGACGAAAACAAGCTGATCGCCGAGCGCCGCGACAAGCTCAAGGCGTTGCGCGAGCAGGGTATCGCGTTCCCCAACGACTTCAAGGTCGACAGTTTCGCCGGCGATCTGCAGGCGGAATTCGAGGACAAGGAACAGCACACCGCCGAAGCGATCGAAGCACTGGCGCGCCAGGTGAAAGTGGCCGGCCGCATCGTGCTCAAGCGCGTGCAGGGCAAGGTCAGCTTCGTGCAAATGCAGGACTTCACCGGCCGCATCCAGCTCTTCATCCACCAGGGCACGGTAGGCGAGGCGATCTACGAAGCGTTCAAGGGCTGGGACGTAGGCGACCTCGTCGGCGCCGAAGGCCAGTTGATGCGCACCAAGACCGGCGAACTGTCGGTGAAGGTGCAAACGCTGCGCCTGCTCACCAAAAGCCTGCGCCCGCTGCCGGACAAGTGGCACGGCCTGGCCGACGTGGAACAACGCTATCGCCAGCGCTACGTCGACCTGATCGTCACCGAGGAAGCGCGCCGCACCTTCATGCTGCGCTCCAAGATCATCGGCTACATCCGCAAGTGGCTGGAAGCCGAGCCGTACCGCTTCATGGAAGTGGAAACGCCGATGATGCACATCAT
>NZ_JBQCHP010000151.1:0-4748 GCF_051954575.1 Dyella sp. | reverse complement strand
TGGCCATGGCATGGAGAACCCGGTCGACACCAACAGCACGGCCGAAGGTCGCGCGCGCAACCGTCGTACGGAACTGCAGGTTCAGCAGTAATCCAAGCGCGTCATGCAGTGTCAGAAAAGCCCGGCAGATGCCGGGCTTTTCTTTTATCTTCTGGCACGATGATCCCATTGCACGAATAGCTGCCTTCTTCCGAGCATGCATCCATCTCGTCCCCGCTCATCCGCTCCCATACATGTAGCGCCACGCCACGGCTTGGCACGTGTGCTCAGCAAGCTCGGCGTGTGTTCGCGCAGCCAGGCGGAAAAGGCCGTGCGCGAGGGTAGGGTGAGCGTGGATGGCCGGCTCGTGCGCGATCCGGAACGCGCCACCGATCCCGAGCGCGAGCAGATCCAAATGGACGGCCAAATGGTGGCCGCGGCTAAGCGCGTCTACATCGCGCTCAACAAGCCGCGCGGCATCGTGGTGAGCGCTGCGGATGAGCGTGGCCGCGACACCGTGTACGAACTGTTGGCCGATTCGAGCCTGCCATGGCTGGGGCCGGTCGGTCGGCTGGACAAGGCCAGCGAAGGCTTGCTGCTGCTCAGCAACGACAGCGTATGGGCCGCACGGCTGACCGATCCGCGCCACCATGTGGACAAGACCTACCATGTACAGATCGATGCCATTCCCGACCAAGCGGTGCTCGATCGCATGCTCCATGGCATCGCAGACAAAGGCGAGCGCCTGGCCGCCAAGCACGTGTCATTGCTGCGCACGGGTGAGAAAAACGCCTGGCTGGAAATCGTGCTTGACGAAGGGCGCAACCGTCATATCCGGCGCCTGCTCGAAGCTCAGGGTATCGGCGTACTGCGGCTGATCCGCATCGCGATCGGCGATGTCGCGCTCGCCGAACTCGGCAAAGGGCAATGGCGCCATTTGAGCGCGGACGAAGTGATGCATCTGACCGGCATCAACGATGAGGCCGCTGCAACTAAAAGCGCGCGTGCTGGCGCACCGCCTGCAAAGTCCGCTCCACCGCGGGATGGGAACGCGCGGGGTCCTGCACGGCATAGATAGTGTTGCGGCACGGCGCTTCCGGCTTGCGCAATGCCATCAAGGCGCCTTGGGCTTCATGATCCACCATGCACGCTGCAGGCACGATGGAAACGCCGCGACCCGTTGCGACCCAATCAAGCACTTCTTCCAGTTCCTCGAAATGCGCGATCGTAGAAAGTCGCGACAGCGGCGCACCTAGCACCTGCGTGAACCAGGTGGCGAACACGTAGTCGCTTTCGTCATAGGTGACGAAATGCGCCTGCTGCAGCGAAGCGGCTTCGCATGAAAGCATCGCTTGCGAGTCCGCCGCAGCGATCAGTACGATTTCTTCCGCACCGACCGGCGTATGACGCAGCCGATCGTGCGCGTTCATGCGATGCACGAAGCCGATATCGGCGGCGCCCGATTCCACATGGCGAACCACGTCCTCCGCAATGGGATAGCGCATGCGAATGGGGATGTCGGCCAACGGTCCCTCGCGAAACAGCGGCAGCAATTGGTAACGCCCGAACCCGCTTACTGCAGAAATGCGCAACGGCGATTCGTCGGCGCCAGCGTCACGCAATTGCTCATGCAATGCTTCCCAATCGCGATCCATCTCCCTGCAGAACGCCAGCAGGCGTTCACCGGCGGCATTCGGTGTCAGGCGTCCGCTGCCGCGATGAAACACCGGCATGCCCAATGCTTCTTCCAGCTTGCGCAATTGATAGCTCACCGCCTGTTCGGTGCGGTGCAGAACGCCTGCCGCAGCGCGCAGGCTGCCGGCTTCGCAGACTGTCCGGAAGGTATGGAGGTAACGCATTTCCACGTTCATGGTTGCGCTCGCACAGGCGTAGGCCAAAAAAATTTTGCGGACAGGGCCAAAAAGATTCGCATGGTCCTGCGTGCGAGGGCAAGCCTAGTATGGACAGGCTCGATTGCCGCCCACGAGGACATCATGATGTATCGCTTCTTCGCCGCCGTCTTGGCCCTGCTGTTGATCTCCCCGGTGAAAGCCCAGACCGGCACGGCCGCGCATTTCTTCGTTTACCAGGTCAACGCCGGCGCACAGGCCAAGTTCGAGGACGGTTATCGCCGGCATCTTGGCTGGCATCGCAGCCATCACGATCCGCTGGTCTGGTATGGCTGGACCGTATCAGACGGCAAACGCGCGGGCTATTTCATCGATGCGAGCGTTGGCGAACCCTTTGCCGCGTTCGATCATCGGGTCGACGTAGAGCAGGACGGCGCGGATTTCAACGTCAACGTTGCACCTTATGTCACCCCTCAGGCGCAGCTAGCGTACGAGTTATTGCCTGCACTCAGCGATGGCGCGCCATTGGAAAGCCGCAAGCCCAGCGGCAGTGTGCAAGTCACTTATTTCGATGTGCGCCCCGGCATGACGGCGCGTTTCGAGCACGCCTTGCAGACTTTGCATCGCGTACTTGCCTCGACATCTGGCGCGCCGCCGCACACCTGGTATCGCCTGGTGACCGGTGGCGACACGCCGCAATACATGTTGATGGTGGCGCGTGCGAATTGGGCGAGCTACGACGGGTTTCGCAAGGATGTCGGCGAGCTGCTGGCGAATGACCCGAATGCGCTGCGCGATTTCACCGATGCGGTGCGCTCAAGCAGCACGGAAAGCTGGCAGTATCACGCCGATCTAAGCAATATGCCGTAACAGTTACGTTTTCCTCGGAGCGTCATTCCCGCTTTCGCGGGAATGACGCTCAAGGAGAACATCCGTCAGGCGGCTGAAGGAGTTTTGCAATCAGCCAACGACGCCAAGCGAGCGTCCCACTTTGGTGAACGCCGCAATCGCGCGATCCAGATGTTCACGCGTATGCCCCGCGCTCATCTGCGTGCGGATGCGCGCCTGGCCTTGCGGTACTACCGGATAGAAGAATCCGGTCACGTAGATGCCTTCCTCCAGCAGCGCCGTCGCCATCGCTTGCGCCTTCTTGGCGTCGTAGACCATCACCGGCACGATCGGATGTACGCCCGGCTTGATGTCGAAGCCGGCCTTGGTCATCTGTTCGCGGAAGTAGCGCGTGTTCGCTTGCACGCGTTCGCGCAATTCACCGGCGGAGCCGAGCATGTCGAACACCTTGATCGCCGCGGCGACCACGTGGGGCGGCAGCGAGTTGGAGAACAGATACGGGCGCGAACGCTGGCGCAGCATCTCGATGATTTCGCCATGGCCGGTGGTGAAACCGCCCAACGCGCCACCGAGTGCCTTGCCCAGTGTGCCGGTGAAGATGTCGATCTTGTCCATCACGCCGTGCACTTCGGCCGAGCCCCGGCCATGGGGGCCGAGGAACCCGGTGCAATGGCATTCGTCGATATGCACCAGCGCGTTGTACTTCGCAGCCAGGGCGGTGATTTGGTCCAGCGGCGCGATGAAGCCGTCCATCGAGAACGCGCCGTCGCTGGTGATCAGCTTGGTGCGCGCGCCGGCGGCATCGGCCGCCTGTAACTGGTTTTCCAGGTCGGCCATGTCGCAGTTGGCGTAGCGGAAACGCTTGGCCTTGCACAAACGGATGCCGTCGATGATGGAGGCGTGATTGAGCGCATCGGAAATGACCGCGTCTTCGTCACCCAGCAGCGGCTCGTACAGGCCGCCGTTGGCGTCAAAACAAGCAGCGTAGAGGATGGTGTCTTCGGTACCGAAGAACTCGGCGATCTTCTTTTCGAGTTCCTTGTGCAGGTCCTGTGTGCCGCAGATGAAGCGCACCGACGCCATGCCGAAGCCGTGGGTGTCCAGCGCTTCCTTGGCGGCCTTGATCACCTCCGGGTGGTCGGCCAGCCCGAGGTAATTGTTGGCGCAGAAGTTCAGCACCTTGCGGCCGTCTTCCAGCGCGATTTCGGCCGATTGCGGTGAGGTGATGATGCGCTCGGCCTTGAACAGGCCCTGGTCACGGATGGATGAGAGTTCTTGGGCGTAACGTGCTTGGCCGGAGTAGCTCATGGAACCGATGCCGAAGTGGGGGGAAGTTGCCATTTTCGGCCTTTCGGGCGCCTAGCGAAACCCTGGCG
Organism: Dyella sp.; assembly: GCF_051954575.1. Taxonomy (GTDB): domain Bacteria; phylum Pseudomonadota; class Gammaproteobacteria; order Xanthomonadales; family Rhodanobacteraceae; genus Dyella_B. Next base: position 694 of record NZ_JBQCHP010000151.1, on the reverse strand, counting down.
CCCGGACGACACGTTATCGCCGCGCGGGCCACGCCAATAGTGCGAACAGGCCCTAGTGCGGTGTCTCAAAAATAACTTTAACGAAACTTCGCTGCCGCCCGAGTGACCGAAGCGAGGATGGCATCGGCAGTCTTGTGCCAGACGAACGGTTTGGCAGTGATGTTGTGATGCTCAATGTATTGGCGGATGGATCGTTCGAGGTCAGCCACGCTGGTGTGCGTGTTGCGCTTGATCCATTTCTCGCTGATTTGACCGAAAAAACGCTCGACTAGATTCAACCAGGACGCAGAGGTTGGCGTGAAATGGACGTGGTAGCGAGGGTGGGCGGCGAACCATGCACGCACCTTTTCCGTTTTGTGGGTGCCGTAGTTGTCCATGATCAGATGAATGTCCTGGCCCGCGGGTACCGAGGCATCGATGGTGTTGAGAAACTGCAGGAATTCTGCGCTGCGATGGCGTCGCCTGAGCTGACCAATGACCTTGCCCGTTGCGACATCCAGAGCGGCAAACAAAGACGTGGTGCCGTGACGGGTGTAATCGTGCGTGCGCGTCGCCGGTTTGCCAAAAGTAAGCGGCAAGCCCGGTTGCGTGCGATTGAGTGCCTGAATCTGGCTCTTTTCATCCACGCACAACACTAGGGCTCGATCCGGAGGAGCCATATACAGACCGACGACATCACGTACCTTGTCGACAA
>NZ_JBQCHP010000150.1:0-25628 GCF_051954575.1 Dyella sp. | reverse complement strand
GATTTCTGCCATTACCACCTGCTGGCGCGCGGCGGGCTGGATCTGGTGATCGAGTCGGACGTGAACATACTCGACGTCGCCGCGCTGGCGGTGATCGTGCGCGAAGCCGGCGGCGTGTTCACCGATCTGGAAGGCAAGCCGTTGAACCTGGAAACGCGCAGCGTGTTGGCCGGCGTGCCGGGGCTGCATATGCAGGCGTTGGTGCGGCTGGCAGGGTCGTAAAGCGAGAATCGTCAATCGTAAGTGCGAAATGCAACAAGCTCGCCGTGATTGCTCTTACGATTCCCAATTCCCGAGCCGTCCCGACCCGAGTAACAGATTCCTTTACAATTGCCGTCCATGCCACCTCGCTACCCCGTCATCCACGCCACGCGCGATCTCACTACGAGCAGCTTCCTGCACGTGGAGCAGGTGGATCTGGAATTCTCCAACGGCCAGCACCGCACCTACGAGCGGCTCAAGGGCCGTGGCCTGGGTGCGGTGATCATCGTGCCGATGCTGGACGACGAAACCGTGCTGCTGATCCGCGAATACGGCGTCGGCGTCGATCGTTACGAACTGGGCCTGCCCAAGGGCCGGCTCGACCAGGACGAAACGGTGGAGCAGGGCGCCGATCGCGAATTGAAGGAAGAAGTCGGCTACGGTGCGCGCAAGCTCAAGATCCTGCACAACCTTTCGTTGTCGCCGTCGTACATGACGCATATGGCGCACGTGGTGCTGGCGCAGGATCTTTACCCTGAGCGGCTCGAAGGCGATGAACCCGAACCGCTCGAAGTGGTGCCCTGGAAACTCTCCGAACTGCACACCCTGGTCTCGCGGGACGACGTCACCGAAGGCCGTTCCATCGCCGCGCTGTTCCTGGCGCGCGAATACCTCGCCGGACGCCTGTGAGCCCCATGCCCGATCATCCCCTGTTGCTGGAAATCGGCACGCTGGCGAGGCTTGCCGGCGACGCCATCATGGTCGTCTATCGCGAAGACTTCGACGTCGAGATGAAAAGCGACCTGTCGCCGCTCACCGCGGCGGACCTGGCCGCGCAGAAAGTCATCGCCGCCGGCCTGGCATCAATCGATCCGCTGCTGCCGGTCGTCTCCGAAGAAGCCAGCCAATTGCCGTGGGAACAGCGGCGCGAATGGTCGCGCTACTGGCTGGTCGATCCGCTCGATGGCACGCGCGAATTCATCAAGCGCAACGGCGAATTCACCGTCAACATCGCCTTGATCGAAAACGGCCAGCCGGTGCTGGGCGTGGTGCTGGCGCCGGTCACCGAAGAACTGTTCGTGGCCGCGCGCGGCCACGGCGCCTGGTGGCAAGTGCAACGCGACGCCGAATGGGAACGCATTTCCGCACGCGCGCTGGCGAACCCGCCGGTCGCCGCCGGCAGCCGTTCGCATGGCGGCTCGTCGGAACTGGCGTTGCGTCGCCTCCTCGGCGAGGAATACCAGTTGCATCCGCTCGGTTCTTCGCTGAAGTTCTGCCTGATCGCGCGCGGCTCGGCCGATGTGTACCTGCGTCGCGGCCCGACCAGCGAATGGGACACCGCCGCGGCGCAATGCGTGCTGGAGGAAGCCGGCGGCGCCGTGCTCGACCTCACCGGCAAGCCGCTGCACTACAACCGTGGCGAGTCGCTGCTCAACCCGGAATTCCTCGCCGTGGGCGATGCCGGCATCGACTGGAGCACCCGACTGCGCGAAGCGGACCTGCCGTGAGCACGGCGACGCGCCACAGCCTGGCCGATCTGCTCGCCATCATGGCGCGCCTGCGCGATCCCGAACGCGGTTGCCCGTGGGACGTGCAGCAGGATTTCAGCACCATCGCGCCGTATACCATCGAAGAAGCCTACGAAGTCGCCGACGCCATCGACCGCAAGGACTGGCATGACCTGCGCGACGAACTGGGCGATCTGCTGCTGCAGGTGGTGTTCCATGCGCAGATGGCGAAAGAGCAGGGGCTGTTCGATTTCGACGACGTCGCGCACACCATCAGCGAAAAAATGCTGCGCCGCCATCCGCACGTGTTCGGCGATGCGCGCTACGCAAATGTGGAAGAACAGAAGCGCGCCTGGGAAGACATCAAGGCCGCCGAGCGCGCCGCCAAAGCCGCTGTGCATGACGACAGCGTGCTCGCCGGCGTCTCGCGCGGCCAACCGGAATGGCAGCGCGCGCAGAAACTGCAGCAGCGTGCGGCCTCGGTCGGTTTCGAATGGCCCAACCACCGGCCGGTGATCGACAAGCTGCACGAGGAACTGGCCGAAGTGGAGGCCGAGTTCGCCGCCGACGCCGACCCCGCGCGCCTGGAGGACGAGATCGGCGACGTCCTGTTCATGGCGGCCAACCTGGCCCGCCACGCCAAGGTGGATTTCGTGCGTGCGCTCAAGCACGGCAATGCCAAGTTCGAACGGCGTTTCCGGCGCATGGAGCAGTTTGCGGCGAGCGAAGGGAAGACGCTTGCGTCACTGGCATTGACGGAGCAGGAGGCGCTCTGGCGGCGGGCGAAGGCGGAAGAGCGGTAAGCTGCGCTACCGGTTGCAACCTTTTATCCACCCCGAGCATCTGAAGCATTCGAACACCACCGGAGCTTTCGTATGCGTTACCTGATCGCCCTTCTGGCCCTGCTGCCCCTTGCCGCCGCTGCCGGCGAATGCAAGTACAGCGCCCCGCGCAACCTGCATGACGACCTGGCCGGCGTCCACCGCGTGCAGATCGAACTGCATAGCCATGACCTGCATCTGGTCGGCGCCGGCACCAGCGGCGGCCTGCAATTCAACGGCCGCGCCTGCGCTTCCTCGCAATCGGCGCTGGACAATCTGCAGGTCACCTCGCGGCGCGAAGGGGACCAGCTCATCATCGATATCGGCAGCCACAGCACGTTCAACGTCGGCCTGTTCGGCGTGTCCTACGCCTACCTGGACCTGCAGGCGCAACTGCCCGCGAACATGCCGGTAAGCCTCCACACCGGTTCTGGTGACGCCTACGTCACCGGCCTGGCGCAGCTCGATGCGCAGACCGGCTCAGGCGACCTGCATGTCGATCACATTGCCGGCGAAGTGACGGTGACCACCGGCTCGGGCGACGTCGAACTTTCCGACGTGGGCAGCGTACGCGCCGGCTCGGTGGGCTCGGGCGACCTGAAGGTGCGCAACGTGCGCGACGGCGTGAATGTCGGCAATGTCGGTTCCGGTGATGTCACCGTCGAGCACGTGGGCGGCAGCGTCCATGTGGACACGATCGGCTCCGGTGACGTGGCTGCCAAGGACGTGCACGGCGACCTGGTGGTGGCTGCCAAGGGCAGCGGCGACGTCACGCATAGCAATATCGGCGGCAGGGTCAGCGTGCCGCACGAAGACGACTGATCAGGCGAGCAGGCGCATCAACGCGTAAACCAGCGCCGCGCAAACCAGCAGGAACGGAATGGACACCTCATGGAACAGCCGCATGCCATGCGGCTGTTTTGCCAGGCGCAGCGCGATCAGGTTGGCCAGTGAACCGATCACCACGCCGAAGCCGCCCACGTTCACCGCCACGGCCAGCGCCATCGCATCCGGTGCGCGCTGGAGCAGCAGCACGGTCGCCGGCACGTTGCTGATCAGCTGCGAACTCACGATGCCGCTCACGTAAAGCGTCCAGGGCCGCGTGAAATCGATCCGGCCGAGGGCATGATTCACGATCGGCAGCGCGGCGAAATGGCCAAGCCCTACGAAGATCGCGGCGAACGTCGCCATCAGCCACCAGTCGATCGACCTGAGCGTGCGCCTGGAAAACAAGGCGAACGACACGATCAGCAGCGCTACGCCTAGCGGCGCGCGGCTGCGTTCCATCATCACCACCATCAACACCAGCGCAAGCATGGACAGCGCGGCCAGCGATGTCGATACCGGATGTCCATCGAGCTTGTCGCGCTGCAGTTCCACGCGCGCTTTGGGCAACCAGAACCAGGTGAGCAGCGCCACCATCGCAAACATCACCGCCGATACGGGCAGCAGATGGCCGATGAACTGCACGAAAGGTATCTGCGCATGCTGCCAGATCAGCAGATTCTGCGGATTGCCGATCGGGCTGAGGGTGGAACCGGCGTTGACGGCCAGCGCCTCCAGCACCGCCATGCGCAGCACCGGCAGGTTGGACATGCCGCCGATCGCCACCGTCAGCGGCACCATCAAAAACAGGCTCACGTCGTTGGTCAGCGCCATCGACAGCACCGCCGTCATGCTCACCAGCAACAGCCCGACGCCGCGCAATGAATGCATGCACGCCACCAGCATGCCGGCCATGCGCTGCACCCAGCCACTCTCGCAAATGCCCTGGATGGCGATCATCAAGCCCAGCAGGCCGCACAGCGTGGGTACTTGCAGCCAGTCCTGGTAACGCCGCCAGGGCTGGGGGTCGATGCATGCCAACAGCACAGCAAGCGCGGCGAACAGCAGCAGCAACCATTCGTGCTTGAGGCGGGCAAGCCAGGGAGGAATCGTTTTTGAGCTCATCGTGAAACCGCGAGGGAGCCGGACCTCACCATTCGGTGAGGCCTTCCAGTTCGTACAACTTCTTCCAGCTCGGGCGCGCGCGCGCCAGATCGGCCAGCCGCTTCAGCGCCGGCCACTCGGTGACGGGCCGCGGCATGTTGCGCGACCATCGCATCAACATGGTGAGCATCAAATCAACGCCGGAGAACTCGGCGCCGAGCATGTACGGCCCGTGCGCGGCAAGATGCGCGTCCAGCCGATCCCACACGCTTTCGATCTTGCGCTGCACGGCCGCACGAATATTCGCCGGCAGTTCCTCGTAGCCAAGTTCTTGCGGATAGAACCAGAGCCGATAGGTGGACATCAGCGCATTGCTGAGAAACACCACCCACTGCAGCCAGGCATCGCGTTCGGGCGTTCCCGCCGGCGGGATCAGCCTCGCTTCTGGATGACGCTCGGCCAGGATGATCAGCAGCGCGCCCGATTCGTACACCGCCCGGCCATCCACCAGCAGCGTCGGCACCTTGGCGCCGGGGTTGAGCTTCAGATACTCGGCGTCGTACTGGCCGTTCTTGTCGAAATCCACCAGCTTGAGCTGGTACGGCGCGCCGATTTCCAGCAGGGCCAGATGCACGACCATGCTGGCGGTACCGGGGGAGTAGTAGAGGGTATACATGCGCGGTCCTGGTCGGGAGGAATGCGCATCGTACCGGGTGACGCGCGTAGGTTGGGGTGCGAACCCCAACGTTCTTACGCCTACCTGCATCCGATGTTGGGGTTCGCACCCCAACCTACGGGGCTTATTCCGCCCGCAACAACCGCATCGGCGGCGTATGCGTCACCTTCCGCGTGCCGGCCAGGCCAAGCAGCATTACCACGATCGCCGCACTCAGCGCCGCCAGTGCCAGCGGCAACGGATGCGGCATGAAATCCTTGATGTGGAAGACGCTACGTCCCAGCCACCAACCGCCGACCATCGAACCGCATGCGGCGGTGATGCCTGCGATCAACCCGAGCAAGGCGAATTCGCAGGCCGCAGCAATGCGCAGCAAGCCGCGTCGTGCACCCAGTGTGCGCAGCAAGGCCGCTTCGTGTCGACGTTCCTGGCCGCTGGTCGCCAACGCCGCGGCCAGCACCAGCGCGCCGGCGAGCAGGCTGAAACCCAACACCCAGCGCACGGCGCCGGTTACGCGCTGCACGATGTCACGCACCCGATCGAGTAGGGCATCCACGTCCACCAGGCTCAGGTTGGAATAATCGCGCGACAGGCTTGCCAGCGCTTCGGCATGGCCGCGCGGCAGATAGAAACTCGCCAGCCAGGTGTGCGGCAACGTGCGTGCATGCGATGGATCCAGCAACAGGAAGAAATTCACGCGGAAGGACGTCCAATCCACATGCCGGAAGCTGGCGATTTTCGCGTCGATCTGGCCCTCGCCGACGTCGAAGCGCATGGTATCGCCGAGTTTCAGCGCATACATGTCGCGCCACATCGTATCCACCGATACCTCGGCCTGCGTCGGCTGCGGCGCGAACCAGTGGCCGGCGATCACCGTGTTGGCCGGTGGCAGGTCATCCGCCCACGACAGGCGCAGCTGGCGATCGCTCCATTCCTTTGCGCGTTCGTCCTTGAACGTCATCGTGTCGATCGGGTGACCATTGATGGCGGTGAGCTTGCCCACTGCCAGCGGCATCATGTTGAGCTGGTTGGCGCCGATCTCCGCAAGCGCCTTGCTGAAACCGTCGCGTTGATCGTCTTGCAGGTTGAGTACGAACCAGTTCGGTGTATCGGTGGGCAATTCCTTGCGCCAGCCATCGAGCAATGCAGGCGCCACCACGGCAAGCAGCAGCAATGCGGTAAGGCCCATGCTCAGCGCCGTCGCCTGCACGATGCTCAAGCCGCGACGACGCGCCAGCGCGGCCATGCCCAAACGCAGCGCGGGATGGCCGCCGGGCGCGATGCGTCGCACCGTCCACAGCAACAACGCCGCCAGCAATGCGGCAAAGGCCGCAACACCGAGCAGGCTCACCGCGAGTATGCCGGCGAGCTTGGCCGAGCCGCTGAGGTTCCAGATCAAGGCCAGCGCGACCACCGCGGGAATCAGGTAAAGCGCATCGAAGCGGCGGATGCGGCGCGCCATGCTGGCGCGGAAAACGGCCACCGGCGGCACGTCGGCCAGGCGCACCAGCGGCGGAAGCGCAAAACCGACCAGCACCGCGATGCCCATGCCGGCCGCAGCGAGCGAAGGCAATACCGGCAACACCGTCGGCACGCCGGAAAACAATTCGCTGGCAAACATCCACGCCGCTTGCGCCAGCAACAGTGCAAGCAGCACACCGAGCAGTGCAGCCGGCAAAGCCAGGCCGCCCATCGTGCCGAGCAGCAGGGTAAACACCTTCGCGCGCGATGTGCCCAGCGCGCGCAACAACGAGACCTCGCCGGTTTTGCGCCGCGCATAGCGCTGCGCTGCCAAGGCGATCGCCACACCCGACAGCAGCGCAGAGAGCAATGCGGTCAGCCGCAAGAACGAGCCGGCGCGATCGAAGGCGCTGCGCATGCGTTCCTGCGTCTGCTCCGGCGTAATCAGTTCGCCGCCTTGCGGCAGCGTGGTCGCTTGCGCCCATGCGCGCCAGCTTTGCACTGCGGCAGGCTGGCCGGCCAGCAACACGTTGTGCCGCGCGCGGCTGCCCACGCTCAGCAGACCCGCTTGCTGCGCATCGCCCAGATTCATCAACGCACGCGGCGCCATCGCCACCAGCTCGCCGCCATCAGGTTGCTGCAGCAGTTCGCCGGCGATGCGCAGATCGCGGCCACCCAATTGCACGGTATCGCCGACACGACGATGCAAGGCCACCAGCGCGCGATGATCGAGATAAACCGTTCCGGCCGCCGGCCCATGAGCGGCGACTTGACGCCCTTTCGCATCAGCGATCAGCAGCGTGCCGCGCAGCGGATAGGCGGTGTCGGTCGCCAGTACGTCGAGCAGTTGGCTTTGCTGCTGTGCAAAGGCCACGCTGGGAAAACTCGCTGTTTGCGTGACCTCAAGACCGCGCTGGCTGCCGGCCACTGCGAACTTGGCGGGAATCGACTGCGGCGCCGACACGCCCAGGTCGCCGCCGATCAGCTCGGCGGCGCTGGCCAGCACGCCACGCTCCATGCGCGTAGTGAGTGTGGCCACCACGCCCAGCGCCACCACTGCGAGCACCAAAGATGCAGCGAGCGTGCGCAGTTCCGGCAGATGCCATTCGCGGCGCAGGCTGCGCAGCGCGAGCAATAGGATTTTCATGTGGGTCGCTCTGGTCTGTGTTGCATGGGTGACATGGGCACTGTCCGTGTGCATATCACAGGGGCGTCGAGGAAGGCAGACTGGCCGTCTGTTGAGCCGGCGCACCGAAGAGATGCGCGCGGATAGTGTTCATGGCGCCTGCGCAACATAGATCAGATCGACCCTATCGCCTCTAGCCGGCCTTCCTGCAATTCCGCGCGGCGCATGCAGCGCTCGGCCAATTGCATGTCGTGCGTGACCAGCACCAAAGTCGTGTGGTGATCGCGATTCAATGCGAACAGCAGATCGCATACATGCCGACCGGTGCGGCGATCCAAATTGCCGGTGGGTTCATCCGCGAACAGCACGCGTGGACCGTGCACGAAGGCGCGCGCGATCGCCACGCGCTGTTGCTCGCCGCCGGAAAGTTGCGCGGGATAGTGCTTGCGCCGCGTGCCGAGCTCGACCGCATCCAGCGCGGCGTGCGCGCGTTCGCGCGCATCGGCATGGCCTTCCAGTTCCAGCGGCAGCATCACGTTCTGCTCGGCGGTGAGCGCGGGCAGCAGATGGAACGACTGGAACACGAAGCCGACCAGGCGCCGGCGCAGATCCGCGCGCGCTTCCTCGTCGAGCTGTTCCAGCGCGTGGCCGTCCAGGTGGATGCTGCCGCGCGTGGGCGTGTCCAGTCCGGCGAGCAGACCGAGCAGGGTGGTCTTGCCGGAGCCGGAAGCGCCAACGATGGCGAAGCTTTCGCCCGGGCTCACCTGCATGGCCACGTTGCTCAGGATATCGAGCCTTCCCTCGGGACCATTCACGGACTTGCTAACATCGCGAACCTCGAGTACCTGCCTAGAGCGAGAACCACCACTCATGCGTCGTTTCCTATGTCTGTTCGTGCTGTTGTTCGGGATCGGGGCGACGCAGGCGGCGTCCACGCAGAACGTACCCGCGAAAAGCGTGCTGGTGCTCGGCGATTCGCTGTCCGCCGCGCACAACATTCCCGTAGAGGCAGGCTGGGTGCATCTGCTGGAAGTACGTCTCAAGAAGATGGAGCCGGGCTGGGCGGTGATCAATGCCAGCATCAGCGGCGATACCTCGGTGAGCGGACGCAACCGGCTGCCCGGCTTGCTGGCCCAATACCATCCGCGCGTGGTGGTGATCGAACTGGGCGCCAACGACGGCTTGCGCGGCCTGCCGTTGGCCGACTTGCGCGCCAACCTGGCGACGATGGTCGACGCGGCCCAGCATGCCGGCGCCAAGGTGCTGCTGCTGGGCATCGAGATGCCGGTGAACTACGGGCCGCAGTATCGCGATGGCCTGCGCGCGGTGTATGCCGATCTGGCCAAGGAAAAGCACGTTGCGCTGGTGCCGTTCCTGCTTGAAGGCGTGGCCTTGAACCCGGCCTTGATGCAGGACGACGGCCTGCATCCGCTGGCCGCCGGCGAGCCCAAGGTGCTGGACAACGTCTGGCCGAAACTTGAACCGTTGCTGTAGCAGCGGTTCACGACGCGATCGTCCGCTGAAATTCACGCTGCCCTTACTACCCCAGTCGTTAGTCTTCACAAATGTGAAGACTCAAACGGTGAGAGGGCGAACATGAGTTCACGTGACGAACATGCTGGGCTGATCCTGCTGGTGGAAGACAACCGTCAGATCGCTGAAATGGTCGGCGAATTTCTCGAGCGCCGCGGCTATTCCGTTGATTTTGCTCAAGATGGTGTGAGTGGACTGCATTTGGCTGTGTCCAACAGCTACGACGTGGTGGTGCTGGACCTGATGCTGCCGGGCATCGACGGCCTGGACGTCTGCCGCAAGCTGCGCGGCGACGCCAAGAAATCCACCCCGGTACTGATGCTGACGGCGCGCGACACGCTGGAAGACAAGCTGATCGGCCTGGAAGCCGGTGCCGACGACTACCTGGTGAAACCCTTCGAGGTACGGGAACTGGAAGCGCGCCTGCGCGCCCTGATCCGCCGCGACCGCCGCCAGGTCTCCAGCGAGGTGCTGACGGTGGGCGACATGACGCTGGATACGGCTACTCTGCGCCTGACCCGCGCCGGCCAGGAGCTGACTGTTTCCCCGATCGGCCTGAAGCTGTTGGCGATCCTGATGCGCGAATCGCCCCGGGTGGTGAGCCGGCGCGATATCGAACGGGAAATCTGGGGCGACACGCTGCCCGATTCGGACACCCTGCGCTCGCATCTGTACAACCTGCGCCGGGTGATCGACAAACCGTTCGATCGGCCGTTGCTGCACACCATCCATTCGGCCGGCTACCGCCTGGCCGACCTGGAGACCGAGGCCACCATTCCGGCCAGCCATATCGCGTAACCGTCCGATACCTGCATGTCGACAACGGATGCCCCCATGCCGCGCGGCGAACCTGCGCGCGGCAGTTTCCAACGCCGATTGCTGCTGATTTTCGGCATGCAACTGGTGGCCGTGACGGTGGTATGCCTGATGGGCTACTACAACGTCGCGCCGGCTGCGGCGGTGCTGCTGCTGATCGTGATCGTCAGCGTGCTCACCTGGCTGGCGACGGAGCGTGCCTGGCGACAGGTGAGCGCGCTGGCGCGGTGGGTTGGCAACTGGAAGGAAGGGCAGTCGGACCTGGATGCGCAGTCGGACCGCCTGAGCCAGGCGCGCGGCGACGTCGGTACGCTGGCCCGCGGCTTCCACAATTTCGCCAGCCGCATCGCCAGCTACAACGAACGCGAACGCAACTTCACCCGCGACGCCAGCCACGAACTGCGCAGCCCGCTGACAGTGATCAAGATGTCCACCGACATGCTGTCGGACGAAGCGGGCCTAAGCGATTTCGGCAAGCGCTCGGTGCAGCGCATCCGTCGCGCCACGCGCGAGATGGAATCGCTGGTGGAGGCGTTGTTGATCCTCGCGCGCGAAGCCGACAACGGCCAGGGCGAGCAGGATTTCATCGTCAACGAAGTGCTGCGCGACGAACTGGCCAACGCACGCGAGATGCTGCATGGCCATCCGATCGAGTTGCAGCTGGAAGAACCCGCCTCGTTCGCCTTGCACGGCTCGCCGCGCGTGTTCGCCGTGCTGTGCTGGCAATTGATCCGCCATGCCAGCCAGTACACCGGGCAGGGCGTGGTGCAGGTGACGGTGACGCCCGGCATGGTGAGCGTCAGCGCCACCGCGGGCGGCGAATACGATCCGCCGTCATCGGGACAGCGCGGGTTTGAATACGCGATCGCGCAGCGCATCAGCGAGCGGTTTGCGTGGCCGCTGAGCCTGCATGTGCAGGGCGGTAATCGTTATGTGGCGGAGATACGGTTTCCAAGGCCGTTGCCGGTTTCGGCGTAGCCTTTCTTCCGGCAGATTTGACCTGCCTCACCGTCATTCCGGCGAAGGCCGGAATCCAGTTTCAATACGTCGTGCGAAGCACACAAAGCCATGTATCGAGTGCTTCGCACACCGTGTTTGTACTGGATTCCGGCTTTCGCCGGAATGACGATGCGCTAAAAATTCTTCGTCAATGCAAGATCAACCATCAGCGCAGCGACGCACTCACCTCAAACGCACACCCCGTCTTCGCCTTCACGTCTTCCACCGTCACCCCCTGCTGCAGCTCGATCAGCGTCAGGCCCTTGCCCTTCGCCACTTCGAACACGCAAAGGTCAGTGATGATCAAATCCACCACCTGCTTGCCGGTAAGCGGCAGATCGCATTGCGCCTTGATCTTCGGCGAGCCGTCCTTCGCGGTGTGCTCCATCAGCACCACCACGCGCTTCACGCCGCTGACCAGGTCCATCGCGCCGCCCGGGCCTTTCACCATCTTGCCCGGCACCATCCAGTTGGCCAGGTCGCCGGTGCAGGACACTTCCAGGCCGCCCAGGATCGAAAGATCGATATGTCCGCCGCGAATCATCGCGAACGATTCGGCGCTGGAGAAATAGCTGGAGCCGGGCAGGGCGGTGATGGTCTGCTTGCCGGCGTTGATCAGGTCCGGATCGACGTGCGCGTCGTCCGGGAACGGGCCGATGCCGAGCAGTCCGTTTTCCGATTGCAGCGTCACGTCCATGCCCGGCGGAATGAAGTTGGCCACCAGCGTGGGAATGCCGATGCCGAGGTTCACGTAGAAACCGTCACGCAGCTCCTTTGCCGCACGCTGCGCCATCGCCATGCGGATCGGGCTTTCCTTGCCGGTGTTGGCGCCGGCCACGGTGCGGAACTCGATACGCTTCTCGTATTTCTCGCCCTTGACGATACGGTCGACGTAGATGCCCGGCACGTGGATCTGGTCGGGTTCGAGTTCACCCGCTTCCACCAGCTCTTCCACTTCGGCCACGCACACTTTGCCGCAGGTGGCGATCATCGGATTGAAGTTGCGCGCCGTCTTGCGGAACACCAGGTTGCCGAGCCGGTCGCCCTTCCATGCCTTCACGATCGACACGTCGGCGTGGATCGCTTCTTCCAGCACGTATTCTTTGTCGCCGAAGCGCTTGGTTTCCTTGCCCTCCGCCAGCTTGGTGCCGAACGCCGTGCGCGTGTAGAACCCAGGAATGCCCGCGCCGCCGGCGCGCAGCTTTTCCGCCAGCGTGCCTTGTGGCACCAGATGCAGTTCCAGCTCGCCGGCCAGCACCTGCCGCTCGAATTCCTTGTTCTCGCCGACGTAGGAGGCATACACGCGCTTCACCTGGCGCGTCTTCAACAGCGGGCCCATGCCGAAATCGTCCACCCCGGCGTTGTTGCCGACGATGGTCAAACCCTTCGTGCCGGCAGCGAGCAGCGCGCCGATCAGGTTCTCGGGGATGCCGCAAAGACCGAAGCCGCCCGCCGCGATGGTCATGCCATCGAAGAGCAGACCGTCCAGAGCCTGGGTGGCGCTTGCGTAGACCTTTTCCATGAGGATGCCTTTCTTGCAGGGGATATTAGCCGCGTAGGATACGACGGATCGGCGACGGGACATGCGGTACAAAGGTGGAAAAGGAGCTCTCCGACAGCGTATGTCATTGATCCGCATGCGGCTGGGCACGCCACGATGGCTGGCTATACTCGCCGTGACGCATGCAGGAGGTGCCTCGTGAAGCTGTTCCGCCTGTTTGTTGCGCTCGCTACCGTGGGGATTGCCACCATGACGCACGCCGCTCCGCTGGTACTGGTCATCCACGGCGGCGCCGGCGTGATCAAGCGCGACATGAATGCCGCGAAGGAAAAGGCGGTGCGGGCGGCAATGGCCAAGGCGCTGCACGACGGTTACGCGCAGCTCAAGGCCGGCAAGTCGGCGGTGGATGCGGTGACCGTCGCGATTGCCGTGCTGGAGGACGATCCGAACTTCAACGCCGGCAAAGGGTCCGTCTTCACGCATGACGGCAGGAACGAAATGGACGCTGCGGTGATGGACGGCGAAGGCTTGCGCGCGGGCGCGGTGGCAGGCGTGCACCGGGTGAAGAATCCGATCCTGCTGGCGCGCGCGGTGATGGACCATTCCCCGCATGTGATGCTGGTGGGCGATGGCGCGGAAGCCTTTGCCAAGGAGCAGGGCATCAGCCTGGTCGATCCGTCCTATTTTCGCACCGAAGAACGCTGGCAGCAGTGGCAAAAGGCGCTGAAGGAAGACAACGACAAGAAACCGCATGCCGATCCGGAAACGGCCAAGCATTTCGGCACGGTCGGTGCAGTGGCGCTGGATGGCGAGGGCCATCTCGCCGCGGGCACGTCCACCGGCGGCATGACCGACAAGCGCTGGGGCCGCGTGGGGGATTCGCCGATCATCGGCGCCGGCACCTACGCGAACGCGCAATGCGCCGTATCCGGCACCGGTTGGGGCGAGTTCTACCTGCGCACGGTGGCGGCGCACGAAATCTGCATGAAGGTATCGATGCTCGGCGAGCCGATCGAGCGCGCCGCCGCCGAGGTGATCAACCAGGAAATTCCTTCGCTTGGCGGCGACGGTGGCGCCATCGTGCTGGATGCAAGCGGGAATATCGCCATGCCGTTCAACACCGATGGCATGTACCGCGGCTGGATCGGTGCCGATGGCGTGGCGCACGTGGCGATCTATGACGATGAGCCGGATCCGTCGAATCACCCGCCGGCGCCCGAATCCTCCGATGATCACTAAACGCTTGTCGAGACCGTGGTTCAACGGCCCGAAGGTGCATCGGGGAGCTGTTCCGCGATCCCCATGCTGACGGCCGGCCCTCACGCTCGGTGGCTCCGGCATTCAACCGTTGCGTCATCTTCGAAACCTCGGAACGCTCCTGGCATGGCTTCGACACCATCCAGCTTCCGGAAGAACGCAGCGGCATGACGAGGCGTTCGGTCGCGCTTTATTTCTACAGCAAGGATCGGCCCGCGGACGAGATTGCACCCAGGCACACCACGTACTATGTCAATCGCCCACTGCCGGATCGTTTTGCGGAAGGGCACACGCTGACGCGCAGCGACCTGGCCGAGCTCAAGCAACTGCTCGACCAGCGTGACGGCCATATCCGGATGCTTTACGCAGATAACACCGCATTGCGTGGGGCGCAGGAGCGAGGGCTTACCGGGCACCTGCTGTACCTGGCAAAACGCGCCTACGTGCGCTTTCGGCATTGACGCCTGGGGCCGCGCCTTCGCGGTGCACGTGCGGCGCCTTCAATCCACGGCGTGGTCATGCCGTGATGGCTTCGCGCTAAGGCTCAGCCAGGCTGGTTGGGCCGCTCCCGTACCGGATGCTTGCTCAACTTCCGCTGCAACGTACGCCGATGCATGCCGAGGCGGCGCGCGGTTTCGGAAATGTTGCCGTCGCATTCGGTGAGTACGCGTTGGATGTGTTCCCATTCCAGACGGCGCAGGGCAAGCGGAGCTTCGGGCGCGTCGATCACTTCGTCTTCGCCTTGCGGCGCCGCATCGCTGCCCTCGAGCAGGGCGCGCACCACCGCATCGGCATCGACCGGCTTGGCCAGGTAGTCGTGCGCGCCGCGTTTGATCGCTTCCACCGCGGTGGCGATGGAGGCGTAGCCGGTCAGCAGCAGGATGCGCAGGTCGGGCACGAGCTCGCGCAGCTCGGGGATCAGGCGCAGGCCGTTTTCTTCGCCCAGTTTCAGGTCGAGCACGCAATGGCGAGGCTGGTGGCGCTGCGACAGCGCGCGCGCTTCGTCGGCGTTGCCGGCGCTGATCACTTCGAAACCGCGGGAGCTGAGTGCACGGTGGAGGACGCGGACGAAGGTGGCATCGTCATCGACGATAAGCAGCGGACGGGGACCGCTGGTGGGGCTTGGCTGATTCATGCGCTTGTTTCTGGTCGTATGCCGCTATTTTGCCGGATACGGAGCGCGTGCGGGTAATTCTTCAATGGGCGGCAATCGTCGACAAGGGCAGGCGCAGGCGCAGTTCCGCACCATTGCCGGTGTTGGCGATGATCAATTGGCCCGTCAATCGTTCGGCGGTGGCTTCGGCGAGCGCCAGCCCGATGCCCAGGCCGCTCTGCTTGCCGCTGATGCCGATCGCCGCGGTCGCACCGGCGGGCGTGAAGCCGGGGCCGCGGTCGCGCACGATCCAGTCCAGCCATTGCTCGTGGCGCCGCACCTCGAGCATGACGAAGTGGGATTCGCACAGTGCCGAAGCGTCGGCGGCATTGTTGAGCAGATTGAGCAGCGCATGGCGCAGGCCGGGCGGCGTGCGCAGCACCAACGCGTCGAGCTGCGGCTGCACTTCGAGTTCCAGTTCCGCTTCCGGCCGCAACAGCTTGAAGCGCTCGACGCAGCCGTGGATGAAGGTCGACAGCGCCAACCGCTCCGGTTCCTGCGACAGCTGCGCCTTGCCGAAGGCAACCATCTCGCGAAGGATGGTGCGGCAGCGTTCCACCTGGCCTTCCAGCAATTGCAGGTCTTCATTAAGCGCCGCATCCGTTGCGTGTTCACGCCGCAACTCCGGCAGCAGCGTGCGCATGGTCGACAACGGCGTATTGAGTTCGTGCGCCGCGCCGGCTGCCTGCGTGGCGATGGCCAGGATGCCTTCGTCACGCAGGGCGCGTTCGCGCACGCGCTGCACTTCCTGCTGCTGCTGGCGCACCGCGGTGGCCAGCCGGTTGATGAAGAAACCCAGCAGCAGCGCGGTAATGCCGAAGTTCACGCCCATGCCGGCGACGTGCAGCGAAAAGCCGTGATCGTTGGCGCTCAGCTCGTTCATCGGCAACGGCACGTACCAGCGCAGCAGCACGAAGTACGCGGCGCCCGCGATGGCCGCCACGGCAAGAATGGCGCGCACCGACAAGGCCGCCGCGCTGAGCGCGATCGGCACCAGCAGCAAGGTGACGAAAGGATTGCGCGCACCGCCGGTGAAATAGAGCAAGTAACTCAGCACCAGCGTGTCTGCGACGATATGACACACGGTTTCCCATTCGTGCACCGGCCACGGCTGGCTGATCCGCCAGGCGGCGAACACCGCGAACACCGCCAGCATGTCGATGCCGAGCAGCAGCGATAGCGTGGGAAGGTCGATGTGCATCCACCAGGAACAGATCATCACCGCCATGCTCTGTCCGGCAATGGCGCACAGGCGCAGCCATGCCAGCGTGCGCGTGAGCGCGAACGGTCCGATGGGTTGCTTGAGCTGGTGTTGCGGCATGACCGGCCAGGAGTGATTGCGGTGCGCCGATATTAGAGCCTGTTCGGTAGCATCGAGCAGGCTCCGAGGAACCGCGGGCAGATCAGGGCGTGTTGTATTCCTCGTTGCGCACGGCCGGCAGCGGATCGTAGTTGGCCGCCGTATCCGAGTGCGAGGCCGACAGCTTGTTCATCAGCGGCAGCATGATCACCGCCACCACGGTGCAGCCGATGCCGACGAAGCCGAGAATGTTGAACAGATGCGTGTAGATGTTGAGCGACTGCACTGGATCGGTGATGTTGTCGGGGATGTGCGCGATATTGGCCACTACGCTGCCCAGGTATTGCGAGATGCCCACCGCCACGTAGTACGCGCCCATCATGAAACCGCCCATGCGTTCGGGCACGTAGCGCGCGATCATCGCCAGGCCTAAGCCGCTCACCAGCAGTTCGCCGAGCGAATACAGCCCGTAACCCCAGATCATCACCCACGAGGATACCTGGCCGTTCACCGCCCACTTGGCGCCCACACCGTACATGAAGAAGCCCAGCGCCACCGCGGCGAAGCCCCAGGCGAATTTCGCCGCCACGGAAGGATCTTTGCCGAGCTTGCCGAGCGAGTTGTAGATGAACACCAGCACCGGGCTGAGCAGCACGATCCAGATCGCATTCAAGTTCTGGTATTGCTCGGGAATCCAGTTGAACAGATGAACGCCGAACACGTAAAACGACAGATCGACGTTGCGCTGCGCGAACAGATTCAACGACGTCGCCATCTGCGCGTAGAAGATGAAGAAGAAGATCGTCTGCACGGTCAGCACCAGCGCGGCCGTCAAACCGGCGCGCTCGCTCGGGCGGCTGCTGCGGATCAGGTGAATGAAAATGCCCAGGATCACCAGGCCCGCGCCATACACGCACCACTTCGCGACCGTTTCGCTTTGCAGGATGAAGGCGGCGATGAATACCGTGGCCAGGCCCGCCAGCAGCACGCCAATCAGGCGCTTGAAATCGATCGGCCGCGCGTCGCTGGGCGAGCCGATGTGTGACAGCGTGCGCTTCATGGCCGTGTAGTTGATTAAGCCCAGGACCAGGCCAATGGAGCACACGCCGAACGCGGTATGCCAGCCCAGGTCGTCGCCATAGCGTTGGCCGATGACGTCGCGAATCCACGGCGTGGCGGTCATCGAAACCATCGAGCCGATGTTCACCGCCATGTAGTAGATGGTGAAGGCGCTATCGATGCGCGTGTCGTCGCCTTCGTAGATCTTGCGCACCAGGTTGCCGGCGTTGGGCTTGAAGAAACCGTTGCCGACCACGATCACGCCGAGCGACAAGTAGGTGATGTACGCATTGTCGGTAGGCACCCACAGCATGGCGTAGCCGAGCGCAAGAATGGTCGCGCCCAGCAACATGGTGCGGCGCGTGCCCAATAATTTGTCGCCCACCCAGCCCCCGATCGCTGGCGTGGCGTAGATCAACGCCGCCGCCGCGCCCCACACCAGATTGGCCTGGGTGTCGACGAAGCCCAGCTTTTTCATCATGAAGGTGACCATCAGCACCTGCATGCCGTAGAAGCCGAAGCGCTCCCACATTTCGATCAGGAATACGGTGGTGAAGGAACGGGTTGACGAAACGGAGCGGGTCTGGACGGTCATGGGCACTTCCGGAATACGTGTACTGCAAGGCCAGAATCGGCCTGTTTTCCCGCGCCTTTGCGGGCACATTCGTTGAAGCGTAACCGATCCGCCGTTAGCCGGAAGTTGCATTGCATCAAGCAAATTCCTGCGGGAAATCGGTGTCCAGGCCGGCTTGTGGCATCATGGCGCGCCTGTTGCCATGTTCATGGAGCGATCTTCGCCATGCCGAAAAGTGCCGTCGTTTCCTTGTCGGTGAGCCCCTCCAGCCATGCCCGGTAACGGATTTCGCGGCGATCCGCGCCAGTTGTGGCGCGCCTTTCGGTGGTCGATGAATGGCTTGCGTGCGGGTTGGCGGCACGAAGCGTCGTTTCGGCTGGAGGCGATGCTTACCGTCATCCTTGTCCCTATCGGCCTGTGGGTGGGCCAAGGTGCGCTCGAGAAAATCGCGCTGGTTTCACCGGTGATCCTGGTGTTGTCGGTTGAACTGCTCAATTCCGCCATCGAGGCGGTGGTGGACAAGGTCAGTCCCGAGTTTCACGAGCTGGCCGGACGGGCCAAGGACATGGGTTCGGCCGCGGTGTTCGTGCTGCTGGTGCTGGTGGTGTTGTGCTGGAGCCTGATCCTGGGGCCGCGCTGGTTCTGATTGCATCGGCCACAGCCAGATGCTGCAATGAGCGCTTGCCGGGAAAGGAGCCTTCCAATGAAAACCTTACGCGTGCTGGCATTGCTGCTGCTGGTGTCGATGCTTTCCGGTTGCGGCTACAACGCGATCCAGAAACAGGACGAAGCGGTCAAGGCGCAGTGGTCCGAAGTGCTCAACCAGTACCAGCGCCGCGCAGACCTGGTGCCGAACCTGGTGAACACCGTGAAGGGCTACGCCGCGCACGAAGAAAAAGTGTTCGCCGAAGTCACCGAAGCGCGTTCGCGCGCGGGCAGCTTCCAGGTAACGCCTGAGCTGGCGAACAACCCGGAGGCGTTGGCCAAATTCCAGGCCGCGCAGGGCCAGCTCACCAGTGCGTTGTCGCGCTTGATGGCCGTCAGCGAACGCTATCCGGATCTGAAAGCGAACGGCGTATTCCAGAATCTGCAGGCGCAGCTGGAAGGCACCGAGAACCGCATCGCCGTGGCACGCAATCGCTATATCCAGTCGGTGCAGCAATACAACTCGCTGCTGCGGACCTTCCCCAACAACCTCACCGCCAAGATGTTTGGCTATCAGGTGAAACCGAATTTCTCGGTGGAGAACGAGAAGGCGATTTCGACGGCGCCGACGGTGGATTTCGGCAGCGGTACGCCCGCGCCGGCAGCCTCGGCGCATTGACATGACGCGGCGCTGGTTGCGCCTGTGGATGATCCTGGCGATAGCTTTGCTGTCGCCGTGGCCCCTATCGCACGCCGACGACCAGCCGGCAGTGCCCACGCTCAGCCGGCACGTCACCGATCTCACCGGCACGCTCACGCCGCAGCAGATCGGCCAGCTCGACGCGCAACTCGTCCAACTGGAAAAACAGAAAGGCGCGCAACTGGTCGTGCTGATGATCGGCAGCACGCAGCCCGACGACATCGACGATTACTCCCTGCGCGTGGCCGAAGCGAACAAGCTGGGACGCAAAGGCGTGGACGATGGCGTGCTGCTGTTCATCGCCAAGAACGACCGGCAAGTGCGCATCGAAGTGGGCTACGGGCTGGAAGGCGCGATTCCCGATGCCGCAGCGGCGCGCATCATTCGCGAATACCTCGCGCCGAAATTCCGCAACAACGATTACTTCGCTGGCATCAGCGATGCGGTGGGCGCGCTGATGCAGTTGATCAACGGCGAGCCGTTGCCGCCGCCGGTGCACGGCAAGGACGTTGCGCACGGGCCGGATCTGCGCGGGGTGTTCTTTCTTGCGCTCTTTCTGCTGATCGTGCTGCGGGGCGTATTCAGGGGCATGCCGGCGCTGGTGCGTGCACCGCTGGGCGGTCTGGTGATCGGCGCCGCCACCGGCCTGTTGGCATCGATCGGCGTAGGCATTGTCGGCGGGCTGCTCGGCGGCCTGTTCATGCTGATCCCGGCGGGGGCGGGCCGGTCGATCGGCGGTGGTGGCTGGGGTGGCTTCGGCGGCTGGGGCGGCGGCGGTTTCGGAGGCGGCGGCTTTGGTGGTGGAAGTTTTGGCGGGGGTGGGGGCTTCAGCGGCGGTGGCGGCAGCTTCGGAGGCGGCGGCGCCTCGGGGAGCTGGTGACATGGCGGCGCGCGGCCAACGATTGTTCGCGAACCTGTTCGAAGGCTGGTTCCAGCTCCGTCGGCGTTTTCCTCCCGAACTGCTGGACGACATGACCGCGGCGATCGCGGACGGCGAACACACGCATCTGGGCGAAGTGCGCTTCGCGGTCGAATCGCGCCTGCCGTTGCCCGCGGTATGGGCGGGGCTGGACGCCCGCACGCGCGCGCGCCAGGTGTTCGGCCAGCTCGGCGTGTGGGATACCGAGCACAACTGCGGCGTGCTGATCTACGTGCTGATGTCCGAGCACCGCATCGAGATCGTCGCCGACCGCGGCATCGCGCGGCGCGTAAAACCGGAGGAGTGGGTGGCGATCTGCAACGGCATGCGCGAAAACTTCGCCGCCGGCCAGTGGCGCGCCGGTGCCTTGCAGGGCATCACCCGGGTGCATACGTTGCTGGCCACGCATTTTCCCGGCCATGGCAAGCCGCGGCCGGACGAATTGCCGGATCGGCCCGTATTGCTTTGAGTTCACTCGTCGGGCTCTTCCATCTCGGGCCAGGGAGCGCCGCCGTCTTGCGGTGCGCACGGTGACGCGTCCCCTTGCTCCCCTCGAATCCGCCCTGAGCGCGCGATAACCACCTTCCGGATCTGCTGCGTTTCATCCCTCACGCAAAAGGACAGCGTCTGATTGGTATTGACGGAAGTCCCCATCGGATCGAACCCCACGTAACCGAGCTTGCTGCTGCTGGCGACGACCAGTGCATCACGACGTTTTTGGCCGACGTAGCGCGGCGGTCCAAGCAATTGGCTGGGGTTGTCCGGATCGGCCTTTCCAATCAGCCAGGAGTCACCCCATGAACCATCGCCGCTGCAGGTGCGCTGGTCGCGACTGGGGCAGAAGATGGCGCGCACCTGTTCGTTCACGGCGAGATTGCGCGCGTGCTGCAAGGCTGCCAGGTAGTCCGATTGCGCGGCGCGCAATTCATGCGTTTCCAGCAGGCGATGAAAACTGGGTACGGCCAGGGCGATCAGCGCCGCCAGCACGGCCAGTGCGATGATTTGCTCGGCCAGGCCAAAGCCACGGGAGGGTCTAGACTGCATGGTTCCATGCTAGGCCCCGATTTCCGCAGGCCAACCGCTGTGGCGCAGGTCCGGCGTACGTCTCTGCTGACAAGGCGTGTCAGCACCTGCATTTAAAATCCGCCAAAACGCCCGCACGTTGAGCCCCTATGACCGATCGCGACCGTTTCGAACTCGTTTCCAGCTACAAACCCTCCGGCGACCAGCCCGATGCCATCAGGCGCCTGGTCGAGGGCTTCGAATCCGGCTTGGCGGGCCAGACGCTGCTGGGCGTGACAGGCTCCGGCAAGACCTTCACCATCGCCAATGTGGTGGCGCAGGTGCAGCGACCGACCATCGTGCTGGCGCCGAACAAGACGCTGGCGGCGCAGCTCTACGGCGAGTTCAAGGAATTCTTCCCGCACAACGCGGTGGAGTACTTCGTCAGCTACTACGACTACTACCAGCCGGAAGCCTACGTGGTGGCGTCGGATACGTATATCGAGAAGGACGCCTCGATCAACGACCACATCGAGCAGATGCGCCTGGCCGCGACCAAGGCGCTGCTGTCGCGCAAGGACTCGTTGATCGTCGCCACCGTATCGGCGATCTACGGCCTGGGCGATCCGGAGGATTACCTGTCGCTGCGCCTGATCCTCGCGCGCGGCGAACGCATCGATCAGCGCGCGCTGATCCGCCAGCTCACCGAACTGCAGTACACGCGCAACGAAATGGAACTGCGCCGCGGCACCTATCGCGTACGCGGCGAAGTCATCGACGTGTTTCCGGCCGAATCGGAAACCGAGGCGCTGCGCATCGAACTGTTCGACGGCGAAGTGGAAAACCTCTCGCTGTTCGATCCGCTCACCGGCGAAACCATCCGCAAGGTGCCGCGCTACACGGTGTATCCGCGCACGCACTACGCCAGCACGCGCGAAAGCGTGTTGAACGCGATCGAGACGATCAAGATCGAGCTGAAGGAACGCCTCGATCAGCTGTACAAGGAAAACCGCCTGGTGGAAGCGCAGCGCCTGGACCAGCGCACGCGCTTCGACATCGAGATGATGGCCGAGGTCGGCTACTGCCAGGGCATCGAAAATTATTCGCGCCACCTTACGCGCCGCGCGCCGGGCGAGCCGCCGCCGACGTTGTTCGATTACCTGCCGCCGGACGCGTTGCTGGTAGTGGACGAATCGCACGTCACCGTGCCGCAGCTCGGCGCGATGTACAAAGGCGACCGCTCGCGCAAGGAGACGCTGGTGGAGTTCGGCTTCCGCCTGCCCTCGGCGATGGACAACCGTCCGCTGCGCTTCGAGGAATTCGAGCGCCGCGCGCCGCGCACCATCTACGTGTCGGCCACGCCGCGCGACTACGAGCTGCAGAAATCCGGCGACGCGATCGTCGAGCTGGTGGTGCGCCCCACCGGCCTGGTCGATCCGGAAGTGGAGGTGCGGCCGGTGCGCACCCAGGTGGACGACCTGCTCAGCGAGGCAAAGAAGCGCGTCGCCATGGGCGACCGCGTGCTGGTTACCACGCTCACCAAGCGCATGGCGGAAAACCTCACCGAATACCTCAGCGAGCACGACGTGAAGGTGCGCTACCTGCACTCGGACATCGAGACGGTGGAGCGCGTGGAGATCATCCGCGACCTGCGCCTGGGCGAATTCGACGTGCTGGTCGGCATCAACCTGCTGCGCGAAGGCCTGGATATGCCGGAGGTGTCGCTGGTGGCGATCCTCGATGCCGACAAGGAAGGCTTCCTGCGTTCCGCCGGCTCGCTGATCCAGACCATCGGCCGCGCCGCCCGCAACGTGCGGGGCAAGGCGATTCTTTACGCGGACGAGGTGACCCGCTCGATGCAGGCGGCGATGGACGAGACCAGCCGTCGCCGTGAGAAACAGGTAGCCTGGAACGAGGCGCATGGCATTACCCCGCAATCGGTGGTGCGCCGCATCGCCGACATCATGGAAGGCGCGCGCAGCGAGGCGCCGGGCCGTGGGCGCGGCAAGGCCTCGCGCGGCCGCGCCGCCGCCGTGGCCGAGCAGGGCGCCGAATACGCCGGCCTGGACGCCGAGCAGGCCGCCACGCTGATCAAGCGGCTGGAGGCGGACATGCGCAAGCATGCGGAAAACCTGGAGTTCGAGGAGGCGGCCCGGCTACGCGACCGCATCCACCAGTTGCGCGAGCAGGCTTTGCGCTGATGAGGTGGTTCCGGTAGACTACGCGGCTCTTACGGGCGGTTAGCTCAGCGGTAGAGCACTTCCTTGACATGGAAGGGGTCACAAGTTCGATCCTTGTACCGCCCACCAGTTTAAGTATTGAAAACCTTGGTCGCTCGAACGGCCAAGGTTTTCAATTTTTCTGGTGGCGATGTGCAGGCTAGAGCTGAATCCTTAGGAAATTATCTCTAGGATAATTTCATACCATTCAAGCCCGTCGTCTTTAAATTTTTCGCTCTTCGGATAAGACGTTAGCCTGTTCCCTGGTTGATAGGCTTCGCAATAGATCAGGCCTTTCGACGTAATCTTGTTTTCGTCAACAGTTTTATCTGGATCAATCGATTGCCCTGGGTTCGTTTTGTTAGGCGAACCAATCTCAAGCCACGGCAGTCGTATATCCGAGAAATATTTACCGGTTTTCTTGATGCATGTTGGGTCTGGTTCGTTAGGGGCAATATCTTCATAAGAAACAGCAGTGGTGTAGCAATATTGCATAACATCCTGCACTTTTGCCCATGTTTTGATGCAATTGAAAATTTCCGAAACTTTGGTATTTCCAAAGCAGAGGCATTTCATTTTTGCGGCACGGAAAAGACCATCATAAATATGTCCAGGACCTTGAGCTACTGCTATTAAAAAAAATATATTGATAACTTTCATTCCTCCCCTTTTTTCGACGTAATTATTCTCAATTTTTGCAGGAAATTTAAAGTCTTCAGAGATTAAAAAAGGTGTTCTTTCTACATGAATAATATTGGTTGCCCAAGATTTTCCATCTTTTTCCGTAGGGATAAAGATGACTCTCTCTCCCATTTTGAAGTATATTGGATCGTCTATTACTTGATCGTATGCTTCGTAAACATCTATTCCCATGTCTTTCATCTCTATTTCGTCAAATACTTTATTATTGATAACATAAATTTTTTCTGCGTATAGAATGTGGTCATAAAATGGTTTTCCGCCAATGTCTTCTGGCGGGGTCGTTATGTGGTGATTGTATTTATTGAATATAAGTACTTTGCTGGGGGATTCATTGGGTGGGCAGTTGTTTCTAAGGTCATCAATATTATTGTAATAGTGACCTGTGTGACCTATTCCCAATAAAAATGTGGTCATTTCTTATCCGCCATGGAGTTGGTTTGTTGTGGATGCCGGCCCTAAGATTTCGTCAGTAAAAGGCATCCGGATTTACTAAAATCGCCTGTAAAAGCGGCGGCTTTGTTGACTCTACAGAATTCTAGATTTGCCTTCATTAATTTTCACATTTACCACGTGGGAAAGTCATGGTGTGCGGAAATGGTTCAATATCAACGCAAATCACTCGCCCGCATGTTTCGTCCAAAAATTGTCTGGTCTATATGGTTTTCTCTATCAATAATCTGCCGTGTCCTGTTTGTGCTGAGTGGTTGGCGAATGGCAGATTAAATAACGCTATACAGTGCGGTGTGAATAGTTTGTGTGGGCCGGTCGATACCAGGCTTTCCTGAGGTCGATTACTTACTCCTTGTGTCACCTGCCGATTTTCGATAAAACGACGTGCCTCTTGGGAGATCAGCATGATCTATCTGTGGATTAAAACGTTTCATCTGGTTTTCGTTATTGCATGGATGTCCGCCGTGTTCTACCTGCCGCGCATCCTGGTGAATATCGCTGAAGCACAAGGGGAGGCTGCGGTGAAAGCGCGCTTGCTGCTGATGGGGCGCCGCCTGTATCGCTTCGGGCATAATCTGTTTGGGGTCGCCTTCCTGTTCGGCCTGACGCTGTGGCAGGGCTGGCGTGTGTTTCCAAGTGCGTTGCCGAACGTGGTCGGGCCCTTGCACTGGATCGATGTCAAGCTCGGACTGATAGCGGTGTTGCTGGTGTACTTCGTGTGGATGGGGCGGTTGCTCAAGCGCTGCGAGAAAGGCGGCGCCTTGCCTTCGGCGCGTGCATTGCGGCTGTTGAACGAGTTGCCGGTGCTGGTATTGCTGGGTGTGGTGTTTTTGGTAATCGCCAAACCGTTTTAATGTCTTGTTGTACGCGTGCCGCGTCTGTTTCCGACAGTTTTCGCTTACCACCGGAACCCGGAACCGAAGCCCTGAATAATCAGGGCTCATGGTTGTGGTTTGGCTTCGTATTTTAACGTCCAGTGGAAGTGCCACTTTTGGATCCCGCAAGGCTTGTAACTATATCCAGCACGGCGTCAAACCAATTGATACCCCCAAGAAGACCAGGATCTCCTTTTGGATA
>NZ_JBQCHP010000149.1:0-11365 GCF_051954575.1 Dyella sp. | reverse complement strand
TTTCGTCGGTTGGGTCCGCGCAGCCTAACCCAACAATTCACGGCGGCCTTGTTGGGTTACGCTGCGCTAACCCAACCTACGTGCTGGTTTTCCGCAAGATTCGCCCCTCACACCAGCCCTCTCCCCGGAGGGGAGAGGGAGGAGGCTTAGCGCAAGGCCAGGAAATCCGGGCTCACCACGAAACGCACCGCATCCAGCCGCAAACGCGCCTGCGGCAATGCTTCAAGCAACGCCGCACGTTCCGCCTCCACGCCGGCAATCTCCGCCTCGCTGATCGACGGATTCACCGCACGCAACGCGTGTAGGCGCGCCAGTTCCGCATCCAGCATGTCGCGGGCTTCGTTCACCGCATCGGCGATGCCGCCTTGCGCGCGCAGGCTGGCCGCCGCCTCGGCCTTTTCCAGCATCGGCGGCACCAGTTTGGCGAGGAATTTGCGGTAACGCGGCACTTCGATGGTGCGTTCGCCGGCACGGCGCACGGCGATGTCGCTCGGCTGGAAATTCGCGCGCTCGGTGAGCTTGGTGTCGATCGTCGCCACGATCGGCTGCGTGGGCAGGAAGCGCTCGGCATCCAGGCTGCGCTCGGCCACGCATTCCAGCACGTACACGGCTTGCAACAGCGCGCTGCGCGGCGGAAGCGCGTCGTCCACCATGAAGGCGGCGTTGCCGCGTTCGTGCGACAGCACCAGGTCGACGGCGCTCGCGATCATCGGGTGATCCAATCGCAGCAGCGGCAGCTCCTCGCGTGCGAGCGCCACCTCGCGCGAGAAGGTGATCGACATCGGACCTTCGGCAAAGCCGGGCAGGGCGTCGGTGGAAAGATATTGCGGATCAAGCAGCAGCACGTTGCTGCCGAGTTCTTCCACGTGAATGCCGAAGGATTCCAGCAGGCGTTGCAGGAACGCATCGCGGGAAGGGTCGTTGTCTTCGCGACGGAATGCTTGCGCCAGTTCATCCGCATGCAGGTCACGGCTGGCGGCAAGCTCTAGCAAATGATCGCGGCCGGCGCGGATCAGCTCGGCCATTTGCTCATGCGCGGCGCGCGTTTCGGCCAGCAGCACGTCCAGTTCCTGATCGCGCTGGTCGTCGCCCCGCGCGTGTTCTTCCGCCAGACGCGCCAGGGTGTCTCCGAAACGGCGCAGCAGTTCGCGCCCATCCGCCGGGCTGGTGCGGAATGCGTCGATGCCTTCGTCGTACCAGCGCGCCAGGACATGCTGCGCGCTATCGGCGGCGGCGATGATGTGTATGCTGATGTCGTGCTTCTGGCCGATGCGATCCAGGCGGCCGATGCGCTGTTCGAGCAGGTCCGGATCGAGCGGCAGATCCCACAGCACCAGGCGATGCGCAAACTGGAAATTGCGGCCTTCCGAGCCGATCTCCGAACAGATCAGCAGGCGTGCCCCGTCCGCTTGCGCAAAATACGCCGCGTTGCGATCGCGCTGCACGATGCCCAACCCTTCGTGGAAGCGCGCGATGCCGGCGCCGGTGCGCGTGCGCAATGCTTCTTCCAGCGCCATCACTTTCGCCTGGCTGCGGCAGATCAGCAGGAACTTGTCTTGCGGATGGCGATCGAGCAGTGCGACCAGTGCATCGATACGCGGATCGCTGGCGTAATCCAGTTCCAGCACGGGCACGGGTTGCTGGATGTCCGCGTGGAACTCGGCCAGCAGCGCCTGGCGGGTGCGTTCGTCCACGCGTTCCGCATCGATCAACTCCCACGCCGGCACGCGCTTGGGAAAGCCGCCGATGTTGGCGCGGCGATTGCGAAACATGGAGCGGCCCGTGCCGTGGCGATCGATCAGTGCCGCCAACAGTTCGCGGCTGTGCTCGGGCTTGGTGGGATCGGCCAGGCAGGCCTGCAGCGTGGCGTCGCCGTCGAAAGCCTTCTGCAGTTGTTCCAGGTCGGCAGCTGCGAGCGGCGCGCGCTCCAGCAGCTTGTCGGCGATGCGTGAAAGCGATTGGAAATGCTCGGCTTCGGCGAGGTAAGCATCCAGGCTGTGGTAGCGCTGCGGATCGAGCAGGCGCAGGCGGGCGAAGTGGCCGCTGCGTCCCAGCTGTTCCGGCGTGGCGGTGAGCAGGATCACGCCCGGCGTGGCCGCGGCGAGCTGTTCCACCAGGGTGTAGCGCGGGCTGGCGCTTTGAGGCGCCCACGCCAGGTGATGGGCTTCGTCCACCACCAGCAGATCCCAGCCGGCTTCCAGCAATTGTGCGGCGCGCTTGGGGTTTTGCTCGAGGAAGCCGAAATCGGCGATCACCAGTTGCTCGTCCTCGAACGGATTGGCGTCGCTGCCCGATTGCTCCAGCGCTTCGCAGCGCTCTTCGTCGTAGATGGCAAAGCTGAGGTTGAAGCGGCGCAAGAGCTCCACGAACCATTGATAGACCAGCGTATCCGGCAGCAGCACCAGCACCCGCGTGGCCCGGCCGGCCGCGATCTGGCGCGCGAGGATCATGCCCGCCTCGATCGTCTTGCCCAGGCCTACCTCGTCGGCCAGCAGCACGCGCGGCGGATGGCGCGAGGCGGCAATGCCGGCCACGCGCAACTGATGCGGCACCAGGCCGATGCGTGCGGAGCTCAGGCCCCAGCTCGGCGAACGCCGCGCCGCGGCCCGGCGCTCAAGGCTTTCCAGGCGCAGATCGAAATGCTGGACCGGGTCGGTGCGCCCGCCGATCAGCCGGTCGTCTGCCTGGCTGACGCTCTGCTCGTCATCGAGCTGTCCCTCGTGCAGCTCGCGCCCTTCGCCGCGGTAGACCAGCAGCCCTTCGCGCTCCTCCACTCGCTCCACCAGAAACGCAATGCCCTTGCCAGCCACCCGCTGCCCGGCCCGGAACTCCGCCCGCACCAGCGGCGCCGAATCGGCCGCATAAGGCCGCAACACCCCCGACTTGGCAAACAACACCTGCACCCCGCGCCCCTCGACGCGCAGCACGGTGCCAAGGCCGAGTTCGGGTTCGGCGGTGGAGATCCAGCGTTGACCGGGTGTGAACATCATTAAATGAAGTGCCTGACCAGAAAGGGCAACGATTATCCGCCTGTGATCGTGCTGAGGGAACCATTGGGACAGGGGGGGAGACCCAATGCGTAGGTTGAGGTGCAAACCCCGACATTGCCATACACGCATACATCGAAAGCCGGGCTTCCATTCACAGCCACAAACGCCGGACAAGATCGCAGGGAGGGGCCAACCGCATACCGTGCATGCCACACATTCCATCCGTGACCACCCTCACGTCCTTCGCCTCCCTTTAATCCGCTTGTCGGAAAAACCTTGCCACTTGTCGGAAAGGGCCTATTCCGGTGCCGCTCATGACTGGTCGTGACAAAACAGGCGCGTAGACTAAAAACCAGGTACCAGGGGGAATCTCATGCACGTCTTGCTGCGACGCACGCTGGGAAGCTGTGCCAAGGGGTTCACTGTCGTCGAGTTGATGGTCACGCTGGGCGTGATTGCCATCCTCACGGTGGTGGCCATACCCAGCTTCAACAGCATGATCAACTCCAATCGGCTGACCACCGCGGCGAATGAGATTGTTGCCGGGCTCAACATTGCGCGTATGGAGGCGATCAAGCGCAACGCATACACGCAGTTCTGTAGCGACAGCGCCAGCATCAATACCACCGATACGCTGGGCACCAAATGCGGTACCCAGGGCGGCATGGTGTTTATGCAATTGACGCCCGCTACCACTTCGACAGTATTTGCTGCCCCACCGGATCTGCAGATGCCGATACAACTATCCGGCCACATCAACGCGATCCGTTTTCACGGTGATGGGCTCGGTTATGCGCCAGGTTCGACGAGTCCATACAGTGACACCACCACCGGCACGAGCCAAACCTGGATGGCGGACATCTGCACTGCATCGCTGAAGTCCAACAACCATATCAGGATCCAACTGGCGGCCGGCTCGATCATCACCAGTACCACGGCTACAGCGACTTGCCCATGAAACGTAATTCATTAAAAGGTCGATTCGCGCGAGTCGGCAGCCGGCATCAAGCGGGCGTCGGACTGATCGAGGTACTGGTAGCGGTATTGGTGCTTTCGATCGGGTTTCTCGGTGTTGCTGCGCTACAGGCGCGCTCGTTGTCCACCAACAACAGTGCGATGGTGCGTAGCATGGCAACCATCGCTAGCTATTCGATACTAGATGCGATGCGCGCTGATATCAGCGGCGCACGAAACAATGCATACAACAAAACCATCAAGGGCAACGCCTGCGGAACAGCGGGCAGTACCCTCGCCTCCCAACAGCTCTACCAATGGTGCGCCGCGGAACTCCAGCCCATTGGTCAGGGGGCTGCTACTACTGTGGGAACGATCCAATGTTCCGCGGCTGCAGGCACGACAACTGCGCTATGCACCGTCACCATTCAGTTCGATGACAGCCGCGCCGGTGACGCTGGCACCAGCAGCCAGAAACTGGTAACGCAGGCCATGCTATGAACAAGCGTCCCTTGATCCGCAACAGGCTCTCGCATGGCGCAACACACGTTGCAGCAGGCGCGCACGGTTTCACGCTGATCGAAATGATGGTGGCGATGCTGCTTGGCCTGATCGTTATCGGTGGGGTCATCAGCGTATTTCTGGCTGGTCAGCAGACGTACCGCACCAACGAGGCGCTCGGCGACGTGGAGAACGGTTCGCGCACTGCGTTCGAATTGCTCTCGCGCGACCTGCGCGATGCGGGTCTCTCTGGTTGCGACAACACCAACGGTCGCATCGCCAACGTAGTCAACAACGGCGCCAGCAATTGGTACAGCGACTGGAGCAATGCGCTGCACGGGTATGACGACGCCAGTCAGGATCCGGCATTAAGCAGCCTTACCGGAACTGGGGCGCCGGTGCCTGGCACCAGTTCGGTGCACATTCTCAGCACGGCGACGGCGGATGTCGTGGTGAAGAGAAGTGCAAGCGGCGGCACGGGGTCGCCTGCCAGTCTGGGGATCAATACGCCAAGTTCCCTGTTGGCTACCGGTGACCTCATCATTGTGTGCGATTACGACCACGCCACGATTCTGCAGATCACCAAGTATTCCGGTGACAACATCGTTGTGCACAACGCCGGCAACGGTGACGCAAGCCCCGGCAACTGTACGAAAGGGTTAGGCTATCCCGCTCCCACCCCTTGCAACAGCAGCACCAATGACTCCAATGGCGCTGTCTATGATTTCGCCAATAACGGACGCATTGCCATACTCACCGCGGTGGACTGGTACATAGGCAGCAATTCGGTAGGCACTACCTCCCTGTACCGCCTGAACGTGGGCTACGGCGCAGCCCCGCCGACTGCCACGCCGCAGGAAATGGTGCGCAACGTCACTGGTATGAAGATCCTGTATCTGCAGCCACCGGGCACACAGTTCGATAAAGCGGCCAATATGACCAATTGGGCCACGGTGAACGCCGCGCAAGTCACGCTGAGCCTGCAAAGCGCCAGTCAGCGCGTCAGCTCCAACAACTCGGCGCGGCTTACGAGGTCATTCACCTCCACCACCACGGTGCGCAACCGAGTGCAATGACATGAAAGCGCCAATCACCACTTCTTCGTCGGTTATCCGGACCCGTTCGCCTGGCCCACGCGCTCAGGGCGGCGTGGCGCTTGTGGTGGCATTGATCCTGCTGCTGCTGATCACGCTGGTGGGGCTGGCCGCTATGCGTGGAACCCTCATGCAGCAGAAGATGGCATCCAATCAATACGATCGCCAAATAGCCTTTCAAAGTGCCGAGGCTGCAGTCCGCGCTGCAACCGCATTGATTCCCACCACCCCAACGCTCATCTGGCACAACTGCCAGGCTGGCGGCGTTACGTGCCTGCCCAATCCCTTCAATGATTCCACGCTGCCTTCCAGCGCCATCCACAGTGTGAGCAAAGGTACGGGAACCGGTTATTACACCGCCAGCCCAGCCGCCGCCAGCCAGCCTCAGTTTGTGGTGGAAAACATGGGCAACTGGGTCAACCAGAAAACCAGCACCGGTTTTGGCAATACCGCCAACTCACGCAATTACGGCGTGCAAGGCGGCACGGGCACGCAAGTGTATTACCGCATTACCGCACGCAGCGGCGATCCCACCCTGGTGGGCGACCATGCCGTAGTAACGATACAAGTGGTGATCAAGCAAGGCTGATCGAGCCGCAATCGATCATGCATGTCGCTGGTTTGCGGCGAGCTATTCAATTTCAGGGTTAATCGTGATGAATACGAAGCTACAAGCAGTTTGCCGTCTGAAGGCCGCAGCGGGCAGGTTGCTGGGTACAGTGCTGGCTGTATGGATGCTTGGCGCCGTCTACACGCCAGCGATGGCAGCCACCACAGTGACCGTCGATCAGCAACCGGTTACATTGCAGCCGGCCATTCCGCCCAATGTGACTTTGATGCTGGACGATTCGGGTTCGATGGCCTGGGACGTCATGCCCGACTATGCTTTTCTCGGTGCAACCCCGGGGCAGCCTACACAGAGCGAACTGACCAGCTCCAGCGTAAACGGCGTTTACTATAACCCGAAGATCACGTATTCCCCGCCGCTGAAGGCTGATGGCACCCTATATCCTGTGGCGAGCTTTACCGCTGCATGGGTGGATGGTTTCCATCAGGGTAGAGGCACCGTGAATTTGTCGACGTATAACGGTTCCAAAGATACCAGTCGGCTGTTCACAAGTTCGAGCGACATCACCTATACAAACTCGTTTACTGGAAATTCGCCGCCCTATGCGCCGGTTTGCCCATCAGGATATTCACTTCAGACCAATGGGCAGTGTCAGGAGAATCCTTACCTGGCCATTTGCCCTCAGGGTTATACGCTGCAAACCAGTGGCAGCAAAGCTGGCAAATGTACCAAGAGTGGGAGCAAATCCACGGCTCCTTACTGCTCGCCGAGTACGGACACCTATGACCAGACAAGCTACATGTGCACGCCGAATCCGGCCGTGTATACGTCGCCGACTTGTCAGGGCTCGGATGCCTACAATTCAAGTACGAACATGTGTACGCCTACGACGACGAGCACGTATTCGTTCTTTACCTATACGGTGCAAAATGCGGATGGCAGTTACACGAGCCACTACGTAGGTCTGAACGGGACCTGCGAGTTGACTGCGTCGGCCGGTATGACATCAAGCAATTGCGACGAAAGTGCCGCCACCCAGCAGAACGTCGCCAATTGGTACTCCTATTACCACACCCGCATACTGATGGCCAAAAGTGGCTTGATGGCGGCTTTTTTCTCGGTAGGCGCGTCGTTCCGGGTGGGCTTCGGTTCGATCAACGGCAACAACACCGGTGGCCTGCCATCGTTGCAATATGCATTCGACGACTCCGGTGCGGGTGGCGGTAAAAGCAATAATGCTCTGGCCAAAGTTCAGCCGTTCGGTGATGGTTCCAGCGGGACTCAAAAAGCGGCGTTCTGGACCTGGATATCTGGTGAGAGCGCGAGCAACGGGACACCTTTGCGCACGGCATTGGATCGGGTTGGCCAGTATTACCAGACATCGCAACCTTGGACGACGATGTCATCCGACCCCGACTATGGGACGACCAATCAACCCAGCAACATTGCCTGTCGACAGGCCTACACCATTTTGACCACGGATGGTTTCTGGAACGACGATTACTCTTCGTCAGCTGAAAATGGCGCCAGTAGCGCCGCCTGGCCAGCGATAACTGGCCCCAATGGTATGGCATGGCCGACGAACCTCACCGGTAGCTCACCTGCGGCACCTTACTCCGGCGGCGCCACGAGTGATAGCAGCCCGTCTCTCGCCGACGTGGCGATGTATTACTGGGAAAACGATTTGCAAACCAGCTCATCCTTTCCCAACGAAGTGCCGACCAACTCGGAAGATCCGGCGTTCTGGCAGCACATGACCACCTTCACCATGGGCTTGGGCTTTACCCCGACGGGTATTACGGGCAAGGCATCCAATGGTGATTCGCCACCTACTATCAGCGACATCTTCAAGGCGGCCGATGGCGGCCTTACGCTCACCAACTTCGGTTGGCCTGCGCCTGCGTCGAACTCGATCAACAACATCGCCGACCTGGCACATGCGGGCGTGAACGGGCACGGCGGTTTCTATTCCGCAACCAGCCCGGCGACCTTCATCAGCGGCTTGACCGACGCTCTGCAACGCGCTTCTGAGCGCGCAGGTACCGGCGCCAGTCTGGCGGCCAACTCCACCCAGCTCACCAACGGCACGGTGGCGTACCAGGCCAATTACTACACGGTGAAATGGATCGGTGACCTTAAGGCGCTGGCGATCGATTCCAGCACGGGAGCCATCTCTACCAACCCCACCTGGAGTGCGGCCGCCCAGCTGGACGACAGTAAAGGCGTCGTCACTTATCCAAATCGCACGATCATGACCTATGTGCCGCCGGCCTCGAGCGGAAGCGGTACGTTTGTGGCATTCCAGAATTCTACTTCCGGTGCACCACCTGCGTTATCCAGCACGCAACTCGCCGCGCTGGGCAGCACGGCGTCAGCACAGGCGACGATGGTGAATTATCTGCGCGGCGATAACACGTTTGAGCAGAAGAATAACGGCAACTATCGCGACCGGGATACCGCGTTGGGCGATATCGTGGACTCGCAGCCGGTGTATTCCGGCGTGCCCGACCTGAACGAGTTCGAGAATCAGGTGTTTACCGGCATCAGCAATACCGCGACATCCGGTGACAATTCGTTCCAGGCCTGGGCGCAGAGCACGACCGATAGCAGCGGTAACGCCGTGACCAATGCGGTTTCCGCACGCAAGCCCTTAGTGTTCGTGGCGGCCAACGATGGCATGCTGCACGCGTTTGACGCCAGTACCGGCGCGGAGGTCTATGCCTATCTGCCGGGTGCGGTCATTGCGGCAGGCAGTACTGCAAATCCAGCGGCCAATTTGGCGAGCTTGGCAGACCCGAGCTACGGTACGACTACGTTGCCGCATCAGTATTTCAACGACGGCGAATTGACCATCGCGGACGCCTATCTGCCGGGGATCACGAAAGACAATGGCTATGCTTGGCATACCATTCTGGTGGGCACCACTGGCCGAGGCCCCGCCGAAGCCGTTTACGCACTGGACATTACTGATCCAAAAAACATTACTCCCTTGTGGGAACGTTCCGCAGGGGATGGACTGACCAATAGCAATTACATCGGCCAGATGGTGGGCAAGCCCGTGATCGCCAAGGTGCAGAACGGCACCAATTCCGACTGGCAGGTGCTGATCGGCAATGGCTACAACAGCGCCAGCGGTTCGGCGGCATTGCTGGAATTTGATTTGGCCACTGGTACACTCAGCGTGCATACGACAACCAACCGTATCACCGGGGCGAACGGTCTTGCCGCTCCGGTAACCTGGATGGATGTTGCGAGCAACGGCATCAGTACCGAAGCCTACGCAGGCGACCTGCAGGGACAGGTGTGGCGGTTTCCGCTGGGTAGCGCCCAGGGTAATAACTACAACACTGACCCGACCACCTTGGGTGGCGTGAGTACGACGGGCACCGTCGTTTTCTCCACCCAGCTGAAGGTGGATTTCAGCGGCAATTCGAACCCGCAGCCGATCACTGCCGGCATGTTGGCGGGTGAGGATCCGGCCACTGCCAACGTATGGCTGTTCTTCGGTACGGGCCAGTACCTCAGTACCGGCGATCTCAATAACCAGCAAGTGGAGACCTGGTATGGCGTGATTGCTCAGCCTGGTGGCTCCTCTCCAACAAGCAGTGCGACAGTGAGCGATTTGGTGCAGCGCTCGATCATCTACCAGCAGAATGGTGACACGACCGTCACCCCTCCAACTTTGGGTGTGCGCGTCGTAACGCCGATGCCGACTCCGAGCGATATGAGCGGTAAGCTCGGCTGGTACATGAATCTGGAATCGCCCACAGGAACGAACGGGGCGTTGGTCGACCAAGGTGAGCGTATGGTCACGCCCAATCAATTCCAGGGCAATCTGCTGCTTGCTACCACGCGCATCCCCGTGGTTACCGATATCTGCAATCCTTCCGGTAGTGGTTGGGTGATGGCAGTCGATCCATTCACCGGCACCAACCCATCGGCGCCCTTCTTCCTGGGCAGCGGTGGCGGTACCGCCACGTTTACGTACAACGGTCAGACGGTGACGATGCCGGCGGCAGGCGTGGGCTTCAGTGCGCTGCCCAACAATCCGATCTTCGTGGGCGGCGACATGCTTATGAGCTTCGACAACGGCACTACATCCAGCCTGATGACATCGGGTTCGACCGCCAATACAACACGTGTGTCCTGGCAGGAAGTTGTCAACCAATGAGGCGCGGCATCATGAATCTATGCAATGGCCATGGGGAACTCAGTAATTTCGCCGCTTGCCCATGGCCTTCGCCAAAGCGGATGCACGGCAATAGACAGGCGGGTTTTAGCCTGATCGAGCTGATGATTGTAGTGGCGATTATCGCTGTGCTGGCTGCGTTGGCTTATCCCGCGTATCAGCAGTACATCATCAAGACGAACCGCAAAGCTGCGGAATCGTGCCTGGCGGAGCAGGCCAATTACATGGAACGGTATTACACAACCAATCTCACATACACGCCGGGCACGGGTACGACCTTTCCAACCCTTGATTGCGCTTCTGCTAATCAAACGGGCGCGAATTACACATATACCTTTCCGGCCTCTTCGAGTTCAACGGCTTACACCATTACGGCGGCTCCTTTGTCAGTCTTGCAACAGAAGGACACGACATGCGGAACGCTCCAAGTCGATCAGGCGGGAACCCGTACCATTTCGGGGACCGGTACCTTGGCACAATGCTGGTAACAACCAGCAAGCATCAAATCTGCGAGCACATTCGCAATAGATTGTGATAGACGCCGGCAAGTTTTACTCGTGAAGCCTCATTGGTGTTGCTTGCGGTAATTCCCTGAATGGCACCATCCAAATCAAACAACATGGTGCGCTGACCATCGTCGCGCACCATGCTTTGCACCCAAAAGAAACACGCCAGCCTCGCTCCGCGCGTAACCGGATTCACGCGATGTAGGCTGCTTGCCGGATAGAGAATCATGTCACCGGCAGCCAGCTTTACGGTATGAGTACCGTAAGTATCCTCGATCAACAACTCCCCCCCATCGTAGCTTTCAGGCTGCGCAAGAAACAGCGTCGCGGAAAGATCGGTTCGAATCTTGTCGCCGGTTCCGGGCAGCAGGCGGATGGAGCCGTCGACGTGGCTGCCGAAGTGCATGCCCTCGTGATAGCGGTTGAACATGGGCGGGTAGATGCGGTTGGGTAAGGCAGCGCTGATGAAGAGTGGGTTGCGTTCCAGCGCGCTGAGCACGATGTTGCCGAGCTCGATGGCAAGCGGCGAGCCCTCGGCGAGTTGCTGGTTGTGTTTGACGTGG
>NZ_JBQCHP010000148.1:0-9769 GCF_051954575.1 Dyella sp. | reverse complement strand
TTGTCGACAAGGTACGTGATGTCGTCGGTCTGTATATGGCTCCTCCGGATCGAGCCCTAGTGTTGTGCGTGGATGAAAAGAGCCAGATTCAGGCACTCAATCGCACGCAACCGGGCTTGCCGCTTACTTTTGGCAAACCGGTGCCCCGTCCGCTGTCCGCATACAACCTTTCCGCCACGAAAGCGGCTGATCTTTGAAAACTCAACCATGCAAATTGGTCATTTCATGATCAATTCGACGAGCGTTTCCTCATAGCAAGGCACTCGGACGCCCGTGAGCTGCTCAAACAATGAGCAAGCTCCAAACAACAGGCACACCAAGCCACGGACAGTCATCCGTTGAACGCGTTTTCGCCTTTGCCATAGAGCATCTACCTGCGCATGTAATAGCCGACCAACAGCCCATCCCAAGCTTCGAACAACTCCACCGACTTCGGCGACTTGTACTGGTCGATCCCATGCCAGGCTTCCGACGGCGTTCGACCGTCCAGATGCTGATGAACACGCACACCGTTGTACCAGAGGCGAAAACTTCCCAAGGCTAATTGCAAGGCAACCGTATCCAAGACCCACAACTGATCCAGCTTTTCTTTCAGTGTCAAAAACAGTCGCTCGATCCGCCCATTCTGCCAAGGCATGCCCGGCCTGCTACGCTGATGCTTGATGCCAAGTCCTGCCAAGCCTTCCTTGAACTCGCTTGACGTAAAACAGGCTTCGTTCGCGTTGAGTTCAGCAGCCGACTTTGTTGAATCGATAAGCTCAACGGATTTGACAGCCCCATCAAGCGCGGTGAGCTGGCGGTAACGTTTGCCGTCGACAAGCTTAATGTTCCCCGGCATCACCTTTATGGAATGCGCAAGCTTATAGACGTCAGGAACGAAGATTCCATCTTCACTATTACAGGTGGAGCTTCGATAGGAAGTTATCGACCTGATGCGAATCAGGGTTATTGGCAATTTCTTTGTTTGAGTCGAACTTGACCAGGTTCCCGTCAAGATATTGTCCTTGATTCGCACGGACCAGATTCCGGTGGGATTCTTGTCATCCCCTTCGCTCCACAGATCACCGTTTCCATCGCCCGTTTGCAAGCCTATAAGCTTGGCGTGCTGCAAGTAAAAATACGCACCGAATTGACTGGCACGTCCCGAATAATTTTCATTAGCAAAGCAGGCAACGACTTGGCTTCCACCGATTTTTCCCGCCCAAGTCCCATTGATGGACGGAACGTCTGACTTGGATGAGGCGTGTACATAACCGATCATGCAAAAGATCAGTAGAAGAGCACCTGACAATCGCACATTGAATGGCATGAAGGCCGTCCTACATTTTATTATTCCGCACCGCCATTCCGGCGAAGGCCGGCATGACGGGGAAAGTACATGAACGTGCTCGACTTTGAGTGGCAAGGAATCCAGATTAAATACGTCGTTCGAAGCACGCATAACCTTTATTTATCTCGGGTGCTACGCACAGCATGTTTGCACTGGATTCCGGCCTTCGCCGGAATGACGATTGGCTCTGAATAGAATCGACGCAAGGATTAGCATCGCACGGCGTTCCAACCGCACCAGCCCCAATCAAGACCCCGCCGGCACAATCACCACATGGTGCAACCCTTCGCGCTGCGCCACGCCAGGCCCAAACTCCACCACGTGCCCATCCTTCATCACCACCGTGTAATCGGTATGTATCAGCGAATGACGCGTACGATGGCGTGCGAGATAGGTGTAAACCTCGAATTCGCCCATCGTGCTCAAGGCGTCAGGGCGACCGAGGGTGGCGAGGACTTGCTCGCGGTTGCTGCCTGGATCGAGCCGGGTGATCTTCTGGCCGGTGGCATGGCAGCCGGCCAATGCGGCTGCCAGCGCGGCCGCTCCCATGATGCGTTTCATGACTCCCCCTGAGTCACCGGACAATGGGCGGTATGGTAGCGCAAGTTCGTACGCGCAAAAGTACCCGGCAAAAGCCGCAAAAACTTGCCGCCGGCCCTTGGCACACCCTGCCGCGCGGTGCAAAAATGCCGGGCACAGGGAGAATCCATCTGAAATAACGCCCGTCCCGCGCCTGCCTTTTGAGGCGCGCACCGGTGTTGTGCGGACCATGACGGGCCGGCCTCTTCCTGCGGACACAGCAAAGGGGCTGCGGTGGCACGCAAAACGACTTATGCAAGGAAAGGCAGCACGGGCCGTTCGAACGCGCAGACTGTTGCGCTGGCCGGTGCGCTTGCGCTTTGCCTCGCATGTGGCGTGGCGCAAGCCGCTACCGATGGCGGCGTGACGTCGCTGGGCGAACTGTTCGCGATCGCGCACGACAGCGAGCCGGGCTACCGCGCCGCCAAGGCCAGCGTGGATGCATCCAGGGCGCGCACGCGCCAGGCGCTCGGCGCCATGCTGCCGCAGCTCTCGGCCACTGCCACGGCCGATGGCAATCGCCGCCATTACGACACGCTCGACCGGTTCACCAAGACCGAGCGCGATCGTTACCACAGCAATACCGACCAGCTCAGCCTTACCCAGCCCTTGTGGCACGCCGCCAATCTGGCCAGCCTCAATGAGGCGAAGGAAACGGCGCGGCAGACCGAATACCAGCTCGAGGATGCCGAGCAGCAGCTCTATCAAAAACTGGCCAGCGCCTGGTTCGATCTGATGGAAGCGCGGGACGAGGTGTTGTTCACCACCGCGCAGCGCGATGCGCTGCATGCGCAATGGGACATTGCCCGTCGCGGCGCGGAACTGGGCGCGCAAGGCGAGCCGCAGGCCGAGGATGCCTACGCCAAGTACCAGGAAGCCGCGGCCGACGAAACCTCGGCCGAGCTGGATCAGGCCAGCAAGCTGGCGGCGCTGGAACAATGGGTTGGCCCGGCGGAGGATCTCAAGCAGCCATACCTCAATGACCAGGCGAACCTGCCCAACCTGCTTGGCGATGACCTGGATGCCTGGCTGGCGCAGATCGACACGCACAGCCCTGCGCTGCGCGCCGCCATGCATGCGATTGCGGCGGCCAACGAGGAAGTGAGCAAGGAACGCGCTGGGCATCAGCCGACCCTGGACCTGGTCGCCAGCTATGGCAACAACGACCAGAACGCGGGCAACTTTCCTGGCCAGGCCGGTTATCGCATCCGCACACTTACCGTGGGTTTGCAGCTCAACGTGCCGCTTTATTCCGGCGGCACGCAGTCGGCCAAGGTCGCCGAGGCGCTGGCGCTGCGCGACAAGGCGCATGACGACATGGAGGCCGCGCGCCGGCTGGCCATCGTCAACGTGAAGACCGCCTTTCTGGCCTGGCGCGCGGGGCTTGCCAAGGCGCGTGCCGCACGTGCGGCGGAAACGTCGGCCGAACGCGCGCTCGCGCTGGCCGAGCGCGGCAGCGCGCGCGGCTTGAAGACCGAGGCCGATGTGCTCACCGCCAGGCAGCAGATGGCTGCGGCGCGCCGTGACATGCACAAAGGGCGTTATCAGCAGCTCACCGCTTTCATCAAGCTCAAGACCACGCTGGGCGAACTCACCGCTACCGATATCGACGAGCTCGACCAGTATTTCGTGTCTTCTCCGCACGAAGCGCCGCTACCGAGGGAGCACGCCAAATCATGAGCGCCCTGCCCGCCACTCCCGGCGCCGAACCGCCTGTGCACATGGACGGCTGGACGCGCTTCGTTACCGCACGCACGTCGGCGGAGTTCTGCGATGCATGGCTCACCGTGCTGCGTGACAAGATCCCCGCGATCGCCCAGGCGGCCATTCTGGTCGAGTCGAGCGATGGCCAGAACTATGTACCCATTGCCGTGTGGCCGCAGGCCAACGGCGATATGGCGCGCATGGGCGAAGCGGTGCAGCGCGCATTGGCCGATCGTCGCGTGGTGGTGCAGCCGTGCAGCGAGCCGGCCGGCCTGCGGCATGTCGCAGCGCCGATCGC
The DNA here is from genome assembly GCF_051954575.1 of Dyella sp. Taxonomy (GTDB): domain Bacteria; phylum Pseudomonadota; class Gammaproteobacteria; order Xanthomonadales; family Rhodanobacteraceae; genus Dyella_B. Next base: position 5,858 of record NZ_JBQCHP010000148.1, on the reverse strand, counting down.
GGTGCATGAACGTATCGCCGGCGCCGTGGTGCTGGAACTGCCATCGCATGACGAGACCTTGCCGGCGCTGCTGCGCGAACTGCACTGGGGCAGCGCGTGGTTGAGCAACCTGTTGGGCCGTCGCGAGCACGATGCCGCGCTTGCCGCCAGCGCGCGCTCGCTGGGTGTGCTGGAGGCCATCGCCATCGCGCTTCGGCACGAACGCTTCCAGCAGGCCCTGTTCGACCTCAGCAATGAACTGCGTCGTCGCTTTCACGGCACACGTGCGGCCATCGGTCTGTATCGGCATGGCGAAGTGCAGTTGGTCGCGCTATCGGAAGCTGCCACGTTCGAGAAGTCCTCGCCGCTGGTGCAAGCCTACATTGCCGCCATGAACGAGGCATGCGATCTGGCTCAACCGGTGGAAGCCACTACGTCGGAACAGGACGCCGGCGAAAATTACCGCGCCCATGCCGCCCTGCTTCAGCGCACCGGCGCCGGCCGGTTGCTTACCCTGCCCATCACGCAACAGGCGCGATGCGTGGCGGTGGTGACCGTTGAGCGTGAATCGCCGCAAGCATTCAGCGAGGAAGAGCGCAAATGGCTGGATACCTTCGGCGCCCTGTTCGCACCCGTGGTTGTGCAGCGCGTGGATGCGGAACGTGGCTCGCTGCAACGCCTGTTGGACGAAGGGCGCCGTTTCCTGGCTGCATTGCTGGGGCCGCGCCATCTGCTGTGGAAGGCGGGTGCGGTAGCCGTCTTGTTCGCGCTCGCACTGCTGGTGTTGCTACCGGTGCCTTATCGCGTTTCGGCCAAGACCGTGACGGAAGGCGAAATCCAGCGCGTGGCCGCCGCGCCCTTTGAAGGCTTTCTCGCGGCCGGCTACGTGCGCGCCGGCGATACCGTGGTGAAAGGCCAGCCGCTGGCCTTGCTGGACGATCACGACCTGCGCGTGGAACGCGCGAAATGGGCAAGCGAGCGCGATCAATACGACAACAAGCTGCGCGAGGCGATGGCCACGCACGATCTCAACGCCGTCCAGGTCACCAGCGCGCAATTGCGCGAGGCGCAGGCTCAGTTGGATCTGCTGGACGACAAACTGGCGCGCGTGAAAGTGGTAGCGCCCTACGATGGCGTGGTGGTCAGCGGCGATCTCAGCCAGCAAATCGGCACGCCGGTGGAAGCGGGCAAGAAGCTGTTCGAGATCGCGCCGTTGCATAGCTATCGCATCATCCTCGAGGTGGATGAGCGTGACATCGCACAGCTGCGCACCGGGCAATCCGGCGAACTGGTGATCACCGGGCTTGCCGGCAGCGCCATGCCATTCACCGTCGCCAAGATCGTGCCGGTGGCCACCGCGCAGGATGGCCGCAATTTCTATCGCGTCGAAGCGCGGCTGAAGCAGAATTCGAACCTACTGCTGCCGGGCATGGAAGGCGTGGGCAAGATCGATGCCGGCCATCGCAAGCTGGGCTGGGTGCTGCTGCACGGACTGCTCGACTGGCTGCGGCTGAACCTGTGGAACTGGGGCTTGTAGCCAGGCCATGGCGCGCAGTCCGTTCAGTCCGTCCTGGCATAGCGTGGCGCAGTTGCGTCCGCGGCTGATGCCGTACGCCACGGTGCAACGCGTGGTGTTCCGTGGACGCCCCTGGTACGTGGTGCAGGACCAGACCGGCGGCCGCGTCTATCGCCTGTCCACGGCGGCTTATGCATTGATTGCGGGCATGGATGGCAAACAAACGGTGCAGGCGCTGTGGGAACGCGCCAATGCTTCCGATGCGCGCGATGCCTGCACGCAGCCGGAAGTGGTGGACCTGCTGGTGCAGTTGCATGCGGCCGATCTGCTGCAGACCGACGTGGCGCCCGACTCGGCCGAGGCGCTGGATCGGCACAAACGCAAGCGCACCGAAACGCTGCGGCAATGGCTGCTAAACCCGATGAGCGTGAAGCTGCCGCTGCTCAATCCAGATCCGTTTCTTACGCGCTTCTCGCCATTTGTATCCTGGTGCTTCGGCCCCGTCGGCGCGTTGCTGTGGTTGCTGGCGGTGCTGCCCGCCCTGGTGCTGGCCGGGCAACATTGGAGCGAGCTGACGCATAACCTTTCCGATCGCGTGCTTTCTTCCAGCAACCTGCTCGCGATGCTCGCGGTCTACCCGGTGGTGAAGCTGCTGCATGAGCTGGGCCATGGTTTTGCCGTGAAGCGCTGGGGCGGCACGGCGCGCGAACTGGGCGTGATGTTTCTGATCTTTGCGCCGGTGCCTTACGTGGAGGCCTCGTCCTCGGCGGCGTTTCCATCCAAGTACCACCGGGCGATCGTCGCGGCAGCCGGCATGCTGGTGGAAGTGTTGCTGGCGGCGCTGGCGTTGTATGTGTGGCTACTGAGCGAACCTGGCGTGTTGCGCGGCGTGGCCTTCAACGTGATGGTGATTGGCGGCGTGTCCACCCTGCTGGTCAACGGCAATCCGCTGCTGCGCTACGACGGCTACTACATTCTTTCCGACCTGATCGAAATGCCCAACCTGGCGCAGCGCGGCCAGGCCTGGTGGACCTGGCTGCTCGACTGCTACGCCTTCGGTTCTACCGATGCGGTGAAGCCGGATGAAACCCGCGCCGAACAGCGCTGGCTGTTCTGGTACACGCCGCTGGCCTGGTGCTATCGCACCACGGTGACGGTGTCGGTGATCTTCCTGGTTGCCGGCAAATATTTCATTGTCGGCGTGGCGATGGCCTGCTGGAGTGCGTTCGGCCTGGTCGTGGGCCCGGCGCGCAAGGGGCTGAAGCATTTGCGCAGCGCCCCTGCCCTGCATCGCTGCCGCGCGCGCGCCTATCGCCGCGCCACGCTGGCGTTGGGAATGGTGCTGGCGGTGTTGCTGCTCGTGCCGGTACCGCTGCACACGCACGCCCAAGGCGTGGTGTGGTTGCCCGACCATGCGATGTTGCACGCCCAGGAGAACGGCTTTTTCCACACCTGGATCGCTACGCCCGATCAAATGGTGAAACCTGGCCAGCCGGTGTATCTGTTGGACAACCCGACGCTGCAATCGGAACTGGCGGTGGATCGCGCCAAGTTCGACCAGGCGCAGGCCCATTACGATGCCGACGCCTTCGTCGATCCGGTAAAGGCGCAGATCAGCGGCCGGCAATTGCAGGAAGCGCACGAAGTATTGGAACGGGCCGAACTGCGCGCGGCGCGCCTGGTTGGCCATGCCGACAGCACCGGCAGGTTGATCGCTTCCATGCCGCAGGACATGCCTGGCCATTACTACAAGAAGGGCGAGTTGCTGGGCTACGTGCTCGCTCCGCACGAACTGATGGTGCGCGTGGTCGTGCAGCAGGACGACATCGATCTGGTGCACGAGCGCCTGCACGATGTGCGTCTGCGCCTGGCCGATGCCGTACAGCAGGAATACGACTCGTACGTCGTGCGCAGCTTCCCCGGCGCGGTGGACGAATTGCCGACGGCGGCGCTGGCGCTCAACAACGGCGGCACGATTCCCACCAATCCGAACGACACTAATGGCCTGAAGACCTTGCAGCGTGTCTTCATCCTCGACGTGGCGTTGCCCGAAGGAACGGACCCGCCCTTTGGCGAGCGCGTGCACGTGCGATTCGACCACGGCTATGAGCCGTTGGCTCATCAGCTACTGCGCCGGTTGCGGCAGGTGTTCCTGGGACACTTCAATGTCTGACGTGCGCGCCCTGCTGGCGGGGCGCGCCTTGCGCCTCGGCGATGGTCCTTACCTGGAGCGGCTCGATGCCAAACGCTCGCCCTGGGAAGATCGCCTGCGTGCCTGGCTCGACAGCCTGCCGCGCTTCGACGGGCCGCGCGTTCGCCGTTTCCTGGACGCTACGGCCGCACGTGAGGATGCAGCACGCGCATCGGCTGATGTGCAATTGCGCGACGCGCTGCGCGAGATCGCGCAACGCATGCACCGGCAAGGTTTCAACGATCGATTGCTGGCCGAGGCGTTCGCACTGATTCGCGAGGCATCGCGCCGTACGCTGGGCATGCGCCATCACGACGTGCAATTGCTGGCCGGCCGCGCCTTGCTGCAAGGCCGGCTCGCGGAAATGTCCACCGGCGAAGGCAAGACCCTCGCCGCGACCCTGGCCACCTGCGCCGCTGCCGCCACCGGCGCGGCGGTGCACGTGGTGACCGTCAACGACTACCTCGCCGAGCGCGATGCGCAACACAACCGCGCGCTGTTCGATTTCCTGGGCTTGAGCGCGGGCGTGGTGCTGCAGGATATGCCGGTGCCCGATCGGCGCAAGGCCTACGCCTGCGACATCACCTATGTGTCGAATAAGGAACTCACGTTCGACTACCTCAAGGATTGCATCGCGCTCGGCGAAATCTCGCTGACCCAGCAACGTCTGCGTCAATTCGCCGGCAGCATGCGCAGCGAGCCGCCGATCCTGCGCGGTCTGCATTTCGCGATCATCGATGAAGCCGACAGCGTGCTGATCGACGAAGCCAGCACGCCGCTGATCATTTCCGAAACCTTGCCGGATGATCTGGCCCCTGCGATCTACGCGCAATCGGTTGCACTGGCGCAGGCATTACAAGCCGATGTGGACTATATCAAGGGCGCGCGCCGCGACATCTGGTTGACCGAGCGCGGCAAGCAACGCGTGCGCGAGATCACCGCGGAGCACGGCGGTCTGTGGCGCTCGCCGTTATGGCGCGACGAGTTCATGCAAAAAGCGCTATCGGCGGTGCACTGCTTTGCGCGCGATCAGCACTACATCCTGGCCGAAGGGAAGGTGCAGATCGTGGACGAGTCCACCGGCCGCGTGATGCCCGATCGCACCTGGGAACGCGGCCTGCACCAGATGATCGAGTCGAAGGAGGGCTGCGACATCACCGGCCAACGCCGCACGCTGGCGCAGATCACCTATCAGCGTTTCTTTGGTCGTTACCTGCTGCTGAGCGGCATGACCGGGACCGCGCAGGAAGTTGCCACCGAGGTGAAACAGACTTACGGCCTGCCCGTCACACGCATTCCCACGCACAAGCCAAGCAGGCGAAAGCGCCTGGCCGATCGGATCTGTGCGGACAGCGCCAAACGCTGGAGAGAAGTCGCACGGCGCGCCATGGAACTGGCTGCCCAAGGACGCGCAGTGCTGGTTGGAACGCGTTCAGTCGAGGCTTCCGAAACGCTCGGCCGCCTGTTCGACCACGAAGGCGTCGCACACATCCTGCTCAATGCACGCCAGGACAAAAGCGAGGCGGACATCGTCGCGGAAGCCGGGCAACCGGGCCGCATCACGGTCGCCACCAACATGGCTGGCCGTGGCACGGACATCAAACTTGCCGCGCAGGTGGAAGCACACGGCGGCCTGCATGTGATCCTCACCGAATTTCACGAATCTGCCCGCGTCGATCGCCAGCTCTTCGGCCGCTGCGCGCGCCAGGGCGACCCCGGCACCACCGAGGCCATCATCAGTGTGGACGACGAACTGTTCCTGCGTTTCGCGCCCCCCGCCAGCCGGCGCCTGCTGGCTTGGCTGGTCCGTGACATGCGGCATAGCGAACGCTGGTTCCGACGCTGGGTGACGTATGTGCAGGACCGCGCCGAACGGCACTACCGCAAGCAGCGGGTGGAGACAATGCGGCGGGATGCGGGATGGGTCAGGGCGCTAGGTTTCGTGGGCAAGACTCGCAAATAGAAGAGATTCACCATGTTTCATGGTGAATCTTGCCTGCGCGCAGAAACACTTCCGCCCGTCGCCTTGATTCACCCGCAGGTCTCACCATGCGTCATCAACTGCCGCACCTCGCATTCCACATTCCATTCATCCCCATGCACGCGCAGAAAGCGCTTGGTGATCTCCAGGGCTTCTTCCCTGGATGCCGTTTCCAGCAAGGCATAGCCGCC
>NZ_JBQCHP010000147.1:0-28156 GCF_051954575.1 Dyella sp. | reverse complement strand
GCTGCAAGTATTCGCCGGCGGATTTCGCGGCGCTGGCGGCGACGGCGGGCCTGGCCGTGCAGCAGGTGTGGTTCGATCCGCAGCGCATGTTCAGCCTGCAATACCTGACGCGAGCGGCGTGACTGTTCCCTCCCCTACGTGTAGTAGGGGAGGGGCACGTAGCTATGCAGCCTTGCGTGCGCCCAGCCTGCCAAGCAGTTCCTGTGCTGTGCGAATACGCTCGCTCGCACCAGGCAATTCCAGGTTGATCTTCAGCTTGTCTTGCCCGTCCATCTTGTAGACGCGCGGATAGTTCTGGATCAGGCGGATCACCGCCATCGGATCGATCTCGGGCTTGTCGCGGAAGGTGATGCGTCCGCCGTTTGCACCGAAATCCAGTTTGCGTATGCCCAACGGCGTGGCCATCAGCTTCAGTCCGGCGACGGCGAACAGGTTTTTCACAGCATCGGGCAACAAGCCGAAGCGGTCGATCATTTCCACCTGCAGCTCGCGCAGTGACTCCTCGTCGCGCGCGCTGGCGATGCGCTTGTACAGCGTCAGGCGGGCGTGCACGTCGGGGAGGTAGTCGTCCGGAATGAGTGCGGGAAGATGCAGCTCCACCTCGGTTTCGTGTTCGCTGCTCAAATCGAAATCGGGCACCTTGCCGGATTTCAGCGCACGCACGGCGCGTTCCAGCAGTTCGGTGTAAAGGCCGAAGCCGATCTCCTGGATCTGGCCCGATTGCTCGTCGCCCAGCAGTTCGCCCGCGCCGCGGATTTCCAGGTCGTGCGTGGCCAGCGTAAAGCCTGCGCCGAGTTCTTCGAGCGAGGCGAGCGCCTCCAGTCGTTTCTCGGCATCGGCGGTGATGGAACGTCGATCGGGCACGATCAGGTACGCATACGCACGATGATGCGAACGCCCCACGCGGCCGCGCAATTGATGCAACTGCGCCAGGCCGAAGCGATCGGCGCGGTTGATGATGATGGTGTTGGCGGTGGGAATGTCGATGCCGGTTTCGATGATGGTGGTGCAAACCAGCACATTGAAACGCTGACGATGGAAATCGGCCATGACTCGTTCCAGCTCGCGCTCGGGCATCTGGCCGTGGGCGATGCCGATGCGCGCTTCGGGCATCAGCTCCTGCACTTCGCGCGCGGTGCGTTCGATGCTTTCCACTTCGTTGTGCAGCAGATACACCTGGCCGCCGCGCTGCAGTTCGCGCTGGAACGCTTCGCGGATCAATGCGGTTTCCCAGGTGGATATGAACGTGCGCACGGCCATGCGATGCGCCGGCGGCGTGGTGATCAGCGACAGATCGCGCAAGCCGCTCATCGCCATGTTCAGCGTGCGCGGGATCGGCGTGGCGGTCATGGTGAGCAGATCCACCTCGGCGCGCAGCTTTTTCAGCTGCTCCTTTTGCCGCACGCCGAAGCGTTGCTCTTCATCGACGATCACCAGGCCGAGATTCTTGAACTTCACATCCGGCTGCAGCAGCTTGTGCGTGCCGATGATCACGTCGATCTGGCCATCGGTCAGGCGCTTGAGCGCTTCGTTCACTTCCTTGCTGGAACGGAAGCGCGACAACACATCGACCTTCACCGGCCAGTCGGCGAAGCGGTCGGCGAAGTTGCGGTAGTGCTGCTGCGCGAGCAGGGTAGTGGGCACCAGCACCGCCACCTGCTTGCCCGCGGTAGCGGCGGCGAAGGCTGCGCGCAGGGCGACTTCCGTTTTGCCGAAACCCACGTCGCCGCAGATCACGCGATCCATCGCGCGCGGACGGGCCAGGTCGCCGAGCACCGCATCGATCGCCTGCAACTGGTCGGGCGTTTCCTCGAACGGGAAGCTGCTGCCGAATTCCTCCACCAGCTGGCGATCGATCGGCAGCGATTCGCCGCCGCGCGCTTCGCGCTGCGCGTAGATCGCCAGCAACTCGGCGGCCACGTCACGTACTTTTTCGGCGGCTTTCTTGCGTGCGCGTTCCCAGGCGTCGCCACCCAGCGAATGCAGCGGCGCCAGTTCCGGTGCGGTGCCGGAGTAGCGGCTGACCAGGCCAAGCTGCGCGACCGGCACGTAGAGCTTGTCGCCCTTGGCGTATTCGATGACCAGGAATTCGCCGGTCATGCCGCCCAGTTCCATCGACACCAGGCCCTGGTAGCGGCCCACGCCATGATCGACGTGCACGATCGGCGAGCCAATGGAAAGCTCGGTCAGATCGCGGATGACGGTCTCGGGATCGCGCGCGGCACCGCGGCGTCGGCGGCGCTCGGTGCGCACGCGCTCGCCGAACAGCTCGCGCTCGGTGAGCACGGTGAGCGCCGGCTGTTTCAGCGCGAAGCCTTGTTCCAGCGGCGCGATGGTGATCGCCAGCCTGTTCGTGTCTTCGAGAAACGCCTGCCAGCCGTCGACGTTCTGCGGACGCAAGCCGGCCGTGGCGACCTGTTCGAGCAGGGCTTCGCGGCGGCCGGCCGAATCGGCGGCGATCAGCGTGCGGCCTGGATACGCCTCGATGAAATGGCGCAGCGAGGTCCCCGGTTCCTCGCCCTTGCGATTGAGCGGAACCTCCGGCGCCGGTTGCGTGCCGGCATCCACGGCATGCTCGTGGCCGCTTTCGACCACTTCCACGCGCAGGCGTTTGTTGAGCTGTTCGCGCAATTGCTCGGGCGAGAGGTACAACTCCGCCGGCGGCAGCACGGGGCGCTCGATATCGTGCGCCCGCTGGTCGTAGCGTTCGGCCGTCTGTACCCAGAATTGTTCGGACGCTTCGCGCGCGCCTTCGCCGAGCACGAACAAGGCATCGTCGCCGAGGTAGTCGAACAGCGTCGCCGTGTGGTCGAAGAACAGCGGCAGGTAGTACTCGATGCCGCCGGGCGTGACGCCTTCCTTCATGTCCTGATAGAGCGGGCAGCGGCGCACGTCGATGGGAAAGCGCTCGCGCAGGCGGTTGCGGAACGCCTTGGCGCCTTCGTCGGTGACCGGAAATTCGCGCGCGGGCAGCAGTTCCACTTTTTCCACTTGCTGCTGCGAGCGCTGCGTTTCCGGATCGAAGCTGCGGATCGATTCCACTTCGTCGTCGAACAATTCCACGCGATACGGCTCGCGCGCGCCCATCGGGTAAATGTCGATCAGTGCGCCGCGCACGGCGAAATCGCCGGGTTCGCCCACTTGCGGCACGTGCCGGTAGCCGGCCGCTTCCAGTCGGCGTTGTTCGGCGGCGATGTCCAGTTTCTGGCCCTTGCGCAGCATCAGGCCGGAGCCGGTGATGTGCGAGCGCGGCGCAATGCGCTGCATCAGCGTCGCCGCCGGCACCACCAGCACGCCGCGCTTTACGCCGGGCAGGTGGTAGAGCGTGGCGATGCGCTGGGAGACGATGTCCGGATGCGGGCTGAAAACGTCGTAGGGCAGCGTTTCCCAGTCCGGAAAATGCAGCACCGGCAGGCTGCCGGCGAAGATGCGCAGCTCGTCTTCCAGGGCATGGGCGCGCTGGGTGTCGCGCGTGACCACCACCACCAGGCCCTGGTGCGATCGGGCGGCCTCGGCCACCAGCAGCGCCCGCGCGGAGCCGTGCGGTGGCGTCCAGTAGCGGCGTTGCTTGGGAGAGGTGGGAAGGGGTGGATGGCTGATCGGATTGGGCATGGGAAATGGCATGGGAAGGCGCAGGAGGAATGCGGCGCCAAGGAAGCGCGCAAGTTTAGCGCGTTGCTGGATGGGGTCTCATCAAGAACATGGGAAGGGCGGCCGGGACATTGCGTTCAGGCGCGTCCGGTGCGAACTTCTGCCAGCTTGTGACCACCAGACCTCGACCATGCCTACCGATACCACGCTCGACACCCAAGCCGGCGCCGCCGTGTACTCACCGTGGGTGCTCAGGCTGTATGACGCGTGGGTGCTGGGCATTTCCAACCGCTGGGCCTGGCAATGCGCCACCACCGACGTGCTGCTGCCGTTCTATCGCAAGCATGTGGGCGCGCGGCACCTGGATGTCGGCGTGGGCACCGGCTTCTACCTTGAACATGCCGGCTTCGGTCCCGCACAACATTTGTCGTTGCTGGATCTAAACCAGAACAGCCTGCGCGCCGCCGCTGCACGGCTCGGGCGCGCGGACGTGAGCTGGTTCGTGCAGGATGTGATGCAGCCCGCGAGCGCGCTGGGCGATCGCACGTACGACTCGATCGCACTGTTCTACCTGCTGCACTGCCTGCCGGGCGACATGGCGGCCAAGGTGTGCGTGTTCGAGCATCTGAAACCGCATCTGGCCGAAGGCGGCACCTTGTACGGCGCCACCATCCTGGGCGATGCGGCCGGGCACAATGCGTTCGGCCGCAAGCTGATGAGCGTCTACAACAAAAAGGGCATTTTCGGGAATCGCGGCGACACGCTGGAAGGCTTGGAGCAAGCGCTGCGTGATCATTTTGCCGATGTTGAGGTGAAGCTACATGGCAAGGTGGCTTGTTTTACCGCGCGTTGAACGTAGGTTGGGTTAGCGCACCCTAACCCCACCCATACCCACGAACATGTTTGGTTAAGCAGCGCGAACCCAACCAACCAATGGCATCTCGCTCAAGTTATAGCTTCAAGCTGATCTGCGCCGTACCCGCTTCGCCTGGCACCATCTTCGCGACGAAACCCAGCTCCTTGCACAGCTGCAGCATCGGGCGGTTTTCCATCAGCACGTAGCCCCAGATTTCGCTCAGGCCACGGCGGCGGCTTTCGTCGACCAGCCGTTGCATCAGCAAGGCGCCGAGGCCGATGCGCGTCCATTCGTGTTCCACCAGCACGGAAAACTCAGCCGTGTTGCTGGCGACGTCGACGAAGATGCGTCCCACGCCACGCAGTTCGGCCGGCTTGACGGTTTCGTCGATCAGCACGAACGCGGCTTCCAGTTCCGGATCGATGCGGCACAGCCGCTGCGCCATCGATACGGGCAGTTCCGACATGGCGTGCATGAAACGGCGACGCACGTCCTGCGCCGGCAGGCGCTTGAAGCAGCGTTGCACGGCGGCCACGTCGCCGGGTTCGATACCACGCAGAATCAGTTCGCGTCCGTCAGCGGTATGCACCATTTCGCCACGGCGCGTGTCGGAAACCGGCAAGGGCGAGAAGCGTACGCGGCTTGGCGGCGGCAACTGGGCGTGGCGCGGATAGAGATCGCGGGCAGAGGTCATGTTCATACCCGTACTATAGCGTATTGTTTGCAGTGCAGCATGAATGCATTGGCGGTCGATATGACTCATACGCCGCCGTCAAGAGGCCGTCAAGGCCATCTTTCGTGGCTGAAATCATGCGCTGCAGCAAAATGTCGCAGGCGTGTCAGTCGGCCACATCCGGCTCGAAGAAGCTCCAGCGGATGTCGGCGAAGCGGGCCTTCATCGCGCGCTCCACGGCATTGATCGCCTCGATCAGGCTGAGTGCGTCGGGCGTGGGCGCCATGCGCGCCTTGACCGCCACCATCACGTCCGGACCCATCTGCAGGGTGATCAGGTTGAGTACCTCGGCCACCTCCGGCCGCTCGCCCAGGAAGGCCAGCAGTTCCTGGCGGCGGCGCGGCTCCACGCCCTGGCCGATCAGTAGCGCCTTCACCTCGATGGCCAGCGCGATCGCCACCACCACCAGCAACACGCCGATGGCGATCGTGCCCAGCGCATCGAACAACAAGTTGCCGGTGAGGACGGTGGCGCCGATCGCCAGCGTGGCCAAGCACAGGCCGAGCAGGGCAGCCAGATCCTCGCCGAAGATCACCAAGAGTTCGCTGGAACGCGTTTCGCGAAACCAGCGCCACAGGCTTTGCTCGCCGCGTGCCTGATTCACCTCGTGCAGGCAGCCGCGCATGGAGATGCTTTCCATCACGATGCCGAACAGCAGCACGCCCAACGCCAGCCACGGCCAGCGCAGCGGCTCGGGTGCGGAAAGCTTGTGCACGCCTTCATAGATCGAGAATAGGCCGCCCACCGCAAACAGCAGCAGCGCGACCACGAACGACCAGAAATACAGCGCGCGTCCCCAGCCAAGCGGGTACTCGTCGGATGCCGGCTTTTTCGCCTGACGCATGCCGAGCAGCAGCAGGCCCTGGTTGCCGCAATCGGCGAGCGAGTGGATCGCCTCGGCCAGCATTGCGCCGGAGCCGGTGACGACGGCGGCCACCAGCTTGGACACGAAGATCGCGAAGTTCGCGCCCAGCGCCAGGAGAACGGCCTTGAGCGAATTGGCGTGTCCAGCCATCGGTCAGTGAATGCCCACGCCGACGCCCACGCCAAAGCTGATATTGGGATGACCCTTGCGCAGCTCGTCCGCCGTCCAGCGGTGCGATTGCGCCACCGTCACCAGCGGATAGGTGTAAGGCGCCTGATCCACGCTGCCGGCGCGGCTGCCGCTGAGCTGTCCGCTGAGCGTCACCAGCGCGCCGTTGGGAAAATTGAAGGATTCCAGGTAACCCGGGAAGATCGCGATGAAGCGTCCCAGTCCTTGCGCGTTCGGCTTCGGACGCTGCGAGGAATCCAGCGGATAGGCGAGGATTTCCATTTCCGTGTGATCCGGGAAGTTGTGCACGCCGACGATACTGCCGCCCCAGATCACCGTGCCGTTGCCGTATTGCTGCGGCGCATGCGCCACTTCCACGGGCGTTGCGGTGATCGCGCCGGGTGCGGTCTTGTAGATGGGGGCCGGCGCACATGCGGCCAACAGCAGCAGCGACAGCGGCGCGAGCAAACGGAGGGTGGGGCGGAGGTTCATGGCGATATCCCTGCGGAACGTGCAACTGCCGGTGAGCTTAGCGGGGGCGCTGTGGTCGCGGTAGCGGCCTGGCGTGATGCCCGTGTAAGGCTTGCGTATCGTTTTCCTTCACCAGCCAGTCCAGCCGCCAGGTCGCGGCGCGTTCCTGCGACAGCAGGCGCGCCATGGCTTGCAGGGGTTCGCGCAACACCTGGTCCAGATTCCACGGCGCATTGAGGATGGCCATGCCCGAACCATTGAGGCGCAGCGGCGAATCGTCCGGATGCACCAGCAGCTCGGCCTGCAGTACGCGCCGTGCGCCGCAGTGCTGCAACCAGCGCAGGAACGGCTGCACCTGGCTGCGCAACTTGATCGGATACCAGATCGTGTACACGCCGGTGGGCCAACGCTGCAAGGCCGTCTTCAACGCCGCTTCGATCAGGCGGAACTCGCTGTCCTGCGCCTCATAGGGCGGATCGATCAGCACCAGGCCGCGCTTTTCCTTCGGCGGCAGCAGCGCCTTCAAGGCTTCGTAGCCATCGCGGTGATGCACGTGCACGCGGCGATCGTGATGGAACAGTTCGCGCAGGCGCGAGACTTCTTCCGGATGCAGTTCGCACAGCTGCGCGCTGTCCGTCGCACGCATGGCGAGCGCGGCCTGCAGCGGCGAGCCGGGATAAAGCTTCAGGCCGTGTTCGTTGCCGGGCAGGGCGAGGATCGCGTCCAGCCAGTGGCGCAGCAACGCCGGCAACGGTGCTTGTTCGGTCTGTTTGAGATCGGGAAACAACAGGCGCGCAATGCCGTCGCGGTATTCGCCGGTCTTGCCGGCTTCCTCGCTGTCGAGCGCATAGCAGCCGCTGCCGGCGTGCGTATCGATCAGTGCGAAGGGCGTGTCCTTCGCCTTCAATGCCTGGATCAGCGCAAACAGCACGCTGTGCTTGAGGATGTCGGCGAAGTTGCCTGCGTGGTAGGCGTGGCGGTAATTCATGGGAATGCTCATGGTGATGCGGCGGGCTCATGCCCTGTCCCCTCCGGGGGAGAGGGCAGGTTGAGGGGCAAGGCTTGCGCAGGAACACCATGGTACGTGCAAACGCCAATGCTGGTGCTTGCACGGAAGCAAACATGGGGGGCGAGGTTGGCCCCTCACCCCCACCCTCTCCCCGGAGGGGAAGGGGCAACCGCGTGAAGCGGCATCAATACGCCACGGTGATGCGCTTCTTGAACACATCCTTGTTGTCGAGCTGGTCCAGCAAGGCGATCGCGTAATCGGCAACGGTGATGCGGCTGACACCTTTGCCGTCCACTAGCAACTGTTCGCCGCCCACGCGATAGCTGCCGCTGCGCTCACCATCCTCGATCAGCGCCGCCGGGCTGATGTAGGTCCAATCCACATCGGCCTTGCTGGCGCGGAACACGTCCAGCGCGCGGGCCTGTGCTTGCGCCTCCGGTTTCCACGCGGCGGGGAAGTGCGGGTCGTCGATCACCTTCACGCCCGGCGCCACTTCCAGGCTGCCGGCGCCGCCTACCCACAGCAGGCGCTTCAGATGTGTGCCGTCGAGCGTGTCGAGCAAGGTTTGCGCCGCCGCCGGAATCACCTCCTGGTCGCCATCGCGGCGTGCGGACAGGCTGGCGATCACCGCATCGGCATGCTTGGCGTAGGCCAGCCAGATCGCCGTCTGCTCCACGCTGCCGACCGCCACATGCAGGCGGTCATGCTGCAGCGTTAGGCGGCTGGCGTCGCGCACGATTGCGGTGACGTCGTGGCCGCGCGCAAGCGCCTCGTCGAGAATGCCGCGGCCGATATGGCCGGTGGCGCCGAACAGGATCAGTTTCATGCGGTTGGTCTCCGTGAGGGAATCGATGGTGCGAAGCATGCGCCGTTCCCACCGGCACGATAAGCCGACCAATCGGTAATTGACTGTCAACTCATGCTTGACAATGATGCGCGCATGGGACGCGACATCAATCTCAACCGCCTGGCCGTATTCGTGGCGCTGGTCCGTGCCGGTTCGTTCACCGCGGCGGCGGAGCAGCTGGGCATGACCAAGGCGATGGTCAGCCAGCATTTGTTGCGCCTGGAACGTGAACTGGGCGTCACGCTGATCGTGCGCAGCACGCGGCGCATGGCGCTCACCGAAGCGGGCGCGGCGTTCCACGCCGATTGCGTGCAACTGCTGGAACAAGCCGAGGCCGCGATCGAACGGGTCGGGGATCAACGCGATACGCCAGCGGGCACGCTGCGCCTTACGACATCGACGGATTACGGCGCCGCCGTGGTCGCGCCGGCCTTGGCGGCCTTTCATCGCCTGCATCCGCAGTTGCAGATCGATCTGGTGATCAATGACCAGATCAACGATCTCATCGCCGAACGTTTCGACCTGGCCATTCGCATCGGCTGGTTGCGCGATTCCAATCTGCGCGCGGTAAGGCTGGGAGGTTTTCGCCAACTGCTCGTGGCATCGCCCGCCTACCTGGCCGAATACGGCGTGCCGCGGCGGCCGGAAGATGTGGCCATGCATGGCTGGATCGCGATGTCCGCGCTGACGACGCCTTTGCGCTGGACATTTACGCGTGGGCGCACACGGCGCACGGTGCGCATGCGCCAGGTGATGCAGGCCAACAATGCGGCGGCGATCCGTGCACTGGTGTTGGCAGGGGCGGGCATGTCCGTATTGCCGGACTATCTGGCGCAGGACGACATCCAGGCCGGGCGCCTGCAGGCAGTGCTTGCGCAATATCAGTTATCGGAAGGCGGCATCCACGCGGTGTATCCCGATCCGCAGCCGCCGGCGAAGGTGCGAGCGTTCATTGATTTCATGCGGGATCGGTTGGCGAAACGCTGATGTTTCGCCAGCCAGGCACGCTCAATCGACGTTGTGGCTTTCCACCGTTCCCAGCAATTCCGGCTGCAGCGTTGGTTGGTCCTTCCGATGCAGCAAGGGATGTGCAAACACCGCCGCGAGAATCACCACCACGCCCGCATAAAACCAGCCATCCAATTGCCGTTGTTCACCCAGCAACAGCATGGCCAGCACGATCGCGTAGACGGGTTCGAGATTGGTGATCATCTGCATCGCAAACGCACTGACGTGACGTAAGGCCACCAGCACCAGCGAGAACGGCAGCAGCGTGCAGCCGAACGACAGCAGCAACAGCAACAGCGCATCGTGCAGATCGGGCAGTTGAAACGCCGATCCGGTATGCGGCAGCACTGGCGCCAACAAGGTAAGCAGCAGCGTGCCGGTGCCGAGCTCGATGCAGGTGACGGTCAGCGGATCGCCATGCTCGACCATGCGCTTGTTGAGCGAGCTGAACAGCGCCACGAACAAGGCGGACAGTACGCCCACCGCAATACCTACGCGCATATGCCCCGGCACGCCGCCGGCCACCATCGCCACGCCGGGCACCACGGCGATCGCGATCAGCAGCTCGCGCGCATCGAAGCGCCGCCTGGCGACCCATGGTTCGACGAAGGCGAGAAACGCAGGCCCCAGCGCGATGCAAGTGGCGCCGACCGACGCGTTGGCAAGCTTGATCGCCGCATAGAACGTCAGCCAGTGCAGCGCCACCAGCGCGCCGATGCCGGCATAGGTCCAGCGCAGCTTCGCCGGCATCGCCTGCAGGCCTCGTCTTACCTTGGGCATCAGCAACAAGGCGCCGGACACCAGCAGCATGCGCCACCACACGAGCGACAGCGCCGGCAACGTGATCAGCTTGCCGAGGATGGCGGTGAAGCCCCATAGCAAAACGCAGAAATGGATTTGCAGGCGGGCCTTGGTGACGGGCTGCATGGCGCGGCAACGGAGTGAGGACCAGCCATTTTAGCCGCAAGGCGAGATGAGGCCGTCGGTTGGGTCTACGCTCCGGCGTTATTTCTTGCCACCGCTCGGCCCTGGCGAATGACGCATCTGCTGCAACACCTGTTGGCACTGATTGGCTTCCTGCCCATGGCTGGGCACGATCAACGCCAGCAATGCCGCTGCCGGCGCCGCCAGCACGCCGAGCGCCACTGCGCCGCCGCCGCGCAGGATCAGCGGTCCCGGCTGCACGCCCACGTCCGGATCCTTGAAGGTGCCTTTCACGTACAGCGGCGAGCGCAGCGAAAACACGCGCAGGCCCTTGGTGTGCGGCACCACGTCCATGTCCAGGTGTTCGTTGCCGAAGTTGATCGTGCCGGTCACGTTGACCGTCGCGTCGGAGGTATCCAGCACGAACAGGCGGCTGGTGAACAAGCCGTTGTTGCCGGTCAGGTCGGTGGCGGCGCAGTTGATCTTGATGGTCTTGTCGCCGAACAGCTTTTCGACCACCACATTGGCCACGTTCAAGCCGGCGGCTTCCAGCAGGGTCTTGCTGATCGCGCCGTTGTTCATCAGCAGCTTCACTTCGCCGGTGGCGTTGCTGAGCAGGCCCGATACCGAACTGCCGGTGCCGTTCAAAGTCACGTCGCCGTTGATTTCGCCGAAGCTGCTCTGCATGGACTGCACCGTCGGGAACATCCGCTTCAGTTGCAAGTGACGCGCGCGCAGGTCGATGCCGGTGCGCATGGGCTGCGTGTTGGAGTCGGCGCTCAAGTTGCCCTCGATCGTGCCGCCGGCCACCTCCGCACGCAGCGGATCGAGTTTCAGCACGCCGTCGTCCAGGCGGATGCGCGTGCTCAGCGCGTCGATCGGCAGCGTGCCGGGGCGTTCGATATGGCCGGCGTCGAAGGTCACGTCGGCATCCATGGTGTGCAGGCGGTTGGTATGGAACTGCTCCACCGGCAGCGCTTTCTCCTTGGGTTGTTGCTTGTTGGCATGTTGTTGCGGCTGCTCCGGGCTTGGTGCGCCGACCAGCGGTCCAAGGTCGGCGAAGCGCAGCAATTGCGAATGCAGGTCACCGGTGAGCTTCATGCGTGGTCCGCCGGTCACCACCTGCAGATTGCCGCCGAGGTCGCTTTCGCCCACGCGTCCTTTGAAATCGCGATAACTGTAGCGGCTGCCTTGCGCGTGCAGTTCGGCCGAAAGATGGCCTTCCGTCGCATACGGCGGCGTGTCGGGCAGGGTGATGCCCAGGATCGGATACAGCTTGGCCATGCTGCTGCCGGCAAACCACACGCGCAGATTAAGCGCGGCCAGATGCATGGGGTTGGTCAGCGTGCCGACCAGGGCGATCTTGCTGTCGCCCAGGTGCAGGCGCGCCTGCACCGGAAACGGCTGGGTGGTTTCCAGGGCCAGGATCGCGCCGGTCTTGCCGCTGCCGTCGACCGGCGCACCCTGGTAGCTGCCGGTGGCGCTCCAGGCGAATTGATAGGCCGTGCGCTTGGCCTGCTCGGAGGTGTCCGGCGTGGTCTTTTGGCCGTTCACGACTTTTGCCACGTTGTGGCCGACGTCGGCACGCGATTCGCTGGTCGCTTGCGCCACCAGTTGATCGTAGGGAATGGCTTGCTGCAGTGGCGTTACCGCTATTTGCAAGTTGATGCGCGTCTTGGCGTCATCCACCGAGATGTCGCCCTTGCCGAAGGCGATCGTGCCCAGGCTGAGCTTCCAGTTCGACGGTTGCGCGTTTTGCGGCCGGTTGAGCTGCCAGTTGGATTGCCCCTGGCTGTTGCGCTCCAGGTCCACGTTCCAGCCGCTGAGCTGCACATAGGGAATGTAGGCGTGATGGAACAGCAGCGGCAGCGGGGAAATCCGTATCTGCAGCGCGTCGAGTTTCACGAATTGCGATTGCCGCGCCCAGGCCGGGTTGCCGATATGGATGTCGCGTGCCGTGAAGGTAGGCCATGGCAACCATCGCCGAAGGCCGGGCTCGCTCGGCTCACGTTGCCAGGCGGCGCTCAGGTCGCCGTTGATCACGAACGAGCGACCGATGGCGGCGCTGACCTTGTCGTCGATGGTCGGCTTGAGCCGGTTCCAGTCGAAGAAGGCGACGAACAGGATCAGCGCAACCACCAGCACCAGCAACACGCCTACAATCCAGGCCAGTATTTTGTAACCGAGCCTCATCACGCCTGCCTTTGACGTCTACCGGAGTGGACACGCTCACTGCGCAACTAACTACGGGCAAGGCGAAGATGGCGTGTAAGTGGCGTGGAGGCGTGAAAGTGGATTCATGTACATGCTCGAACAAGCCTCGTCGAGGCATAACGGATGCAGCATCAATGCTTGCCATCCGCTGCTGCCACCACCCGTACCGGTACATCGATATTGCAAAGATCGATCTTCCCTGCCGGTAGCGCATAGAACGCATCGTGCCGGTTGCGCTTGGCTTCGATGATGGCGCTGAAAGTGGCGCTGTCGGTGCGCAATACTTGCAGCTTCTCGCGCTGTGCGTCGGGCAGGTCGGCCGCCACCTTTACCGAAAGAATCGGCACGCGCTGCGCCGCCTGCGTATAGAAACCCAGCGGCCCGGTGCCGCGCGGCAATGCGGAAAGCAAGGGCATGCCCTCGAGCACGCGTCCGGCAATGGCCAGGTTGCGATCGATCTGGCGCGGCGCCTGGCCGATCGCCACGTAGAGCGAGCTGCCGTTGCCGCTGTCCGGCGCCACGTCGCGCGCCACGCCGACCATACCGTAGCAATGCACCAGCCACTCGCGGCCGCTGGACGGATCGCGCGCCGCGGGAAAGCCTTCGCTGAAACCCACCTGCGGCGCGTACACGTCGCCATCAGGCAGCGGCGTCCATGGCAGCTTGCCGTCGATGGCCCGCGTGTATTCCGGCGGGAGCTTGGCCTTGGCGCTGCCCAGCGGCTTGATCTTGCTCTTGTCGCCGTTGTCGTCGTCGTTGGGATCGCCCCACTGGGTGACGAAGTTATCCTGCACGCGGATGATCGCCAGTCCGTCGAAATAGTGCTCGCGCACCAGCGTGCGGATGTTGGCGGCATGCAGCGGCGTGAAGTCGGGCGCCAGCTCGATCACCACGCGACCTTGCGGCAATTGCATATAGAGCAGGTTCTCCGGATCGGGCGTGCGCCATTCTTCGGGCTTGGATTTGGCGACCAGCTCCTTCGCGGTGGGCGTAACCTTGGGCGTATCGGCGGCAGCGGGCAACGCAAGCAGGCCGGCAACGATGAGCGCGGCGGTAAGGCGATACAGGCGCATGGGCTCCCCCTCGATGGGTGTGTAAAGCGTGGACGGTAACAGACGTGTTCGCCGGCGTGTAGGCTGGGCCCAGGCCCGTTCCCGCATGCATTGGATTGCGCCGCACCAACCCAATCTACGATGGCAGTGCAGCTTACGAACTCACACAAGGAGCATCGTGTTGAACGCAACCGCGCATCGTCATCAAGTAGTCATCGTCGGCGCCGGCTTCGGCGGCCTTGAAGCCGCCAGGCGTCTGGGTGGGCAGAACGTCGACGTCACCATCATCGACCGCAGCAACCACCATGTCTTCCAGCCGCTGCTGTACCAGGTGGCGGGCGCGGCGCTGGACATCTCGCAGATCGCCTGGCCGATCCGCCACGTACTGCACCGTTTCAAGAACGTCACCACGCTGATGGCCGAAGTGAGCGGCGTCGACGCGGCACACCGGATCGTGCAGCTCACCGACGGTACGCGCATCGCCTACGACACGCTGATCCTCGCCACCGGCGCCACGCACGCCTACTTCGGCCATGACGATTGGGCGCAATACGCACCAGGGTTGAAGACGCTCGGCGATGCATTGTCGATACGCCAGCACCTGCTGACCGTATTCGAGCAGGCCGAACGCGAGCCCGATGCCGAACAGCGCCGGCGCCTGCAGACCTTCGTGGTGATCGGCGCAGGACCCACCGGCGTGGAGCTTGCCTGCACCATCGCGGAACTCGCGCACGAGGAAATCCACGAAGATTTCCGCCACATCGATACGCGCAAGGCGCGCGTGGTGCTGGTGGAGGCCGCACCACGCGTGCTATCCGGCTTTCCGGAAACTTTGGCCGAGTATGCGCAACGGACCATGCAGCAGTTGGACGTCGAAGTGTTGCTCGATCATCCGGTCACCGAATGCCGTGCCGATGGCGTCGTCTGCAAGGATCAATTCATCGGCGCGGGTGCCGTATTCTGGGCCGCCGGCGTGCGCGCTTCGCCGGTGGCGCAATGGTTGGACGTACCGGCGGACAAGGCCGGCCGCGTAAAAGTGGAGCGCGATCTCAGCGTACCCGCGCAACCGGAGATTTTCGTGATCGGCGACGCCGCCACGCTGCAGCAGGAAAACGGCAAGCCGGTACCCGGTCTTGCACCAGCGGCCAAGCAGGAAGGGCGCTATGTGGCGGACGTGATCAGGGCGCGCCTGCGTGGCAGCGCGCCACCAGCGCCGTTCCGCTATCGCGACTACGGCAATCTTTCCACCATCGGCAAGCACACTGCAGTGGTGGATTTCGGCAAGGTGCAATTGCGTGGGCGATCGGCGTGGGTGGTGTGGGCGGTGGCACACATCTATTTCTTGATCGGCGTACGCAACCGCTTGCTGGTTGCGTTGAACTGGCTGTGGCTGTACATCAAGGGCGAACGTGCGGCGCGGATCATCATCAGCCGCAAGACATGATGCACAGCCATGCCATCGTAGGCTGGGATGCCATCCCAGCATCACCATGCATCGCGATGCTGGGATGGGGCATCCCAGCCTACGTGGCGGGGAGCACCACTCAGAACAACTCGGTGCTGAGCGTCAAATACCACTGCCGCGGCGCCCCGACGTAATACGTCGGCGATGACGATTCAGCCGAAATCGTCGGGCTCGACGGCAGCATCAGATACCGGCGGTTGAGCAGGTTCAAGGCATTGAGCGCAAGGGTCGGCTTGTGCAGCACGCCGAAGTTCGGCAGTTCGTAACTCGCGCTGCCGTTGAGCGTGAAGTTGGAAGCGACGCGTTCGGAGTTGAGGAAATCGCCGTACTCGCTACCGGTGAACTTGCCATTGAGGTTCAACGTCAGTCCGTTTGCCGAATAACGCGCGCCGAGATAGGCCATGTTGCGCGGCGTGCCGGGAAATTGTTTGCCGTGGATGGCGTAGAACGCGGCGGCGGTATCGGTGGTGGCGGGCAGATTCAGGTCCTGCTTCACCTTCGCCTGGGTGTAGGTGTAGGAGCTGTACAGGCTGAAGCCCTGTCCCAGGTCCAGCGTGCCTTCCGCATTGAGCCCGGCCATGTGCACCGGTCCGGCGTTGATGTAGTAGTTGATGAAGGTGTTGGGGTCCAGGCCCACCGCCGTGCGGTTACCCATGTTGGCGACATAGGCATCGGTGTGCAGCGTCAGCGGACCCTTGGTGAAGCGCCAGCCCAGTTCGTTCGACCACGCGCTTTCCGGCAGCGGTGCGGGCAGGCCGATGCGTGCGTTGCCGAATGTCGCGGCGTCCGGCGGTGCACGGAAGGTGCGGGTGATGCTGTAGTAGAGCTGGTTGCTGTCATCCAGCTTCCAGGACGCGCCCAGCGTCGGCAGGAAGTTGTGATAGCGCTGGTCGGAGTTTTGATACGAGGTCCAATCGGCCGCGTCCGGATTGCCCGGGAACAGCACGAACTGATTGTTGCGCTCGGTGTGCAGGTAAGCCACGCCCGCATTGAACGTCCACGCGTCGTTGAACGTCCAGCTGTCTTCCACGAAGAATTTCTTCACCGTGGTCACGTCGTACTCGGAGTAGTTCTTCCAGATCTGGCCATTGCTATAGGTGAGCTGGTTCTTGTCGCCCCAAACAGATGACGGCATGCCGGTCTGCGGATCGACGTAGGCGCCATCGATGTATTCGAGCTGGCGCGAGCGTTCGTACCAGATGCCCCAGTCGAGCGTGTTGTCCAGCCCGAGTTCCAGCGTGAACTTGGCATTGATGCCCGGACGATAGGTGATCGGCCGATACGCCTCATACACCGCGTACTGACCATCGGTGAACTGGTCGGCCTGCACCACCGGCTTGCCGTTGACGAACTGCAGCGGCAGGAAGCCGGCAAAGCTGCCGTTGCCGTCACCGAACTGGAAGTAGGGAATCACGGATAGCGAGAGGTTGCTGCCGAATTTGAACTCGCCGTCCAGGCTGGCAACCCAGGCCTTGAACGGGTTTTGGAACAATCGGTAGTAGC
This sequence comes from Dyella sp., assembly GCF_051954575.1. Taxonomy (GTDB): domain Bacteria; phylum Pseudomonadota; class Gammaproteobacteria; order Xanthomonadales; family Rhodanobacteraceae; genus Dyella_B. The sequence continues at coordinate 11,450 of NZ_JBQCHP010000147.1, read as the reverse complement.
TCGCCTGCGCCAGCGTGGCGTCGGTCGCGTACAAGTCGCTGGCGGCGAAACCGCCGGCCGGCGTGGGCGTCCAGGTGGTGGTGTAGTCGTAGCTGTAGCCGTACTGCGCCGCCTGCGCCTTGCTCAGCGGCATGTAGAAATAGTTGTGTTCGCGATTGAGATTGAAGTTGGCCGTCAGGCTGTTGTTCTCGTCGATCGTCCATACCGACTTGGCCTGTATGCGATCGATATTGTTGTCGCCGCCGCCGCGCCATTTGTCGTCGGAGTTGCGCGAAATCGAAAACCAGCTGCGCACCGGCCCGATCGCGCCGGTATTCACGCGCAGGAAGGTGCTGAGCGCATTGTTGCTGCCGACGGTTTGCCCTACGTAGACATTGAAATGATCGGTCGGCTTGCGCGTGATGAAACTGATATGACCACCGACTGCGCCGAGATCCGGCATGTCCAGGTCGGCCGAGCCCTGCGTCACATTGATCGATTCGTAGTTGCGCGCTTCGCCGTATTCCGACGCATACGGTATGTAATTACCTGCGTCGTTCACCGGTACGCCATCCAGGGTGACGCCGATTTCGCTCGCGCTGAAACCGCGGATGGTGTAGCTGCTGGCGTCGGTCAGGCCGAAGCCGTCGCTGGATGCGGAATTGACGCCCGGCGCACTGTTGATGATCTGCGTGTAGTCCGCGGTGATCGGCACCTGCGCGATCGCTTGTGCAGTGATCGTCGACACCTGCTTGGGCTGGTCCTGTACCGCCATCAACCCACCGGCCAGCGCCTGCGCGTTGACGTTCACGGTGGAAAGCGTGGTGCTCTTGCGCGTCTTGTCGTTCGCGTCGCCGTTGGCGTTGCCGGGTGCCGGCATATCGCCGGCATGCGCGGCTGTGCCGAGCGCTAGCGCCGTACTCAGGGCGAGCCAAAGAAGGTGATGACGACGAACTGCGGATGTATGCATGCCTGGTGTTCCCCCGGAGCGGAAAAGTGTGACGACGAACGGCGAGCCGGTCTGCGCCGGCGCATGGATGGCCTTAAATGACAAAGGCAAAGCAGCGCAGAAGCCGATCGAAACGTCGACTTTTCTCCCCATGCTGCGATGTAACAATTTGTTTATCGTACTGACGCGAATTTGTCTAGCGCGTATGCAGGGCATACGTGCGTAGTGAGATGGAATATGCACATGAAACCATTGAATTTACGGAGATATGCGTGCCGATAAAATATTTTGCGCATTGCGTGCGGCCTCGATCCTGAAGCCTGGCTTGCGTTGTGCTTACGCAACAATTTGCGGATGATGCGTTTGCAACGAAGAAATGCGCCAGACACGGCGCTTGCTTGCGAAGCCGCCGATCCGTCGTCAATACTCGCCTGCACGTCGCGGGCGTCTGGACGTCCAAACGATCCACTCAAGGGGAATGCATGAACCTCCACCGCCCGCTGTTCGTCGCCTTGTTCGCGTTACAGCTTGCCGCCTGCGCGACGACATCCGCGCCTGTCGCATCCTCCACCTTGCAAGGCGATGCGGCGCATCCGGCACAGACGCAAGGCTGGGTGGATACCAGGCTCTACTTCGGCTTGGGTCCGGCCGATCAGCCGGGGCAGGGCATCGGTGAATCGGCCTGGCGCGATTTTCTCGACAAGGTGGTCACGCCGCGTTTCCCCGATGGCCTCAGCGTGATCGACGTATACGGCCAATGGCAAGGCAAGCAGGAAACCGTGCCCGAGCGCCTGCATTCGAAGCTGTTGGTGATCTATTACCCTGACACGCCGGACAACCGCGGCAAGATCGAAGCAATCCGCGCTGCATGGAAACAGCGTACTGGCGATCAGTCGGTGTTGCGGGTGACGCAACCGGCGGATGTGTCGTTCTAGCGAATACTTAGCGTTGGGGTGAAACTCAACGTTATGCCGGCTAACTCGTGTTGGGGTTTGCACCCCAACCTACATGACCTTCGGAATGAGACGCACTGTGCCGCAAACCACCCGCAATATTCCCCTGTTCGTCAGCGCGGATTTTAACGGCTTCCTGGGCCTGCTGGTGGACAACCTGTCCGTCATGGCCTTTCTCGCTACCGCCTTGATCGGCATCTTCGGTTTTCCCGCCGATCTGGTTTACACGCGCATGTTTCCCGGCACCACGCTGGGCATCCTGCTCGGCAACCTTGCTTACACCGTGATGGCGCGGCGTGTGGCGCGCCGCACCGGCAAGACCGATACCACCGCCATGCCGCTGGGCGTGGATGCGCCGACCACCATCGGTCTTGCGTTGCTGGTGCTGGGGCCTGCGTTTCTCAGCTACAAGCAGGCGGGCATGGACGAGCACGCGGCGGCGATCGCCACCTGGCAGCTGGGCATGGCGTCACTGGTGGTGATGGGCGTGTTCAAGACGGTGCTGTCGTTTTTTGGTGCGATGGTACAGCGGCACGTGCCGCGCGCGGGCCTGCTCGGTTCCATTGCGGGTATTGCATTGGTGCTGATGGGTTTTCTGCCGCTGGTGGAGATCATGAAGGTACCGGTGGTCGGTTTTGCCGGCCTGGGCGTGGTGCTGTATGCGCTGGTGGCGCGCGGACATATGCCGTGGAATCTGCCGGGCGTGCTGGTGGCGTTCGTGGTGGGCGTGCTGCTGTACGAGGGGCTGGGGGCGCTGGGCTGGCTGGGGCACGGCTATCACATGCCGGCCGCGTGGCAATGGCGGTTTGCGTTGCCGTGGCCCACGCTGGAATGGCTGCATGGTCTGCCGCTGACCGTTCCGTATCTATCACTGATTCTTCCGTTCGGTTTGTTGATGGTGGTGGGCGGCATCAACGTCACCGAAAGCGCAAAAGCCGCCGGTGATGACTACAACACGCGCGACATTTTGCTGGTGGAGGCGCTGGCCACCCTGATCGCGGGTATCTGCGGCGGCGTTGCGCAGACCACGCCGTATATCGGCCAACCGGCGTATCGCGCAATGGGTGCGCGCACGGGCTATACCTTGCTGGCCGGTATCGTGATCGGATTGGGCGGCGTTTTCGGGTATCTGTCCAACCTGGTGGAAATGCTGCCGCTGGCGGTGCTGGCGCCGATCCTTATCTTCGTCGCCATCGGCATCACCGCGCAGGCGTTCGAAGCCACGCCGGTGCGCCACGCCGCCGCGGTGGTGTTCAGTTTCTTTCCGGCGATTGCGCGCATGGTCGCGATCAAGCTGGGCGATCCCACCTATGTATCGCCCGAGCATTTCAATGCGCTTTACAACGATGCGACGCAGGGTGTTTCCGAGCTGGCGGTGATCAGCGTGCTCGGCAATGGCTTCATCATCACTTCGATGGTATGGGCCAGCTTCGTGGTGGCGATGATCGAGAACAGGCCGCGCCAGGCGGCATGGATCGCCTTGCTGGGCGGTGCGCTGACGCTGTTCGGCGTGATCCATTCAGTGATGCCGGCCGGCAATTTGTATCTGCCATGGGCGCTGGCACCGGCCCTGCGTTCGATGGCGCTGCAATTTGCCGGGGCCTATCTGGCGCTGGCGGCGGTGCTGCTGCTGTTCTCGTTGTGGCGCGGCGAGCGCGGGCCGGCGCACAATTAAAAAAAGCCCGCTTCCGCGCGGGCCAAGTGTTCGGGCCGCAATAGTGTGGGGTGACTGGCGCGAACGTGGAAAATTCAGGTGGCAGTCTGGTGTGCTCGATCTGCCGGAGTCTCTTGCTGCCGCTGCCATCGAGCAATCTTGATCGTTGTTTTCGATGTATGGCCGTTTAAACGTCTGAATGATGATGCGGTTCAGTGCTGTTTGTCTCAAAAGCCACCGTGCGGCCTGTCAGGACAATGCTGGCCGAGTTGTCTTTCCCGTTGTTGCATGTCGCTTGAGACGCATCACGGTAATCTACGTCGCAATCGTTCATGCTTTGCGTCTTTACTCAACCAGCATCGAACACAGGGGGGCCTAATGATCGAGCTGGAACTACAAGCACTCTCGCTCAAGCGGGAGGGGTTGCTTATGGACGTGGGGCGCGTGGTGGCGGCATCGGGCTTCGCCCTGGTGCGCCAGCGCCTGGTGGATGACCGCAACGGCGTATTGCTGACGATGGTCATACGTGGGCCGCAGCGTCAGCAGCGCACGCTGGAAGCGGCGCTGGGCAAACACGAGCGCATCATCAGTTTCGAGGTATCCCCGTTCGAGGACGGACCACCGAAGGCGCATTTCGCGGCGGCGCGCTCGGTGGCGGCCAATTACGTTCCACCACCGCCGCCCGCACCTGCGCCGGTGGCGGACAGCAAGGCGCCCAAGCCGATGGAAGCCGGCCGCGCGCCGACCGCATCGGAAATCTACGCCAGCGTCGGTGTACCGCAGGTTCCGCCGGCGCCAGCCGTGGAACTCGCCGTGCATGAAGAAAAACCGCAACCACTAATGCTGGCAGAGCCTGAGCCCGAATTCGTATTCGTGCGCGCGCCCACGCCGGCACCCGCACCATCGGTAGTGGAAGAGCCGTTCGTGGAAGTGGTACCGCTGGAAGCGGACCTGGCCGCGGTGGACAAGCTGCTGCCGAAGCTGATGGACGATTACCCGCAGATCTTTCCGCTGATCAAGAAGCTGGAGCAGTCGGTGCCGCCGGGCGCGCGCGAATCATCCTTGCAACTGGTGGGCCAGCGTGTGGGCGCGTGGGTATTCCAGCGCCGGCATGCCTTGACCACCAAGCTGGAGCTCGAAGCGGCGATGGCGCGCGTAGGCGTGCCTGCCTTGAGCGAATTGCTGGAAGCAGATTACTCCGGCAACCAGTTGCATATCCGCAACAGTCCGCTGTGTGCGGACAACGGACACTCCGGATGCAAGTTTTTGAGCGGTTACCTGGAAGGCTTGCTCGGGCCGGTGGTGGCGTCGCAAAACTTGTCGATCTTCGAGGTGTGCTGCCGCAGTTTTGGTGCGGACGAGTGCGTGCTGGCGGTAATGGATTGAATGAAGGGTTCGTAGGTTGGGTTAGCGCAGCGTAACCCAACGATATTGCTTCGAAAGCGTTGGGTTACGCTGCGCTAACCCAACCTACCGATTGCCCGTTCTTTTCACGAATGCCGCTGCGCAGCGTACGAACACGCGTTGTAAAAGTCGTTCAACACCTTGCGCACGCCACCCACTTCAAACGCGAAGCCGTAGCGAATGCCATTGCGGTCGCGCACCCACGCACCCACCGCCTGCGCAGAGGCCAGGTGCTGCAACTGGTCCAGCGGATAGATGCGTTGCAGCACCACCGATTGATCGACCGCGCTGGCGCCGGCCTGTTGCGCCAGCGTTTCCTGTTGGTTGATCTCGAAATAGGAATGCACCGCACGCGCCACGGTCTGCCGCGCGCGGACGGTGCCGATGGTGTCGTAGGTGGTCAGTTCGGCGCCGCCCGGTTTACATAGCAAGGCGATCTTGTGTTCGCCGTTGCGATCATCCTGCTTGAGTTCGAGATACGGCACGCCTTGTATGTACTTGTACGTGGCGATCAGATCGAGCCGGCCGTTGTTGGCAAGGCCTTTGGCGATCATTTCGTCCGCGCTCGGCCACAGGATCGGATCGGCCGTGCCGGTGGCGGAGGCGGCCGTGAGCGCGGCATCGCCGATGTCCATCTCTTTCAGATACGCGTTGACCTGCTCGGGCGCGTGTTGCGGGGGATAGGTGGGAAACCCGATGCGGTCGCTGCCGCTGGCCGCCCATCGATAGAGGCCGCCGAGGTACGCATACGCGCAGGCGCCTTCGCAGATCGCGGCTTTGTTGACGCTGACGGTGCCGGATCGTTTCGGCAGCCGCGGCGTGCCCAGATGCGTGATCATCGAGCCCTGCCGGAACAGTCGGCCCAACGCCATGCCAGCGTCCACGCTGCCGCCGGGGGAATTCAGATAGATGTCCGAACCGTTCGGAATGCGGCCCGATTTCACCAGCGATTCGAAGCGGCGTGGTGCGTCGCTGTCGATCGGCCCGTACAGGTAGATCTGCGGTACCCGCGCCATGCTCAGCGTCATGCGGTCGTCGTTGACCTGCATGGCAAGCTGATTGGGACCCACTTTTTCCGGAGTGCTCTTTTGCGCGGCGGCCTGGTGGACTGGGGTGATACAGGCAGTCAACAACGCAAGGCTTGCCAGGTTCCGGCCAATGGCGCATCGGAAGGTGTCGCGGTACGGCACGAGCATTCCCTGTATTTGAAAGATGGTGCTTGGAAAGCACGCAGTCTCACTGGTTCCCGATGTCCTGCGGGTGAATGGCGCCGCCATGGCAGGCCAGCCGCTGGCTGGGTGCTGTCTTGCCGCGCGGGATGGTCGGTTGCGCAGCAAGGCTGCGCAACCGTACGTGTTACTTCCGCTGTTGCAGTCGCTTGCGGTACTCCGCCGCCGGCAGCCCGCCCCAGCCCCAGTTCTCCAGCTCGACTTCTTCGATCACCACGAAGGTGGCGTCGAGCGGTTGGTTCAACACGTCGAGCAAGACCTGGCTGACGCCCTTGATAAGGGTCGCCTTCTCCTTGGCGGTGGCGGAAACGCGGCCGGGCGCCGAACCTTCGCGGGTGATCTGGATGGTGACGATAGCCATGATGTTGCTCCCGGCAGGTGGTCGATCTTCAGTGGCCGGCGCTTTGGTCGCCATCGACATGCAGGATTTCGCCGGTTCGGCACCTTCTCCCGCAGGGAGAGGGATTCACTCAGGCAGTGCTTTGCAAGTAAGCAGCGCAGGCCGAAACAGTCAATTCGCTTCCAACGCCCGCATCAATTCATCCTGCAACACCTGCATCAACGCCCGCGCCGACATCGCCCGCGCCAACGGGGCGCCTTGCCCCGCCCAATGCGCACCATAACCAGATTGCCCCGCAGCCTTGCCGGCCGCATTGAGCGCTTTGCCCGCGTCATAAGTGATGGGGTAGTCAGGCACCGCATCGTCCGGCACGTTCGCACCCCATTGCGTAAACGCATTGGCGAGACTGCGCGCAGGGCGACCCGAAATCACCCGCGTCATGGTGGTGTGGTGCGCGGCATCGCTGAAGAGCAGTGCGCGGAAACCGGCGTCCGCCAGCGATTCGTCCGTACCGACAAAAGCAGTGCCCAGTTGCGCGCCGGCTGCGCCGAGTCTCAATGCGGCGGCAATGCCTGCGCCATCCATGATGCCGCCGGCGGCGATCACCGGCAGCTTCAGCATACGCGCCAGCACACGCGTCAGCGCGAAGCTGCCGATGCGGCTGTCTTCGCCATCCGGATCGAAGATGCCGCGATGGCCGCCCGCTTCATAGCCTTGCGCGACGATGGCGTCGACGCCCGCGGCCTCGAGCAGTTGCGCTTCGCGCACCGTGGTGGCGCTGGCCAGCAACACGATGCCGGCCTGGTGCAAGGCTGCGATCTGGTCCGCGCGCGGCACGCCGAAATGAAAGCTCACCACCTTCGGTTTTTCTTCCAGCAACATGGCCAGCATGTCGTCGTCGGCGAGAAACGAGGTGTAGATTTCGCGCAGTACACTCGGCGGTTTGGTGCCGGCGCGTTCGAATTCGGGCGCAAGACGCTGCAGCCAAGCGGCTTCTTTTTGTGCATCGGCGTGCGCCGGTCGATGCACGAACACATTGACGTTGAGCGGTCCGCTGCTCAATGCGCGGAATTGCCGTATGGCGTCGCGCGCCTGGCTTGCGTTCATGGCGCCCACGCCCAGCGAACCCAATCCACCGCTCTCGCTGACGGCGGCGGCCATGGCCGGTGACGAGACACCCGCCATCGGCGCCTGGATGATCGGCGCCCGCATGCCGAGCCGTTCGAGCAAGGGCGAAGAAGGGAAGGCAGGCATGGCACAACTCCTGAGGCAGAGGGAAATGCATGGGGGGTGCGTGCGACTCTACGCGACCTGATGCGCGTGTCGAAAGCGCAGCGCGCGGCAATCACCCTTTCGCGAAATGGAAGAATCCCTTGCGTTACGCCGCATGCTCCTTCACGAAATCCACAAACGCGCGCAGCGGTGCCGGCAAATGCCGGCGTCCGGGGTAGTAGAGAAACGGCCCGGAGAAGTTCTGCCACCACGGTTCGAGAATGGGTTCGAGCGCGCCGCTGTCCAGGTGCGGGCGCAGCATGCCTTCGAACAGGTGAATGATGCCCAGGCCTGCAATCGCCATCTCCACTTTGAGGTTGACCGCCGCACCAAGTCGTACGATCAGCGGCCCCGATGGATCGATATGGATCACTTCGCCTTCACGTTCGAACTCCCAGGTCGGCATGGCGCCGCTGGCGAATTGCCCGCGCAGGCAGGCATGCGAAAGCAGATCGCGCGGGTGCTCGGGACGGCCGTGCGCAGCCAGGTAACTTGGTGCGGCGGCGGTAGCGAAACGCTGCACGCGCGGGCCGATGGGAATGGCGATCATGTCCTGTTCGAGCCGTTCGTCGTAACGGATGCCCGCATCGCAGCCGGCGGAAAGCACGTCGACGAAACTGTCTTCCACGATCACGTCGACGCGGATGTCCGGATAGGCTTTCAGGAAGCCGGCCAGTATCGGCGGCAGCACGATGCTGGCCGCGCTCGCCGGCACGTTGAGCTTCAAGGTGCCGGCCGGCCGGTCGCGGAAGCCGTTCAATACGTCCAGCGCCGCTTCCATTTCGGCCAGCGCGGGCGCCAGCCTTTCGATCAGGCGTGAACCTGCTTCGGTGGGCGCGACGCTGCGCGTGGTGCGATTGAGCAGGCGCACGCCGAGCTTGGCTTCGAGCCGCCGCACGGCCACGCTGAGGCCGGAAGCGGACACGCCGCTGACGCGCGCCGCGTCGCGGAAGCCGCCGGCGCGGGCCACCGCCACGAATGCGGCAAGATCGCTGATCTCCACGGTCATTGTTTAATCCCTTGCACAGCCCGTGCATATTGCGGGGGATTATCCAACAGGCCAGTGGCGCGCATAGTGGTTGGTACCCCTTCCCAAGGAGATTTCCATGTCAAAGCTCGCTTCTGCCGCAGGTACGTTTCCGCTCGCCGGCCGCCATGTGAACCGCATAGGATACGGCGCCATGCAACTGGCCGGCCCTCGCGTGTTCGGCCCGCCGAAGGACCGGGACGCGGCGATCGCCGTGCTGCGCGAAGCCGTGGCCTCCGGCGTCAATCACATCGACACCAGCGATTTCTATGGCCCGCACGTCACCAACGAGCTGATTCGCGAAGCGCTGTATCCATATCCGGATGACCTGCTGATCGTGACGAAGGTCGGCGCCGTGCGCGACGGCGATGCGGCATGGCTGCCGGCGCAGGAGCCGCAGGACATCACGCGCGGCGTGCACGACAACCTGCGCAATCTCGCGCTGGAACGGCTGGACGTGGTCAATATGCGCATCGTGGGCCCGACCCATGGGCTGGCCGAGGGCTCCATCGCTCGCCAGGTCGAAGCGCTGGCGGAGCTTCAGCAAAAGGGTCTGGTCGGCGCGATCGGATTGAGCAACGTGACGGCCACGCAGGTCGCCGAAGCGCAGAGCATCGCCAACATCGTTTGCGTACAGAACCATTACAACCTGGCGCACCGCGACGATGACGCGCTGATCGACCAGTTGGCGAGCCAGGGCATTGCCTATGTGCCGTTCTTCCCGCTCGGCGGCTTCACACCGCTGCAGTCGTCGGTGCTATCCGATGTCGCCGCCGCTTTGCACGCGACGCCAATGCAGGTTGCGTTGGCCTGGCTGCTGCAGCGTGCGACGAATATCCTGTTGATTCCGGGCACTTCTTCACTGGCGCATCTGCGCGAGAACCTTCAGTCCGCATCGCTGCGCTTGCCGGACAACCTGCTCGCCGAGCTCGATGCGATGGGCCAGGATGAAATGCAACACGCGTGATGTCACCACGGCCGGCCCGTTGCAGGCGGGCCGGCCATGATGCGCGTACCATTCGTGAACCTGGGTGAATGATGCAGGGGATCGTCATGGTCGGGAAAACGGCTTCTTGTTGTTGCGGGCAGCTCCGCATTGAAGTGCAGGGCGAAACGCTGGGCGCCGGCGTTTGCCATTGCCTTGCCTGCCAGCAACGCACCGGCAGCGTCTTCGCCGCGCTCGCCGCTTATGCAATGCCTTACAAGGTCACCGGCAACGCCACCGAGTACGTGCGTACCGGAGACCATGGCGCAAGGTTTCGCTTCCGGTTCTGCCCGGTGTGCGGCAGCAATGTGTTTCACACCGCCGAAGGCGAAGAAGGGTTCGTGATGGTCGCGGTAGGCACTTTTGCCGACCCTGATTTTCCGCCGCCGCAGGATTCGGTCTACGAATGCCGCCGGCATGCCTGGGTGCAGTTGCCGGAGGGGATCGAACGTTACGACAAGGATCCGCCTTGAGGGCCAGGGTTGCAGCCCAGTCAGCCGTCGCTGCGCCAATTTCACATTTGGACCACGGGGCAATCGGTAGATCAGTTCTGTCAACGCCTTGTAGCAATCGTGGTCCACAGTGAATCCTTTCGACCTGTCCATCCTGCGGTTTCTCAATCAATTCGCCTTTCGTTGGCCCATGCTCGACTACATGGCGATCGGCATCGAAAGGTTTTATTTCACGCGCGGCCTGGGACTGATCTGCCTGTTGTGGTGGATCTGGTTTCGCGGCGGCCCGAACGCACGCCGCGATCGGGAAATCGTCGTCTGTACCGCCATCGCCACGTTTGTCGCGCTGATCCTCGGCAGGGCGCTGGCGCATCTGCTGCCGTTCCGGCTTCGGCCATTCGCCAACGACGCATTGGGCATGCACTTTCCATCGGACCTTTCTGCCTGCAAGGCGCCGGTCGTGCGCACCTGGAGTTCGTTTCCCAGCGACCACGCCATGATGTGGATCGCCGTGGCGACCGGGGTTTACCTGGCGTCGCGGCGCTTGGGGATCATCGCCTTCATCTACTCGCTGATCTTCATCTGCCTGCCGCGTATTTACTTAGGGATGCATTACCCCACGGATGTGCTGTTCGGCGTCGTGCTGGGCGTGCTGATATGCCTGTTGCTCAATCACTCTATGTTCCGGGAGCGGATCGCCACGCCGGCGCTGGCGTGGTCGGTGAAATACCAGGGTGCGTTCTACGTGATCATCTTCCTGGTGAGTTTCGAACTGGCCAGCCAGTTCGACGAGCTGCGCAAGCTGAGCGAGTTCGTCTGGAAGAACGTTTGAACGTTCAATCATTACGCCTGTCACTGCTGCTTGCGCGAAGCATCCGGCATAAAAAGGTGTGAGCGTGGTTAAGGCAACACTGATCAAGTATCGCCTTAAGGCAACACTGAATAAGTATCGCCGTCGTCACCAGCCCTGTCTGTTCGCAGGCCACAGGGCCGTCGGCGAAGGCAGACTGGCCGTCTGTCGAGACGACGGACCGAAGGCATGCGGACAGACAGGGCTGGCCCCAACCGATTGGATTGAAAATGATGGGGTGAGGCCTGGACGGCCCGCCGGCTGCGCCGCGCGGCTTGGCAAGCCGGCCAGTCTTCCCGGCGCCGCGAAACACACCCTGCGAGCCTTCCTGGCATCATGACGACGGCGATACTTAT
>NZ_JBQCHP010000146.1:0-57618 GCF_051954575.1 Dyella sp. | reverse complement strand
CTGTATGCGCGCCTCGCTGCACCCCAGCGTCTCGACGATGCGCCAGTCTGCCTTCGCCACTGGAGCACAGCGAGGCGCGCATACTGTGCGGTGACGGGTACGTGGAATAGATCAGAGCATCCCGAGTGGCGCGATCAGCCGGCGACGCGCGCCTGCAACATGTCGTCGATGTCGTAGCTGCCGGGCTTACGTGCCGCCAGCCACGCGGCCGCTTCCAGCGCGCCGCGCGCGAAGATGGATCGATCGGTGGCGCGATGGCTCAGCTCGACACGCTCGCCCTGGCCGAGCAACAAAGCGGTGTGTTCGCCCACCACGTCGCCGCCGCGCACGACGGCGAACCCGATACTGCCGCTGCGCCTCGCGCCGGGGCGGCCTTCGCGTACGTAGACGGCATCCTTCGCCAAACTGGTGCCGCGCGTTTCGGCGGCCGCATTCCCCAAGGCGAGCGCCGTGCCCGATGGCGCATCTTCCTTGCGGCCGTGATGCGCCTCGATGATCTCCAGATCCCAATCGGGCAACGCCGCGGCGGCCTGGCGCAGCAAGCGCTTCAACACGGCGACGCCCAGGCTGAAGTTGGCGGCATGCAACAGGGGAATGCGTTGCGCAGCTTGATCGAGCCGGGTTTGCAGTGAAGCGTCGATGCCTGTCGTGCCCGTCACCAGCGCGGCCTTGTGCGCGATGCAGTAATCAAGCGCAGCGATGAGGCCGTCCGGGCCGCTGAAATCGATGACGACGTTGGCGGTGACGGCGTTCCAGTCGTGCGCATAGCGCAGTGACGCGGGGAGTTCCGCGAAAACGGGCGTGCCGTTATGTGCGGAAGTTGCAGGTACCAACGCATTGACCAGTTCGAAGCGCTTGTCCTCGCGCACCAGCGCGAGCAAGGCGCGTCCCATGCGGCCGGAAGCGCCATTGATGGCAAGACGGATGGGTTGGGTCATGGGCTGTCCTGAACGTAGAAACTCAACAGGTCGAAGTGCGCTCCCTCCCCTGCTTGCAGGGGAGGGTTGGGGTGGGGTTACACACCCTTGCGGCATTGTTTGAGTACACCGCGAGATTGCTTCACCCCACCCTAACCCTCCCCTACTACACGTAGGGGAGGGAATCGTCTGTGGCGAGTATGCGGCTCAACGCATCGAATAAGGAATGGCTCAGGACGTCACCCGCGACCAGAACTGCTTCACGCCATCCATAAAGCCCTTGGCCCGTGGCGTGTGCTCATCATCCTCGGCGAACGTCGCTTCCAGCTTCTCCAGCAATTCACGCTGCTCACGCGTAAGGCGCACCGGTGTCTCCACCATCACGCGGCAAACGAGGTCGCCGGTGCGGCCGCCGCGTACCGATTTCACGCCGCGTCCGCGCAACACGAACTGCTGCCCGGTCTGCGTTTCCGGCGGAATCGTGATGGCGACTTCGCCGTCCAGCGTGGGCACCTGCAATTCCGCGCCGAGCGCTGCCTGCGAGATGCGGATCGGCACTTCGCAATAGAGGTTGTTGCCGTCGCGCTGGAAAATCTCGTGTTCGCGCACGCGCACTTCCACGTATAGATCACCGGCTTCGGTACCGGCGGGACCTGCCTCGCCCTGCGCCGCCAGGCGGATGCGATCGCCGTTGTCGACGCCGGCGGGAATGCGCACCGACAGCGTGCGGGTTTCTTCCAGGCGCCCTTCGCCGTGGCATTTCTTGCAGGGTTTCTCGATCGCGCGGCCGCTGCCGCCGCAGTGCGGACAGGTCTGCTGGATGGAGAAGATACCGTTCTGCATGCGCACGCGGCCGTGGCCATTGCAGGTGCGGCAATTGACGGTCTTGCCGTCTTCCGAGCCGCTGCCGTTGCAGTGGTGGCAATTGACCTGGGTGGGAATGTCGAATTTTCTCTCGACGCCGAACACGGCTTCTTCGAGATCGAGCTCCATGATGTAGCGCAGGTCGGCGCCACGGCGCGGACGCGAGGAACGGCCGCCGCCACCAAAAATGTCGCCGAAGATATCCCCGAAGATATCGCCCATGTCGCCGAAGCCGGCGCCACCGCGTCCACCGCCCATGCCGCCCTCGAACGCGGCGTGGCCGTACTGGTCGTACATCGCGCGCTTCTGCGCGTCGCCAAGTACGTCGTAGGCCTCCTTGGCCTCCTTGAATTTCTCCTGCGCGTGCGGGTCGTCCGGGCAGCGGTCGGGGTGGTATTTCATCGCCAGGCGGCGGAAAGCTTTTTTCAGTTCCGCCTCGTCGGCGGAACGTTCGATACCCAGAATTTCGTAATAGTCACGCTTGCTCATTGCTTGATCCGCGATTCGATGCGCCGATCGGGAATGAACCAGATCGCTGCCACCGTGGCATAAAGAACACACGACACCCACGGCGCCACGAACGCCACGAGGATGCCGCCCAGATACATGGCGACGGCGACCCAGCCTTTCCAGTCGCTGCCCACCGCCTGCGCCAACAGGGACTCCCTACCGCCGTTGGCGGCGATCAGGCTGCGCTGGAACGGCTGCCAGGCGATGCCGCACATCAGCAGCACGAAACCATAAACCGCCACGGGTAGCCGCGCGAAATGGTTCTCGCCCATCCAGCCGGTAGTCACCGGCATCAGCGACAGCCAGAACAGGAGGTGCAGGTTGGCCCACAGCACCGCGCCGTTCACCTTGGCCGAAGCATGCAGGAAATGATGGTGGTTGTTCCAGTAGATGCCGACGTAGATGAAGCTCAATACGTAGCTCAGGAACACCGGCCACTGCGGCAGCAGCACGTTCCAGCCGTCGCCGTGCGGCACCTTCAGTTCCAGCACCATGATAGTGAGGATGATGGCGAGCACGCCGTCGCTGAAGGCTTCGAGCCGCCCCTTGTCCATCGTCTCCCCTCCCGTAAGAGCCTGTTCAATGCCTCTTCGCAGCTCTCATGGCTCCCGAGTGGCCGCCATGCGGCAGCGCGCGGCTTGACCAGACACCCAGTCTGGCGCTGCGCCACGCACTACCACCTGACGGCCACTCGGAAACCATGCGAACCACGCTGAGACATTGAACAGGCTCTAATGCAACGAGCGCCCCTTTCGAGGCGCTCGTTGTTCAACAGCTTAAAGGATTACGACTTGCCGTCGTTCTTGACTTCGGTGAACTCGGCATCGACCACGTCGTCCGGCTGGGCCGAACCGCCCGGGCCCGGGCCATGTTGCGCACCAGCGCCCGCATCGGCGTGGCCGGCCTGAGCGGCGGCGTAGAGCGATTGCGCCACTTGCTCCAGCTTCTGGATCTTTGCCTCGATGGCGCCCTTGTCGTCGCTATCTTTGGCCTTTTCCAGATCCGACAGCGCGCCTTCGATCTCGCTCAGCTGCGCACCCGGCACCTTGCCGCCGTGCTCCTTCAGCGCGCTGCGCGTGGCGTGCACCAGCTGGTCGGCCTTGTTGCGCGTGCTGACCAGTTCCTGGAACTTGCGGTCTTCTTCCTTGTGGCTTTCCGCGTCGGCGACCATGCGCTGGATTTCTTCCTCTGACAGGCCGGAACCGGCCTTGATCTCGATGCGCTGCTCCTTGCCGGTCTTCTTGTCCTTGGCGGACACATGCAGGATGCCGTTGGCGTCGATGTCGAAGGTCACTTCGATCTGCGGCATGCCGCGCGGCGCGGCATCGATGCCGGCCAGGTCGAACTTGCCCAGCGACTTGTTGGCACTGGCGCGGTCGCGCTCACCCTGCAGCACGTGCACGGTCACCGCGGTTTGATTGTCTTCGGCGGTGGAGAATACCTGCGAGGCCTTGGTCGGCACCGTGGTGTTCTTCTCGATCAGCTTGGTCATCACGCCGCCCATGGTTTCGATACCCAGCGAGAGCGGGGTAACGTCCAGCAGCAGCACGTCCTTCACCGAACCGCCCAGCACGCCGCCCTGGATCGCCGCGCCCACGGCGACGGCTTCGTCCGGGTTGACGTCCTTGCGCGGCTCCTTGCCGAAGAAATCCTTGACTGCTTCCTGCACTTTCGGCATGCGGGTCTGGCCGCCGACCAGGATCACTTCGCTGATGTCGGCCACGCGCAGGCCCGCATCGTTGAGCGCGGTGCGGCACGGTTCGATGGTGCGCTTGACCAAGTCTTCCACCAGCGCTTCGAGCTTGGCGCGGGTGAGCTTGATGTTCAGATGCTTGGGGCCCGAAGCGTCGGCCGTCACGTACGGCAGGTTCACTTCGGTCTGGTGCGAGGACGACAGCTCGATCTTGGCGCGCTCGGCCGCATCCTTCAGGCGCTGCAGTGCCAGCGCATCCTTGCTGAGATCGATGCCCTGGTCCTTCTTGAATTCCTCGATCAGGTAATCGATGACGCGTTTGTCGAAGTCCTCACCACCCAGGAACGTATCGCCGTTGGTGGCCAGCACCTCGAATTGCTTCTCGCCGTCGACTTCGGCGATCTCGATGATCGACACGTCGAAGGTGCCGCCGCCCAAGTCGTATACGGCGATCTTGCGATCACCGCCTTTCTTGTCCAGGCCGTAGGCCAGCGCGGCCGCGGTCGGCTCGTTGATGATGCGCTTCACATCCAGGCCGGCGATGCGGCCGGCGTCCTTGGTGGCCTGGCGCTGGCTGTCGTTGAAGTACGCAGGCACCGTGATCACCGCCTCGGTGATGGTCTCGCCCAGGTAATCCTCGGCGGTCTTCTTCATCTTCATCAGCACTTTGGCGGAGATTTCCTGCGGCGCCATCTTCTTGCCATCGGAGGTCTGCACCCAGGCGTCACCGTTCTCGTGCGCGACGATGCCGTACGGCACGATGTGGATGTCCTTCTGCACTTCGGCGTCGGTGAACTTGCGGCCGATCAGGCGCTTCACCGCGTAGAAGGTGTTCTTGGGGTTGGTCACGCCCTGGCGCTTGGCAGGGGCGCCGACCATCACCTCGCTGTCCTTGGTGAAGGCGACGATGGATGGCGTAGTGCGATCGCCTTCGGAGTTCTCGATGACCTTGGTGGTGCTGCCATCCATGATGGCCACGCACGAGTTGGTCGTGCCCAGGTCGATGCCGATGATCTTGCCCATGATGTGTGCTCCGGAAATCTCGTGTGCGGCCCCGCGCCGCGAATGGTTGTCAGATGGGGTTCTGGTGAAAGTCGTTCAATACCAGCTAAACCCTGCAGTTCTGGAATTGCAGATAACGTTCAGCAGAGACCGTCAGTCGTCCTTGGCCACGGACACCAGGGCCGGGCGCAACAGCCGATCGTTGAGCACGTAGCCTTTTTGCAGCACCGCCACCACCGTGCCGGGCGCCTTGCCGGGCGCCTCGACCATGCTCACGGCGTGATGACGTTCCGGGTCCAGCGGCTGGTCGACCGGGTCCACCTGCACCAGGCCGTTGTTGCTGGCGATACGCAACATCTCTTTCAGGGTGAGGTTCAGTCCCTCGCGAATCGTGGCCACATCGCCGCCCTCGGTTGCCAGGCCCCGCTCCAGGCCGTCGTACACGGGCAAGAGGTCATTGAGCAGCTTTTCGTTGGCGAAGCGGCGCGCCTGTTCCAGGTCGCGATGCAGGCGGCGGCGCTGGTTTTCCAGCTCGGCCTTTTCGCGCAGCACGGTTTCGCGCAGCTCCCGGTTGCTCGTTTCCAGTTCGGCCAGCTTGGCCTTGAGCGCTTCCAGTTCGTCACCGCCGGCGACGTTCTGCTCGCCCGTTTCAGGGGCCTGGTTCGGCGACTGCGAATCGCTGTTGTGCATGAAATGACTCCAAACATCGTCCTGGGCCGGCATATCTTGCCGACCATCAAAAATTCTGCGGGTGAACCCGCCTCCCAACCGGCCGTTATAGGGTCGTGGCGGCGCGATTCAAGGCATCGCTCAACAACCGAGCCGTGGCCTGCACCACCGGGATCACGCGATCGTAAGCCATGCGGGTGGGACCAATCACACCGACGGCCCCCAGCAATCGCCCCTGCGCCCCATAGCTGGCGGTGACCACGCTGCAGCCGTCCAGCGCGGCGAAGCCCGATTCCTCGCCGATGAACAATCGCACGCCCGGCGCCTTGGCACAGGTTTCCATCAGCTGCAGCAATTCGTTCTTCTTCTGGAACGCTTCGAACAGATCGCGCAGCCGGTCGAGGTTGCCCAGTTCGGCATAGGCCATCAGGTTGGTCTGGCCGCTGACCA
The DNA here is from genome assembly GCF_051954575.1 of Dyella sp. Lineage (GTDB taxonomy): Bacteria > Pseudomonadota > Gammaproteobacteria > Xanthomonadales > Rhodanobacteraceae > Dyella_B. The sequence goes on along the minus strand of NZ_JBQCHP010000146.1, from coordinate 51,513 downwards.
GCACGTCTTCGTCCTGCGGCGCAAACGACGATGCCGCCAGTTCCACCGCTTTGGAAAGCAGTTGATGCAATTCGCTGCCGGCTTCGCGCAGTTCGCGCAGCAGACGCGCGCGGATGTCGTCCACGCGCAGGCCAACAAAATGTTCGTTGATGTAATTGGCGGCCTGCTCCAACTCCCGCGCCTCCACCGGCTTGGCCAGCTGGATCACGCGGTTCTGCACCTGGTTGTCGGAGAACACCAGGATCACCAGCACGCGCGCATCCGGCAGCGGCACGAAGTCGATATGGCGCAGCGGGAAATCGGTCTGGCGCGGTACGGTCACCACGCCGGCGAAATGGGTCATCGCCGAGAGCAGCGCCGACGCATTGCCGACCAGGTCGCGCACGGTGGCCGGGCCGGGCGGCAGCTCGCGCTGCAATCGCACCATTTCGTCACGCGGCAGCGGCTGCAATTCGATCAGGCTGTCGACGAACAGGCGCAGGCCGCGCGGCGTGGGGATGCGTCCAGCCGAGGTATGCGGGGAGGCGATCAGGCCGGCTTCTTCCAGGTCCGCCATGACGTTGCGGATCGTGGCCGGGCTCACGTCCAGCCCCGACGAACGCGACAGCGTACGCGAGCCGACCGGTTCGCCATCGATCAGATACTGCGCGATCAACGTGCGCAGCAGGCGTCGTGCGCGGCTATCGAGCTCTTGGCGGTGGTGACTAGACATGCGCTGTGGCAATCCGTGAGACGGCTTAGAAATAAGGTTTGATGAGCCAGAAAGCAAGAAAGGCTCCAAAGACGGGGAACGGGGGCCGGAAAACGGGGAACGTCGAGACCGCCGCATGCCGGATACCCCGTTTCCTATTCCCGGTTCCCCCGTACAATCGCGCCGATAACTACCGCCCTCTCCCATGCTCATCTCTCTCTACGTTCGCCATCTCGCCGTCGTCGAAGAAGCCGATCTCGCCTTTGGTCCCGGCCTGACCGTGGTCAGCGGGGAAACCGGCGCGGGCAAGTCCTTGCTGGTGGACGCCCTGATGCTGCTGGCCGGCGCGCGCGCCGACAGCGGCATCGTGCGTGCCGGCAGCGATCGCGCCGAGCTCGCCGCGGAGTTCGACCTCGGCCAACTGCCCGAGGCGCGCGACTGGCTCAAACGCGAGGAACTGGACGAAGACGGCACCTGCCAGCTGCGCCGCGTGATCCGCGCCGAAGGCAGCTCGCGCGCCTGGATCAACGGCCGTCCGGCCACCATCGGCCAGATGGGTGAGCTGGCCGCCCTGCTGGTGGAAATCCACGGCCAGCACGAGCATCAGGCGCTGCTGGAACGCGCGCATCAAATGAACCTGCTCGACGCCTACGCCGAGAACGAAACGCGCGTGGCACAAGTACGCGAGCTTGCCGCGCAGTGGCGCGAGCTTGGCGCACGCATCCGCAAGCTGGCCGGCGGCGAAGATCGCGAGCATCGCCTGGAACTGCTGCGGCACGAACTTTCCGAATTGGAAAAATGGGCGCTTCCCGCTACCGCACTGACCGAACTGGAAAGCAGCCACAAGCGGCTGGCCAATGCCAGCAAGCTCACCGAAGGCATCACCGGCGTGGTCGATCTGCTCGACGGCGACAGCGAGTTCGCGCTGCGTTCGTCGCTGGGGCGCGCGCATGCGGAACTCAGCCGCCTTGCCGCCCTGGACGATCGCCTCGCACCGATGCTCGAATTGCTCGACAACGCGCAGATCCAGCTCACCGAAGCCGCCGACGGTCTTGCACGCTATGCGCAGGATGTCGATCTGGACCCCGAACGCTATGCGGAGGTCGATGCGCATCTCATGCGTCTGCACGAACTGTCGCGCAAACATCGTTTGCCCGTTGCCGAACTGGACGACAAGCGCATCGCGGTGCAGAACGAACTGACCGAACTGGAAAACGCCGGCGACGCGCTACAACGCCTGGACGCACAGCGCGCGCAATTGCAGCGCGATTACGGCAAGGCGGCCGAAGCCCTGAGCAAATCGCGCCAGGCTGCCGCCAAGCGCCTCGGCAAGGAAGTAAGCGCGCTGATGGGCGAGCTGGGCATGGCCGGCGGCGTGCTGCAGGTCACGCTGGAAGCATCCGAAAACAGCGAACCCGATCCGCAAGGCCGCGAACGCTGTGAACTCTTGGTCAGCGCCAACCCCGGCCAGCCGCCGCGCCCGCTGCGCAAGGTGGCATCCGGCGGCGAACTCGCCCGCATCAGCCTGGCGATCGAAGTGGCCACGCTTGGCAAGGATACCGTCGGCTGCATGGTGTTCGACGAAGTCGACACCGGCATCGGCGGCGCGGTAGCCGAAGTGGTCGGCCAGAAACTGCGCGCGCTAGGCTCACGCTGCCAGGTGCTATGCGTAACGCACCTGCCGCAGGTGGCCGCGCAAGGCCATGCGCATCTGCGCGTCAGCAAGCACAGCGAAAGCGGTTCCACCCATACACGCATCGAAGTGCTGAACACCGAAGGCCGCCGCGACGAACTGGCGCGCATGCTAGGCGGCGTGGAGATCACCCGCGAAACGCGGGCGCACGCGAAGAAGATGTTGGAGCAGGCGCAAGCGTAATCGTAGGTTGGGGTGCAAACCCCAACATCGTGATGCGTGCATACATGGCAATGTTGGGGTTTGCACCCTGACGTATCCCCACGTTTTTGCTCGATGATTTCAATAAAATCAGCGAGCTATACACCTTGCACATGATCTTCCAGATTACTGGGCGTCATTCCCGCGAAAGCGGGAATCCATCTGCTCTGATGCAAAAGCAAAGATGGATTGACCAGCATTCGCTGTTGAAAAGCGCCTCCGCTTTCGCGGGAACGACGGCATTTGGGCAGGTGTGCACGTAAAGGAAAAACGTGGGGATGTATCAGGGTTTGCACCCCAACCTACGCCGCCCTGTTGGCGATTTCCGATTCCCGGCCCTTGAACCACCGCACCGCATCTTCCAACGCCAGCCGCGCCGGACGCGCTGTATAGCCCAGCTCGCGCTGCGCCTTTTCGCTGGTGAAAAACATGCGCTTCTTCGACATGCGCACTTCCTCCACCGTGGCGATCGGCGGCATGCCGGTCACGCGCGCCCATGCTTCGGCAACGTAAGCCACCGGCATCACGGCGGCATGCGGCAGGCGCACCTTCGGTGGTGAACGGCCGGCGATGTCGGCGATCTCGGTGAGCACCTCGCGCAGGCTCATATTGAAGCCGCCAAGGATGTAGCGCTCGCCGACCACACCACGCTCGTAGGCCAGCCAATGGCCTTCGGCCACGTCTTCCACGTGCACGATGTTGAGGCCGGTATCTACGTACGCGGGCAGGCGTCCGGCCATCGCGTCGCGCACGATGCGGCCGGTGGGCGTGGGTTTCACGTCGTGCGGGCCGATCGGCGTGGACGGATTGACGATCACCACCGGCGCGCCTTCGGCAGCGAACTGCCGCGCCACTTCTTCGGCCAGGAACTTGGAACGCTTGTAGTGGCCGATCATGTCGTCCACCGTCACCGGCGTGGTTTCGCTGCCGGGCGTACCGTCCTTCGGTATCCCCAGCGTGGCCACGCTGCTGGTATAGACCACACGCTTGACGCCGACGCGCCTGGCCGCTTCCAGCATCGCGCGCGTGCCGTCGACGTTGGCGCGGTAAAGCTCCGATGGATCGGGCGCCCACAGGCGGTAATCGGCGGCGACGTGGAATAGCGCATCGCAGCCGTCGCACGCGGGCAGCAGGCTCTGCGGCTTGGTCAGGTCGCCTTCGGCCACTTCCACGTCCAGGCCCTGCAGATTGCGGCGATCCGAGCCCGCACGCGCCAATACGCGCACGCTGTGGCCATCGCGCAGCAGGCGGCGCGCCACGGCCGAACCGACGAAACCGGTGGCTCCGGTCACCAGCGCCCTCACGACGCAATCACCCGATCGAGGCACCACGACGCATGGAAAACGACCTGCGCGGTCGATGAAGTTGGGATGGTCATCCAGCGATTATGGATGAAAATCGGCCGCGGATGCTCCGCCACCTCACCAACATCCTTTCATCAACATTTCAACCAATCAGGTCCGAAAAGCATCATCCAGAGCGATGCGGACTTGTTCGTGCACCTTCTGTGCTTCAGCATATTGCGATGCCCACCCCACCCCGCCAGCCCCGAGCCAGCCGCATTGTGCGCATTTTCCCCCAACCTTCCGCCTACGTGGACGTCACGCATGGGACCGACATGTCGGAATCGCATCCGTATGGGTGTGACATAATTCCGGCGCTCGAGGCATACCCATGATCGAATTGAACAACGCCACCGCCGGCAACGGACGCGGGAAGGCCGATACCTACCAGGACGCGATCCTGCCGAAGGTGTCCCGGACTTTTGCGCTGACCATCCCGCAGCTCCCACCGCAGCTGCGACGCGCCGTCGCGAACGCCTATCTGCTGTGCCGCATCGCGGACACCATCGAAGACGAGCCGGCATTGTCGGCCGAGCAGAAGCGCGCGTTCGAAAACGCGTTCGTCGATGCGGTCACCGGCGATGCCGATGCGAAGGAAGTGGCGGACGAAGTCACGCCGCTGTTGTCGGCCAGCACGCTGGAAGCCGAACGCGACCTGATGCAGCAACTGCCGCTGGTGCTGGATGTGACGCGCAGCCTTTCGCCGCCGCAGCAGGCGTCGATCGTGAAGTGCCTGCGCATCATGTCGCACGGCATGCACGATTTTCAGCGCAAGGCCGGCTTGCAAGGCTTGCCTACGCTGCACGACCTGGATCGCTACTGCTACTGCGTGGCCGGCGTGGTCGGCGAGATGCTCACCGAGCTGTTCGTGGATTTCGAACCGCTGCTAGTGCCTCATCGCAACACCATGCTGCGCCTGGCGGTATCGTTCGGCCAGGGCCTGCAAATGGTCAACATCCTCAAGGACCAGTGGGAAGACCGCACGCGCGGCGCCTGCTGGCTGCCGCAGGACATGTTCGCGCGCCATGGCGTGAAGCTCGCCACGCTCGAGGCCGGCAAGCAGAACGCCGGCTACGCCGCGACCATGTCCGAGCTGGTCGGTATCGCGCATGCGCATCTGCGCCAGGCGCTCGAGTACACCTTGCTGATTCCCACCAAGCATGCGGGCATTCGTCGCTTCTGCCTGTGGGCGATCGGCATGGCGCTGCTGACGCTGCGCAATTTGCAGCACAATCTTGATTTCTCCGCCGGCACGCAGGTGAAGATCTCGCGCAAGGCAGTGGCGCGCACGATCCTGCTCACGCGCGTGCTGGGCAAGTCGAACGCAGGCCTGCGCTGGCTGTTCGCGATGACCGCGCGCGGCCTGCCGCTGACCCCGCTGACCGCGGAATGGAGCGAGCCTTCCACCCCGGCCCGCACCTGGCCCAAGCGCTCCATCCCGCACATTGCCGATGTCGCCTGGCGCGAACCGGCCGATGTACAGGAAGTTCACCACCGATGACCCAATACCAGCCAAAGACCGCTACAGCCACCGCCGATCTTTTCCATAATCCCGCTGCCAACGGGCTGAATGAGGCGATCGAGCGCGGCCGTGCAGCCTTGCTGGCGCAGCAGCACGCGGATGGGCACTGGTGCTTCGAACTGGAATCGGACTGCACGATCACCGCCGAATACATCCTGATGATGCATTTCATGGATGACATCGACGACGTGCTGCAGGAGAAGATGGCGCGCTACCTGCGCGCCACGCAAGAGAAAGACACGCATGGCGGCTGGCCGCAGTACCACGGCGGCGCGATCGACCTGTCGTGCACGATCAAGGCCTATTACGCGCTGAAGGCAGCGGGCGACGATCCCGAGGCCGAGCACATGCGCATCGCGCGCAAGGCGATTCTCGCGCTGGGCGGTGCGGCCAAGGCCAACGTGTTCACGCGCATCCTGCTGGCGCTGTTCGAGCAGGTGCCATGGCGCGCCACGCCGTACGTGCCGGTGGAAATCATGCTGCTGCCACGCTGGTTCTTCTTCCACATCGACAAGATGTCGTACTGGGCGCGCACCACGCTGGTACCACTCACCGTCCTGTGCTCACTCAAGGCGAAGGCGGCCAATCCGCGCAAGGTGCATATCCGCGAGCTGTTCGTCACGCCGCCGGAACAGGAGCGCCACTACTTCGTTCACGGCGGCCTGTTGAACCGCACCTTCCTGGCGCTGGACAAGATCGCCCGCACGATCATCGATCCGTTCATTCCAAAGCGGGTGCGCCAGCGTGCGGTAAAGAAAGCCGTCGATTGGTTCATGCCGCGCCTCAATGGCGAAGACGGCATCGGCGCGATCTTCCCGCCGATGGTCAACAGCCTCGAAGCGATGGCGCTGCTCGGCTATCCAAAGGATCACCCGGCGCGCGAGACCTGCCTGCGCTCGATCCAGAAGCTGGTGGTGCATCGCGACGACGGCACCGCGTATTGCCAGCCCTGCGTGTCGCCGGTATGGGACACGGTGTGGAGCGCGCTGACGCTGATGCACACCAGCGACGATGCGCAGACGCAGGGCGCGATCGACACGTCGATCGACTGGCTGGTATCCAAGCAGGAATTCGAACTCAAGGGCGACTGGGCCGTGCGCGCACCGAACCTGGCACCGGGCGGCTGGGCGTTCCAGTACAACAACGCGTACTACCCGGACATCGACGACACCGCCGTCGCCGCCGCGCTGCTGCATATCCACGATCGCCGCCGCGGCGAACCCGGTCGCCATCGCATGAACACCGATCGCGCGGCGGACTGGATGGTCGGCCTGCAATCGAAGAACGGCGGCTTCGCTGCGTTCGATGCGGACAACACCTACTACTACCTCAACGCGATTCCGTTCGCCGACCACGGCGCCCTGCTCGATCCGCCGACGGAAGACGTGTCCGGCCGCGTCGTCGCGGCGCTGGGTGTGCTGGCGCGTCCGCAGGATCGCGAAGCGCTGCGCCGTTGCGTCGACTATCTGCGTTCCACGCAGCTGGAAGACGGCAGCTGGTGGGGCCGCTGGGGCAGCAACTACATCTACGGCACTTGGAGCGTGCTGGCCGGCCTTGCGCTGGCGGGCGAGGATCCGCAACAGCCGTATATCCGCAAGGCGGTGCAATGGCTGCGTGCCTGCCAGAACGCCGATGGCGGCTGGGGCGAGACCAACGACAGCTATATCGATCCGGCCTTGCGCGGCAGCAACCACGGCGTCAGCACACCGCAATCCACCGCATGGGCCGTGCTGGCGCAGTTGGCGGTGGGCGAGGTGCGCTCGGAGTCGGTGCGTCGCGGCATCGATTACCTGGTCGCGCAACAGCACACCGAAGGCCTGTGGTTCCATCCTTCGCACAATGCACCGGGTTTTCCGCGCGTGTATTACCTCAAGTACCACGGCTACACCGCGTACTTCCCGCTGTGGGCGCTGTCGCGCTATCGCCAGTTGCTGCAGTCGGCCGCGGCTTGAGTACGGGCGCGTCGATTCGCACCACCGGCGTCGTCGTCGCGCTGGCATCGGAAGCCCGCGCATTCACCTCGCACGCTGCAAAACCCGACAGCATCACTACGCTGCCTGACGGCGCCGCGCTGTACCTGAGCGGTATGGGGCCGCGGGCCGCGCGTGGCGCCGCCGAAGCCTTGGTGGCAGCAGGCGCTTGCGCACTGGCGGTGTTCGGCGTGGCGGGCGCGCTCGACGATACGCTGCGCAACGGCACGCTGTTCTGCCCGGAACGCGTGCTGGACGGCCAAGGCCGGGCGTACGCGACGGACGTCGCATGGTGCGCGAGCCTGCAGCAGCGGCTCGCCGGCTTCGCCACGCCGCTGCGCACGACCGGCGCACTGCTCAGCGTCGCCTCGCCCTTGCTGACCGCCGCTGCCAAGCGCACTGCGCATCGGCAGTTCGCAGCGCTTGCGGTGGACATGGAGAGCGCCGCCGTGGCCGCAGTGGCACAGGAGCGCGGCCTGCCCTTCGCGGTGCTGCGCGCCATCGTCGACGAAGCGGACGACGCCATACCGCCAGCATTGAATGGCAGCGTCGATACCTGGGGGCGCCCGCGCCCGCTGCGGCTGCTGGCGGCATTTGGCCGGCAGCCGTCCCTTGCAAGCGAGCTGCCCCGACTATACTCACGCATGCAACGAGCCACGCACGCATTGCGCGCCGCTGCCCAAGCCGCGGGACCTGCGCTGGGCTGGCCTCGCTAGAAGAACATTTCAGCCTGGAGAACTCCGCATGTCCTCGCATCGTTTTGGATCGTTCCTGGTCGCCGCCGCGTGCGCCTTGATCAGCGTAGCCGCGTCCGCGCACGCCATCCTGCTCGACAGCACGCCCAAGCCCAACGGCACGCTGCCCGCCGGCCACGTGCAGATGGTGTTCAAGTACAACAGCAAGATCGACCAGCATCGTTCGCGCCTGGTGCTGATCGCGCCCGACAAGAGCGAAACGGTGCTGACCATCGCCACCGACAGCAAGAGCAACGAGCTGGACACCAGCGCCGATCTCAAGCCGGGCGCGTACACGCTGCGCTGGCAGGCGTTGGCGCTGGATGGGCACATCACGCGTGGCGATTTGCCGTTTACGGTCGTAGCCAAGCAATAACCACGTACCCCACGACCTGCGCCATCCACATGGCCGTCATTCCTGCGAAAGCGGGAATCCATTTTTGCCTTTCACCGGAGCAAGGTGGATTCCCGCTTTCGCGGGAATGACGGCCGTGAGGGATATATAAATCGCTCCGATGAGGAGCGCCCCTGATCGATTTTTATCCTGAGCGATTCCCCGTGGAACTTCTCGTCGACATCTTCGGCTACCTCAGCATCATCCTGCACGGCATCACCATCGTCGCGCAGTCGATGACGCTTGGCGGCATCCTGTTCCTGGTTTTCCTGATGCGCCCGTTCGCGCATGTGCTGCCGCAAGGTACGAACCTGGAACGGCGCATCGCGCGGCTGACCATCTACAGCGCCATCGGCCTAATCCTCGCGGAAGTCGCGGGCGTCGGATTGCAGGTGGCGGTGGTGGAATCCACGGTAAACCTGACATTTCTCGACGTCATGCAGGCGCCGTTCGCGATCGCCGGCACGATCAAGATCGTCTGCGCCCTGTTGCTGATTCCATGCCTGGGCGCGCGCATGTCCCGTGGTTTACTGGGCGCGATCCTGCCGCTAGCGATCGGCGCGGTGGAACTCACCGCCGCCACCTTCACCACGCATGCCTACGCACGCCTGGACAACAACGTGCTGCTGCTGTTCGTGGAAGGCTTGCATCAGTTCGGCGCGGCGATCTGGATCGGCGCGATCCCCTGCTTCGTGCTCGCGCTCAGCAAATTGCAGGATGCGGACGGATGGCGCGTGGTCGGCGCGCGGTTCTCGCGCATGTCGATGATCGGCGTGGCCAGCATCATCGTCTCCGGCACGATCATGAGCGTGTTCTACATCGGCGATGTGCAGGGTTTCTACGGCACCGCCTATGGCGTGATGGTGGGCGCGAAGATCGCGATGTTCGTGGCGCTGCTGCTGCTTGGCCTGGGCAACCTGCTGGTGACCGAACGGCTGCGCAAGAACCAGGATGCCTCGGTGATCCGCCTGCGCCGTTTCGCCGAAGTGGAAATCGGCATCGGCTTCACCATCTTCTTCGCAGCGGCCTCACTCACCTCGGTGCCGCCGGCCGTGGACCTCACCACCGATCGCGTCACGCTGCACGAAATCGCCGTGCGCAACGCGCCAGCATGGCCGCGGCTCACCTCGCCCGATCACGACCAGCTCGCCGTCTCGCAAGCACAGGCGCAGCTGGATCACGAAGCGGAGCAGCGCCATCAGGCCGCCGAGCAAGCCATCACGCCGGGCTCGGGCGTGTTGCCGCCGCGCAATGCCGAGGACATCGCCTGGTCCGAATACAACCATCATTGGGCCGGCATCTTCGTGCTGCTGATCGGCCTGCTCGCCCTGCTCAACCGCGCCGGCGTGCGATGGCTCCGGCATTGGCCATTGCTGTTCCTGCTGATGGCCGGCTTCCTGCTGGTGCGCTCGGACCCGGAAGTGTGGCCGATGGGCCAGGAAGGCTTCTGGGCCGCATGGCGCGATGTGGAGGTGGCGCAGCATCGCTTCTTCGTGGCGCTGATCATCCTGTTCGGCCTGTTCGAATGGGCAGTGCGCACGGGACGCCTGCGCAATCCGAAGGCCGCGCTAGTGTTTCCCCTGCTGGTGTCGGTGGGCGGCGCGATGCTGCTCACGCACAGCCACCAGATTTCCAACGTGAAGGACCAGTTGCTGATCGAGCTTACCCACACGCCGCTGGCGCTGGCGGGCGTGGCTTCGGGCTGGGCGCGCTGGCTGGAACTGCGCCTGCCCGGGCGTGGCGGCCGCATTGCGGGCTGGGTGTGGCCGCTGTGTTTCATGCTGGTCGGCGTGATCCTGCTCTGGTACCGCGAGGCCTGATCCCGGCCGATGTTAAAGTTACGGTCTTCCCGCCCGGATTCCGGCGCGGGTAGCCCTTTCACTGCCCGTTTCCCGGATTTCGAATGAACCTGACGTCCCTCGAGGTTTCCGCGTTCGCCGACCGCGTGCCGGCCTATCTGCAGCGGCTGGAACGCAGCACCGACGCTCTCCTCCCATCTGCCGACACGGACCAGGCACGCCTGCACCAGGCCATGCGCTATGCCTGCGAGGGCGGCAAGCACCTGCGCGCGCTGATGGTGTATGCCGCCGGCGAAGCGCTGGGCGTAGCCGCCGAGAAACTCGATGCCGCCGCCTGCGCGGTAGAACTGATCCACGCCTATTCGCTGGTGCACGACGACCTGCCCGCGCTGGACAACGACGACCTGCGCCGCGGCCGCCCGACCGTGCACAAGGCGTACGACGAAGCGACCGGCATCCTGGTCGGCGATGCCCTGCAGACCTCCGCGTTCGAAGCGCTGGCGACCACCACGGCGCTGGATGCGGAGCAGAAAGTGCGCATGATCCGCGCGCTCGCGTATGCCTCCGGTTCGCTCGGCATGGTCGGCGGCCAGGCCGTGGACATGGCCTCGGAAAACAAGACGCTGACGCTGGCGCAGCTGGAATCGCTGCACGCGCGCAAGACCGGCGCGCTGATCCTGGTCACCTGCCAGCTCGCCGGCATCGCGGCCCATGCGCCGGAGGCGACGATTCGCGCGCTGGAGCATTACGGCAAGTGCATCGGCCTTGCGTTCCAGATCCAGGACGACGTGCTCGACCAGATCGCCGATACCGCCACGCTCGGCAAGACCGCCGGCAAGGACCTGGCTGCGCACAAGTCCACGTTCCCGTCCCTGCTGGGCCTAGAACCGGCCAGGCAGCGCGCCGATGCCCTGTTCGATGAGGCCCGTGGCGCGGCGCGCAGCCTCTCCGGCCATGCCGAACCCTTGCTGTGGCTGGCCGATTACATTCAGCAACGCAAGCACTGAAACACCGTGCCTCCCCGGCGTGGCGTCGGGGAGCAAGCTGGCCGCGTGCGCATGCAGGTCGGAGTTTTTGAGACACAGGACTGTCCCGTTCGCCATCAGGTGTGGTAACACCTGACCTTGCGTGAATGGACAACGACAGGAAGGATGTTGACCGATGTTCACTTCTCTCGCGACATTCTGGCGCAAATGGCGGGACGCGTTGCGCACAGGCCGGCAGATCGATGCCCTGTTGGCGCACGCCGATCCCAACGCCGAACTGGCCGCACGCAACGAATGGCTGATCGAGATCGCGCACTGGCTGCGCCGTAGCGGCGCCGTCGCCAGCGATGAAGCGCGGCCCGACCAGGCGCCGAAATATCCGCCGCACACGCGACTGCGGTATCTCATGCAGTTGCTCGATCGCAATCCGCAATGGAAAGCGCGCGTGGCGGCAACCTTGCAGAGCATCGTGCGCGACACCGATGCCATGGCATTGCTGTGCGATTCGGGCATGCCCGCGCACGCGGGTTTCAGTGGCGCGCTGATCGAACGCCTGCAGGCCTCGTTGATTCCGCCGGCACCGAACAGCCGCGATCTGTCCGCCTTGTTCACGTTGGTCTTTCCCTCTGCCGACGATGCGCAGTGGGTGGCGGCGTTACCTCGCGAGCTGTTGAGCAAGCTCAGCGAATTGCTCGCCGACCAGGAAAACGAAGGCGACGACACGCAAGCCGCGCGCGAACAGGCGAACCCATCGCGCCTCTCGCTCGAACTGATCGCCGCCTTGCATTACCTGACCGGACAGATCGGCTCGATCGGTTTGTCCAAGGCCATCCGCACACGCTTGACGGAGCAGCGGCTCGACACGTTGCCGTTCTACAAACTGCCGCGCGCCATGCTCGCGGTGGAGCGCGCCGGCGAAGCCGGCGATGCGGCGCAGGCAGAAGGCCATACCGTCCGCATCAGCCAGACATTGCTGCAGGAAGTGAATTACCTGCGCGCCCTGCTGGATGAATGCCTGCGCTCGTTGGATGACGTGCATACGCATCTGAACGAAAACGGCGTGAGCGTGGACATCGTGTTCCAGCTCGAGCGGATGCGCGTGCGCATCACGCGCGCCGAACGCTTGCTCGAAGCGTGGCTGGCGATCCGCCAGCAAGGCGAATCGATCGAGCCGATCGCCAGCCTGTTCGCCGACCTGATCGCCGCCAACCATGCCAGCCACAGCGTCGGTTACCTGGTACGCAGCAATTTCTCGCTGCTGGCGCGCAAGGTGGTCGATCGCAGCGCGGAAGACGGCGAGCACTACGTCGCCTACGACCGCAAAAATTACTTGAACATGTGGTGGATGGCCTTCGGTGGCGGCCTGGTCATGGTGGCGGCGGTCTACGTGAAGTTCTTCATCTTCAGCCTGCACCTGCATCCGATGATCGAAGGCTTCATCGCCGGCCTCAATTACGCGGCGGCATTCTTGCTGATGCACTTCCTGCATTTCACGCTGGCCACCAAGCAGCCGGCAATGACCGCGCCGATGCTCGCGCAAAAGCTCGACGGTATCGGCACGCCGCAAGGCATGGACGATTTCGTGCAGGCGGTGGTGGCGCTGATCCGCACGCAGGCAGCGGCGGTCTTCGGCAACTTGGTAGCGGTATTTCCGGGTTGCCTGGCGATCCAGCTCGCCGCGCGGCATCTGTTCGGCGTCAACCTGATCACGCCGGAGAAGGCGCACGCGGCCATCCATTCCTTTTCGCTGCTCGGCGTTACGCCTTTGTTTGCAGCGATGACCGGCGTATTGCTCTGGGTATCGAGCCTGCTGGCCGGTTGGGCCGACAACTGGTTCGTGCTGCATCGGCTGCGCGACGTGCTCTCGTACAACCGTCGCTTGCGTTTCGTGTTCGGCGAACGCGGCGCGGTGCGTTTTGCGAACTTCTCGCGCCGCAACGTCGCCGGCGTGGTCGCCAATTTCTCGCTCGGCCTCATGCTTGGCCTGGTGCCGGCAATCCTCACCGCCTTTGCGCTGCCCTACGAAGTGCGCCACATCACCGTCGCTGCCGGCTCGATCGGCACGGCGCTGGGCGTGCTCGGCAACGCCACCTTCCAGACGCATGAAATCTGGTGGTCCGTGGCCGGCTGCGCAGTGATGGCCTCGCTCAACGTGGCAGTCAGCTTCACCCTGGCGTTCCAGATGGCGTTGCGCGCGCGGCCGATGCAACGCCGCGCGCGACGCGAAATCAATCGCGCATTGTGGCGTTACGTGCTGGCCAATCCGTTGCGGTTGCTGTTTCCTGCGCGCAGCAAGATAGCCGTCGATGCAGCGTAGGTTGGGTTAGCGCAGCGTAACCCAAAAATATTGCTACGAAGACGGTGGGTTACCCGGATCAAGTCCGGAGTAACCCCGCAGAGCTCTGCTCAAGCCGGGCGCACATCGTGCAGTTGCCAGTTCGCGCCGATCAGCCAGTTCAGGCGCTGGCGCAGGATGCTCATCGGCAGGTCGCTGATCACACTCACTTCGGTGTGCAGATCCTCGACCTTGGCCGTCACCGTGGCGAGCTGGTCGGTGATGCCTAAGCGTTCGTCCACGCTGTCGGGATCGGGTTGCATGGCGCGCCAGCGCTGGAACAACAGCGGGCTGCGCAGGGCTTCCTGCAGGGCCGCGGCCAGATCGTTCGGGCCGGCGCCGCTGTAACTCAGCGACGGCTCCGCGCCACGCGCGTGCGCGAGATCCTTGATCTGCAGGTAATAGTGACTGCGGTGGCTCATGATTCCTCCTTTTGTCGACCGTTCCTAAGCCCGACGGCCTTCGTCAAAACTGCAGCGCTGCCAGATCCAGCCGGCTCCATGCGCGATCCGGCGATACGCCATGCGGCAGAATCCCCAGGCATGGCGCCGGCAGCAGCGCGCGCAACGTGGCGATATTTTCCTCGATCGCGGCCATCGCCGGGTCGATGCAGTTCCCAATCCAGCCAACCAGCCGGCAACCGTCGGCCTGGATGGCTTCGGCGCTAAGCAGCGCGTGATTGAGACAGCCCAGCCGCAGCCCCACCACCAGCACCACCGGCAGCGTCCAGGCCTTGGGTATGTCCGAGGCGAGCAGGCTGGGCGACAGCGGTACGCGCCAGCCGCCCACGCCTTCGACCACCACCGTGTCGTAACACGCGACTAGTTTCTGAAATGCCGCGTGCAGCGGCGGCAGCGTAATCGTCACGCCTTCGTGAGCGGCGGCCAGATGCGGTGACAACGGTGCCAGCAGGGCGACCGGATTGATGTCTTCGTACGCAGGCGACGGTGCACTCGCCGCTTGCAGCGCCAGGGCGTCCTCGTTGCGCAAACCGTGCGCGGTATCGATGCAGCCGCTGGCAACCGGCTTCATGCCGCAGGCGCTGTGCCCGGCACCGCGCAACGCATGGATCAGTGTGCACGCGGCGTGGGTTTTGCCGATGCCGGTATCCGTGCCCGACACGAACAGCGACAAGCTCATGCTGCGTACGCTCCGGCCCGCTTCGTCCACCTCGCCGCGAGCCAGTACATGGGCGTCAACAGGATATAGAGGCATCCCGGCAACGCCGTCCATGCCGCAGTTCCGGGAATGACCAGTGTCACCAACAGCGAAAGCAAGGCCACGCACACCGAGCCCGCTTGCGTGTAGAACACCTTGCGTGCCTCGATCCGCTGCGCATGCGACATAGGCGCCTTGCGCAAGCTATGGCGATACAGGCATGCCAAGGACCCCGCCATGCACGCATAGGCCAGGCCGTAACAGACGTACAGCGCTTTCACGTCGCGCACGCTGTTGATGGTCGGCGCGCCCGACAATTCCTGATGCGCAAAGGCTTCGTAGAGCGCACTGAACATGGCCTGGAACAGCATGTTGAGCGGGTAGACGAAAATCAGGGCGAAAAATACCAGCATCAGGCTCAGCATCATGCTGGTGGTGTCGTGCAACCGGAAGCGATCGCGCCAGCGCACATGGCGATGCCAGAAAATCATCAACGTGGCGAAACTGCAGGCGAAAGCCGGAATCCGGTCCAGCGCCAGCAAAAGGTCATGCAGATTGCGCGGCACTTCCGCCCCCGCAATCGCCAGCACGCTCACCGCAAAGGCGAAAGCGGCGTCGATGAAACCATCCAATCGGTGCGCCTCCACACGCCCAGCCTGTGCAGCATCATGCTGCTCGCTCATAATCGATTCCCCTTGTGCCTGCGCTGCGGACGACCCATCTTTGGCGCATCAGTTTGCAGCAATCGAGCCTATCCGTCATGTTCGAGATCAAAAACAGTCTGTCGGCAAGCAAGCGCGAGCAATATGCCGAGTTGGTGGAGCAGGCGCGCGGCATGCTTGCCGGTGAGCCCAGCCTTGTCGCCAACGCGGCCAACTTTGCGGCGCTGGTGTTTCACAGCCTGCCCGATTTCAACTGGGCGGGCTTTTACCTGTACGACGGCAAGGAACTGGTCGTGGGTCCGTTCCAGGGCAAGCCCGCCTGCATCCGTATCGCCATCGGCAGAGGCGTGTGCGGCACCGCCGCGCAGACACGCCAGACGCAGGTGGTGCGCGACGTCAACGCGTTCGATGGGCACATCGCCTGCGATGCGGCGTCGCAATCGGAAATCGTGGTGCCGCTGGTGAAGGCCGATGGCACGCTGCTGGGCGTATGGGATGTGGACAGTCCCCTGGTCGGGCGCTTCGATGAAGAAGATCGCGCCGGCATGGAAGCCTTGTGCGCGGTGTTCATGGAGACCGTCGCGTAGGTTGGGGTGCCAACCCCAACGCTATTCGAGGATGGTGCGCGGATGGCTTTCCAGCAAGGCCATCACGGCCGCGCGCGCTTCCTCCACGCCGGTGCCGGCCGGGGCGGAAAATACCTGCATCGTCACCGGCGCATTCGTACCCACTTCTTTTCGAAGTGACGCCAGCGCCTGGCTCGCCTGATTGCGCGACAACTTGTCGGCCTTGGTCAGCAGCACGTGGCAAGGCAGCACGGTGGCGAGGCAGAAATCCAGCATCATCCGGTCGAACTCCTTCATCGGATGACGTATGTCCACGATCAGCACCACGCCGCGCAGGCTGCGGCGCACGTGCAGGTAGCGGTCGATCTCGTGGCGCCAGTGGTCGCGCAGCGCATCGGGCACCTTGGCGTAGCCGTAGCCCGGCAGGTCGATCAGGCGCGTGTCCAGCGGCTGCGACGTTTCACCACGCACCACCGCAGGCAGTGAAAAGGCGACCATCTGCTGCGTGCGCCCCGGTGTCTTGGAGGTGCGCGCCAAGCCCTTCTGCCCGGTCAAGGCGTTCAAGGCGCTGGATTTGCCGGCGTTGGAGCGGCCGGCGAACGCCACTTCGGCGCCTTCATCGGCGGGCAATTGGTTGACGCGATGGGCGGCAAGCACGAATTGTGCGCCCTGCAAGGGATTGATCGGCATGAGTCGTGGTTTGACCGGCTAGTATGGGGTGGCGATAATTCAAGGATGCTCTGATCCATTTTTCATGGGTGGCATGATGTCCAGAAGGCTCGCAGGGTGTGCTGCGTGGCGCAGGGAAGACTGGCCGTCTTGGCAAGCCGCGCGGCGCAGGCTGCGAGCCTTCTGGACATCACCCCGTCATTATGATCGATTCGTTGGGGCCGGCTCTGTCCGTCCGCATGCCTTCGGCCCATCGTCTCGACAGACGGCCAGTCTGCCTTCGCCGACGGTCCTGTGGCCTGCGAACGGACAGAACCGGTGACACCTATGAAAAATGGATCAGAGCATCCTTAAAGCTCTGCCAGTCACGGTACGCTGAGGGTGCGCACCGTACATCAACTGCAGTTTCCTGGAGGCAAGTGTATGAGTTTTCGGCTCGCCGATTGCCGGCCCGCTGTCGTGAATGCAGTAGCCCTGGTTGTTGCTCTCTGTGCTGGCGCCGCATTTGCGCAGAACACCAAAGCCCCGGCCGCACCGAATGCGGCGTCCGCTACGTCCACCGCCAAGCCTGCCGCCCCCGCTCCCGCGGCGAGCGCGCCGGCCGCCGTCGCACCCGCTGCCGCGCCGCACAACAGCAATTGGATGGTGTCGACCAAGCCGGGCGACGCCACCGCAGGCCAAGGTAAGGCCGCCGCCTGCGGCGCCTGCCACGGCATGGACGGCAACTCCAGTGACCCGCAGTCTCCGAAGCTCGCCGGCCAGCACGAGATGTACATCGCGCATCAGTTGCACAATTTCAAATTGGGCGAGCGGCAGAACGCGATCATGCTTGGCATGTCCACGCCACTGTCCGATCAGGACATGCGCGACGTGGGCGCATATTTCGCCAGCAAGCAGCCGCTGCCGGGCGTCGCCGACCAGGCCCTGGTCGAACACGGGCAGAAGCTTTATCGCGAAGGCGATCCGGCGCGCGGCATTCCGGCCTGCATGGCGTGCCACGGCATCGATGGCCGCGGCAATCCGGGCGCGATGTATCCGCAGCTCACCAGCCAGCACGCGCAATACATCGAAGCGAAGCTGAAAGATTTCCACAACGGCACGACCTGGGGCCCGGAAGCCCACGCGCAGATCATGCCGACCGTTGCCAAGAACCTCGACCCGCAAGACATTGCGGCACTCGCCAGCTATATCGAAGGCCTGCACGTGGCCGACCAAGGCGCGGCTGCGGCGTCGCCGTAACTTCCTGTTGGCCGTGTTGTCCAAGCTCTCCCTTGTTTGATCGATTTTGAGGCCAGCCATGCTGAAGCGTTTGTCCTTTCTTTGCGCGGCGCTGATTGCGCTCGCTGCCTGCAGCCATAACGGTTCCGACAGCTCGGCGCCGCAACCGGCTCCGGCACAGACATCCGCGCCCGCCGCGCCGGCGTCCGCCACCAAGCCGGCCCCGGCCAGCACGGTGCAAGCCCCGGCCGCGGGCTCCACTGCCGCCGCTTCGGCCAGCACCGCCGCCGCACCGGCTGCTGCATCCACCGCCGCGGCCGCTACGCAAAAGCCCACGCAACCCTTCGTCGACAACGGCAAGTGGGTGGAGGGCAAGAACTACTTCACCATCGAGCCGCAGCAGCCCACCGGCAATCCGGACAAGATCGCGGTGACCGAGGCGTTCTCCTACGCCTGCCCGGCCTGCAATGCGTTCCACACTACCGCCGACCAGATCGAGAAGAGCCTGCCGTCGAATGCTGTAATGACCTATCTGCCGGTATCGTTCCGTCCGGACGAAAACTTCCCGCTGTTCCAGCGCGCCTACTACGCCGCCAAGGCGCTCGGCGTGGCCGAGAAGGCGCATGACGCCATCTACGACGCGGTGTGGAAAACCGGCGAGCTGGCCTCCGACGATCTCACCACCGGCCGTCCTAAGCCGCAGTCGGCGTGGCCGACGATCGACGACGTCGCGAAGTTCTACGCAAAGTATGGCGTCGATCCCAAGCAGTTCGTGGCAGTGGCCAATTCCTTCAGCGTCAACACGCAGATGAAGCGCGCCGATGACATGGTCAAGGCGTATGGCGTGGATGGCACGCCCAGCATCATCGTCAACGGCAAGTACCGCTTCACCCCCGGCAGCGCCGGCGGTTACGCGCAATCGATCGAGCTGACCCAATGGCTGATCGCCAAGGAAGCGGCCGGCAAGTAAGCCCAAGCTCGCACAGCGCCCGGTTCGCCGGGCGCTTTTTTTTCTGATCTGAAAGAATAGGCAAAGACCTTCGTCATTGCGCAGGAAGACCGATGTTCAAGACCGCCCGACTCCGCTTCGCCGCCATGCTCTGCGGCTTATTGCTGACCACCGCCTGCAGCGCCGCCGGCCCCGACGCCGCGCAGTTCACCGACGGCAACCAGTACGTGACCCTGTCGGCGCCTTATCAGCGCGACAGCAGCAGCGGCAAGGTTGAAGTAGTGGAAGTGTTTTCCTACGCGTGCATCCACTGCGCCGAGTTCTCCACCTATGTGGACGACCTGCGCAAGTCGCTGCCCAAGGGCGTGGAGCTCAAGCTGGTGCCAGCGGCGTTCAACGACAGCTGGATGCCGTTCGCACGCGCCTACTACGCGGCCAAGAAACTGGGCATCCTGGAGCAGACCCACGACGAGCTGTTCAAGGCCAAGTTCAAGGAGCAATACCCGATCAACTCGATGGACGAGATCGCCGATTTCTACGCGCACCACGGCGCCAACCGCGAGCAGTTCCTGAAGATCGCCAACTCGCCCGAAGTGGATGCGCAGATCAAGAAGGACTTCGCGCTGATCCAGGGCTGGGGCGTGGACGGTACGCCGACCATCGTGGTCGACGGCAAATACCGCAGCGCCAACATCAAGAACTTCCCCGAGCTGGTCGAGCTCACCAAATGGCTGGTGCGCAAAGAACTGGGCGCCAAGCAGTGAGTTCTGCGGATGCTCCGGCGCCCGCCCGGAGCATCCTTCCCATGCGGCTTTCACAATAGTCGCATCGAGAACCTTTAGGATGCTCCGGTCTCTTGAGAGCCTCCCCGACGCTGGATCCATGTCCTCCGCCACGCACCAACGTCTGCGCCTGCTGAGCTGCAATATCCTGGCGGGGGCCAGCGTGCAACGTTACCGGCAGTACGTCACGCGCAGCATCAACGCGGTGCTGCCGGGACGCAGCAAGCTGGACAACCTCGATCGCCTGGCCGAGCTGCTGCCACAATTCGACGTGGTCGGCCTGCAGGAGGCCGATGCCGGCAGCCTGCGTTCGGGCTTTCTCAACCAGACGCGCTACCTGGCCGAAACCGCGGGCATGCCGTTCTGGAGCCATCAGCCGAACCGGCCGCTCGCGCAGCTTTCGCATACCGCCAACGGCCTGATCTGCCGGCTGGAACCGCAGCGCGTGATCGACTATCCCCTGCCCAGCCGCATTCCCGGACGCGGCGCCCTGCTGGCGCACTTCGGCGACGACGCGCACGGCCTGGCGGTGGTGGTGGCGCATCTTTCGCTCAGCGCGCAGGCGCGCGCCAAGCAACTGGCCTTCATCGCCGAAGTGCTGCAGGATCATCCGCACGCGGTGCTGATGGGCGATCTGAACACCGATCCGCACAGTCCGGAAATGCGCCACCTGTTCGCGCATTCGAGCCTGCAGGAACCGGAGCAATCGGTGCCGACGTTTCCGAGCTGGAAACCGCGGCGCGCACTCGACCATATCCTGGTGTCATCGGATCTGCGCATCGAAAAAATGTGGACACTGCCGCAAGCGTTCTCCGATCATCTGTCGCTGGCTGCGGAAATCCAGCTCCCCTCCGCTTCGATCAGAAAACATCCATGACCGCACGAAAACGCTTGGTTCCGATCGTCCTGCCATGGTTGCTGATCGTCGTGGTCGGCGCACTGGCCGCGTGGCTGCGCTACGGCTTCATCGAACCGCCCGCGTTCGGACATGCGTGCGACGACGGCAATGCACCCAGCTGGTGCTGGGCGCGTCAGCTGGTGGTGATCGGCTTCAACACCTACGGCTATGGCATCGCCGCGATCATCGTTACGGTGCTGGCGCTGATCGCCAAAAAGCCGTGGCTTGCCGCATCGGCGGCGGCGCTCGGTGTGTTCGCGTTGACCTTGTACTGCTATGACGCCGGTGCGGTGGCCTTGCTTATCGGCAGCCTACGCCTGCTGCGACTGCAGGCGAGCCGCATGCCAGCGCCACGCCACCCAGATCGGCACGGCGATCGCCAGGTTCAACCCCAGCCATAACCAGGTCACCTTGCTCATGCCGGCTTCGTCCACGATCGGCACGATCGCGAGCAAGGGGCCCACGCACGCCATGAAACGCTGCTCGGCCGAAGGCATGGACCGCTCATGCGTCAGCAGGCCGAACACGCCATAGGCGATGCACGGCAGCAGGAACAAGCCCATCGGAAAATCCATGTAGCGGCCGTCGAACGCCAGCAGGATGTCGTACAGCACCAGCGCGAACAGCGCGCCGAAGCGCCACCATTGCGCGGGTTCGGAGTGGTCATGATGATCGGCCAGGTGCGCGGCGATGCGGCGCGCCAGTGCGATGGCGATGGCGAGTGCGCCGGCCAGGCATGCCGCCGAGAGCAGCCATTGCCACCATCCGTCGCATGCAAACAGCATCTGGCGCACCTGCCAGGCCGCGGACGTGCCGGCGGCAAAGCCCGCCAGCAGCAAGGCCGTCCATCCCCGGATGCCACGCCAACGACGCTGCCAAGTGCCGGCTACGGCAAACGCAAAGGCACACGCAACGCCAGACAACCAACCCAACCACCAGCGCGCCACTTCGGTGACCGGGCCGATCATCGGGAATTTCGGCTTCGCATCCGAATCGAAGATGCCCCAGTAACCGCCGACCGTTCCTTCCTGCGCGCGCTTCCATGGTTGATCGAAGGCCTCGATCACGTTGTACGCCATGTTCACGCCAGCGGCATAACGCAGGAACTCGCGCAGATAGAGCGCTTCATCGACCAGGCTCGGTTCGGCCGAGCGTCGCAGACGTCCCGCGCTGGGCCAGCCGGTCTCACCGATCATCAGCTGCTTGCCGGGAAACACATGCTGCATGTGCGCGTAGACGTCTTCCACGTGATGCACCGCATCGATGGCCGCCACTGGATGGTCTTCCCAGTACGGCAAGATGTGGATGGTGATGTAATCGACCACGCTCGCCATCTGCGGATAGCGCAGCCAGTTTTCCCACACGTCGGCATAGGTCACCGGAATCTCTTTCGGCACGGCCGCGCGCACGCGCTGGATGTATGCGGTCAACTGCCTGGGCGAAAGATCCCCGCGCAGCAGCACTTCGTTGCCGGCGATGATGCCGCGGATCGCCTTGGGATTCGCATTGGCGGTCGCGATCGCCTGCTCCACTTCCTTTTCGTTCTGCTTCGGCACACCGCCCAGCCAGATGCCCATCAACACCTGCATGTGATAGCGCGCAGCAATGGAAGGAACCGCCGCCAAGCCGTTGCCTTGCGAATAGGTGCGCACGCAGTCGAAGCGTTGCGACAGCGCGCGCAGATCTTCGTCGATCCGCTGCGGCGTCATCATGAAGTGAATGTCGTAAGGCGTTTCGCCCGGCTTGCGAAACGGCGCGTAAGACACGCAGGCAATCCGCGCGGAAGGCGCATCCGGCAGATCGACCGGCCGCCCGATCTGCCACCACCAAGCCAGTCCGGCCAAGGTGGCCAGGATCAACGCCAGCCAGGCGAGTCCGTAGTGGGCGGCGTTCTTGGACGGAGACGGCATGCGGGTCCTGTGGGCGTGCTGCGGTCGAAGCGCGGAAGCTTAGCAGCGGCGAACGTGGGGCAGCGCATCCGAACCGTCGCACCAAATACATCGCGCCGCCGGCGTGAAGGAACGTTCAGGACACGGCAAACCCATCCGCTACACTTGCCGCGGATTATCCGCAGGATCTGGAGCTTCCATGGCCTCGCTTGCCGTATCGCGCCTCGGCCGCTTTCTGTTTACCGCCCTTGCCGGCACGATGCTGGCCGGCACGGTCGCCGCGCAGTCCGACGACGCCACGCTTCAAGCGCAGCGCGCGGCCTTCAAGCAGGCTTACGCCGCCGCCAGCCAGGGCGGCGATAGCTGGCGTTCCCTCACCGGGAACCTGAAGAACTACCCGCTGTATCCTTATCTGCAGGCCGCCGCGCTGGAACACGATCTGCAGCAGGTCGATCGCGCCACCGTGGAAGCCTATCTGCGGCAATACCCCAACCTGATTCCGACCGGCGATCTGAAGCGCGATTTCCTGCAGGAACTGGCGCGCCGCCAGGATTGGAACGGCTTTCTTGCGATGTACCAGCCCGGCCTTGGCGACGCCCTGAGCTGCGCTGCGTTGCAGGCGAAACTCGCCAGCGGCGCACCGCTGGATTTCGAGCGCGACCTGGCTACGCTGTGGGCCGCGCCCGCCTTGCCTTCGGCCTGCGATCCGGTCTTGCAGGCCGCGCACGATCAGGGCCTGCTGACGCCGGCGCGCATCTGGACGCGCATCGACGCCGCCGTGGAAGCCGGCAAGCCCGGCACGATTTCCGGCATGGCCAGATGGCTGTCGCCGGAAGACGCGCAGGAGGCGCAGCGATTGGTGCTGGCCTTCAACGATCCGGCCGCGGCGGTCAACGCCGCTAAACAATGGCCCGACACACTGCGCACGCGCCAGGCTGCCGCACTTGCGCTGGTGCGCCTGGCGCGCCGCCAATCCGGCACGGCCGACAGCGCGTGGCAGGACCTGCAAGGCCGCTTCCGCTTTTCGCCCGAACAACGCGATCGCGTGTTGAACGCGCTGGCGCTTTTCCACGCCACGGATTTCGACGGCAACGCGCTCGCACGGCTCATCAACCTGCCCGCGTCCGCACAAACACCCATCAGCCGCGAATGGCGCGTGCGCGTGGCGCTGGCCGAACAGAACTGGCAAGCCGTGCTGGACGCCATCGCCGCCATGCCGGCGTCGCAGCAGCAGGACGACGAATGGCAATACTTCCGCGCCCGCGCGTTCGCCGAACTCGGCCGCAGCGACGAAGCACAGCGCGTGTTTGCCGAGGTCGCCAGGCAATCGAGCTATTTCGGCTACCTGGCGGCCGATCGCCAGGATGCGCCGTACGCGCTGTGCAGCACCCAGCTGCCTGCCGATTCGCAGGTACAGCAAGCAGTGCTGGCCATCCCCGGCGTCCAGCGCGCGTTCGAACTGTTTGCCGTGGGCATGCTGAAACCCGCGCGCCGCGAATGGACCCAGGCGCTGGCCGACGCCGATGCGTCGACGATTCGCCAGGCGGTGATCCTCGCCAACGCGCGCGGCTGGTATGACCGGGCCGTGTTCGCCTTCAACAAGGGCGACGCCCTGCATTTTTATACACTGCGTTTTCCGCTCGCCAGCCAGGATGGCCTGGTGCCGCAAGCGCAGCAGGCGGGCATCGATCCGTCTTGGGCATACGGCATCTTGCGTGTGGAAAGCGCCTGGATGACCGACGCGCAATCCGGCGCCGATGCGCGCGGCCTCATGCAACTGGTGCCCAGCACCGCCGCCAGCGTGGCACGCCGCAACGGGCTTGCATGGAACGGCGGCGACAGCCTGTACGATCCGGCCGTCAATATCGAACTGGGTACGCGCTACCTGTCGCAGTTGGCCGATCGCTTCGACGGTTCGACCTGGCTTGCCAGCGCCGCCTACAACGCGGGCGCGGCGCGCGTGGGTCAATGGGTGGACGCGCGCAGCAAACTGCCGCCCGATCTTTTCGTCGCCACCATGCCGTTCAAGGAAACCCGCGAATACGTGGCGCGCGTGATGTACTACAGCGCGATCTACGACTGGCGCCTGCATGGCACGGCCGCGCCGGTTTCCACCCGCTTGACGCCGATCGGCCAGGTGTATAGCCGCGTGGATCCGCCCAAGGAGCGCAAGCAACTGACGTGTCCAGCGCCAACCGTAGCCGCCGCATCGTCCGTGCCGGCGCCGGCAACATCCACCGCGAACAAGCCCGTGAAGGACGCGATGCATTGACCACGTAGGTTGGGGTGCAAACTCCAACGTGGTCGTATGCATGGCCATGGCGATGTTGGGGTTTGCACCCCAACCTACAATCCAACGCCTGCTGGAGAATCTCTCCACGACTGCACAACGCTTCGTCATTTTTGGCGGAACTGCTTCGTCGGCCGTTATCTGATGCGTGGTTTGCTCAAGTCATGGCGCGCCAACGACGACTGGACGCGGCGCGGCAAAACCTTCCGTCATCACGGCGCATGAAAGCGGGTGCCAGGCGGGGCCATGGCACAATAAGGCATGCGTACTTACCTGGTCGGCGGCGCGGTCCGTGACAAATTGCTGGGACGTCCCGTAGTCGACCGCGACCACGTCGTGGTGGGCGCCCGCCCGGAGGACATGCTCTCGCGCGGCTACCGGCCGGTCGGCAAGGATTTCCCCGTGTTCCTGCATCCGGAAACCAGCGAGGAATACGCCCTCGCACGCACCGAGCGCAAATCCGGACGCGGCTATCACGGCTTCGTCGTCCACGCCGACCCGGGCGTGACGCTGGAACAGGATCTGGCCCGCCGCGACCTCACCATCAACGCCATCGCCGAAGACGAAGCAGGCCAGCTGGTCGATCCCTACGGCGGCGCGCGCGATATCGAACGGCGCCTGCTGCGCCACGTTTCCCCCGCGTTCGTGGAAGACCCGGTGCGGTTGCTGCGCGTGGCACGTTTCGCCGCGCGCTTCGCACCGCTCGGCTTCACCATCGCCGACGAAACCATGGCCTTGCTGCAACAGATGGTGCGCGATGGCGAAGTCGACCACCTCGTGCCCGAACGTGTGTGGGCCGAAACGCGCAAGGCTTTGGGCGAGGCGCAGCCATCGGCCTTTTTGCGCATATTGCGCGCATCCGGCGCATTGGCAGTGCTGTTCCCGGAAGTCGACGCGCTATACGGCATACCCCAACGCGCAGAATTCCACCCCGAGATCGACACCGGCATCCACCTGGAAATGGTGCTGGACGCCGCCGCCAAACTCGCCCCCGGCAACGACCTGGTCGGCTTCTGCGCCTTCACCCACGACCTCGGCAAGGCGCTCACGCCGAAGGAAGAACTGCCACGCCACATCGGCCACGAACACCGCGGCGTAAAACCCCTGCGCGCGCTCACGGCGCGTTTGAAAGTACCCACCGAGTACGCCGACCTGGCCGAACTGGTGTGTCGCGAGCATCTCAATGCGCATCGTGCCTTTGAACTCAAGCCCGCCACCATCCTGAAACTGCTGACTGCACTGGATGCATTGCGTCGCCCCGAACGCCTGCAAACCTTCCTGCTCGCCTGCACTGCCGACAAGCGTGGCCGCCTTGGTCACGAACAGGATGACTACCCGCAGGCCGCACTGCTGCAACGCGCACGTGACGCCGCCGCCACGATCACCTCCGCGCCCTTCGTAGCGCAAGGTTTGCAGGGACCGGCAATCGGAACGGCCATGGAAAAAGCGCGGGTGCAGGCGATTGGCGAAATCAACCCGAAAAATTGACCGTCTCTGGAACCAGGGAAGCTTCCGATGAGAACCCTCACTGCGCATGGCCAGGCATGGCGCCCCCTTGCCGCTGTTGCCGCATGCATTCTCATGTTTCATAGCCACTGATATTCAACCCTGGCTACCGCAGGCACGACGAGCTGCAATGGGCCTATTACGCAATGCAGCATCGGGGCGCTGCATTCGCCATTGGCTTATGGCGCGACGTGCATGCCTTTCAATACCGCCCGCTGACCTTTTCGCTGTGGATGCTGAGCTCACGCTGCTGCTATTTGGCAGCGCCGCGTTGGGGCCGGTGCTGATCGTGCAACCCGCGTCAATCTCATGCGCATCATCCACGGCGCTGGCGCAGGCACTGAAGAAAAGCCATGGACAACCGGTCGTGCTGAGCGTGAAGAACGAAAAAGATCGCTGGATCTACATACGAATGACTCACGACATTCCCGCCTACGACGGCGTAAAAATGGGCGAGAACGTCAAGCTTGCTGAAGGCAGTGATGCGGCCAACGATCAAGCACAGGAAGACGGATCGCTCAAACGCCTGCCTTGACCTAAAGCCGCCCACCCTGATCCGCAGCCAGCAGCTCCGCTGGCAACGGCAACGCCTGCAACCCACGCGCCAGCAACATGGCCTGGAAGCGTTCGCCCATCTGATCAGGCATGGTGAGTTTCTTGACCTGTTGCGCGAGGCGGTAACGATCCACGTCGTCGTCGGCCCGCTCGTAGGCGTGTTCGAACACATCCTGCAAACCGGCGGCGATCAGGAATTGCGCTTGCGAAAGATAGGCGGCGACGCCGAAACCGGCCTGGTTACCGGCTTCGGCCAGTGCGGTGAAATCGACCGAGGCGGTGAGGTCGTTGAGGCCGGGGAGATAGAGCGGGTCGCTGTGTGCGCGGTGGCGGTAGTGCGCCATCAGGGTGCCGTCCTGGCGTTCCGGCAGGTAGAACTCGCGGCGTACGTAGCCGTAGTCGATGAAGAGCATCACGCCAGCTTCGAGCGAGCCGGCGATGGCCTGCATCCAGTACGGCAGCTGCGGCAGGATTTCGGACCGGTAGCCTTCTTCGAATTCGCGCCCGAGATCGCGCTCGACGTGGCGCACCGCACCGGACACCAGCGCATCGGCGGGACGGTCGACGCGCAGCAGGCGCGCTTCGCCGTCGAGTGCGACGTGTTCTTCGTAGACCTCGCCATGGCGAATCACGAAGCGCGTGGTCGGCAACGCATCGATCACTTCATTGGCGAACAGCACGCCGCGCCAGTTTTCCTCTGGCGGGCGATCGATCCACGCGACGCGTGCCATCACTTCCGCAGGCAGCGATGCGCCAAGACGCTCGCGCTGGCGTTCGCGCAGGTCCGCACTGGGTTCCAGGAGCAGATAACGGCGCGGTAGCGTGCCGTTTTGCGCAAGCGCCAGCAACGCGGCTTCGGCGAATGCGCCGCTGCCGCCGCCCAGTTCCAGGAAATCCGCCTCGCTGCCCAGCATCGCCAGCACCGGTTGCACGGCATGGACGACGCAGCGCGCAAACAGATCACCCAGCTCCGGCGCAGTGATGAAATCGCCGGCCTCGCCGAACTTGGTCTTGCCCGCGCTGTAATAGCCCAGGCCGGGGGCG
Organism: Dyella sp.; assembly: GCF_051954575.1. GTDB lineage: Bacteria > Pseudomonadota > Gammaproteobacteria > Xanthomonadales > Rhodanobacteraceae > Dyella_B. The sequence continues at coordinate 23,659 of NZ_JBQCHP010000146.1, read as the reverse complement.
TACAGGCAGCGCTCCATGTATTGCGAAAACGGCATCGGGCCGCGTGCGGCGATCGTCTCGCGCAACTGCTGCAGCAAGCGTTCGGAATGGGCGAGCTCGTCGGCGGCCGGCTCGGGCAGGCGGGAAGTCTTGGAAGAACGCGTCATGGATGCGACGGTGCGTCGGCCGCATTCGGCTTCAGCAGCCAGCGCACGGCGAGTATGCCCACTTCGTAAAGCAGGCACATGGGAATGGCCAGCATGATCATCGAGGTGATGTCCGGCGGCGTGACCACGGCGGCGATCGCGAACGCGCCGACGATCGCGTAGCGCCGTCCCTTGCGTAGCTTGTCCAGATCGACGATACCCACGGCCGCCAGCACCACCACCGCCACCGGCACCTCGAAGCACAGGCCGAAGGCGAAGAACATCAGCATTACGAAATCCAGGTAATGCGTGATGTCAGTCATCATTTCCACGCCTTGCGGCGTCACCGCCGTGAGGAAGCGGAACGCCGCCGGCAGCACCAGGAAATATGCGAACGCGCAGCCGATGTAGAACAGGATCAGCGTAGCCACCAGCAGCGGCCGCGCCAGGCGTTTTTCATGTTTGTAGAGGCCGGGGCTGACGAACGCCCACAACTGGTACAGGATCACCGGCATGCTGATGAACAGCGCCGCGTAGAACGCGAGCTTGAGCGGCGTGATGAACGGGCTGGCCACTTCGGTGGCGATCAGGTGCGCGCCTTCGGGCAGGCGTGACACCAGCGGCGCGGCGAGCCAGGCGTAAAGACGATTGGCGAACGGTACCAGCGCGGCGAGCACGACGGCCAGCGCCAGGATCGCCTTGATCAGGCGCGAGCGCAGTTCCAGCAGATGTGAGAACAATCCTTGCTGAAGATCCGATTCGAGTTCAGGTTCCGCCATGGGGTGTTTCCTTGGTCGCGTCGGCGGAGGCGAGATCCTTCTGCACGTCTTCGATGCTGCTGCGCACGTCCGTGGCCGCCGCGGAAACCTGCTCGCGCGTATCGTGGGCGGCCTTGTTCATTTCCGCCTGCATCGCTTCGGCGCGCGCCGCCGCTTCACGCGCGGTGCGCTTGAGCTCCTCGATTTCCAGCTCGCGCTCCACTTCGGCGCGTACGCTTTCCCAGCCCATGCGCAGGCGGCGCATCAACGCGCCCGCGGTGCGGGCGGCTTGCGGAAGCTTCTCGGGGCCGAGCACGATCAGCGCGATCAGCGCCAGCAACACCAGCTTGCCGAGGCTGATCTCGATCATGCTGCCAATCCTGGGTGATTACTTCGATTCGCTGGAGTCGCGCTGCTTGCTGGTCGAGCCGCTGGCATCGGGGGCCGGGTCGGCCTGCAGCTTCTCCTGCGCCTTGCGCTTTTCCTCGTCCTCGTCACCCTGCATGGCCTTCTTGAAGCCGCGCACAGCGTTGCCGAGATCGGAGCCGACCCGCGTCAGTTTGCCGGTGCCGAACACCAGCAGAATGATGACGAGCAGGATCGCCCAATGCCAAATGCTGTCCAAACCCATGAGAACCTCGTTGCGGAACCTTGCCGTCTGCGCCCGGGGGAGGCGGGCGCCGGCGTCCGTATCAGCGGGAAGTGTACTCCTCCAGAGCATCCCGGAAGCGCACGACCGCCGCCGGAACCTTGCTCACCCCACCCTCGAAGATGCGCCGCGGGGTGATGCCCTGGCCATAAACCTGCGCATTGGCATCGTAATCGATCTTGATGACCGAACCATCCAGCGCCACGCCCGCAAACAGGCCGCGGGCGCGTGAGTAGGAGTAGATCTCCGCCTTCAGCTGCTGGTCGGTGGCGGCCGAGGCGGTGCGGCCTACCGGGCCCGCTGCCGCGGAGGCATCCGCGCCCACCGTGAACTTGCCGTTGACAATGCTATCCACGCCGCGCTGGGTGCGGAACACCAGCACCACGTCGGTCTTGGACACGCCGATCTGGAAGCCCACGCTGCCGCCTCCGAACGAGATGAAGCTGGGGTTGGACCAGGTGCCGTCGGGGTTCTTCACCGACACCAGGCCCTCGCCGCGGCGTCCGCCGAACACGAAGCCGACCTTGAGCACGTCGGGAATCACCGCGATGGCGCGGGCATTGCGCAAGAGATCGGTGGGAATGGACTTGTCCGGCGCTTGCTCGATCTCGTTGAGCACGCGCACGGCGGCTTGTGCACGCTGTTCCGGGGTATCGTCCGCGGCGTGCGCGGCGACGGCAGGCAGCAGCGCGAGGGCGACAAACGACAAACGACGCAGTGCTTTGAACATGGGTAGCTCCGGATTGCGGATGACTGGATCGTGATAGGGCGATGATACCGGCTCGGCACACAGTACTTATGGCAGACTGGATCGGCTATTCAGCCGCCACGCATCGATGCCACGCAACCACTACATCGGCCTTGCCGGACCATCCTACGACCAACCGGCTCAGGTTGGCGTCTTGCTCGTGAACCTTGGCACACCTGACGCGCCCACGGCGAGCGCGCTGCGTCCGTATCTGGCCCAATTCCTGGGTGATCCGCGTGTCATCGAATATCCGCGCTGGCTGTGGTGGCTGGTCTTGCACGGCGTCATCCTGCGCATCCGGCCGGCGCGTTCGGCGCATGCCTACGCGCGGATCTGGACTGCAGAAGGTTCTCCGTTGCGCGCCGGTTCCGAAAAATTGACGCTGGCCCTGCAGGACATCTTGCGTCGGCTCGTCAAAGGCCCCGTCCGCGTGGGCCTGGCCATGCGCTACGGCGCGCCATCGGTGCGTGAGCAGATCGAGCAGATGCAGCGCGAGGGCGTGCGCCGTCTGCTGGTGCTGCCGTTGTATCCGCAATATTCGGGCACCTCGACCGGCTCGGTGATCGATGCAGCCGCCGACGCGTTCAAGCAACTGCGCTGGCCGCCGGAGCTGCGCATCGTCAACGATTACCACGACGATCCCGGCCATATCGAAGCGCTGGCGCAGTCGATCGAACGCTGGTGGGCGCAGCATGGCCGTGGCGATACGCTGCTGTTGTCGTTCCATGGCATTCCGCAGCGCTATATCGATGCCGGCGATCCATACTTCCACCAATGCCACGTCACCGCGCGGAAACTGCGCGAGCGGCTGGAACTGGACGAATCGCGGCTGGTCGTAAGTTTTCAATCGCGCGTGGGACGCGAGCCCTGGCTGCAGCCGTACACGGATGAAACAGTGCGGCGGCTGGCGCGGGAAGGCATCAAGCGGCTGGATGTCGCCTGCCCCGGCTTCGCCGTGGATTGCCTGGAAACGCTGGAGGAAATCGCCATGCAGAACGACGAATTCTTCCGCGCGGCCGGTGGCGAAAGCCTGCGCTACATTCCGGCGCTCAACGACAGCGACGAGCAGGTCGCATCCCTCGCCGCACTGGTGCTGCGCCACACGCAGGGATGGCCCGAATGTTCGCCGCGCGAGAAGTCGTGATGCGCGCGCATGCGCCGCTCGAGCAACGCATCAGTCTGTCCGATCACCTCGTGCTGACCGCGCAGATCTGGGGCGACGCCGATGCGCCGCCGCTGCTGTCCCTGCACGGCTGGCTCGACAACGCCGGCAGCTTTGCCTTGCTGGCGCCGAAGCTCGCCGAACGCTTCCGCTTCATCGCGCTGGAATTGCCCGGACACGGACATTCCAGCCATCTGCCGGCCGGCATCAGCTATCACTACGTCGACTACGTCAGCGCGGTGGTCAGCGCAGCTGAGGCGCTGGGACTGGAACGCTACACCCTGCTCGGCCATTCGCTGGGCGCAGGCATCGCCTCGCTGGTGGCGGCCGCGACACCGCAGCGTATCGATCGTCTCTTTCTGATCGAAGGACTCGGCCCGTTGGGCGATGACGGCGCCAGTACCTTGCAGCGCTTTCGCGACGCCTATGCCGCGCCAACACCGAACGGCAAATCGCTGCGGGTGTTTGCAAGCGTGGAGCAGGCGATCAGCGCGCGCACGGTCGCCAGCGGCCTGCGTGCAGAGTTGGCGCGCCCGATCGTCGAGCGCGGGCTTGCCGCCGTCGACGGTGGCTATCGCTGGCGCAGCGATCCACGCCTGACGCGGCCCAGCGCCGTGCGCCTGGCCGAAGCGCAGATCCAGGCGCTTATCGCCGGCATCGAGGCACCTACCGCGCTATTGCTGGCCAGACCCGTGACGCCGTATTTGCCCAGCGCAATGATGGAAGCGCGCGCACGCAACGTGCCGCGCCTCATCACCACCCATATGGATGGCGGACATCACCTGCATCTGGAACATCCGGACAACGTTGCCGCATGGCTCTCGTAGCCCTGCATCCCAACCTACGCGGAAATGGCCAATCGCTCCGAGCGGTACACCCAAGTCGTGAGCCATCCCACCAGCACCGCCACCACCACACCCGCCACCACGACGTGCGTGAGCTGCAGCGCCGACACACCTTCCCCGCGCAGCAGGCGCATGATGCCCATCTGCTGGCCAAGCAACGGTACGTCGTACATCCAGTCGGCGATCTTGATCGGCATCACCGCCAACAGCATGGAAGGAATCACCGGCACCATCATCAGGATGCTCTGGTAGGTCTGTGCTTCGCGATAGCTTTTCGCAAATGCGGCGACCAGGGTTTGCAGCGCGGCCAGCAGCATCACCAACGGCAGCATCATCAACACCACGCGCCAGGCGAAGGAGAAGCCCAGGTCGATCACCATACCTAAGCGCTCGGCCGGTATCAGCCGGCCGCATACGGCGAACGCGATCACGCTGATAAACAAACTGGCCAGCGAGAACGCGCAGATGGCGGCCAGCTTGCCGAGCAGGATCTTCCAGCGCGAGACGGGATTGACGAACAGCGGCTCCAGCGACTGCCGCTCGCGCTCGCCTGCGGTGAGGTCGTTCGCCAATGACATACCGCCTACGAACACGGTGAGCACAAAGAAGTACGGCAGCAAGCCGAAGATCAAACTCGCGCGCGATTGCGGCGTGGACTGGTCGCGCTGATCGATCGAGATCGGCGCCATCATGGTGGGCGAAAGACCGCGCGCCACCAGCCGCATCACGCCCTGGCGGCGGCTGTAGTTCTCCAGCATCGAGCGCAGCCTTCCGATTGAGCCGCCGGTATCGCTCTGCGAGGAGTCGAAGATCAGTTCGACCTGCGAGGTTTCGCCCTTGCGCCAGGATTTGCCGAATCCTTCGGGAATGCGGAGCACCGCTTCGGCATCGCGGTTGCGCACCGCCATGTCGGGATCGGCGACGGGTGGCAACGGCACCAGGCCGTCCTGCTTGAGTGCGGCGATCAGGTTGGGCGCGTAGTGTGCACCAATCACCGGCACCCTGATCGGCTGGTCGGCCTTGTTCAACTCGCGCGTGAGCAGGCTGTTGGTGATCAGCATGAACACGAACGGCCCCAGCAACGGCCCGAAAATGAGCGCGCTGAGCACCGTGCGCCGGTCGCGCAGGTTTTCCTTCACTTCCTTGAAGAACACAGTGAGCGTGGTTCTCATGCCGCCAGCCCCTCTTCGCTGCCGATGATCTTCACGAAGGCGTCCTCGAGATTGGCTTCGCCGGTTTGCGCACGCAGCGCGTCGGGTGTTTCATCCGCCACCACGCGGCCGTGGGCGATCACCACGATGCGGTCGCACAATGCCGCCACCTCCTGCATGATGTGGCTGGAGAAGAGCACGCAACGCCCTTCGTCCTTCAGGCGATGCATGAAAGTGCGCATGCTGCGCGTGGCCATCACATCCAGGCCGTTGGTGGGTTCGTCCAGGATCACGTTCTTCGGATCGTGGACAAGCGCCCGCGCGATCGCGGTCTTCACGCGCTGGCCCTGCGAAAAGCCCTCGATGCGCCGGTCGGCGATATCGTCCATGCCCAACGCCTGGATCAATTGCTCGCGCCGCGCGCGGATCAACCGCTCGTCCATGCCTTGCAGGCGCGCGAAATAGTCGATGTTCTCGCGTGCGGTGAGGCGCTTGTAGAGGCCGCGGGCATCGGGCAGCACGCCAAGCCGGCGGCGCACGGCCTCGGCATCGCGCGCCGCATCGATGCCATCGACCAGCACCTGGCCGCGATCGGGTTGCATCAGCGTGTAAAGCATGCGCAAGGTGGTGGTCTTGCCGGCGCCGTTCGGGCCGAGCAGGCCGGTGATTTCGCCGTCACGCGCGGTGAAGCTCACGCCATCCACGGCTTTGACTTCGCCGAACTGCTTGTGCAGATCCTTCACTTCGATCATGGCGACGCTCCATTGAAATCGATGAATGCCGGCGTGCCGCCCAGCTTGTCCAGGCAGCGTGCATCGAGTTGCTTAGGATCGGGTTTATCGATGAATTTGCCGAGCAGTTGCGGCATGCAGCCACGGCTGAGCAGGGAGTGGCCTTGTCCCTTGAAAACCAGTTGCCTGGCGTCGGACAAACCGGGCAGGATCTGCTCGCCATAGCGCGGTGGCGTCACCGGATCGAGTTCGCCGGACAGCAGCAGGATCGGCTTGTCGCTTTTCAACGGCGCGTGGAAATCGGCCGGTCGCGTGCCATGCGGCCATACCTCGCACTGCGCTTTCAGTGCCTCGATGAGATGATTGCCGAGCATGGTGTTCTGATCCTGCGGCTGTGGCTGCAACAGGTCGGCGTCTTCGCTGCAGATCACGCTCATGGACATGCCGTTGTTCATGTCGCCGCTGAGGTCGCCGCTGAGAATCTTCGCCTGGCCCAGCAAAGGGCCCACATCGCCATGCGCAGCAGCGTTGATCGACAGCGGCAGCAGCGCGGCCGTTTCCGGCTGGTAGGCAAACATGCGCACCACGCTGGCGAGCGAAAATTCGCTCAAGGGGCGCACCACCGTTTCATAGGTTTCCGGATCGCGAAAGCTCACCTTGTGCGGGTTCGCGCGCAGGGCATCGCGCAGCTGGTACAGCGTCTGCATGGAATCGCCGAAGCGCTGCTTGCAGGCGGGCACGGCAGCGCAGTTGGCGAAATTCTTTTTCAGCGCATCGTCGAGATTGCGCGCGAAATCCTGGCCAAGCACCACCTGGTTGGGCACCACCGAATCGAGCACGACACTGCGCACGCTGTCCGGATAGTGCTTGAGATATTGCTGCGCCATGCGCGTGCCGTAGGACACGCCGACCAGGTCCAGTTGCGGCGAGCCCAGCGCCTTGCGCACGTCTTCCAGATCCTGCGCCGCGATGGTGGTGGTGTAGTAGCGCGGATCGGCCTTCTGCTTCACTTCGTCCAGGCACGCGGTGACGCTTTTGCGTACCTTGTCCAGGTCCAGCGTGATGGCGTTGTCTTCGGAGGAGGCTTGCTCCGCGCTCTTGCAGCTGAGCGGATTGGAGCCGCCCGTGCCGCGCTGATCCAGCAGCAATACATCGCGATGCTTGCGCACGGCGCCGAAGGCGGGGGCCACCAGCAGCCACGCCTCGGTCGCCGCTTCGCCGGGACCGCCCGCGAGCAAGGCCGCCATATCCGGCGCGGGCACTTGCGCTTCGCTGCGTGCAATCGCCAGTTTCAGGCCGATACGGCGGCTGTGCGGATCGTCTCGGTTCTCCGGCACCTCGAACGTGGCGCACCACGCCTGCGCCCGCGCGCCGCTGCCGGGACGGCTCAGTTCGCATGGCTTGAACGTGAGCGAGCCGCGCTGCCAGGTGCGTGGCGGCTGCGAGGGCTCCTTGGTTTCGGTTTGCGTGGTGATCGGCGCCACATCCGCCGCGGGCGTAGCGGGCGGCTCCGCGCGATGCCAATGCTGGTACGCCAGCACCCCCACCGCTGCGGCGACCACCACGATGCGAAAAACGGTTCTCGCCTTCAAGGCCATGTTTCCCTCACTCCTCTTCCGGCACAAAGATCATTTCGATCGGCATGCCGAACAGGCGTGCGATCTTGAAGGCCAACGGCAGACTGGGATCGTATTTTCCGGTCTCGATGGCGTTGATGGTTTGTCGCGATACATCCAGTTGCTGCGCAAGCTCGGCCTGCGACCAGCCGCGTTCGGCGCGCAATTCGCGGATCAGGTTGTTCATGATGCCCGCAACGTTCCCGCAAGGCATTCGACGCGCTGCATGCCGCTCATTCGCCACTCCGCGCACGACGCCGGCGCTGCGCCACGAAAAGCGCGGCGCCCAGCGCCATCAAGCCCGCACCGGCACCGCACAGAAATCCCGACCGCACATCATCCAACGTTGCGCGGCCAAGCCATGCGACCAACAGCAGCACGCCTCCGGCCAGCACGAACAATGCGTATTTGCTCGCGCCGGCGTCGCTTTCGCAGAACGCTCCCATGCCATAGCGGCGCGCCACCTGCCAGCGAGCCAGGCCGTAGCAAAACATCAGGCCGGGAAAAACCCAGATCAGGATCGAACCATCCAGCTTCAGGACATTGGCGACGCTGAGGAACCCGCCGATCAGGCTAGCCGCGCCCACCACCGCCGTGGAAATACCCAGCCCGATCAGATGCATCTGCCGCTCGAGCTCGTCGCTGTCGCGAATGCGGCGCGCCATCAGCACGATCACGTAGATCATTGGCAACACGGGTACCAGCGCCAGCAGGCATTTCAGCGGCAGGGTGACTACCGTCCGCACCAGCGGCCACTCGACCAGCATGCATAGCGTGTACAGCGCCATGGCGACGAGCACGCGCCCTTCGTACTGCTTTTGCGAGAACCGCGGCATGATCCCTTCCCCGTGTAAAGTTTGCTTTACATAGGCTAAACCCACGACCCAGAGAACGTCAAGCATCCTTTACACGCCCGGCCGATCGGCGTGTAAATCGCGTAACGCCTTTGACGTTTCTCGTCACTTTTTGACGGTGTCCCGCGCTGTCAGGAGAACCAGTTCACACTTTTTCCCGACAGAAAGCCGGAAATGTTTTTGAAACGTGTAGGAGATGTGTAGGAAATAAGCCGGATTTCTCCGACAATGTGATGAGGGTCACGCTTTGGCCTGAATGTTGCTGAGTGGCTGCGAGGCGTGGGCCTGCCCGTGAGGGGGCGGGAAAACGCCCGGCCCACCGTAAGACTTTACCGAACACTGCAATCCTTTCGACACACGCATTCCAAGGAATCCGCAATGAAAAAAACGCTACTCAACGCTGCCCTGATCGCCGGTTTCGGCATCGCAGCGTTTGCTTCGCAGGCTGCATCCGCCGCTTCCACCGGCACGATCAACTTCACCGGCAAGGTCTACAAGGACACCTGCGTCATCACCGTCAACGGCGGTAGCACGGTCACTCTGCCGACCGTCGCCACGTCGGCATTCGCCAGCACCTCGGGCACCGCGCTCACCTCCAGCGCAACCCCGTTCACCATCGCGCTGAGCTCGTGCGACAACAATCTGGTGAGCGCGGCGATGGCGTTCAGCGGCACCAACATCGACACCACCACCGGCAACCTCAAGAACTCGCTCACGAGCAACAACTCGAACGTCGAGATCCAGTTGCTGAACAGCTCCGGTGCCGCCATCAACACCAACACCGGCACCAACGCGCCCACCATCGCGATCGCCACCGGTGCGGGCAGCACGCAACTGACGGCCCAGTACATCACCAACTCGACCAGCACCACCGCGGGTCTGGTGTCGTCGTCCGTCGGCTTCACGCTTACCTATAACTAATAAGTAGAACCGGTGCTGCGGCCATGTGCCGTGGTCGCAGCACTTGCTTTATCGCCGGCCGCGGCGCACTGGCCTGACAGGACCACCCGATGAAAAGCCTTCTGTGCGCAGCACGCGCAGCCTTGATCGCGCTCTCTTTAACCGCTACGGCGGCCAGCGCCAACGTGCTGATTGCCGGCACGCGCGTGGTGTTTTCAGCGCAGGAAGGCGAGGTCACGGTACGCCTGACCAACAACAATCCTCATCCGGCGCTGGTCGAAGCATGGATTGATGACGGCGATCCCAATTCCACGCCGAACACGGCCAAGGCACCGTTTCTGATCACGCCACCCCTGTTTCGCATGGAGGTGAGCAAGGATCAGAACCTGCGCATCGTCGGCACGCCCGCAAACCTTCCCAGCGATCGCGAGTCGTTGTTCTGGCTCAACGTGCTGGAAATACCGCCCAAGCCCAGCGGCCCTCAGTACGCGGGCAAGAACACCCTCCAGTTCGCGATTCGTTCGCGGCTCAAATTCTTTTACCGTCCGGCCAACCTGCCGGGCGATGCCAACAAGGCGCCCGAACAGGTGAGCTGGAAGGCTGTTGCCGATGGGCAAGGCTATGCACTGGAAGTGCACAATCCCACGCCGTATCACATCACGGTCGTCCAGGCGTCGCTGACGGTCGACGACAAGGCGTACAGCACCGACATCGGCATGGTCGATCCGTTCGGCACGCTGCGCCTGAAGATCAAGGGGCTGGCGACAGCGCCGGCGGCTGGCACGTCGATCGCCTACAACTGCATCAATGATTTCGGCGCCACTGTCGCCTTCAAAGGTAGTGTCGCGCCGTGACCCACCGGCCCGCACTCCATGCGGCGCATGCAGCGCCCAGACATGGTGTGTGTCGCCAGATTTTGCTGTGCGCGTTCATTGCCGCAGCCCTAAGCGGTTGGACGAATGCCGCGGCGGCGGCTGCTTCACGTGATCCGGCTGCTGCAGCCGCCAATGGGGCGGATGCCAGCGCCAGCAGTGGCTATGCCGACTTCGATCGCAACCTGCTGTCTGGTTCAGGCCAGAACACGACCGACCTGTCGCGTTTCGAACATGGCAACCCGATACTGCCGGGGAGCTACAACACCGATATTTATCTCAATAAAACCTGGGTCGGTCGTCGCGACGTACGCTTTGCCGCCCCATCGCCCAATGCCAGCGCCACGCCCTGCGTGGATCGCGACCTGCTCGATCAGCTCAAGCTCCATCCGGCCAAACTCTCCGATGAGATCAAAGCGCAACTGAGCGACCCGAAGGCGTGCGTGAGCCTGGGCAGCCTGATCCCCGATGCGACGACGACGTTCGACATGACGCAGCTGCGCCTGGACGCCAGCGTGCCGCAGGCTTATCTCGGCCAAATGGCTCGCGACTATGTCAGCCCGGAATATTGGGATGCCGGCGTGCCAGCCGCGCTGCTGAACTACAACTTCAACTCGTATCGCACTGCCTCCCAAGGCCAGACGCAAACTACGTCGTTCCTGGGATTGAACAGCGGCTTCAATATCGCGCGCTGGTATTTCCGCGAAGATGCCACCGTTACCTGGCAGTCGGCCGCCGCTGGTACGCCGGCGCGTCGTCACTGGCAGAGCATCAATACGTACGTACAGCGCGCATTGCCCTCGCTGCGTGCCCAGCTGACCCTTGGCGATAGCTACACCGATGGCGCCGTGTTCGACAGCTACGGTATCCGCGGCGTACAGCTCGGTACCGACGATCGCATGTTGCCGCAATCCTTGCAGGGCTACGCGCCGGTGGTACATGGCGTTGCGCAGACCAATGCCAAGGTGACCGTGCGGCAGAATGGCATGGTGCTTTACGAAACCACCGTGGCGCCCGGTCCGTTCACGCTCAACGATCTCTACCCGACCGGTTATGGCGGCAACCTGCTGGTCACGGTGACGGAAGCGGATGGCCACGTCACCACGTTTACCGTGCCGTACGCTGCGGTGGCGCAACTGATGCGTCCCGGTATCACTCGCTTCGACGTGGCCGCGGGGCAATTGCGCGATGCGACGATCAAGTCCAAGCCTGCCGTGCTGCAGGCGACGATCCAGCACGGCTTCAGCAACCTGCTGACGGGCTATGCCGGTATTGCAGGTTCGCAAGGCTATGGCGCGTTGCTGGCGGGCGTTGGCTTCAACACGCACTACGGCGCCTTCGCGGTGGATATCACCCACGCGAATGCGCACATACCGGGTTACTCGACCCAGTCCGGCCAGAGCGCGCGGATTACATACAGCAAAATTATCACCGCGACACATACGACGCTGTCGGTCGCCGCTTATCGCTACTCCACCGGCGGCTTTCTTAGCCTCACCCAGGCGGAGCAGGCGCGTGCGTATGTGCGCGAAGGCATCAATGCCTTCGAAGTCGTGCCACAGACAACCGTATCGACGGTCGACGGCGTGCCAGCACAAAGCCTGTTGACGCAAGCCCAGCAAGCTGCGCTTACCGGCAGCGCATTCACGACCAATCCGATTTTTTCGGCGACGGGCGTGCAGCGGCAGCGTAGCAATTTCACGCTGTCGCTCACTCAGCCGCTGGGAGAAAGGGGCGGCTCGCTCTACGCCAACGTGACAGCCCGCAATTACTGGAACCAGCGCGGCAACGACACGCAATTCCAGATCGGCTACAACAATCACTTCCACCAGATCAGCTACGGCATCTCCGCCACGCGCTCGGTGGATCCGCTGGGTCATCACGACAACCAATTCTTTGTGAATTTCTCGCTGCCGCTGGGTCACAGCGAACATTCGCCGACCTTCATGCTGAGTCTCAACCACGACCAGCAGACCGGTTCGCAAGAGCAAGCGATGGTGAACGGCACGTTGGGCCGCGACAACCAGTTCTACTACGGCGCCACGGCGACGCACGCCGGCGTCGGCGGCGGCAATGCCGGCTCGGTGAATATGGGTTACCGCAGTCCGTTCGCCGTATTCAATGCAAGCTATGGCGACGGCAGTGGTTATTCGCAGGCATCGGTGAACGTGAGCGGATCGGTGATCGCGCATTCCGGCGGCGTCACCTTCGGGCAACCAATCGGCGGCACGGTAGGCATCGTCTATCTGCCGAACGCCGCCGGCGCGCGCCTGACCAATGCCCCCGGCGCGCGCGTCGATCGCTTCGGCTACGCGGTGGTGCCGTATCTGACGCCTTACCAGCTCAACACCATCCAGATCGAGCCGCAGGGGCTGCCGCTGAACGTGCAGCTCGACGCTACCAGCGCGCAAGTAGCGCCGTATGCCGGCGCCGTGGTGATGATGAAGTTCAAGACGAAGAGCGGGCGCACACTGATCGTTCGGGCGCGCCTGCAAAATGGCCAAACCCTGCCCTTCGGCAGCGAAGTGTTCGACGACAACGGCGCCTCCATGGGCGTGGTCGGCCAGGGCGGGCAGATCCTGCTGCGTGGCGTCGGATCAGCCGGTCAACTGACGGCGCGCTGGCAGGATGACAACGGTGCCGATCATTCCTGTTCGTTCCCCTATAAGTTGGCGGACCGAGCCGCGAACAAGCAAACACGGGTGCAGGAGATAAGTGTGACCTGCTCGATGACCACGCCTGGCGTTGTAATGGCAACAAAGCCATGAGATACGCCACCGTTCACGGCTTCATGAAAACGGATGCAGCCGTTGCCATTCGGAGACCATCATGAGGCGACTCCTCTCGCACCGCCTGCGCATCAGCCGCCAGAGCATAAGCTGGTGTGGATTGCTGTGTTTGCTGTTGGCGCTGAGTCTGCTGCCAACAGGCAAGGCGGATGCACAGACCAGCGGATGCATGTTGGACAACAACTCTCCAGGGGCGCAGGGAACGACCAGCTTCAGCTTGCCTTCCACCGTTTCGGTGGCCGCGAACACCGCTATCGGTACTGTCATAGCAACCTCGTCGGCGACGTCGACCAGTCCATCGCCGATTTACGACTGCGCCGGCAACGTCCCTGACGGCATCGTCAACAACGTGGGTGCAACCCCAGCGGCTGGCGTGACCACCTTTCCGACTGGCATCCCCGGAATTTCGTACCAGATCGTACGCGGCGGCAATACCTTGGTGCCCTGGCCCAACGGCGTCATGAACACCGGCGTATCCGGCTGCAACTACTTCAGTCGATTTGGTTGGTACTGTCCGCAGGGCACCGCCAACTACACGTTCAGCGTCAGCACGCAATTGCAGTTGGTCGTGACCGGATCGTTCGGCAACAGCACGGTTCCGGCCGGCACGCTCGGTTATTGGCAATTCCAATCACTCGCCGACGGTGGCGGAACCTCTACGGCACAAATCGTGGCCTTCTCCTTAAGCAACCCGGTCAACATTGTCATTAATCCTGCGTGCTCGGTGACCACCAACCCGGTGAACGTCACCCTTCCGGCCATCAGTACCTCGGCACTGGGCAGCACGGGCGCCACGGCGGGCACCATTCCGTTTGCTATTGCACTGAACTGTCCGAGCGGCGCTTCGGGCGCGAACTTGTCCGTTCAGCTCGACTATAACGGCACTGCCTCCGGTATTCCGGGCGTGCTGACGCCTACCGGTGGAAGCAGTGCAGGCGTAGGCGTTCAGGTACTCAACAAATCGAGCAATCCCGTTACGTTCGGAACGCCACAGAGTGTCGGTAGCATATCCACCGGTGCCAGCAACATCTCGTTCTTCGCGCGCTATTACCGGACCGGTACAGTCACGCCAGGAACATTGCAGGCATCGGCAACCTTCACGCTGTTATATCAATAGAAGGTTTGCCACCTGTCGAGCCATCAACGCTCACCAGCTATCGCAGGAAAACGCCATGAACAAAATCATCATCGTTGCACTGAGCATGGCTTTTGCCGGCATGGTGCATGCACAGGCGGCGCCTCACGCAAAAGCGCTACCTCGCGCCGACAAGACGCCCGAGCGCAGCGCTGTGGGCCAGCCCATCGTTCCGGCACCAGCGACGAACACCATTCGCACGAATACCACGCCGCTACGAAATGGCGTCAAGCCGTGCTTTCAAGGGTCAAGTCCCCAGGACAATCCCACCGGCGTACCCTGCCATCACGTCAAAACCACTCAAATGTGATCGCTGTGAAACTGTGGAATTTCTTCCACTGCAAGCGCACGGCTCAAGTTTTCCGCGCCGTGCGTCGATAGATACGAAGCGTCACTCGTAGGTCTGCGTCAGCAACACCGGATCCGCCGAGCCGGGCTGGGCAGCGCGAACATAGTTGGCGAAATACTTGAGCACCTGATCCGGCTCGGCCTCGGACAGATGCACGACGTTGACCTCGTAAGGCCTGGCGTTCGCACCCGCCGTTGCGGTCGTAGCGGCAGTTGATTCGGAGCAGCTTCGCTGAAGTGCCGGATGCACTTGGGCAGCACTGGCGACCAGATTCAAGTCACCAGGTGTGCCTGCAACACTGCAAGTCGGTTCCACGACGGCACCGACAAAAGTGATCGTTCCGCCCCCGCCCGCCGTCGCGGCAGGCGACGCAAATACCATGGCTACGGAACAACCCGCCAGAACAAGCCAACGCATCCCACGCATAATGCTGCCCTCCACCGGTATACGCGCATCTGCGCGCACCTGAAGGCACCATCGGCAGCGGTGCACCGGCGCTTAAGAGCCTCCGCCGATGCATGTCTTGGAAATGCCAAGCTCATCACACTAATGATAGGTTTTGGGCGTCAAAAAGCCTGTGCGTGTGCTTCGCGGCGGCAAATGTATAGGTTGCGTGAATTCCTTGTGAAACAAAGCGTTGGACGGATTACCGGCCGGCGTGGGTGATGTTGGCAATCCGTCACAGTGGCATCCGGCCGGTGGACGCAGAGCTTCGCCGTCCCGAGGGCGGTGGGACGGTTTCGCAGCTGTGTTTTGGGGCCGGAACGTCGGGGCTATGACGTTCGCGAGGGGCTGTGCATCCTCGCACTGGTTGTATCGGCGAGAATCCGTCGCACTTGAGTCTCAGTGTGAAATTTTTCGTGCAATGACGATCAACGCGAGGAGATGTATTTCTCGCGCCGGATCTGCGGCACCGGCAAGCCGAATTCCTTCAGCGCATTGAAGCCCGCGTCGACCATGTTGGGATTGCCGCAGAGGTAAGCGATGTCCCGGCCGGCGGAAGGCTGCAGTTCGGCGAGCACGCTTTGCACGTGGCCCGGCCGGTCATTCGGACGCGGCACGGCGCGCGGCTGGCGGCTGAGGCAGCCGTAGAACGAGAAGCCCGGATGCGTCTGCGCGAATACCTCGAATTCTTCGCCGTAAAGCAGCTCTGTTTCGTTGCGCGCGCCGTACAGCAGCACCACCTCGCGATCGCCGTTGGCCAGCAGTTTTTCAAACGCCGGTAGCATCGCGCGGTATGGCGTGACGCCGGTGCCTGTGGCCAGCAGCAGATAGCGCGGATGCGTATCGCTGTCCTGCAGGCAGAAGCGTCCGTACGGGCCGCTGGCCTCGATGGTATCGCCGATGTTCAAGCCGCTGAGCAGCTTGGTGGCGGCGCCGCCTTCCACGTAGCTGACGGCTATTTCGATGCGTTGCACCGGCGAGTGACCGTCACCCACGGTGGCGATCGAATAGCTGCGCTTGGTGGCGGTGCCGTCGTCGTAATGGAAATGGATCTGCAGGAACTGGCCGGGAATGAAGGCAAGCGGCTGTCCGTCGGCGCGTTCGAAAGCCAGGTGGCGCACCTGCGGTGCCAGCATGTGGCTGTCGACGAGGCGGAGGGTGAAATGTTCGGCCATGCAGGAGTTATCCGGGAAGAAACGGTCAGTGCGCCCGGCCGAACGGGTCGTCGGGACAAGGCCCGCTATAATAAGGGGCTAGCCCCTACGGTGCAGCCCATGTCCACCATTACACCCGCACTGGTCGTCGAAAACCTGCGCAAGACCTACGGCAACGGCGTCCAGGCCCTCAAAGGCATCAACCTCACGGTACAGCCCGGCGATTTCTTCGCCCTGCTGGGCCCAAACGGCGCCGGCAAATCCACCCTCATCGGAATCCTGTCCTCGCTGGTCAATTCCACCGACGGCGATGCGCGCATCTTCGGCGTGTCGGTGAACAAACAACGCAATGAAGCGATGAAGCTGATCGGCCTGGTGCCGCAGGAGATCAACTTCAACCAGTTCGAAAAACCGTTCGACATCTGCGTGAACCAGGCCGGCTTCTATGGCATCCCACGCAAGACGGCGGCCGAGCGTGCCGAGAAGTACCTGAAGGAGCTGCGCCTGTGGGACAAGGCGCAGGACCAGGCGCGCATGTTGTCCGGCGGCATGAAGCGTCGCCTGATGATCGCGCGCGCCATGATGAACGAGCCGCGCCTGCTGATCCTCGATGAACCGACCGCCGGCGTGGACATCGAGATCCGCCGCTCCATGTGGCAGTTCGTCAGCGGCATCAACGCGGCTGGCACCACGGTGATCCTCACCACGCATTACCTGGAGGAAGCCGAACAGCTCTGCCGCAACATCGCCATCATCGATCACGGCACCATCGTGGAAAACACCTCGATGAAGCTGCTGCTGTCGAAGCTGGACGTGGAAACCTTCGTGTTCGACGTGAACAACATGCCGGAGCAACTGCCCAGCCTTCCCGGCATCGCCTTCCGCCGTATCGACGATCACACGCTGGAAGCGGAAATGCCGCGCACGCAGGCGATGAACGCGCTGTTCGACGCACTTACCGCGCACGGCATCACCGTGATTTCCATGCGCAACAAGACCAACCGCCTGGAAGAGTTGTTCGTGCGCCTGGTCGAAAGCGGCCGGCAAGAACCCGGCCGGCAGGATTCCAAGGAGAAAGCGGCATGAGCAATCTTTCCGGCAACATGGTCGCGCTCAAGACCATCGTGCGGCGCGAGATCGTGCGCATCATGCGCATCTGGACACAGACGCTGATTCCGCCCGCGATCACCATGACGCTTTACTTCGTGATCTTCGGCAAGCTGATCGGCAGCCGCATCGGCAACATCCAGGGCGAGTTCACCTACATGCAATACATCGTGCCGGGCCTGGTGATGATGAGCATCATCACCAATAGCTACGGCAACATCTCCAGTTCGTTCTTCGGCGCGAAGTTCCAACGTTCGGTGGAGGAGATGCTGGTATCGCCCATGCCCAATTGGGTGATCCTGCTCGGCTACGTGACCGGCGCGGTGACGCGCGGCCTGGTGGTGGGCCTGCTGGTGCTGCTGATCGCGCTGTTCTTTACGCACCTGCACGTGGCGAACATCGGCGTCACCGTGTTGTCGGTGCTGTTCGGCGCAACGATCTTTTCGCTGGCCGGGTTCGTCAATGCGATCTACGCGAAGAAGTTCGACGATATCGCGCTGGTTCCCACTTTCGTGCTCACCCCGCTTACCTATCTCGGCGGCGTGTTCTATTCGGTCAACATGCTCAGCGAACCGTGGCAGGCGATTTCGCGCATCAATCCGATCCTCTACATGGTCAACGCATTCCGCTTCGGCGTGCTCGGCATCAGCGACGTGCACATCGGCGTGGCGTTCGGGGTGATGCTGCTGTTCGTGATCGGCTTGTCGTACTTGGCATTGAGCCTGCTCAAGCGTGGCGCGGGTTTGCGTTCGTAACGCGTCATCTTCATGCGCGTCAACAAATACATCAGCGAAGCAGGCCTGTGCTCGCGCCGCGAAGCGGACGAGTTGCTGCTGGCCGGGCGTGTCACCATCAATGGCGAAGTCGTCACGACCGGTGCGAAAGCGCTGGAAGGGGACGAAGTTCGCGTCGATGGCGAGATCGTCCGTGCGCGCATCCTGGCCAGCACGCCGGCGGCCAAGCGCGCCGTCTATATTGCGCTGAACAAGCCAGTCGGCATCACCTGCACCACCGATCGCAGCGTGAGCGGCAACATCGTCGATTTCGTCGATCACCAGGAACGCATCTTTCCCATCGGCCGACTGGACAAGGATTCCGAAGGCTTGATCCTCTTGACCAGCAATGGCGACATCGTCAATGAAATCCTGCGTGCGGAGAACCAGCACGAGAAGGAGTATCTCGTGGCGGTGAACAAACCGGTCACCGACGAGTTCCTGGCCGGCATGGCGAAAGGCGTGCGCATCCACGGCCAGATGACCAGGCCCTGCCGTACCCGCAAGATCGCCAAGTTCGGCTTCGCCATCGTGCTGACGCAGGGACTGAACCGGCAAATTCGCCTGATGGCGGCGGCGTTTGGTTATCGGGTTACGCAGCTGCGCCGCGTGCGCATCATCAACGTGAAGCTGGGCCATTTGAAACCTGGTCAATGGCGCAACCTTACCGATGCGGAATTGAAGGGCCTGCTGCCCAACCGCACGCAGTGGTGACGTAGGTTGGGGTGCGAGCCCCAACACCTGATGCGCAGATATATCTCGATGTTGGGGTTTGCATCCTGAGATGTCCCACGTTTTCGTTCAATATGTTGAGCGAAATAATCAAACCATGTATCCCGCATCAACTTTCCCTATAACCTCACCGTCATTCCGGCGAAAGCCGGAATCCATCGCCAGCACGAAGCATGGATTCCGGCCTTCGCCGGAATGACGACGTGGCTTTTCTTAGCAATGCGTCAGTATGTAATTCTTCGTTTTTGTTGAGGAAAAGCACTAAGTTAAGCAGGATATTTCAGGGTTTTCACACCAACACATGACCAGAACTAAATCGAGCAATCGATAGCCCTGCCCTCGCGCCACGATTGCGTCGCCACCTCCGCAAGCTCCAACGCCTTGATGCCGTCCTCGATCGTGGTGCGCACCGGCGTGCCGTTCACCAGCGCATCGAAGAAATGCTCGATTTCCAGCGCATAGGCCGCGCGATAGCGCTCCAGAAAGAACGCCTCCGGCTTGTCGCTGCTGATCGCCTGTTCGCTCCACGCGACCACTTCCGTCGGGCGCACATTGCCTGCCTGCAATAAACCTTTGCTGCCGAGCACTTCAAAGCGCTGGTCGTAGCCATAGGCAGCGCGGCGCGAGGTATTGATCTGGCATAACGCACCGTCGCGCGTGCGCAAGGTGACGGCCGCGTGCGAGATGTCGCCTGCGGCAGCCACCTCCGGCATGTTCGGACAGCCGCCGGTGGCATGCACGCTGACCGCTTCGCCGCCGAGAATCCAGCGAAAAATATCGAAGTCGTGAATCAGCATGTCCTTGAACACGCCACCGGAATGCGCGATATAGGCAGCCGGCGGCGGCGCGGGGTCGCGGCTCGTCACGATCAGCACTTCGGGTATGCCGATCTCGCCCACATCCAAGCGCTGCTTGAGCGCAGCAAAGGTGGGATCGAAACGACGCTGGAAGCCGATCATGCAGACAACGCCGGCCTCCTTCACCGTTTGCGCACAAGCATGCGCACGCTGGACGTCCAGATCCACCGGTTTTTCACAGAAGATCGCCTTGCCCGCGGCAGCCGCGCGCATGATCAGGTCCGCATGCGTATCGGTGCTGGAACCGATCACCACCGCACCGATGCCCGGGTCGGCCAGCACCTGCTCCATCGTTGCGACGCTGGCGCCGTGTTTCGCCGCCAACGCTTCGGCGGAAGGCTGATGCACGTCCACCACGTAGCGCAATTGCGCGCGTGGATGCCGGACGAGGTTGGCGGCGTGGATCTTGCCGATGCGTCCGGCGCCGAACAGCGCAACGCCGATGGCTCTAGAGTCTGCGCTCATATGCCAAGCACCCCGCGCTGGGTCTGTTTGGGCACCATCCTGTGTCCTCGCTCAGTTGCGTATCGACATACACGCCATCGCTCCTCCTTGGCTGGTGCCCAAACAGTTCCCAGCGCGGGGCACTTGGCATATGAACGCAGACTCTCAGTCATCGTATTCTCCAGGATGGGTGGTTTCTTCGACTTTCAGTTCAAGCCTATAGGCCAACGCAACGAACAAGGCCTGGCACAGGCAGATGGTGCTGGTGAGTGCGCGGAACGCGAATGCGCTGCCCTCGTTCACCATTAAAGTAATGTGCGCTTCACGGCCCAGCGCGCCGAGCGCGCTGTCGGTGATCGCCAGCACCTTCGCCTTGTGCTGATGCGCGACGCGGCTGCAGTACAGTGTTTCCTTGCCGTACGGCGGATAGCTGATGGCGATCAGCACGTCGTTTTTGCCGATACTGCGGATCTGCTCGCGGTACATGCCGCCCAGTCCGCTTACCAGGTGCACCCGCTTATGCGTGTGCTGCAACGCGTAGACGATATAGCTGGCGATGCTGAAGGTGCGGCGCACCGCCACCACGTAAATGTTCTCCGCCTTCACCAGCAGGTTGACGGCTGCGTCGAACTGCGCCGCATCCAGTGATTTGGCCAGTTCATCGAGGCCGATCCGGCTGGCGTCGATAAAACGCAGCGCCATCTGCGCGGTCGGCAGGTTGCCTTCGCCCTCGGCGATCACCTTGCGGATGCGCTGCTGGTAGCTGCGTGCGGGCGTCACACCTTCGGTGTAATCGTTGCGGAACACCGCCTGCATCTCGCTGAAGCCGGAATAGCCGAAACGCTGCGCGAAACGCACCACCGCCGAAGGATGCACCTCGCAGCCCGCGGCCACCTCATTGATGCGCTGGACCATGATGTTGGCCCGCTCTCGCTCCAGGTAGCTGGCCACGTTCTGCAGCTGCCGCGGCAGGGTCTCGAATGCGCTCGCTATACGCTGCAGCAGCTCGTCGACTGCGCTTTGTTTGCCCATGCAGGCCGTCCGCTGGAGGTCCGGCGCCCATCCTGGCGCGCCTGGAAAATTATTTCCATAATTTTTTATTGTGCAATGCAAGTTGCAATTTCGGAAACGGCATTCCTATGCTCGCCTACCGGCGGCGTGCACAGCGCCGACCGCGAAACCCTGGGAGATACCTATGCGCATGCGATGGATCTCGACCTTGCTGGCAGGCGTGCTGGCGACCAGCGCGGCAGTTGCCGCCGGTCCACATGCGGGCGAACGCTATGTGCTGATCAGCCACGCGGCCGACTCGGACGTGTGGTGGAACACGGTAAAGAACGCCATCAAGCAGGCCGCCGACGATTTCGGCGTTGCGGTCGATTACCGCAACCCGCCCAACGGCGATCTGGCCGACATGGCGCGCCTGGTCGAGCAGGCCGCGGCGCGCAACTACGACGGCGTCGCCTTCGACATCTCCGATTTCGACGTGTTGTCCAAGCCTGCCATGCGGGTGACTGCCAAGCGCATTCCCTTGATCACGATCAATTCCGGCACCGCCGAGGAAAGCCGCAAGCTCGGCGCGATCATGCATATCGGCCAGCCGGAATATGCAGCCGGCAAGGAAGCGGGGGAACGCGCCAAGGCTGCGGGCATCAAGTCGTTCGTATGCGTCAATCACTATTCGACCAACGCGGCATCGTTCCAGCGCTGCAAGGGTTTTGCCGATGCACTCGGCGTCGACGCGCGCAGCTCGATGATCGATTCCGGTGTGGATCCCACGGTGGTAGCGAGCAAGGTCAGCGCGTATCTGCGCAACCATCCGGACACGCAGGCGATCCTGGCGCTGGGACCCAATTCGGCCGAGCCAAGCTTGCAGGCGCTGCAGCGGATGGGCCGGGCCGGCAAGGTCTATTTCGCCACGTTCGATCTTTCCAGCGTAATCATCGACGGTATCCGCAAGGGTTACATCAACTTCGCGATCGACCAGCAGCCGTATCTGCAGGGCTATATGTCGATCGCGGCGCTGGCGATCGCGCATGAACACAACACACGCGACCCAGCCGCCGTCCTGGCCACGCTGAAAGCCGATCCGAAATTCCAGGCGCGCCTGAAGGATTATGGCCTTGATCCGATCTACACCAAGGATGGCGTCAGCTCGGGCCCTGCCTTCGTCACCAAGGACAACGTCGACACGGTCGCCAAGTACGCCGGCCAGTACCGTTGATCCCGGAGATGCCTGATGAGCGCGACGACTCCCCCCATGCAGGCCGGCACACGCAAGGACAAGCCCGTCGTGCAGGCCGATGAGCGCGTACGACGCGTGTCGCCCTGGCGCAGCTTCGTCAATCGTCCGGAATTCGGCTCGATCGCAGGCACGGTGCTGGTGTTCGTGTTGTTCGGCATCTTTGCCGGCGACTCGGGCATGTTCCATCTCGATGGCGTGATGAACTGGGCGCAGGTCGCCGCTTATCTCGGCATCATCGCGGTGGGCGCATGTCTGCTGATGATTGCGGGCGAGTTCGATCTTTCCATCGGTTCGATGATCGGCTTCGCCGGCATGATGATGGCGGTGCCGTCGATGTTCCTGCATTGGCCGATGTGGCTTTCGGTGCTGTTCGCTTTCGCCGGCTGCATGGCGCTGGGCTGGTTGAACGGGTATCTGGTCATGCGCACCAAATTGCCTAGCTTCATTCTCACGCTGGCCTTCATGTTCATATTGCGCGGCTTGACCCTGGTGCTGTCCACGTATTTCTCCAACAGCACCATCGTCAGTGGCGTGGGCGAGAAGGTAAGCGGCGATCCGGTGGTGAGCGCGCTCTTCCAGGGCAGCACGTTGCATGGCGTATTCACGTGGCTGGCGCAGATCGGCGTGATCGACAAATTGCCTGACGGCGAGCCCATTGTCGCCGGCCTGCCGAAGGTATTGCTGTGGTGGCTGCTGATGGCCGTGGTCGCGGGATTCATGCTTTCACGCACGCGCTTCGGCAACTGGATCTTCATCGTCGGCGGCGATGCAGCGGCGGCGCAGAATGTAGGCGTGCCGGTGCGGCGCGTAAAGATCAGCCTGTTCGTATTCACCGCGTTCTGCGCCTGCCTGTTCGGCATGCTACAGGTGGCCGACGTCGGTTCCGCCGCGGCGGACCGCGGCCTGCAAAAGGAATTCGAGGCGATCATCGCGGCAGTGATCGGCGGCGCGCTGCTCACCGGCGGCTACGGGTCTGTGCTCGGCGCCTGCTTCGGCGCGCTGATCTTCGGCGTGGTGCAGATCGGCATTTCCTACACCTCGTTCGATGCGGACTGGTACCGCGTCTTCCTCGGCGCCATGCTGCTGCTTGCGGTGCTGTTCAACCATTACGTGCGCTTGCATGCCACCCGCAGCAAATAAGGGTATCGCCATGACCGGCAACGACGATTACATCCTGCAACTGGAAAACGTCAGCAAATTCTTCGGCACGGTGATTGCG
>NZ_JBQCHP010000145.1:0-9277 GCF_051954575.1 Dyella sp. | reverse complement strand
CGTTGTGAATAGAACGCGCCATGCTCGTAGGCATAGGTGCTGCCGTCATCGTCGTAATAATCGAAGTGCGTGGCGTGGCCGGCGGGAAAAACGTCCACGGTAAGCTCGCTCACCGGCCGCTCGCCCACGTAATCCATCGCCGGCTGCGTCGGGATGATCGCGCCATCGCGGATGAACAGCGGAATGTCGCTCCAGCTCTTGCTGTCCACCGCGTAATGGATGGTCTGGCCACCCTGGTAGATCTTGCCGGTGAAGTAATCGGTCCACTGCCCGGCCGGCAGATAGATGTCTTTCTCGGTCTGTCCCTTCGCCACCACCGGCGACACCAGCAAACTTTCGCCGAACATCCACGCATCCACGTCGTCGCGCACCTGCGGATCGTCCGGATAGTCGAACGTCAGCGGCCGCACCAGCCCTACGCCTTCGGTGGTGGCGGTGCGCTCGTAGCTGTAGATATAGGGAATCAGCGCATAACGCAGGCGCATGGCGTCCGCCGCCGCTTTTTCCGCGACCGCGCCATACATCCATGGCTGGCGCTTTTCGCCCAGCGTGCCGTGCACGCGGAAGATCGGCACGAACGCGGCGAACTCGATCCAGCGCGCGTAATTCTCGCTGTCCGGATGGCCTTTGAAACCGCCGCCATCCATGCCCCATTTCATCTCGCCCACGTCGATGGCGCTCAGCATGCGTTGGCGCTGCGCGGCCATGCTGTCGAAGCCGGTGTCGATGTCGCCCGACCACAAGCCGTAGGCATAACGTTGCGCGCCGAGATAGAAGTCACGATTGATCGACCACACCCGCGTCGGCGTGTACGCCCGCTGGCCTTCGTACAGCGCGCGCTGCATGTTGAGGAATTGCGTGTTGCTGTTGGTGTCGTCCGCTTCGTCGTTCCACCAGCCGACGATGCCGGTGTCGAAGGCATGCTTGAGCGCATCGTTGAAGAACCACGCACGCACTGCGGACTGGTCGAAGTCGAGCTCACGCACGAGTTTCAGCGAGAAGTAATCCGGATTCTGCGGCTTGCCCGGCACCCAGAACCCGTGCGCCTCGGCGTAGCGCCCTTCCACCGTATCGACGTGGATGCGCGGCTTCATGATGCCGGTCATATGCATGCCGAGCTGGTCCATGCTGGTTTTCAGCGCACCGCTGGGGCCGTCCGGGAATTTCTTTTCGTTCCAGCGGAATTCGCCGTAGTTGTCCTCGCCCCAGGCTTTCCAGTCGAAGTCGAAGGTGAAGTTGTCGATCGGAATGTGCCGATTGCGATAGCCCTTCACGATGGCCAGCAGTTCCTGCTGGTCGATGCCCCACTGGCTGTTGGTGAAGCCCATTGCCCACTTCGGAAACATCGGCGGCGCACCGCTCAAGCTAGCGAGCGCGGCGAAGATCTTCGGCGGGGTGCCGGCGATCACGTCATAGCTGACGTCCTCGCGGTTGATGCCGCTGACCGCGAGATGATCGCCCTCCAGATCGAATTTGGCGCCGACCGTATCGACCAGCACGCCGTAGCCGCGCGTGCTCCACACGAACGGTCCGCCCGGATAACCCTGCTCGCCGGCCTTGGCGATCTGCACGCCATGGCGCAGCAAGCCGCCCTTGGCCGGCTCGAAGGCGTCGTAGCCGCCGATGCCGTAGAGCGCATCGCCGGCGTCGTGCTGCAGGTCGATGCGGCGATCCATCAGGCTGGCCGGATCGGTCTGCAGCAGCGGTTTTCCTTGCGCGTCGGCGATGGTGAGGCGGCCGGTACGTTTGTCCCAGCTGGCGGTCAGCTCCTTGCTGGCTACGGACGCGCCATCGGCGCTAGTGCGCACGCGCAGGTTCGACAGCGGATCGCGCGAACCATGCGGATCCATCACGATCCCCGGACGCGTGCTGCGACCGTGTGGCATGCCGTGGACCTGCACCACATTCGGCGCGACGAAACGCACGCTGATGCGGTCGTTACCCTGTACCAGCTCGATACCGCGCGCATCGGCGTGATCGAGCTGGAACGTTGCGGGAGTTTGGTCAGCGAAAGCCGAGCAAGACGTGGAGGCGATCAGCAGGCCATAGACGGCCAGGTTACGCAGGGTTGTCATCCACCATCCTTCTTGTTGCAACGGGGAGCGGGGTGTCACGCGGGGCTCCCGACTATAACCGCACTCGATCAAGGCAGGGGTAGGTCAAACCCCAACGTCGGGACGCATGGACTTGTCGAATGTTGGGGTTTGCACCCCAACTTACGGCTCCCGAGGCGGCATACGTCACCGCAAGATCGCGGTCGTATACGGCGGCAGCGTCAGCTTGCCGTTCGCCAGCACCACGCCATCCTGGCTGTGCAGTAACACCGACGTCACATGCGCACCCGCACCCAGCTCGAACACACGCGCTTCACGCGACAGGTTATGCACCACCAGCACGCGCGACTGCGCATCTTGCAAGGTGTACGCCAGCAGGTGTGGATCGGCCGCGGGCACGTCATGCAATACGCCGTCGCGCAGCGCGTCCACCTGCTGGCGCCAGCCGATCAGCGTGCGATACAGATTGAGCAGCGAACCGGCGTCGGCTTGCTCGGCCTCCACCGAAATCGCCGCGTCGTCGGTGGTGCTCCAGGCTTTCCAGCTCGCCGTGCCCTGGCCTTTGCCGTTGCGGTACCAGCGCATCGGCTCGCGGATGTTCTCATCGGGCTTGGCGCCCTGCATGCCCAGCTCTTCGCCGTAATAGATAAAGGGATGACCCGGCAGCGTGAGCAGCAGCGCGGCGGCCACGCGCATATGCGCCATGTTGTCATCGAGCTGGCTCATCACGCGATCCTGGTCGTGATTGCTGAGAAACGGCGCATCGTCGAAATCGCCATGCGCATGCTCGCGATAGGCTGCGTAGGTGTATTGCAGCCCGCGGCCTACACCTAAATTGCGCTCCTGGTTCACGCTCTGGATCAGCTGCATGGCAAGGGGGAAATCGAACACGGTATTGAGCGGACCCATATACGGCGTGAGGTCGTCCGGATTCTGGCGCGCCACCTCGCCCACCAGCCATACGTGCGGATTGGCCGCCTCCAGCGCACGGCGGTATTCGCTCCACCAGCGCAGGTTCTTCTGCAAGGCGATGGGGTCGTTCATGTCGGTGCGCAGATCGTCATAGACATGCTGCGCGGCATCCAGGCGAAAACCGTCCACACCCTGCCGCAGCCAGAAGCGGCCAACGTCGATCATCGCCTTGCGCACGGCCGGATTGTCGTAGTTGAGATCGGGCATGGCGGCGACGAAGGTGCCTTCGTAATAGGCGCCATTGGGTGCGCGATGCCAGGCGGAACCGCCGACGGCGCTGATGGCTTTGAGGTCGGTGCCCGGCTTGGCCCACAGGTACCAGTCATGATGCGGGTCCTTCGGATCCAGCGCCGCCTTGAACCACGGATGCTGGTCGCTGGTATGGTTGATCACCATATCCATCACCACCTTGATGCCACGCTTGTGCGCCTCGGCCACCAGCTGCTTGAAATCCTCAAGCGTGCCGTACTGCGGATTGATGCCTTCGTAGTCGGTGATGTCGTAGCCGTGGTAGGTCGGCGAGGGATTGACCGGCATCAGCCAGATGCCGCTGACGCCCAGCGATTTGATGTAATCGAGCTTGGCGGTGACGCCATTGAGATCGCCGATGCCGTCGCCGTTGCTGTCATAGAACGCGCGCACGAAGATTTCGTAATAGACGTCCGACGACGCTTGCGCAGCCGGTTTCGTCGCGGCCTTCTCCTGCGCAAAAGACGGCACGGACAGCAGCGCGAGCGCCGCAACGATCACGGCGGAACGTAGTGCGGTGGTGAACTTGAACATAGGGTCGCCTCCCGGGAGTGGAGTGTCGTCGTCACGGCACGGCCGCGCAACGAGTCGATGGGGATCGCGCCTGGAAAAAGACCCGGCTCCACAATCGTCAACGGAGCCGGGCCGGGGGAGCGCGCCGGACACCACGGGAGGGTGTCCGGCACGTTGCTTCACTTAGAGCTTGAAGTTCACGCCCAGATAGCTGGTGCGTCCGAAGTACTGGATCGTACCGGTCTGCTGCGGATTGCCGCCAAAGTAGGTCTTGGTCGGCTGGTTGCTCATGTTGAGCATCTGGTACACCACGCTCAGCTGCTTGGTGATGTTGTAGGCCGCCTGGAAGTCGTACACCGTTTCGGACGCGAACGTCACCAACTGGTTGTTGACCGCAATCTGCGTGTTGGAGAGGAACGACGAGCGGTAGTTCGCCGAGAAACGCGCGGAGAACGTGCCGTTGTCGTAGAACACCGCCGCACTCGCCACGCGTTTGGACAAGCCCGGCAGGCCGATGTACGTGGTCGGGCCGGCCAGGTTGGTCGGGTTGTGCACGTTGCTGTTGGTCAGCGCCAGGTTCGCATCGAAACCAAGGCCCGACCAGATGCCCGGCAGGAAGTGCGTCTTGGTGAACGAGGCTTCGATACCGCGCACGTCGCCGCCCTTGGCGTTGTACGAGGTCTGGTACTGGCCGTTCGCATACGGCTTGCCGGTGGCCGGATCGTTCGGCACGGTGATGCCGATGGAGGCGAAGTCGAAATTGTTGTAGGTAACGTTCTGCACGAACGAATTTACTTTCTTGAAGAACACGCCGGCCGTGACCGCACCGGTGGAATCATCGAAGTAGTGCTCGTAGTCCAGGTCGTACTGGGTGGCGCGCAGCGGATCGAGCAACGGGCTGGTGCTGCCCCACACGTTGTACTGGCCGCTCGAGACCCACGAGCCGGCGCCGGCCAGCATCGTGTTGATCGGCGGACGCGACAGCGCCTTGGACGCCGAGAAACGCGTCTGGTCGTTGTCGGTCCAGTGATAGATCAGGTTCAACGAGGGCAGATAGTCGGTGTAGGTCTTGCCCAGCTTGATCGGTGCATAGTCCCTGCTGCTATTGCCGTTGCCATCGACGATCAGCACGCCCGCGCCGTTGCCGACCTGCTGCAGGCCATAGCTGTATTGCGACTGACGCGACACGCGCACGCCCACGTTGCCGGTCAGCTCATGCCCGAACAGTTGCGCGTCGATGTCGCCCATCACGAACAGGTCGCGGGTCTTTTCGTTGACCGAGCCGCTCTGGATTTCCGACCAGCTCTGGTCGGTGATGTTCTTCACCGGGTTGGCGACGATGCCGTGAGCCGCAAGGATCGCCGGGCCATTGAGCGTAAGGAAGCAGGGGAAGCCGCTGAACTTGCCCTTCCAGCAGGTGACTTGCGCGGCACTGGTCGGAATTGTCAGCGGCGGCTCGCCAGCCACCGGCGAGGTGTTCCACTCCGAGCCATACACGTACACTTCGCGGTCCGCGTTGTACGTGTGGTTGTTCAAGTACACGCCCGCTTCGACGGCCGAGAACACCGGGTTCTCCGGCAGGTCGTACTGCACGGCGGTGCGGAACGCCTTGTTCCGGTCGTGATAGATGTACGGATACACACCGTAGCGCGACAGGGCCATGTCGTTGAGATTGGTATAGAGGCCCGGGTTGGCGACCGATACGTCGCCGATGTTGCGACCCTTGAACTGGAACGTGGTCGACTGCGCCATCAACTGTGGCGCACCGGTGCCTAGACCTGTGTACGGATCGGCGGTGGTGTCGACGTTGATCTCGTTGCTGGTGGCGCGCGACATCGAGATATCCGATTCCACGTGCCAGTTGCCGTGATGCCACTTCATGTTCAAGCCGCCGGAGAACACGCTCTGGTGCTTGGTGTAGTTGTCTGCAGTGGTTTCGTTGGAGAACTGATAGTTATACGGTTGATTGGTACGCGGATCGATGCTGCCACCGAACGGATTGTTGGTCACCGTGCCGCCAATGACCGTACCCAGCGAACTCAGCACCGGATTGGTGATCTGCGCGTTGTTGCCGTAGAAGTTCTGTGAACGCAGGCCGTAGCCGAACGAGGAGTTGAAGAACTTCGAAAAGAACGTGTCAGCAGTAAGCTGCAGCTCATCGGTCGGCTTCCACACCACCGTGCCCAGATAGCCGCGGCGACGCTCTTCGCCGCCGTTCTGCTGCAGCTGATAGCCTTCGGGCAGATAGGCGCTCGGTGAGCCAGCGCTGCTATTCAGTTTATAGAGGCTGCCATCCGACGCCTCGCCCACGAACTGCTCGGCCACATGCGGCTGATACAAATCCGCAAAACCCAGCCCGATACCCAGCGTGTTGTGCAGGAACTTGCCCTGGTAGGCCACGCTCAGGCGGTAGCCGACCGGATTGGCGTTCGGCACGTCGTGCGCCTGGCCGTCATAGCTGCCGCGCGCGTCGACGTTGAGCGACTGATCCTTGGTGTTGTCCAGCGGATTGGCCGTCTGCAGCGCGATGGTGCCGGCCACGCCGCCTTCGATCAGCGAAGCCTGCGAGGTCTTGTACACCGTCGCCATGTTGATCAGCTCAGACGGGTACTGATCGAATTCGATGTAGTTGGTGCCGCTGGTCGACGGCTGCTCTCGGCCATCCAGCGTGGTGAGGATGAAATCACCGGAAAGGCCGCGGATGTTGATCTGCGATGCCTGGCCGGCGATGCGCTCGGCCGATACGCCCGGCAGATGCGTCAGCGAGTCGGCGATCGATTGATCCGGCAGGCCACCAATATCGGCCGCCGTCACCACGCTCTGGATGGTATCGGCATAGCGCTGGTAGTCGATCGACTTTTCCACGCTGCTGCTGAAGCCGGTCACCGTCACCGTGGACAGGCTCTTGGCCAGTTGCGCCTGGCTCTTCGGATTGGTCGTCGCCTGCGACGTGCTGCCGTTGCCGGTGTCGTTGCTGGCGGTGCTTGCCTGTTGCGAGGTGCCGGGCGTGGTCTGCGCGCCGGTGTTGTCCGTCGCGGCCTGCACGCCGAAAGCCATGGTGAGACCGGCCGAAGCAAGAGCCATCACCAGCACATTACGCTTGAGTATCACGAGTCCCCTCCCCAAAAAAATTTCTTGTAATCGCCTTTTGTCGGCCGCCGGTGCGTTGGTTCGCGATGCGGTCGGCGCCCACGCGACGGACGAAACCGGCGGCGTGAGCGGATGGTAGGGCGCGTTTTTCCCAGCAGACCACATCATGCATACGTATTCATACCCCGGGCTCGCCGGCCGTCATCGCAGCGCAACATGAGCGGTTAGCATGCACGCGCCATTACGCCGAACCCGCCAAAAATGCCGGGATCCCTTCATTTTTTTGTGCCCGTCATGACATCGGGCCTGCGTGCGCCGGTTTTCGCGACGCGTGCTTCATGCCGCAACCGCAGCACGAATGAATACGTATGCAGGCCATGCAAGCAACAGGAACCTCAGACTTAAGCTGCACCACGCCAACAAGCTGCTTCCTCTCGGAAGTCGGGGTGGAATGCGTCTTGCGCGCACCTCTCACGGCTGTCATTCCCGCGAAAGCGGGAATCCACTTTGCTCCGATGCAAAAGGCAACGATGGATTCCCGCTTTCGCGGGAATGACGGCCATAATGAGTACGCAAGATGCGCTCGCCTCGATCCACTGCTCCAGTGGCTAGGGAAACAGACGAAGGCGAGTTTTCGGCCTTACAGGGAAACCGTTGCACATGACCGATGCATCCTGGTGGCGCGGCGCCGTCATCTATCAGATCTATCCACGCAGTTTTCTGGATACCAATGGCGACGGCGTCGGCGATCTGCCGGGCATTCTCGAACGCCTGGACTACGTCGCCAGCCTGGGCGTGGATGCGATCTGGATCGCGCCGTTCTTCCGTTCGCCAATGGCCGATTTCGGCTATGACATCGCCGATTACCGCGACGTGGATCCGCTGTTCGGCACGCTGGAGGATTTCGACCGCGTGCTTGCCAAGGCGCACGGCCTGGGCTTGAAGGTCATGATCGACCAGGTGCTCAGCCACACCTCCGACCAGCACGCCTGGTTCAAGGAAAGCCGCGAAAGCCGCGACAACCCCAAGGCCGACTGGTACGTGTGGGCCGATGCAAAACCCGATGGCAGCCCGCCGAACAACTGGCTGTCGATCTTCGGCGGTTCGGCCTGGCAATGGGAGCCGCGGCGCGGGCAGTACTACCTGCACAACTTTCTCGCCTCGCAGCCGGATGTGAATTTCCATCATCCGGACGCGCGCGCGGCGGTGCTCGACAACGTGCGCTTCTGGCTGGACAAGGGCGTGGATGGCCTGCGCCTGGATGCGATCAACTTCTGCTTTCACGACCAGCAACTGCGCGACAACCCGCCCAAGCCGAAGGAAAAACGCGTGGGCCGCGGCTTCAGCCCGGATAATCCGTACGCGTTCCAGTATCACCTGTACAACAACACGCAGCCGGAAAACCTCGCGTTTCTGGAAGACCTGCGCGCCCTGCTCGATCGCTATCCGAACGCCGTGTCGCTGGGTGAAATCTCCTCCGAGGATTCGCTGGCGACGATGGCCGAATACACCCATGGCCGTCGCCTGCACATGGGCTACAGCTTCGAACTGCTCAGCAGCGATTTCAGCGCCGCGTACATTCGCCACACAGTCGAACAACTGGAAGCGCAGGTCAGCGAAGGCTGGCCATGCTGGGCCATTTCCAATCACGACGTGGAGCGCGTGCTCACGCGCTGGGGCAACGGCAATGCCTCGCCACGCCTGGCCAACCTGCTCACCGCGATGGTGTGCTCGCTGCGCGGCTCGGTGTGCGTGTATCAGGGCGAGGAGCTCGGCCTTACCGAAGCGGAGGTGCCATTCGAATCGCTGCGCGATCCCTACGGCATCACCTTCTGGCCGAACTTCAAAGGCCGCGACGGCTGCCGCACACCGATGCCCTGGAATGACAGTCCGTTCGCCGGTTTCAGCACGAGCGCGCCGTGGCTGCCGATCGACGAAGCGCACAAGACCCTCACCGTCACGCACCAGGAAGCCGACCCGAATTCCGTGCTGCACGGTTTTCGCCGCTTCATGCAGTGGCGCGCCACGCAGCCTGCCCTGCAGCGCGGCGACATCCGTTTCCTCGACGTGCCCGAACCGGTGCTGGCGTTCGTGCGCAGCCATGCGGGCGAGCGCGTATTGGCGGTGTTCAATCTCGGCAAGCGATCGCTGTCACTGGCGTTGCCTGGTTTCGATAACGCGATTTCCCTGGACGGGCATGGGCTTGAGCAGGGCAAGTTGGAAAACGGGCAAATGACGTTGCCAGGGCACGGCGTGTTGTTCGCGAGACTCTGAAACCGTGCCGAAAGGTTGAGCAGGTTGGGTTAGCGGCGCCAAAACCCACCCTTTAGCTACCAATAACTTGGGGTAAGCAGCGCGAACCCCAACAACCAAACCCACAGCACACTTGCCCCCCCACA
>NZ_JBQCHP010000144.1:0-16000 GCF_051954575.1 Dyella sp. | reverse complement strand
GCTTGGCAAGACGGCCAGTCTTCCCGGCGCCGCGCTACACACCCTGCGAGCCTTCCAGGCATCATGACGACGGCGATACTTATTCAGTGTTGCCTTAAGGCTGTCCGCACGGTCCGAGCTTTCACTCGCAGCCGACTGCCAAGGACATAAAAAGGTGAGTGTGTGCGGACGGCGCGGATGGTTCGTCCGCATGGATGAGCTTGCGCCGCACATGAGCGACACAGGCGAACGATCACATCCTTGCGACCACGCCATGCGTACATTCATCACCGTATCGTCTTTCACCGACCGCCATGGCCGATTTCCAAACTGGCGCAGTTCGGTTTGCCGCAGATGGCCGCTTTCGGCAGTGACATCTTTTCGGGGAAGCGCCTTCCTATGGAAATAGGCTCAGGGCTCTACTTGCATCCCACGGTCCGTACGGCCATCGATGCCTTGCAGGCAGGCGACCGGCTCGCCTGGCTGAGCTGTTTCACCGCAGGCGCCAAGCTCTTCGACAACGGCAAGCGCAAAAGCCTGTTCAACTTCACACGCGACCACATCGGCTCGATACGCTTCAGCTCGATCGACCGCGCCGACAACGATGGGCGCGATCTCTATGGCGTGATGCAGGTTCGCCAAGAAGAGAACGTCCACGGCTATCTGAAATTCCGGCTCGACGCCGCGGCAATGTGCAACCGGCTCGATATCGGCAGGCAGGATGATGAGCAATCTCAGCCGCTGTTGCCGTTTTCGCCTGGATTGGTTCCGGAGGAGGGGGGGACGGGGTAGGGCATGGGTGTCAGCCGTTTTCCTGGTCATGGCCGGCCGTGGCGACACGATTGCGCCCGCAGGTCTTGGCCCGGTACAGCGCGGCATCGGCGCGGCGAATGAGATCGAAACCGTCGCGGTCTTGCGGATGCAGCCAGGCGACGCCGATCGAGCAGGTGACGTCCACCGGGATGCCATCGCCGCGGAAGGGGCGTTGAGCGATGTAGTGCCGCAACACTTCGAAGGGCGTGAGCTTGCCTACCGATATGCCAGGAATTACCGCCAGTACTTCCTCGCCGCCATAGCGGCCCGGTGTCGCTTCAACCGGCAACGCCTCGCGCAATCGCGTAGCGGTTTCGATCAGTACCGCATCGCCGGCGAGATGGCCGTAGCGATCGTTGATGCGCTTGAAATGGTCCAGGTCGATCAAGGCCACGGCCAAAGGTCGTTCGTGTGCCCTTGCCTCAAGCATGGCTTGATCCAGGATCTCCAGCACATGGGAGCGATTGGGCAGGCCGGTCAGGGCATCATGCGTGGCTTGCTGCCAGAGTGCAGCACGTGCCTCTTCCAGCGCCTGCTTATCCACTTCCAGCTCGCGCGTGCGCACCGCGACCAGGCGTTCGAGCGTATATGCGCGCGAGCGCAGGTGCCGTGTGCGCAATTGCCATATCAGCACAAGGCTTATGGCGAGCAACAGCACGCCTCCCAACACGGCCGGCCATCGTCGCCACCACGGCGGCACGATATGCAGCGGCAACTGGACCTGCGATGAAAGCTGTCGGCTGTCGGGATCGTACGCGGCGATTTCGAAGACGAAGTCGCCCGGCGGCAGGGGCGGGTAGTCCACCTGCGAGCGATCGGAGCTCACCCAGTCGTGCTCCAGGCCTTGCAGCCGATAGCGATATTGCAAGGTGCGGCGCGTGGGTGCGCCGAGCGTGGCCAGATGCAGGGTAAGCGGTTGCCCCGATGCATCGTCGAAACGATAGGCGAGGGCGGGTTTCTGGGCGACGTCACCAAGATTCACTTGCGTGACGATTACCTTCAAGGCATCAGGCGAGGTCAGCATGGCCGGATGCAGGACGTGCGAAATGCCGTTGGTGGTGCCGATCCACACCGAGCCGTCTTCATCTTCGAAGAAGGCGTTTTCCCCGATGTCGTTCCAGATCAGGCCATCGTCTTCGGTGAGCCGGCGCCAGCGCTGGCCATTGTAGAGCTCGATGCCATCGGTGCCGCCAACCCACAGCCAGCCTCGGCGGTCATGTTGTATGAAATAGACGCGCGTGTCGTCGAGCAGTTCGTCTGCAATGTGTTGCATGTCCAGCGTGTCGCCGTCAGTGATGCGGCCGCGCCATAGACCATTGAAGTCACCGGCCAGATAAAGATCTCCGCTGGGCAGCACATCCATATGGGTGAAATCCTGTCCGGACGGCGCACCGTTCACGCGTATCCGTACCCAACGGTCATGATCGAAACGGAACAGGCCTGCTTCGCCGCTGATCCAGATCCGACCTTGCGAATCTTCCTTTGCGTCAGTGAATGCGTTATCGGGAATGACGCTTGCGTCGGCGCGCCGAAGGAGATGGCCGTCGTAGGCATACAACCCTCGCTCGGTGCACAGCCATGCCATGCCGTGGCTGTCGACCATAAGGTTGCGAATATAAGCGGGCGAGTGCGCCACCTCTTCGGTGATGCCGGTGCGTGCGCGATAGCGCAGCAGTTCGCCCGAGTAATAAGCCGCAAGCATGTCGCCGTCCGGCAGGGCATGCAGGCCGATCGTTTCCTGCGCGAGCGGTGGTGCCCTCAAGGGCCACGATGCAAGACGCGTGGCATCCGGCGCAAGCATGCTGCCGCCCAGTTCGTTACCGACCCATAGTGCGCCGTCGCGTGCACGCGCTATCGCCCAACTGGGGCTGCTGTCCAGGCCTTGCGCGGTCTGCCAGCTTTCGAACCGATCGTAGCCGCGCCATTGCAGTACGCCGCGGCCATAGGTGCCGATCCACAGCACATGATTGCGGTCATACAGCAAGGCGTCGATACCGATATCGGGCAGGCCGTTGTTTTTGTCGAATACGCGCCAATGCCGGCCATCCCAGCGCGCCAGGCCATCGTTGGCGCGCGTAAGCAGGCGTCCTTGATCGTCCTGGATCATATCCAGGTAGGCGGTGACCACGCGCGCGCCCGGCAGATCGCGATTCACGAATGCATCGTTGCCGGCAGCGAGTGCGCGGATATAGCGAGGGCTGCGCACCCACAGCGTACCGTCCTGGCCACGCAGGTATGAGGTCCACGTATCGGCCGGAATACCTTCGTGCTCGCTCCACACGCGCAACTGCTGACCGTTCCACTGGCACAGCGACTTGGCGCAACCGAACCACAATGCGTGCCCATCGCTGAAGACGCTGGTGATATCGGCCAGCACAGGTGTGGCGCGCAATGCTGCCGCGTCGAAGCGCTGCCGTAGAAGCCAGCGGGTTCCTGCCGGTTCGACCTGCCAAAGACGATGCTGGCTGACCATGTATGTACGGCCATCCAGATCGGCAAGTGTGGCGCCGGGATCGACCGGCTGTGGATGCGACGATTCGTCGGCCAGCACGAAATGCTGGCCGTTGCCGACGTACAGGCCGCTGCGCGTGCCTACCCACAAACGCCCGACCCCGTCCTGATGCAGGGCAGAAATGTAACTGCCGCGCAGGCCGCTGGCTGCGCCGATGTGTTGAAAAGAATGACCGTCAAAACGGAACAAGCCGTTCTCGGTACACGCGTAAACGAACCCGCTTTGATCTTGCAGCAGGCAATTGTCTTCCAGGCTGCGCAGGCCTTCAGATTGGGTAAAGCTGGCGAGGCTGATGGCCTGAGCATCGGCAGATATGGCCCGCGCCAGCATGATCAAGCCGATGGCGAGTACGTACCATGCAGGTCGATGGCGCACGATGGCTCCGGGCAGGACCATCCGGCCACCCGATCGTGCTTTCAATGCTGCCCGGTCCCCTGTAGACCCCATGCCTTGCACCCAAGCGATAATGCTCCGCACAAGTCGCGCGGTCTGGACAACAATAGCGCAGGTTTCCGGCGACCGGGTCACGGGTTGGCGTCGATCGCTCTCGCTCAATCAGGCTCGCGTCCTTTAGACGCGCTTGTTACACCTCAAATATCCCTTTTCGCTTCAGGAACCCCGTTCGTGCCGCATTATTCCGGTCCCTTGCTTACGCGCCCCATCGCCGAAACCTTGCTGACGGCGCGCGATGCGGGGAAGACTGAATGGGCCGGCTCCTTGGATCTGGCCCGTTCGAACAGCGTCGTCACGCTGCATGCTGACACTTGGGAACATGGCGGGCAGCGCTATCCGTACCCGCACAAGGTGAAAGACCGCACCATCTATTACTGGGATGGCGAGGAATTTTCAGCGGCGTCGCGTTTTTCCGGCTCACTGATCAAGCTGGTGCCTACCGAGTGGGGCGCGCCCACGTTCGAGATCGACGGCATCAAGATGCTGCCGACGTCGAAGCTATCGCCATTCGAGGATGCACGCCGCAAGGTTGCACTGGTCGAGCCGCGCGGCAAGGTGGTGCTGGATACCTGCGGCGGCCTGGGATACTTCGCCGCCTGTTGCCTGGAGGCGGGTGTTACACGCATCCAGTCGTTCGAGAAGAACGCCGATGTGCTGTG
Source organism: Dyella sp. (assembly GCF_051954575.1). Taxonomy (GTDB): domain Bacteria; phylum Pseudomonadota; class Gammaproteobacteria; order Xanthomonadales; family Rhodanobacteraceae; genus Dyella_B. Next base: position 11,584 of record NZ_JBQCHP010000144.1, on the reverse strand, counting down.
GTTGCGCCAGATCAATCCGTGGTCGCCAAACCCGGACGATACCGGCGGGCGCCTGGTGCTCAGCCATGCCGACGTATCGCAGGCGATTGCCGGGATCGCCGATGCTTCGGTGGAAGCGCTACTGCACGATCCGCCGCGCTTCGGCATCGCCGGCGAGCTTTATTCGCAGGCGTTCTACGATCAATTGGCGCGTGTGCTTCGCCGCGGTGGGCGTTTGTTCCACTACACCGGTAGTCCGAACAGGCTCACCAGCGATCGCGACGTACCGCGCGAGGTGGCCACGCGCCTGGAGCGGGCAGGGTTCAAGGCGCAACTGGCCTTGGATGGCGTGTTGGCGACGCGCCGCTGAACCGGGCGCGTTGCAGCCGTTATACCGTCTCTGCCGCGAACGCCGACTTCAATTCGCGCGCCAGCTCCTGCATCGAAAAAGGCTTGCTGATCACCCGCACGTCGCGATCGAGTATGCCGTTGTGCACGATCGCGTCGCGCGGATAACCGGTCATGTAGAGCACGCGCAGCTTCGGATAGAACGGGCGAACCGCTTCGACCAGTTGGCGGCCGTTCTTGCCCGGCATCACCACGTCCGTCAGCAGTAGTGCGATGTCGGGATGGCTGGCCAGTTTTTGCTGCGCGGCGTCGGCGCTTTCGGCATCGAGCGCGGCGTAGCCCAGTTCGTTGACGCAGGCGACCACGAAATGGCGCACCTCGGGGTCGTCTTCCACCACCAGGATTTTCTTGGAGGTGTTGAGTGCGAAGACCATGGTCTCCGCAAACACTTCCGCATCCTGCTGCGCGGAGGAGCGCGGCAGGTACAGCTTGACCGTGGTGCCGATGCCCACTTCGGAATACAGCTGCACGTGGCCCTTGGATTGCTTGATGAAGCCATGCACCTGGCTCAGGCCAAGGCCGGTGCCTTGCCCGGCTTCCTTGGTGGTAAAGAACGGATCGAAGGCGCGACGCACCACATCCGGCGGCATGCCGCTGCCGGTATCGGTCACGGCCAGCATCACGTACTGGCCGGGCGTAACCTCGACGTGCGTATTGGCAAACGTCTGGTCGAGGTACGTATTGGACGTTTCGATGACCAGGCGTCCCTTGCCGTTCATGGCGTCGCGACTGTTGACGGCAAGATTGAGCAGCGCGCTTTCCAGCTGTGGCCGATCGATGAACACGCGCCATAGGCCGGCGGTCAACGTGGTTTCGATCTGGATGTCTTCGCCCAGCGTGCGTTGCAGGATCATCAGCATGCTGCGCACGCAATCGTTGACGTCGACGGACTTGGGCCGCAGCGGCTGCATGCGCGAGAATGCCAGCAGGCTTTTGGTGAGATCCGCGCCGCGCATGGCGGCCGTCAATGCCCTGGAAACCAGGTCTTTCAGGCGTTCATCGGTTTTGCCCAGATGGCGCAGCGACATTTCCAGGTTGCCGACGATGATCGCCAGCATGTTGTTGAAGTCGTGCGCGATGCCGCCGGTGAGCTGACCCAGCGCTTCCATTTTCTGCACCTGCCGCAGGCGCATCTCCACCGCTTCGCGTTGTTGGATCTGGTCTTGCAGCGCCAGGTTTTTTTCGAAGATCGCACGCTGGCGGCTGGCGCCTTCGCGATGCACGCGATAGGCGACACCCGCAGCGATCAGCACGGCGAACAGCGTGGCGGCCAGAAGCAGCGCACGAGTGCGGTGCGACGCATCGAGACGCTGTTCGAGCAGGGCCGCTTCGTTGCGATCCATCTGCCGCGTCAGTGCCTGGATGTCTTCCATCAATTCCAGGCCGACGCCGGTCTTGACGACACCGAGCGCGGAGCCGTCGTCGCGGTCGGTTTGCATCTGCACCGTGTGCTCCAGTTCGCCCATCTTCTGGTCGATGAGCGGACGGAGCTTGGCCAGCAGGGCGGCTTGCGATGGATTGTCGGCCACCAGCGAAGCCAGCAGCGATTCGGTGGCGGCCAGATCCTGGCGCGCCAATTCATACGGATGCAGATAGCGCGGGTCGTGCGTAAGCAGCACGCCGCGCTGTCCCGATTCCGCATCGCGCACATCGCTATAAAGTTGAATGATGGCCTGGCGTACCTGCTGGGTATGATTCACCCACTTGTCTGCGTGCTCGCTGCTGATGGTGGCGAACGTCACCAGGCCGCATGCGATCAGCAGCAGAAGAAAACCAACCCGTATTTGCCATTCCGCCCGTCTTTGCTGCTTCTTCAAGCGCTCCATCGGCGACCCCTGTGTGCATAACGGCGCTAGATAGCTTCATCCTTGTCCAAGTATCGTGAATCCATCCGCAGAAGGTAGCTGCAGTGCAATACATCCCTGGCGGCTGCAGCCATTGAACTTGCCATGGCCGGCCGCAAGGTCCATGTAAAGCTTCACCCCTGGCAAGGAGATACGACCATGACTCCGCCCGATGCTTCCGCTGCGCGACCCATCAAGCAGCCTGGACCGGACCATCCCATCACGATCGAGCGCAGTCCGCAGCGTGTGGTGGTGAAAGCCGGTGGCCGAACCGTGGCGGATACGCGCCATGCGCTCACGCTGAAAGAGGCCAGCTATCCGGAAGTCCATTACATCCCGCGCAACGACGTGGACATGAGCTTGCTCGTGCGCACCCAGCACGCCACCTATTGCCCGTATAAAGGCGACTGCTCCTACTACAGCATTCCTTCCGCCGGCGAGCGCGGCACGAATGCGGTATGGACCTACGAAAAGCCGCACGAGGCTGCCGCCCCGATCAAGGAACACCTGGCGTTCTATCCGGATCGCGTCGACGCCATCGAACTGCTCGATGGCTGAAAAAAAGCCCGGGAGTTGCCTCCCGGGCTTTCGCATCAAACAGGCAGGCGATCAATGGCCGCCGGCCGATGCCTTGGCATTGGCGTCCGCACTGACATCGGCATTGGTGCCCGCCGCACCCGCACTGCCGTTGGCCGACGCACCGGTTTGCACGTTGGTGTTGGCAGCGCCCGCGGCATCCGTGGCGACCTTGTCGGTAGCGCCCGATGCGGTGCGGGTGGCGGTCGAGGAGGCATCGTTCGCGGTGGAGGCTGCAGTATGGGCGGTCTTGTGCGCCGTATGCTTGGCGGCGTGGCCAGTGTGCTCGATCGCATGGCCAGCCATGGACGTGGCACCCGTCGCCGTCTGCGTGGCGCCCTGCACAACTGCACCAGGATTTACGCTGGCACCCGCACCAACCCCGACACCACCGCCGACATGCACCTGGGCAAAAGCGGGAATGCTCAGCACGCTGGCCGTGGCGATCGCTGCAACGAGAATGGACTTGCGCATAGAGATGTAACCTCACTGGTGGGTAATGTGCCGCGTTCGATGACGTGGCGAGCAGACGCTAGGCGATCTGCGCAAACTGTTTCCTGAACGGAATTGGGGCCACTTCAGGTGCCGGACAGATCGCTGAATCGCAGCAAACGTGCGTTCGTAAGGCTTGCGTTAGCCAAGGTCCGGCGCGCAGTGCGATTGCCCAAGGTGTGGGCGATGGCGTTGACGCATTTGGGTGTTACTTGAAGTGATGCGCTACGTCGCTGCACGCAGTGATCAATGTAACGAACGGAAAAAACGTTTATGCGGGAAACGGCATCGTTCGCATGTTTGCGAAGCGCATGGATCTCGCGCTGCGCCAGATATCAATGACCTGGCGCCGCTTCATTGAAAAGATGGAACTTGGCGATGGCCGCCTGCGTGCTCATGATCGCCATCATGGAGCGAATCTGTGCACCGGTTGCGCGCGGATGCAACAGCAGAAACCGATTGCTGCCCGAACCCGCCGGCCGGCATGCGGCGGCGATGCATACCGCGCCATCGCCGCACGCCACCGCGGGCGGGGCGGGATAGCGCGGATCCCACAATTGCCGGCGAATCACGCCATGCTGCGGCCCACCGGCGATAAGGCATTCAACGACCTGTTCCATCCTCGTTTCCCCCTGTAATGGAGAGCGCTCTGGCTCTCGGGGACTAATAAGCATGCGTTGGGCCATGCTTACAGAGGGAATGTGCGCCGTATCACGTTTTGTATGTTTGGTTGGACGGCTGAGGGGATGATTCTGCCGGTCAGGTCACGGTGGCGGTGCGGGAATCCAGGAAAAAAAAGAAAACGAGCGCTTTAAGGTGGGTTTTTCGCGCCTTACGTTGGTGCCAGCGTTCGCTTGGAAGGGCGGCGTCTGCGGTGGTGCGAGACCTGCATCGCTGGATGTGACGTTCCGTGACACAAGGAGCTCATCCATGCCATGCGGGGGTTATTTGGATCGAATTAAGGCAACACTGATCAAGTATCGCCGTCGTCACCAGGCCTGTCTGTTCGCAGGCCACAGGGCCGTCGGCGAAGGCAGACTGGCGCATCGTCGAGACGGGGTACCTGCGGCATGTGGACAGACAGGGCTGGCCCCACAGGTTGAATTTGAATGAAGGGGTGATGTCTGGAAGGCCCGCATGCTGCGTCGCGCGGCTTGGCAAGACGGCCAGTCTTCCCGGCGCCACACAGCGCACCCTGCGAGCCTTCCAGACATCATGACGACGGCGATACTTGATCAGTGTTGCCTTAAATGGATGCACTTGGTTCGAATAAGGCCGCATCCCTCCGGACTGATTAGCGCTGAGTCTCAGCTGGTGCGTGGCCGTGATGTCGAGTGCTGCGTAATGCTTTGTTCGTCATCGCGGCGAAAGCCGGGACCCAGTGTCTTCCGCTTTGAAGTCGCTGGGCCGCGGCGTTCGCCGGGGCGACGAGCGTGAAGTGAATGGACTGGTTTTGAAATACGCCATCCTGCATTTCGCTCAGCACCATCTTTCATGGGTGATTGGAAGCACACCTTCTTCACCCACCTGAACCCTCCCGCATAAACTTGCTGCGTCGCAGGATGACAGCGGCAAATTCCCTCGATCATTCTGCGTGTCGCTTCAGGCCACGCGGAAGACACGGCGTCTGCCTGATAAGCGCAAGGGGCGCTTTTGCTAGGGAGAGATCGCATGAAGGGTGACAAGTCGTTGCGCAGGATGGTGGGGAGTGTCGTTGGTGTATCGCGTCGTCCGTTGGTAGCGGCATGCATGTTGGCCTTGGTGACCAACCCGGCGTGGGCGCAAGAAGCGCAAATCCAGTCGACGAATAGCGACAAGAATACACAGCATGCGGCACAGCAAAGCCAGCCTGCGGCCAAGACGCAGAAGCCGCCACAAGGCTCGGTGCAGAACCTCAACACCGTCGTCGTCACCGGTATTCGCGGCAGCATCGAAAGCTCGCTCAAGGCCAAGCAAAACTCCGACAACATCATCGAAGCGATATCCGCCGAAGATATCGGCAAGTTGCCGGATGCGAGCATCGCCGAAAGCCTGTCGCACTTGCCGGGTCTGGCGACGCAACGCCAGGACGGACGCGCCAACGTGATTTCCATTCGCGGCCTGTCGCCGGATTTCGCCGGTACCACGCTCAACGGCCGCGAACAGGCCACCGTCGGCGAGAACCGTGGCGTCGAATACGATCAATATCCCTCCGAACTGATCAGCGGCGCGGTGGTGTACAAGACGCCCGACGCGAGCCTGGTGGGGCAGGGGCTTTCAGGCACGGTGGATCTGCATACCATCCGGCCGCTGGATCTGCCCCGGCGCACCATCGCGGCGAACCTGCGCGGCGAGTACACCACCAACGGCACGCTCAATCCCGGTACCGGCGTCGGCGACCTGGGCCATCGCGCAAGCTTCTCGTATATCGATCAATTCTTCGACCACACTCTAGGCCTGGCGGTAGGTTTCGCACAGCTCGATTCGCCCATCCAGGAAAAGCAGTACCAAGCGTGGTGGTGGAGCGTGGACAACGGTTCGGCCGGCATCGACCAGAACTGGGGCGGTCCGCATACGCCCGGCATGCCGAACAACGTCATCTCGCAAGAAGGCATGCAGCTGCGCGCGCAATCGGAGAATCAATTGCGCAACGGCCTGATGACGGTGCTGGAATGGGCGCCGGGCGATCACTATCACTCCACGCTCGACCTTTATTACTCCGTGTTCAACGAGCGCAAGTACAAGAACGGCGCGCAGTGGTCGAGCAGCCCGTACAACAATGTTTCCTATGCGGATGTGGGCGTGACGCCGGCTTATCCGTATCCCATCGTGACCTCGGGCACGGTCAACGGCATCCAGCCGATTCTGCAGAACGAATACACCAAGGAACACGACAAACTGTTTTCCGCCGGCTGGAACAATCAGTACGACTTCGGCAACGGCTGGACGGCCATGGCCGATCTTTCGTACTCCACCGCCCGGAAATCGCTGCACGATGCGTACCTGTTCAGCGGCCTGCCGAATGCGGGCACCACCAGCGTGCAGTTCAACACGCCGGTGGGCGATGGCTATCCGGACTTCAGGCCGGGAGTCAACCTGGCCGATCCTTCCGTCATTCTTTTCACCGATCCGGATAACTACGGCTACAACGGCCGCGAGGAGTTCGATCACCAGAACGACACCATTCGTGCAGTGCGGCTGGAGGTAAGCCATCCGGTCGGCTGGATCTTCAGCAACGTCACCGTGGGTGTGAATTATTCGGATCGCAAGAAGACCAAGCAGGCCGATGTGTTTTTCGCCTGGCTCAATGGCAATGGCTCCAGTGCAGGCGGCTATAACCCGCGCCTGGGCGTGCCGATCAATCCTGGCCTTCTGTATTCCCCCACGTTGCTCGGTTACGGCGGCATTGGCGGCATTCTGGACTACAACGTGCTGGATGCACTTGATCAGCAGTTCTACCTGACCCAGCGCAACGGCCAGTCGGACTGGAGCCGCAACTACACGGTGGAAGAGAAGGTTCCGGTCGGCTACGTCAAGTTCAATATCGACACGCAACTGGGTGACGTGCCGTTGCGCGGCAATGTCGGCGTGCAGTTCGTGCATACCGATCAAAAGTCGCAGGCGTTCCAGACCAACGGCGACGCGCTGGTCGGCGGGCTTGGCGGTGGCATCAAATACAACAATGTATTGCCCAGCTTGAACCTCGTCGCGCAACTCAGCGAAGGGCAGTTTCTGCGCTTCGGCTTCGCCAAGACCATGGCGCGCGGCCGCATCGACGATGAGAAGGTGGCAAGCTCCGCCGGTGTGGCGGTGGTCAACAGCGGGCCGGCCGCCGGCCAGGCGTTGTGGTCCGGCTCGGGCGGCAATCCGCAATTGAAGCCCTACGTGGCGGTCGGCACGGACCTGTCGTGGGAGAAGTATTTCGGCAGGTCCAGCTATGTCGCGGTGGCGGTGTTCAACAAGAACCTGTTGAACTACATCTACAACAAGACCGTGCTGGACTTCGATTTCGCCAAGGCCGGCTACATCAACGACAACCCGTCGCTTACGCCATCGAGCAACATCGGTTCGTTCACACGCCCGGAGAACGGCACCGGCGGCAAGATGCGCGGCCTGGAACTCTCCGGCGCACTCGAAGGCGCCTTGATTTCGCCGGCGATCGACGGCTTTGGCATACAGGCCAACTTCTCGCTCACCAACAGCACGCTGCCGGTCAGTGCGGTTTCCACCATTCCTGGGAGCCCATCCACGCTGCCCGGCTTGTCGCGCAAAGTGGCGAACCTGGAGCTTTATTACGAGAAATACGGGTGGTCCGCGCGCATCGCCGAGCGCTATCGTTCGTCGTTCACCGGCGAGGCGGTGTCGTTGTTCGACCAGCTGGGCTACACCAAGATCCTGGCCGACAAGCAGACGGATTTCCAGGCCGGCTATGATTTTCCCGAAGGCCGCTGGCATGGCCTGTCGGTGTTGCTGCAGATCTACAACCTGACCAATTCGGCGAACAAGACGCAGCAGATTTCCAACTTGCCCAACAATGTCCAGGTGGCGCGTCCGCTGGATTACGTCACCTGGGGGCGCACCGTGATGTTCGGCTTGAACTACCGGTTATAGCGATCGGCCAGGCACCGGCTTGATGAAACAAGCCGGTGTCGAACGACTCAGGCCAGCATCGCGCCCAGCGTGGCTACGCAGATCACCAGGCAGGCGGCGAACAGGCTGTTCAGCATCAGGGTTTCGAATTTCATGGCGGTTCTCCGTGAGTAGGCGGTGAGGCTTTCGACGGAGAGGTTGCATGGCTTGTGCCAAGTGGGCGCGTGCGCGGAAAACCGCGGTGCTGCGCCGTTTTTCGATAGGTGGTTGTTGGTACGTAACTGTCCGCGGACGGTCGTCCGCGTTGTCCGGACAGTAGGTGGACTTACTTGCTTGTCTGTCCGATTAGCGTTGAATCCTAAATTACGCGAATGACGGCTCCCTCCCCTGCATGCAGGGGAGCGTTGAGGTGGGGTTGTCCGAGCTTGCCGCACCGTTGAAATGCATCGCGAGCTTGCTTCACCCCACCCTGACCCTCCCCCCGGATCAAGTCCGGGGCAGGCTCTACTACACGTCGGGGAGGGGGCGCATTCTGGCAAGCTGAGATTCGGCGCTAGTCAGGCCTCCGCGAAAAGCTGCCGGCAAGCGCAGCGCCGATGCGACAAACGCCCACAACGCCTCCGGTGGCGGCGCATCGTCCGGTGGCGATCCATCGGCCTGCTGGCGTCCCGTTGCGCCGGTTCTCACGTATTTGCCGATCACCGTCGCGGTACCGCCTTTGGCATGGTCCGCGCCCGGCAAGGTGCGGCTGAATTCACCGGTCAACAGCGTAACGACGTTGCGTCCTGGCATGGCCATGGCACGTTCGAGGAACGTCGCCAGCATGGGCGTGATCGGCGCCATGATCTCCCGCGCCACTTTGCCGATGTCGTCATGGTGCGTATCGAATTGGCGATCCTCCCGACCGGTGTAGGCGGGTTGTGCAAAGACCACGCTGGCGCCCGCATGCACCAAGGCTTCGACCGCCGCGAAACTGGCGCGCTGGCTGTCGATTGCTGGATGGGTGCCGAATGCGCCATAGGCTTGGCGGATGTCGTTGAACTGCGCGGTGGAAAGCGTACGTCGCGCATCCTCGAGCTTCGTGACGTGTTCGAAACCGATGCCTTGCTCGACGGGTGGATTCACTGCAACGCCCACCGGCAAGCCAAGGTTGTTGACGATGGCGCAAGGCGTCGCGCTGCGCGGCATGGCCGCCGCCATGCGCAACAGCTGGCTGCGCGAACCACTTTGCAATACCGCGGCGCGTGAATCGTTATGCGAATAGCAGCCATGCCGAAAATGCACCGACGCCATATACGCCCGTGCCATCGCAGGCAATGCGCCCAGCGAGCCGGCGTCGACATAAAGCCCGTTGCCCAAGGCACGCATATTGTCCGGCGTTACGCCGAACGCGCCGTTGGCAAGAAAGGCGTCCGCACTGTTGAACAAGCCAGCAGGGCCGCCGTTCAACCACCACACCACCAGGGTGGGGCGTTCGGCCGGTCGCCGCGTTTCCGCCGCCAGGTTTTGTCCGCCCACGGCCAGCGTGCCGGCCAAGGCGGCGCTCGCCTTGAGAAAGCCGCGTCGTGTCATGGCGTGGGTAAGCATGGTGGCGTGCCTTTCGAGAGGCCGTGGGCGGACGGTGTCGCTTGCCCTGATGGCGATGTCGGACGTAGCCTAGGCCGTCCGTCTTTCGAAAGGTGGCCATCTTGTGTCGCGTTTCAGACAGCAACCGCCGCGCGCCAATGCGTGGCCCATCACCGCGCTTGCCAAGGACTATCCGCGTGGATGGCATGTACCTCGGCATCGGCATCGCCGTGGTCAACTGATCTACGCCCGATCGGGCGTAATGCACGTGACCACGCGCGAAGGCATCTGGATCGTGCCGCCGCAGCGTTCGTTGTGGATCCCGCTGGGCATGGAGCATGAGATCCACATGGAAGGATCGGTGGCGGTGCGCATGCTGTATCTGGATCGCAGCAGCAGCGCGCTGTTCGGTTCGCATTGCAAGGTGATGGCGATATCGCCGCTGCTGCGGGAGTTGATCCTTGCCGCCGTGCAGGCGCATGCGCAGAAGCAGCGGGAGCGCATGGCCATGCTGGCGCCGCTGTTGTTGCATGAATTGCAGGCGGCGGAGGAAGCGGCCTTGCGCATACCCGTGCCATCGGAACCACGGCTGAAAAACATATGCCAGCGCCTGCTCTCCGGCAGCGCGCGCCTGGAAACGCTGGAACAGCTCGGAAGCCAGGTGGGCGCAAGCAGCCGAACCCTGGCGCGATTGTTCGAGAGCCAATTGCAGATGTCGTTCGTGCATTGGCGCCAGCATGTCCGCCTTGCGCGGGCGCTCAGCCAGATAAGCCAGGGCGCCGCAATCAAAACGGTAGCGCGGGATGCAGGCTACGCGAGCTGCAGTGCGTTCAGCAGCATGTTTCACCGCGTGCTTGGCATGACCCCGACGGACTATATGAAGCAGGCGGGTTTGTCCGGACCGTGACCCGTCGCCCCGGCGTTCGCCGGGACGACGGTGCGGATATTCGCGATGACCTCTTCACCCAGGCGAACGCGGCTGATGCAACGCCGCTTTCGCCGCCGTCTTGAGCTTGGCGAAGGCGCTCATCGCCGAGGCCGTCGAGGACTCCTTCCACTTTGCGTATTGATGATCCATTTCCGCCAGCTCGGTGGCGTTGAACAATTGCTTGATGGCGGGGAACAGCTGGGTTTCTTCTTCTTCGGCGTGATGCTCGACCAGTTCCGAGAGCACTTTGGTGGAACCGGCGAACTGGCGGGTGTCGTAACCTGCGGCGTGGATATCCGGCAGCACGGTTTTTTCGATCACGCGGTGTTCCTGCATCGAGGTCGCGTAGAGCAATTGCTGGTCGTGCGTGGCGCGCTTGTTGAAGGCGGGATAGAACTCGGTTTCCTCCCACTTGGAATGGGGGATCAGTGCTTCTTCGATCTGCTTGAGCAAATCCTCGCGCGTTTCTTTCTGGCTATCGATGGTGGCATTGATCCGGGCGAACAGGGCACGCAAGGTGTCGTGTTCGTTCTTGAGGGTATCGATGATGCTGCTCATGGCGGGCTCCTACGCAAATGCGCAGCCATTGCACTGCTGACGCCGTTGGCCGACCGTGAACGTCGTGTGGGGCGGATGCGTTGGCGCAGATGCGCCTGTCTGCCCGCCGGCGCGCCGTGTGCCGCATCACTGCGCCAGGCTGATGGCGCGATGCGCTTGCGATACGCGGATGGCGCTCAAGGTATGCACCAGCTCGCCATAGCTGCGCGCCAGTTGCGCGTACAGCACCGCATAGGCTTGCCGGGTAACGTCGGCGACGCCCAGGTAGGCGCTGCGACCGATGTCGATGAAGTAATCCACGCTCACCCGGCGTCGTTCCGCCAGGCCCGGGAACAAGCCGGCGACCAGCAGGCAGCGATCGCCCACGTCGCGTAGCGCGTCGGCGCGCGCGGTACCGGCCAGATCCATGGCCAACAACCAATCCATGCCTTGCGTACGCGCCAGCAGCAGGCCGTCGGCCTGATAGCGCAACAGCACGAATACCAGGTAGCTCTCGCTCGATTCGTCGAGCCGCCGCCCGGTCTGTTCGTAAGCGTCCTGCACCAGCGCCTGCCAAACCTCTACCGGCGTACCGTTCTTGAATGCTTCAAACATATCGCGTTACCCATTTTCAACCCGCGTACCCAGCCTAGCGCGCTGGAAACATCGCTGCCTGGCAGCCAGG
>NZ_JBQCHP010000143.1:0-29902 GCF_051954575.1 Dyella sp. | reverse complement strand
CGACGCCCCCCCGTTTTCAGTAGCGGGACGAATTAGAGTCCGGGGTTAACTTTAGCTGCTTTGCATAGGCGTCGGGTGTCAGTCCGCCCAGCGCCCTCTTCGGTCGCTCTTCGTTGTATTCCCGGCGCCAGGTTTCGATCTCGGTGCGTGCATGCAGCAAGCTGGGAAACCAGTGTTCGTTGAGGCATTCATCGCGGAAACGCCCGTTGAACGATTCAATGTAGGCGTTCTGGTTTGGCTTGCCGGGTTCGATCAAACGCAATTGCACATTACGCTCGTGTGCCCAGGCGACCATGGCCTTGCCGCAGAACTCCTTGCCGTTATCGCTGCGAATCACTTTCGGTAAACCACGCGTGAGAGCGAGGCGATCCATCACGCGCGTCACGCCGATGCCGGAGATCGCCCGCTCGACCTCAATGACCACCGCCTCGTGGGTGGCGTCATCGACGACCGTCAGACACTTGATGACACGCCCATCGGCCGTGCGGTCGAACACGAAGTCCATCGACCAGACCTCATTGGGTGCTGACGGACGAGCCAGCGGCTGTCGCTCGGCCACCGGCACCTTCTTGCGCTTGCGCCGGCGCACCTGCAGCCTTTCCTCCTGATACAGCCGCTCCACGCGCTTGTAGTTCACCGGCTCACCGTCCTGTCGAAGCTTCAGGTAGATCATTCCCACGCCATAACGCTTGTGCCGCTGCGCCAGTGCGACGATACGCTGGCGCAACGCCACGTTACGGTCCGGCTGCGCCTGATAGCGATAGGCGCTGGCGCTCATGCCCATGATGGCCAATGACCGCCGTTCGCTCAGGCCCTTGTCGATCATCTGGCGCACCCACTCACGTCGAGCCGGTGCGCCTACGGCTTTTTTCGCAGCACGTCTCGGATGACCTCGTTCTCCAGCATCTGCTCGGCTAGCAGCTTCTTCAGCCGGGTATTCTCTGTCTCGAGCTCCTTCAACCGCTTGGCGTCCGGGACGCTCATCCCGCCGAATTTGCTACGCCACAGGTAGTACGACGCCTCGCTGAAGCCGTGCTTGCGGCACAGCTCCTTGATCGGCATGCCGGCGTCCACCTCACGCAGGAAGCCGATGATTTGTTCTTCGCTGAAACGCTTTTTCACGTCCAATCTCCTTCAGTTGGGGGATTGGACTCCAAATCGTTGTGCTACTCAAAATCGGGGGGACGTCGTCGGGGCGATTCACTTGAAGCTTTTCGGGGAAAAGACCGACCCTGGAGTCATTCGCCTAGCTTGACCTCGTTATGTCCTTCACTCTTGTCCGCCGTCCCCGCGTTCGCCAGCGCAATCGCGGACTGAAGCCGCATGCAATCGCTACACTCCTAGCACAGTGTTGGCTCGCCCTCAGGGGTCGGGTCAATCGATATCGAAAATCGGAGATTTGTGCATATAAAACAATGCGATACATAGCATTTTGCGCCGGATGAATGTTGGCTCATGCTTCAACATATAATTTCGCTCCATAGATGGCAGGGGGCACGTCTGATGCCGTGTCAGGAATATGATTTCAACATGTGACGGTTCTCCTCTGTAGACCTGTCACATCTGAGAAATACACTTTAAATATTCCACCTAGTGCGGTCGCTCAAGCCAAGGGAACAAGGAACGGGTTATGGCAAAGCAAACAGCGATAAAGAAGGAAGATCCGTACAAAAAATTCCGCAGTCATGCGGAAGACATGCGGATTGCATTGAACCGAATTGATCCCGCATTAGCCTATAAAGTGGGCAATATGCAGTGGCTCAACAAGGTCAAGGAAGAAATCCGATACGAAAACGGGGAAACGGTTTCTACACTTACCGAGCAGATGTTTTTAGTCGCCGCGCTTTCTGAAGTAGCAATCACTCCTGGACCGTCAAAAGTTCTCGCTTCGAACATGTCGGCGGCGGGCGACCCGAAGCCCAAAGGCGAAACGGAAGCGCATCACATCGTCGCAGCCACGGCCGCACTTGCTCGCCAATCTCGACTCTTACTTTTTCAGTGGCGTATTGCGATTAACGATGCTGATAACGGGGTACATCTTCCGGCTTTCAAGCGATCCAAGGTCGTATCGCTACCCAAAGCGCGCAAGCATAGGCCAGTCCATACTCCGGTCTACCACATGGCTGTCTATGAGCGACTTCAGGAGCAAGCCTTTGAGAATGGTTTTGAAACCGAGGTGGGGCGCGTTGCACTTCGGGCGATCAAGAAAAAACTTGTTGCTGGAACATTCCCATACTTACAGGAACACGTAACATGATTGTGTGGGAGATCAAAAACAAATGGATGAACAGCGTCGCAGCAGTAGGCCCAGATCCTAGGTCTGAATTCAATCCGGGGTTGAATGTTTCGTTCTGGGAACAATTCAAGCCTCGCTCGGCAGGACAGGCCCTTGAATGGAAGGTTCGCCCGGAGCTAGTCGTCCTGCCGGACGATGGGCGGAAGACGTCGCTCCCGCGCGCTGATGTCAGTCCCTTCACGGCTCCTGGCCTAGTCGTGAACGCCAAAGTGCGCAACGCAATGGGGGATTTTCTTTCGAAATTTGGCCAGCTTCTGGAAGTCAGTGTCGACGGAAATACGGAGTATTACTACAACGTCACGAACGTTGTTGCATGCCTCGATCATGAGCGCTCAGAATTTGCTGCTGCTTACGTTGAAGAGCCCGTATTTCACGAGCACCTGGTTCCATCCGACGCTGCGATATTCGTGGAGCCAAAGATGCGCACACGCATTTTTGCCAACGAGGCCGCCAAGTCGATTTTGGAAGAACGCATCTCAGCCGGCAACATCGTAGGCATGAGTTTCAAGGGTTGGAAAAACAACAGCCGTTGATGGCTCAGTTGTTGTTTCGACGCGTTGCTTAGGACGTGACAATCAATCGTCTAAGGGGAAATCGCTTCATGGCTAACCGCATACCGCACCAAACGATCACCCGGCATCACATACGGCGGTGGCTGACCACGTGAACGTTGTTCTTCCAGCCGGCGCGTCTTGCATCCCGACAACAATGCCACCTGCGCTTCATGCAACTTCTTGTTCGCGGGCAACGCATCGAATGCCATCAACAACGGATCGTCGAGGAAAGTGCTGTCAGTAGGGGAGGCATGGACGCAGCATAATGCGTCTGATTTTGCTGCACAGGTGGCCGTGGCTACACACCGAAAAAGCCCACTCGGGTGGAGTGGGCTAAATCACTGAAATCAATGGTGGCCGGGGACGGAATCGAACCGCCGACACGGGGATTTTCAATCCCCTGCTCTACCAACTGAGCTACCCGGCCAGGGTGGACAGCCGCAAGGGCTATCGGTGTTGCGTGGAGCCGCTCATTAAATCGGATGGGCCGGGCGGCGTCAAGACTCCGCTTCGGGTGGCTTGTAGCCTTCGGGCTTCTTTACCTCGCCGCCGAACAGGAATTTTTCCATTTCGCCGCCCAGGAATTGCCGCGCCTTCGGATCCAGCGGGTTGAGGCGGTATTCGTTGATCAGCATGGTCTGGTGGGCCAGCCATTGCTGCCACGCGGGCTTGGAGATTTCCGCAAAGATGCGTTGGCCGAGCGGGCCGGGCCAGGGGGCGAAATCCAGGCCTTCGGCGTCGATGCCGAGCTTGGCACAGTGAACGGTACGGCTCATCGGGCTATCTCTTTTCGTTTTATGACGTGGTGGGTTCGGGCAGCGCCATCAACAGCGTGCGCACCGGCGCGGGCAGGCCCAGCGCGGGCAGGTCGGTGATGGCGCACCAGCGCAGGTCGGCATTATCGGCAATTGCGTGCGCGGGTGCTGCGTGGTCGAACAGCAGCGGTTGGATCTGCAGGCGGTAGTGGCTGAACACGTGCATGAACGGCGTGAGCGGCTGGGCGTCGTCGATGCGCGCGTGGCGTTGCGCTTCACGCCATGCGCCGTCGGTTTCCTCGGCTTCGGGCAGGCTCCACAAGCCCGACCACACGCCTTGCGGGCCGCGGCGCTGCAGCAGCAGGCGGCCTTCGGCGTCACGCAGGATCAGCATGATCGTGCTGCGCGTTGGGATCTTCTTGCCGGGCTTGGCGGTGGGCAGTTGCGCCGTGAGATGGTCGCGGTGTGCGATGCAGGCGCCTTGCACCGGGCACATCGCGCACAGCGGGCGCGTGCGTACGCACAGCGTTGCGCCCAGGTCCATGATCGCCTGCGTGTAATCGGCCGCGCGTTCGGCGGGCGTGTGCGTATCGGCGTGCAGCCACAGTTGCTTTTCGATCTCACGCTCGCCCGGATAACCGGCGATGCCATGATAACGCGTCAGCACGCGCTTGACGTTGCCATCCAGGATCGGAAAACGCAGCCCGTAAGCCTGCGCCAGGATCGCGCCGGCGGTGGAGCGGCCGATGCCGGGCAGTGCCGCCAATGCATCGAAGTCGTGCGGCATCTCGCCGTTGTGTTGCGCCACGCACACTTGCGCAGCGCGGTGCAGAAAACGCGCGCGACGGTAATAGCCAAGGCCAGACCACAGCGCGAGTACGGTGTCCTCGTCGGCCGCGGCCAGGTCGCGCAGCGTGGGCAGTTGCGCCACGAAGCGCTGGAAATAAGGAATGACCGTAGCCACCTGCGTCTGCTGCAGCATGATTTCGGACAGCCACACCCGATACGCATCGCGCGGCTGCTTCCATGGCAGATCATGGCGGCCGTGGTGATCGAACCAGTCGAGCAGGGCGGAAGCGAACGGGGTCACTGCGATCTCGGTGTTGCGGGTTTGGCAGCGGGCGCCGTGCTTTCGCTGGATGCGGGTATGGCGTCGCCGGTCTGCACACTCAGGCCTTCGATATGCACCTTGCCGACGTCGAGCCTGGCCATGTCGATCTGTCCGTTGCCGGGCGGCGCGGATAGTTTCGGTTCTTGCGGATTGGCCATCTGGTTCCACCATTGCGCCAGCGCCATCGGCGGCAGGTCCAGATCGATGTGGTTGTCCGCGCCGAGCAAGGTCAAATGCAGCAGCAAAGGTTTGCCTTGCGCGGCGGGCGTGAGCGTGACCGCTGTGTCGTAATCACCTTCATCGGCCAAATGAAATTTGCCTCGCAGTTCCATCGACGCGTTGGCCGCGCCCGTCCAGCGTGCATAGCCGCTCAAGTGTAAGGTGGTGGCGCTGCGATCGGAGACGTCGATGGTGATGGCGTCCAAACGCAACGCGCCATCGGCCATGCTGGGCACGCTGGAAAATTGCCATTGCAGCGGCGTGCCGTCGGTTTCCTTGGCGGAGAGTTTTACCCAGAAGGCCTGTCCCGGTGCGAGGCGTCCGGTATCCAGCGATACGTTGCTCAACCATTCGCTGTTGTTCTGCACCACGCTGCCGTTGCGGATGCGCACGCCGGTGGCGATGCGTGGGATTTCATCCGGCATGGCGGCCGATTGCGGCGGCAGGTGCATCAACCAGGATTGCAGCGCGTCCAGGTCCACGCGCGGCGAATTGATCTGCAGGCGCGAGATCACCACCTGCCGACCGAACACCGTGCGCCACGGCAACACCAATCGGCCGTTGGCGGCGAGCAGGATCGGCATGGCGTTGGCGCCGGCGTTGCTCGCAACGAGCGTGATGCCCTCCAGTTGCAGCGCAGGGCGCGGGAACAAGGTGGGGCTGGCCGGGCTCGATAGCGTAAGCCGCAGGCCCGCCTGGCTGGCCTGTTCCTTCAGCATCGCCGTGAAGCGGTCGGGCTGCAACAATAGATAAAGCGCCACCAGCACCACCAGCACGACGCCGCCAGCCAGGCTGGCCAAGGTGATCAGCAGCAGTCGCAGTGGGCGCGGGATGGAGCGGAGCATCCTAGGCCCGTGCAAAATCGGCCGGAAGCAGGCCGTCGACGTAGGCTTCCGCATCGAACACGCGCAGGTCCGTCGCGGTTTCACCCAGCCCGACGAAGCGGATCGGCAGGCCGAATTCGCTCGCCAGCGCAAAGATCACGCCGCCCTTGGCGGTGCCGTCGAGCTTGGTCACCACCAGGCCGGTCACGCCGACGATCTGGCGGAACTGGCGCACTTGGTTCACCGCGTTCTGGCCGGTGGTGCCGTCGATCACCATCAGCACTTCGTGCGGCGCGTCGGGGTCGAGCTTCTTGAGCACGCGCGCGATCTTGCCCAGTTCGTCCATCAGGCCGCCCTGCGTGTGCAGGCGGCCGGCGGTGTCGGCGATCAGGACATCCGCATTGCGCGAGCGTGCGGCTTGCAGCGCGTCGAAGATCACGCTGGCGGCATCGGCGTCCTGGCCTTGCGAAATTACTGGCACCTGGTTGCGCTCGCCCCAGGTCTTGAGTTGCTCCACCGCGGCGGCGCGGAAGGTGTCGCCAGCGGCCAGCAGCACCTGCTTGTGTTCATCGCGCCAGCGGCGCGCCAGCTTGCCGATGGTGGTGGTCTTGCCGACGCCATTGATGCCGACGGTCAGCACCACGAACGGCTTGCGGCCACCGATGTCGAGCGGCTTCTGCACCGGCAGGAGCTGCGCGATCAGCTCCTGCCGCAGCGCCTTCAGCAGGGCGGTGGCGTCGGCGAACTCGCGCTTGTGCATGCGGCGGCGCAGGTTTTCCACCAGCGAGGTGCTGGCTTCGATGCCGACGTCGGCGGTGATCAGCGTGGTTTCCAGTTCGTCCAGCAGGCTGTCGTCCAGCTTGGGATTGCGGGCGAACAGGGTGGTGAGCCCGCGCGCGAAGCTGCTGCCGGAAAGACGTTCGCGCCAGCTGCGCTTGGCGGGTGCTTCGGGGGCAGCGGTTTCGGCGGGCGGGGTGGTTTCCGGCGCCGGTACCTGCTCCGCGGCTTCCGCTTGTGCGGGTGCCTGGGCGGTCGCTTCCTCGTTTTCCCCGGGCCCTTGATCGTTAGGCTTTTTCTTCCAGAACTTGAGCATGAAGGCGTTGCTTCGAAGACAATGATAGGGACGCTCTGATCCATTTTGCGTAAGTGGCATGATGTCCAGAAGGCTCGCAGGTGGTGTCGCGCGATGCAGTGAAGACTGGCCGTCTTTGCAAATCGTGCGGCGCCAGCTGCAAGCCTTCTGGACATCACCCTTCAGGCCGGCTCTGTCCGCCCGCATACCTTCGGCCCATCGTCTTGACAGACGGCCAGTCTGCCTTCGTCGATGTTCCTGCGGTCTGCGAACGGACAGAACCGGTGACAGCCACGCAAAATGGATCAGAGCGTCCCTAGATGCTAACACCCCGACCCGTACCGTCCGCTGAGGGCGCCCGCGCATGAAGGCCGCGCCCGGGCGAATCCGCATTATCGGCGGCAATCTGCGCAATTCGCGCTTGAACGTACCTGATCTCCCCGGCTTGCGACCCACGCCGGAGCGGGTGCGCGAGACCTTGTTCAACTGGCTGGCGCCGACCATTGCCGGTGTGCGGGCGCTGGACCTGTGCGCAGGCACTGGCGCGCTCGGCATCGAGGCGTTGTCGCGCGGCGCCGCAGCGGTGCAGTTCGTGGAGCCGGAGCGCGCGGCGGCGGATGCTCTGCGTGGCAATCTCACGCGCCTGAAGGCGGAGGGCGGCGAAGTGGCGACGACCGATGCCGCCCGTTTTCTGCAAACCGCGCCGCGGCCGTTCGGACTGGTGTTTCTCGATCCGCCGTTCGCGCAGCAGCTGTGGACGCCGCTGGCGCAGCGACTGGAGCAGGGCGGCTGGCTGGCCGATGCGGCGCAGATCTACGTGGAGTCGCCGCGCGGGCTGGTGCTTGCGTTGCCGTCGAATTGGCAGCCGTATCGCGAGGGCCACGCCGGCGAGGTGAGCTACGCGCTCTATCGCCGCTTCCGTTAAGCTAGTGCTTTCCCAGCCTGCTCTTCCGTCTACGTGAATCAGCCGCCGGTCAATAAACGCCTCGCCGTCTATCCAGGCACGTTCGACCCGATCACCAACGGCCATGCGGATCTCGTGGCGCGTGCTGCGCCCTTGTTCGAGCGCATCGTGGTGGCGGTGGCCGACAGCCCGAACAAGGGCAAGGGCCCCGGGTTTTCCCTGCAGGAGCGCATCACGCTGGCGCGGCTGGCGCTGGCGGACCTGCCCAACGTGGAAGTGCGCGGCTTCGATTGCCTGCTGGCGCAACTGGTTAGCGAGCTGGGTGCCGGCGTGATCATCCGCGGCTTGCGCGCCGTGTCGGATTTCGAATACGAATTCCAGCTGGCGAGCATGAACCGCCATCTCATTCCGCAGGCCGAGACGCTATTCTTGACGCCGGCCGAGCAGTACAGCTTCATTTCTTCCTCGCTGGTGCGCGAAATCGGTCGCCTTGGTGGTGACATCACCGGTTTCGTGCATCCCGCGGTCCAACAAGCCATGCGGCAGCGCTGGCAAAAAAAGCAACCCGAAACCGAAGGGGATAACTATGCGTAAACTCACTCTCATCGCTTCCGCCCTGGCGTTGACCGGCTGCCTGGCCTTGTCCGCGTGCAACAACGAGGGACAGGACGGCCAGCAGCAGACGCAGCAACAGGCGCAGGTGACCAAACCCAGCGATCCGAACGACAGCAAGGCCTGGAACGCCTACCTGGGCCAGATCATGCAGAAGAACATGCAGGGCATGTCGGCGCCGCAGCCGTATGCCTACATGATCCCGGCCGGCGACAGCGACGACGCCAAGGATTCGCGCGACCGCCAGCTCAGCAACGTGCAGGACATCGTGGCCCGCGGCGTGCTGCCGGGTAACCTGCTGGCCTTCGGCGGCCCGGATTCGGGCAAGACCGCCGACCTCGTCACCACCGCATTCAAGGATGCCAAGCCCGGTTCGCTCAAGGGCGTGATCATCGTGGTGATCGGCGACAAGGCCGACGAGCAGCGCGTGAGCGACGTGCTCAAGCCGACCGACGCGACCGTCCGCTACGTGCAGATGTAATGCCGCCAAGCCCGCTTCCTTCCTGGCAGGGGAGCGGGTCGGCTGGAGTGCGAAACCCTACCCACAAACGTTGGGGTTTGCACCCCAACCTACGCGCCGTTGCTGCTTCGCACAACTGCTTGCCGCCCCATGTAGACTAGCCGGGCATGTCCCTCAAGATCCTCGATACCTGCGTCAACTGCGACGTCTGCGAACCCGTCTGCCCGAACAAGGCGATTTCGCTCGGCGAGGAGTACTACATCATCGATCCCGCCCTGTGCACCGAATGCGTCGGCCATCACGATGAGCCGCAGTGCGTGGTGGTGTGTCCGGTGGAATGCATCATCATCGATCCCGAGCACGCCGAAACGCGCGATCAGCTCGAAGGCAAATACAGACATCTGATGGAGACCAAGGGATGAAGCTTGCGTTGCGTTGGCATGTGCTCTTGATGGGTTTCCTGCTCGGCAGCAGCGGCGCGTTCGCTGCCGACAAACCGCAGACCACCACGCCGGCCACGCAGCTCGCGCAACGTCCCGGCCACGCCGGCGTCGCCAGCGCGAACACGCTCGCCACGCAGGCGGGCCTGGAAATTCTGGCCAAGGGCGGCAACGCCTTCGATGCGGCGATCGCGGTGGCTTCCACCTTGTCGGTGGTGGAGCCGGAAAGCTCAGGTATAGGCGGCGGTTTCATGGCCACCATGTACCTGGCCGGCGAGAAGCGCAGCGTGTTCATCGATGCGCGCGAAACCGCACCGGCGGCGGTCAACGCCAAGGATTACCTCAACCCGGACGGCACGCCCAATCGCGACACCGCCTTGAAAGGCCCGTTGTCGGCCGGCATTCCCGGCGAACCGGCGGGCCTGGCTTGGTTGGCCAAGCATTACGGCAAGCTGCCGCTGGCTGCATCGCTGGCGCCGGCGATCCGCACCGCACGCGACGGCTTCAAGCCGGACGACCGATTGCTCGGCTCCATCAACGAAGAACAGAAGAACCTGCAACGCTGGCCCGCTTCCGCCGAGAAATTCCTGCCGGGCGGCAAGCCGCCAGCAGCCGGCGAAACCTGGCGCGATGCGGACCAGGCGCATACGCTCGAGCTGCTGGCCAAATATGGCGAAGCCGGTTTCTACAGCGGTGAAACCGCGCAGAAACTGATCAGCGCCGTGCACGAAGCCGGCGGCAACTGGACCTTGAAGGATCTGGCCGCCTATCGCGTCAAGGAGCGCGCGCCGCTCACCGTCGACTATCGCGGTTACCAGATCATCACCGCACCGCCGCCGTCGTCGGGCGGCGTGGCGATTGCCGAAATTCTCAACATCCTTTCCGGCTTCGATCTGAGCAAGCTCGACCAGGCCCATCGCGTGCATCTGGTGATCGAAGCGATGCGCCGCGCCTTCCGCGACCACAACGATTACCTGGGCGATCCGGATTTCGTGAAGATGCCGCTGGCCATGCTGCTGTCGCCGTATTACGCCGATGGCTTGCGCCAGACGATCCTGCCGAACAAAGCCACCCCTTCCTCGATGCTGGCGCCTTCGGGCGGCCAGGACCCGGGCCAGCACACCACGCATTTCTCGATCATCGATGCGGACGGCAACATGGTGGCGATTACCGCCACCGTGAACTACGTACTCGGCTCCACCTTCGTCGCCAAGGGCACCGGCGTGCTGCTCAACGATGAGATGGACGACTTCGCGCTGGTGCCGAACAAGCCGAACGTGTATGGCCTGCTGGGCAGCAAGGCGAATGCGCCGGAGCCGGGCAAGCGCATGCTGTCGTCGATGTCGCCAAGCATCGTGATCGGCCCGGATCGCACGGCGGTGATCGGCTCGCCCGGCGGTTCCACCATCATCACCCAGGTGCTGGAAGGCATCCTCGCCTTCATCGACGGCGGCGATGCACATCAGGTGGTTGCGCACAAGCGCTTCCATCACCAATACATGCCGGACGTGGTCATGGTCGAGCCCGGTGCGTTCGACGCCGCCACCAGCAGCGCGCTGACCGAGATGGGTCACACGCTGAAGCAGCGCGACCCGTGGGGCTTCATGAATGTAGTGATCTGGGATCGCCGCAACAACAAGCTGGATGCGGCGAGCGATCCACGCAGGGATGATGGCTTGGGCAAGGTGCAGTAAGCATCGCGTCGTCTAGAGTAGGCTGGGATGAGCGAACGCGAATCCCGGCATTATCGTGAACTTCATCGTGCTGGGATTCGTCTGCGGCTCATCCCAGCCTACGCCACGCCAAGGAGATGGCGAGACACGTTCAAGCGTTTCGGAAAATCGTCATGCAACTGTGGTCCCTCAACGGCAACACCCAAAAACTCGACGGCGGCGCGATGTTCGGCAATGCGCCCAAGGCGATGTGGTCGCGCTGGATCGAACCGGATGCGTCCAACCGCATTCCGCTCGCTTGCCGCTGCCTGTTGGCGAAGGATCTGGAAGGTCGCAACGTGCTGTTCGAAACCGGCATCGGCGCGTTCTTCGAACCATCATTGCGCGAACGCTACGGCGTGATGGAGGGCGAGCACGTGCTGCTGCAGTCGCTCGCCGAGCTGGGCTTGTCGCACGAAGACATCGATGTGGTAGTGCTGTCGCACCTGCATTTCGATCATGCCGGCGGCCTGCTTGCAGCGTGGGAAGAAGGCCGGCCTGCACAACTATTGTTTCCGCATGCGCAATTTCTTGTTGGCGCCCAGCATTGGCAACGCGCATTGAAACCGCATCCACGCGATCGCGCTTCGTTCATTCCCGAACTGCAGCAGCTGTTGCAGGACAGCGGACGGCTGGAACTGGTGGCGGGCGATCATTCGCAAACACTGGGACGGGCCGTGCGCTTCCATTATTCGGACGGCCATACGCCCGGACTTATGTTGTCCGAAGTGGCTGGCGTGGTGTTCTGTGCGGACCTGATTCCCGGCCGTTCCTGGGTGCATCTGCCCATCACCATGGGTTACGACCGCTTTCCGGAAGCGCTGATCGACGAAAAGCGCCGTTTCCTGGACGACAAGCTCGCGCGCAACGTGCGGCTGTTTTTTACGCATGATCACGCCTGCGCCATGGCGCGCGTGACACGCGATGAGCGCGGGCGTTATGGTACGGCTGACGAGCAGCCCGAACTGCGCGGCATCGTCTGATCCGTCACCTATCCACCCGGAGGCTCGATGAGCGGCGAGCGCAAGCCACCACTCTCCATCCGTGAATTGCTTTTGCCTGCGCTGGGCGCCGTGCTTCTGCTGGTCGGCGTAGGCGTGGGCGCGGTCGTGGAAAAGGCGCAGTTCGATTACACCGAACAGATGAAGCGCCACGGTGGCGACGTGCTTGACCTGGGCAGCACCGGCACGCCCGATGCGAGCGAACAGGGCTTTATGGTTCGCGTGGTCGGCGATCTGCAAGTGGTGGAGGCGCCGCTCGACAAGGAGTTCAATCAGCAGACCGACCAGCCGGTGCTGATTCGTCACGTGCAGATGTTCCAGTGGCGCGAACTTCGTTATGGCGGCGCGCCCACGTACGAATTGGACTGGCAGGATCATCCCGTCGATTCCAGCCATTTCGAGCATCCGGAAGGCCACACCAATCCGGACAAGTTTCCGTTGCAGGGCGAGCAGTTCGATGCGGGTCTGGTGCGCTTGAACGGTTTCGTGCTCGCGCCGGCGCTGGTGCATGCGCTGACCGGCAGCGAGCAGGTGACGCCGAACCTGCGCAGCCTGCCGAGCAATCTCGCCGCCAGCTTCAGCCTCTACAACAACGGCTTGGTGACCAGCGCGGTACCGACGCATCCGCAACTGGGCGATCTGCGCGTCAGCTGGGAAGCGGTGCCGGTGCAGACCGTCACCGTGGTGGCGAAGCTGGATGGCAAGAAACTCGTGCCAGCCACGGATGCGACCGATGGCATCGGCTTCGCCGTGCAATCGGGCGACATGCCGTTGTCGGGAATTTTCCCCGATTCGCCGCTGCCACCCGACGCGCCATGGTTGCGCCGCGTGCTGGCTGTGCTGCTGGCCACGCTCGGTGCCGGCCTGCTGGTACGTTGGCATTACCGGCGCATCGATCCGCTGCTTGCACCGGCCATCGCGTTACTGGTGATCGGCGCGGTCGATGCGGTGCTATGGTTGGGCAACGACAACGCCGTGGCCGCGCGCTGGCTGGGCGTTGCCGCAGTGGGCGCGGCGGTCGCGGTCTGGCGCATGAGGACGCTGCAACAGAGCGCGTAACGTTTTCTTTCCAGTATTCAGCCCGGGTGCCTGTCGCCACCAATCAGGCTGGGCAGCTATTTCCCGCGGGAATACATGCGCTTGCGCGCAGTGCACGACCGCACTGCAAATTTTTTGAAAAAACTTGCGGAAACCGCTTGCGTTGGCGTGCGCGTTGGACTAAAACATATTTGAACACGCATTTCGCTAATGAATATGTAGCGGCGATACCGAACGGAGCGGAAACGGCATCGCGTGGAGATGAAAGGGGCACTCACCGAGTGCACGGAAACTTCCAAGCCCGTCCAGGCGGCTTGGAGCCCCAGGCACCTGTCATCGAAAATGCATAGCGAGGGCGCTGCATATGCGCAACGCAAAAGGTTTCAAGCTGGTGAGGAAGTGGAGGGTGTCGCTCAAGCGCACTCGCGTGGCGGAAGAAGGAGACGTGCCAAGCCACCGCTGCAGGAATGCCGCCTTTCAAACGCACAGCGGCGCCATGCACGAGCAGCCGGACACAGCGAAAAAATACGCCTGCATCAGGGGTGACAAATCTGTCGCTGCGGCCAGCGTTTCGCTCAGCCGCGGCCGCAGCATCGCCCACGAATTGATCGACAACGCGCGCGTTTTCAGCGAGCTATCGCACGACGTGGTGCGGTTGATCGACGAAGTGGAAAACACGGCGTCGAAACTGGTTCCGCCGCCCACCATTGATCAAGCGGCGCAGCATTTTTCCCCGCTGGCCAGTCAGGTACTGAAAAACGCCCAGCGCGGCGCGGCCACCTGCAAGCACATCGATGCAGTCGTCAGCGACTGTGTGGATCGCATCCGGCAAGGCATGATCGTGATGGAGCAGGCGGGCGTGCAGATGCTGCACATCATCGATTCGGTGATCCAGGGTGCGGAGATGACGGCCTTCATGGGAAATACGCAGCAAAGTGCGTCACAACCTTGCGCGGACCCAAACGCGGAATACGACGTCAGCGGCCTGCTGCAACAGGAAGCGGCCTTGGCCGTGCAGGATCTGAAATGCTGGGCGCTGGTGCTGAAGCGAAATCTGCAAGCCTTGCGCTTATCCGAGCAGGATGAAGCGACGCCCGCAACGCCTCGCATCGCCGACGGCACGCTGGGCTAGACCCATCGTTGCTTCCGAATCGTGGCTTCCTCCCCTGCCGGCACGCATAGGTACTGCACAACTTCCCACTGCGTTTGTTCGTGTTTTACCGTGAAGTAAAAGAAGTTGTTACGAACCGTGCAGCTAGCTATGGCCGGCAGGGGAGGAGGAGGGTCAACCGAATGTCTGGGCATGCTCGATGAACCACAACCCGGCAAACAGCTTCGGATCGATCGAGTAACCATCTTTCGCGCGCGCCACCAGCCATGCACCCGCCTCGCGCCGCGGTATTTCGTGCACCACGATGTTTTCGGTCGCATCGCCACCGCCATCGCTCACTTTCACCAGGTCATGTGCGCGCACGAAGGCGATGATCTCGTTGCTCATGCCGGATGACGACGGCCCTTCGTGCACGAAGGTGACGTGGCTGCAGCGGTAGCCGGTTTCTTCTTCCAGTTCGCGCTGCGCGGCAAGCAGTGCGCCTTCGTGTTCCTGCTCGGCCAGGTCGCCCACCAGGCCCGCCGGCATTTCGATGGTGAATTGCTGCACGGCTACGCGGTATTGCTCCACGAACAGCACCTTGTCTTCCGGCGTCACCGCCAGAATGATCACTGCGCCGCCGGGATTGTTGCGCTCGGCGAATTCCCAGCGCCCACGGCGGCGCAGTCGCAGCCAGCGGCCCTGGTAGAGCGTTTCCAGCGGCGCGTTGGCGTCTTCGGGCTTGTTGATGTCGTTCATGCAGATCCGTATCAAAGGCTGGTGAGTGCGCGTAGGCGAGTGCGCGTCAATGGGCCGAAGCGTAGCTGTTCGCACAGGGCTTCCAGCGTGCCCACGCCGCGCTGGCGGATCAAAACGTCGATGCCGCTCTCGATGGGTGCGTCCAGCGCAATGCGGGTGAGGCGGCGATAGAGCCGGGCCGCTTCGGCGTGTTCGCGCAGTTTCGCCGCGCAGCTGGCCGCGCCGCGGATGCGCAGGAAGGCGACTTCATCCACGCGGTCGAGCAGTTCATCGAGGCTGCCGAAATGCGCGAGCAATGCGGCAGCGGTTTTCGCGCCGATGCCGGGTACGCCGGGAATATTGTCGACCGCATCACCACACAGGGCGAGGAAATCCGCCACCTGCGCCGGGTGCACGCCCAGCCGCTCGAACACGCCGGACGGACCCCAGCGCAGGTTGCGCGCGAAATCCCATTGCTCGTCGTGCTCGCCCAGCAACTGGCCGAAATCCTTGTCGGCCGACACGATCACGCTGCGGAACCCATGCGCACGCAAACTCCACAAGCTGCTGCCGATCAGGTCGTCCGCTTCGAAGCTGTGGTCGATCAGCACGCGGATGCCGAGCGCTTCGGTCACCGCGCGGCACAGCACGAACTGCCGTTCCAGATCCGGCGGCGGCAGCTCGCGATTGGCCTTGTAGGCCGGATAGATCGCGTTGCGGAACGAGGTGGTGAGCGACGCATCGAACGCCACGGCAAGATGCGAGGGATCTTCGCGCTCCAGCAACTCACACAGAAAACGCGTGTAACCGTGCACCGCGTTGACCGGATGGCCGTCTGCATCGTGAAACTCGTCCGGCATCGAATGCCAGGCGCGGAACACGTATAGGCTTCCGTCGATCAGGTGCGCGGTAGGCAGGCGGGACATGCGTTCAGCCCTTCCATTCGGTAAGCAGGTTGGCGAGTGCGGGGCGTTCGCGATCGGGAATTTCCGTCTGCGGCGTGCCGATGTGCACGAAACCAACCACGCATTCGTGCGACGCAAGGCCAAGCACGCCGGCGACTTCCGCATCGTAGGCGGCCCAGCCGGTGAGCCACTGCGCGCCGAAACCCAGCGCATACGCACCAAGCAGGATGTTGTAGGCCACATTGCCGGCGCACAGTTTCTGTTCGATCTCCGGAATGCCCGCGGCGTGGTCGATGCGTGCGATCACCGCGATCACCAGCGGCGCGAAGGTGTAACGCAGACGTTCCTTTTCGCGCTTGGATTCGGGCAGTTCCGGATCGCGGCGAATCGCGCGCTCGGCCAGCAGGGCACCGAATTTCAGCTTGGCGTCGCCGCGCAGTTCGATCAGGCGAAAGGGAACCAGCTTGCCGTGGTCTGGCACGCGAATGGCCGCCTCGAGCAGCTTGCGCAAGGTGGCGGTGTCGGGCGCGGGTTCGCCGAGCTGGCGCGAAGGCGCGGAATGGCGTTGCTGCAGCAGGGAAAGCGCTTCGAGCATGGGGAGTCGTGCCTGGGAAAACGCTTATCCTACAACGGTCTGTCGCCGGTCACGATGCCTTTCAGTCACGCAGACACGGGCGCACCGTGGCCCTACGATCCGCGCACCTTTCCCTGGAGTGCGTGCCATGAAGCCGCTGAAAAGCGTGATTGCCATCGTCCTGCTCGCGCTGCTTTCCGGTGTGCACGCCAGCGAAAGCGCAGCATCGATCGGCGACGCTTATTTCACGACCGACGATGGTGCACGCATTCACTATCTGCAGGCGGGGCAGGATCATGCGGCGCCAGCCCTGGTGCTGATCCCGGGCTGGACCTTGACGGCGTCGCTGTGGCGAGAGCAATTGCAGCGCTTTTCGCCGCATCGGCGCGTGATCGCGGTGGATTCGCGCTCGCAAGGCGAATCGTCGATCATGCTCACTGGCAATACGCCGGAGCGTCGCGCACAAGACGTGCATGCCTTGCTGGCCTCGCTGCATGTGAAACGCTATGTGCTGGTGGGATGGTCGCAAGGCGCGCAGGATGTGGCCGCTTATGTGCAGCAATTCGGCACTGGGTCGCTGGCTGGCATAGTTTTTGTGGATTCGCCGGTTTCCGCCGGCACCAACGAGCTGGATATCCGCAAGGAATTCAGCAAGGCGATACTCTCGGGACTATCACGCTATGCAGCGCATCCGGCCGACTACAGTGCCGGCATGGTGCGTTCCATCTTCAAGCATCCGCCGGCGGATATCGATGCGGTGATCGCGCAGGCGCAGCGCACACCGCCGGCGGTGGGTTCGGCCATGTTGACGGCGGATATCTTTGGCGCCGATCGTCGGCCGGCGCTTGCGAAAATCGATCGTCCCGCGCTGGTCATTGCTGCCGGCGAATCGCCGCTGCTCGATGCGCAGAAGGAGATGGCTGCGGCGATACGTGGAGCGCGCTTTGTCACGGTGCCGGATACGCGCCATGCCGTGTTCGTGGATGATCCGTCGGCGTTTGATGCGGCGCTGCAGTCATTGCTCGATGCGGCGGATTCGGTGCGTAGTCCGTAACCGGCGTCCTACGATCAGCGATTGGGGACCAGGCGGAATCCATCTGGCAGCAAAGCTTCCACCGTCGTTTGCCGCGTGGCGCCGGCCACGTTGGCCAATAGTACTGGCATGTCGCTGGCGCACAGTTCGGCCAGTACCTGGCGGCAGGAGCCGCATGGCGTGACCGGTTCGGGCGTGTTGGCGATGACGGCGATCGCGCTGAAATCACCGGGCTTGCAGCCGGCGGCGATGGCGCTGAACAAGGCGGTACGCTCGGCGCAATTGCATAGGCCGTACGCGGCGTTCTCCACATTGCAGCCAGAGAAGCTGCGGCCGTCCTTGGTCTGTAGTGCGGCGCCGACCTGAAAGCGGGAATAGGGCGCATAGGCCAGCTCGCGCGCACGGCGGGCAAGCTCCAACAGCGTGTTGCCGACGATCTGCTCGGACATCGAGGTGCCTCTCGTTCGGGCCGGTCAGTCTACCCCGCGCTTGGGCTAGGATGTGAAGCCTCATCCGCAGCAGCAGGAGATGGCCGATGTCGATCACCGTGTCCGCATTGCGTGAAACCGCCGCCGGCGAACGGCGCGTGGCGATCACGCCGGAAGTGGCGAAGAAGTTGCGCGGCAAGGGGTTGCGCGTGCTGCTTGAACACGATGCCGGTACGGCTGCCGGTTTTCCGGATGCGGCTTATGCGGAGGCCGAATTCGCCGATGCGGCCCAGGTGCTGGCACAGGCCGATCTGCTGGCCTGCGTGCTGCCACCCGACGATGTTGCATTGGCGCGCTTGCGCGAAGGCGCGATCGTGCTCGGCCAGTTGCGGCCGCATGGCGCGGCCGCGCGTATCGCCGCGCTGGCGCAGAAGAAACTTACCGCGTTCGCGCTGGAACTGCTGCCGCGTACCACGCGCGCGCAGGCGATGGACGTATTGAGTTCGCAAGCGGCGGTGGCCGGTTATCGCGCCATGCTGATCGCGGCCGAGAGCGCGCCGAAGTTCTTTCCGATGTTGACCACGGCGGCGGGCACGATCCGGCCCACGCGCGTGCTGGTGATCGGTGCGGGCGTGGCCGGCTTGCAGGCGATCGCCACGGCGCGCCGCCTTGGCGCGCAGATCGAAGGCTACGACGTGCGCCCGGAAACGCGTGAGCAAGTGGAATCGCTGGGTGCGAAGTTTCTGGAGCTTGGCGTAAGCGCAGCGGGCAGCGGCGGTTACGCGCGCGAGCTCACCGCCGAAGAGCGCGCGGCGCAGCAGCAGGCCCTGGCCGATCATCTGAAGGTGTTCGATGCGGTGGTGACGACCGCGGCGGTGCCGGGACGCGCGGCGCCGAAGATTCTCACTGCTGCGATGGTCGAGGGCATGAAGCCGGGTGCGTTGATCGTGGATCTCGCCGCCGAAAGCGGCGGCAATTGCGAACTGACGCGCCCGGGCGAGCGCGTGGAGCACGGTGGCGTGACCATCCTCGGCCCGCTCAACCTGGCGGCTGGCGCGCCGCTGCACGCATCGGAGATGTATGCGCGCAACCTCTACAACTTCATTGAACTGCTGGTGCGCGATGGCGCCTTGCAGCCGGATTTCGATGATGAGCTGGTGGCAAAAAGTTGCGTGACGCGCAGCGGCGAGGCGCTGGTCATCGCGTAGTCGCCGAACAGATCAATGACGCCCGTGGGGCATGCCAAACGCATGCCCCGAAGGCAAGGTGGAATGCGGCCCGATATGGTCCAGCCATTGCCGCTTTTGTTCCGGTGACTGCTCTAGCCAGCGACGCCGGAGTTCATCGCGCTGGTCGGGCGGCAATTGCTGATAGCGCTTGAAGGCTTCGTGCAGTTCCTGCTGCTTTTGCAGCGGCAGAGTGTCGTACAGATGCTGGTTCTGGCGCGCCTGCTCGCGCTGCTCGGGGGTCATTTTCTGCCAGCGGTCGATGCGCTCGCGAATTTCCTGCTGCTTTTCCGGCGGCAGTTTCATCCATTCCTGGGTACGTTGCAGCATGTGCTCCTGGCGCGCCTGCGGCAGGGTGTCCCACTGCGATTGCAGCGGCGCGAGCAAGTACTGCTGGGACGGGCTGAGGGCGTTCCACGGATGCGTGTTCTGCGCATGTGACGGCAGCGCGATCATCAGACCGAGCAGGAGGGCCAGCAGTGCTGGCAGGCGTACCGTTCGTAGCAGCATGGATCAACGCTTGGCCTGGCTGCCGTCGTTGGCGGCGAGCCAGCTGTAGAAGTCGAGGTTCTGATAAAGGCCGGGGTCGGCCTTATCGGCGCCGGGCGGCAGATATTCGTTCTCCTGCTCGGCTACGGCAACACCCTGCGGCTTTCCGTCCCGCTGTGGAGCGGGGGAAGGCTGCCAGATCATCAATGCCGCCAGCGCCACGGCGGCCAGCGCGCCCACCGGCAGCAGCACGCGCGCGCGATGGTGCGGCGATGCATGCGCGGTGGCGGCTTCCAGCGCGGTGCGGCGCGCCGCGCGCAGCCGGCCGGCGGTAACCGGATCGATGCTCTGGGTCGCCTCCTGGTAAAGCGCGCGAACGCGCTGTTGGAATTGTTTGTCGGACGAATTCATCGCCACGCCTCCAGGTGCTCGCGCAGATGCTGCATGGCCCGCGAGAGATGAGTTTTCACACTGCCTTCCGAACAGCCCATGGCGTGCGCGGTTTCGGCCACGTCCAGCCCTTCCAGTACACGCAGCGTGAAGGCTTCGCGCTGGCGTTGCGGAAGCCGGCGTACGGCTGCCGCCACGTCCGCGTAGGACTGTTCGCCATGAAGTTTTTCCAAGGGATCCGGACCGGTGTCGGCCGGTTCCCATACCGGTAGTTCATCGCCGTCGTCGTCATGCCCGCCGCCCAGCCAGCCCACCACGATCGAGCGCACCTTGCGGCGGCGCTGCAGATCGACGATGCGCCGGCGCAGGATGCCCCAGAACAGCGGGGTCCATTCTTCCACCGGCTTGCCGCGGTAATGCTTGACCAGGCGCAGCATGGCGTCCTGCACGGCGTCCAGCGCGTCCTCGCGGTTGCCCAGATGCAGCTCGGCCATGCGGAAGGCGCGCCGTTCCATGCTGGCCAGGAAGGCATCCAGGCTCGCTGGTACGGCCTGGCCTTGCGGCGCAAGCAGTTCCGCCTCGAAAACGGCTGAGACGCTGTTCATGGCGCCGGTCTCCGGATCGTCGGGGCGGGCATCCTGGGGCTCCATCGGTTCGACTCTCGACATCAACGCGCGGCACCCGCGCGGGTTGACGTTGCGCTGTCCCTACCGGCCCTGCCGGCCCTGCCGGCTTGCCCCGACTGCCGTGCGGCATGGATTGCGGCGTCCCGGCCACCGTATGATGCGGTGAATGTGACCGATTGGCGGGGGAAGGACATGCTGGACGGGTTCCTGGCGCTCTACATCTTCATGCTGGCCGCGTTTACGGGCTACGAAATCATCGCGCGGGTGCCGGTGATCCTGCATACGCCGTTGATGTCCGGCTCCAATTTCATCCACGGCATTGTGCTGGTTGGGGCCATGATCGCGCTAGGGCATGCCCGCACGCCGTTCGAGATGGCGATCGGTTTCATCGGTGTACTCCTGGGTGCCGGCAACGCCGCCGGCGGTTACGTGGTGACCGAGCGGATGCTGGAGATGTTCAAGTCCAGCAAGCCGGGGCAGGGTCGCGGGGAGGCTAAGTGATGGCCTGGAACCAGGGCTTGGCCCAGAGCTTGATCGACGCCTGTTATTTCATCGCCGCCCTGCTTTTTATCCTTGGCCTCAAGCGCATGAGCTCCCCGCGCACCGCGCGCGGCGGCATCGTGTGGGCGGGCTTCGGCATGCTGCTGGCCGTGGTGGCCACGCTGCTGCTGCCGGACATGCAGCACCGCGGGCTGATCATCGCGGCCGTGCTGATCGGCGTGGCAGCGGCGTGGTGGTCCGGCCGGCGCGTGGCGATGACCGCGATGCCGCAGATGGTGGCGCTGTACAACGGCATGGGCGGCGGTGCGGCGGCGGCGATCGGTGCGTCGGAACTGGTCGGGCACGCGCAGAGCGCGATAGTCGTGGCGCCGAACACCTTCCCGCTGATGCCGGAAAGCTGGTCGCCGCTGCACAGTGTGGTCACCGTGGCGCCGCTGAGCCCGGTGGCGCTCGCCTTGGGTGTGCTGGGCGCGCTGATCGGTTCGGTGAGCTTTTCCGGTTCGCTGATCGCCTTCGCCAAGCTGCAGGGCTGGCTGGATCGGCGCTTCGTTTTTCCGGGCCAGCAGGCGGTGAACCTGTTGGTGTTGGCGGCGGCGGTGGGGATCGGCGTGTGGCTCGCGACCGGGCATCTCACCCTTCCCCTGGTGTGCGTATTCTTCGTGCTGGCCTTGCTGTTCGGCGTGCTGATGACGCTGCCGATCGGCGGCGCCGACATGCCGGTGGTGATCTCGCTCTACAACGCCTTTACTGGCTTGGCGGTGGCGTTCGAAGGCTATGTGCTACAGAACGAGGCGATGATCATCGCTGGCATGGTGGTGGGCGCCGCCGGTACGTTGCTGACGCAGCTGATGGCCAAGGCGATGAACCGTTCGATCGGCAACGTGCTGTTCGGCAGCTTCGGCGCGGCTTCCAGTGCATCGGCGCAGGCCATCGGTGGTAGCCAGAAGCCGATCGAGGCGGCGGATGCGGCGGTGATGATGGCTTACGCCGAACGCGTGGTGATCGTGCCGGGCTATGGCATGGCCGTCGCTCAAGCACAGCACAAGGTATGGGAATTCGCGCAGCAGTTGATCGCGCGCGGGGTGAAGGTGAAGTTCGCCATCCATCCGGTGGCCGGCCGCATGCCGGGCCACATGAACGTACTGCTGGCCGAGGCCGGCGTGCCGTACGACCTGATCGTGGACATGGAAGACATCAATCCGGAATTTCCGGTCACCGACGTGGCGCTGGTGATCGGCGCCAACGACGTGGTCAATCCGGTCGCCAAGACCGACCCCGCCTCGCCGATCTACGGCATGCCGATTCTCGACGTGGCCGAGGCCAAGCAGGTGATCGTGGTCAAGCGCGGCAAGGGCACCGGCTTTGCCGGCATCGAGAATGCGCTGTTCTATGCCGACAACGCGCGCATGCTGTACGGCGATGGCCAGGCGGCGGCCGGGCAGTTGGTATCGGAACTGAAAACGCTGGACGCCTAGCGCAGCTTGGGTGAGACGGCCGGCGTACGCAGGGCGGTGATCGCCGCCACCACCATGCCGGCCACCGCCCAGGCGATATCCAGCTTGCCAGTGCCGAAGCGCGCGAAATCCAGCAGCATCGATGCGCCCGCTGTGCGCATCGCATGCACCAGGCCGTAGCCCATCATCGCGGCCAGGTTGACCGCGGCGATCAGCACGCGCAGGTATGCGCTGGCTATCAGCGTGGCCAGCGCCGCCAACAGCGCCGCATTCCACTTCTTGCCATGGACCCACTGCCGCATCGCGATGCCCAGCAGCCAGCCCGCCGGTACCGCCAGCCACGGCAGCGGGCGATGGAAGAACACGCTGGGCAGCAACCAGACGGCGCCGGCCGCCAGGCCCAGCATTACCGCGCAGCACAGCGCGAAGCATTCGCCGACGATCTGGCGCACGGTCATGGATGCTCGCTACGGTAGGGTGGGAGGGCGATCACGCGTTGTCCTGCATGCGGTAAAGCGCGCATTTTAAACGGGATTGCGTCGGCTTCTACCCAGGGGCCCCTTGAGATTGGCCGAATCAACCTGATTGTGCAGGACATCCCCCACAGGCGGCCGGCATAATAGAAGCCCTGACAGCCGTCGAGCGGCTTCCCCGTGATTCATCCAACGCACGATTCATCAGAGACGGCATGAGCGGTTTTAGTCTTAGCAGCGAGCCTTTCACCCTGGAACGCGATTGCAATGCGGTCATGGTGCCCCAGGGCGAAAACGTGGTGCTGCCGGCCGGCCAGGTGGGCTACATCACGCAGGCGCTCGGCGGCAGCTTCACCGTGTACGTGGAAGGCAACCTGTTTCGCATCGCCGGCAACGACGCCGATGCGCTGGGCAAGGAGCCGCCGCCACTGCTCGAGCTTCCGGATAACGCTACCGATTCGGACGTGGAAGCCCTGGTGTGGCAGCAATTGCGCACCGTGTTCGATCCGGAAATCCCGATCAACGTGGTCGAGCTGGGCCTGGTCTACGACGTGAGCCTGGAGAGCGTCGCCCCCGAAGAGCGCAAGGTGTACGTCAAGATGACGCTGACCGCGCCGGGTTGCGGCATGGGCGACGTGCTGATAGACGATGCGCGCACCAAGCTGGAGCTGATTCCCACCATCAAGGAAGCGGATGTCGACCTGGTGTTCGATCCGCCGTGGAATCACTCGATGATGTCGGACGTGGCGAAGCTCGAAACCGGCATGCTTTAGAGTGTCCTCAGGCTCACTGTCAGGCTCTAGAACTGTATATCCGCCAGCATCTCGTCGAAATCAGGCGTGGAGATTTCCCGGTGCCAGCGCTTCACGTTCGCCTTGAGCTTCTTCAGGTCATGGCATAGCAGCGTATCGGCTTCTACCAAGCGTATATGACTCTTGATTCCGGCGATCTCGGTAGAGAGCGAACGCTCGGCTGTCCTGGGTGTGAGAGGAGCGAAGGGGTTGAGGCCGAACTGCGCGCAAAACCGCTCTTGGACATGCGCCAGTTCCGAATCCAGCTCGCCGATCTGCTCCTTCAGGATTTTGTTGTATTGCTGCAGGCGGCCTTCGCTGATGTTGTTGATGGCTGCCTGATCGATATGTTCCAGTTCCAGCTGAAGTTCGAGCAGCTTCAGTAGGTCGTTCTTTTCATAAGCCTGGTTGACCTGCTGCATCAACGCCGTCTTGCGTTCGCGTTCGGCAAGGTCGGTTTCGCGGTCCGGGTGCAAAGAGCTGGCCAGCTTGCGATAAACCTCGCGCAGCGAAAGGGTCGTTTGTTCCCGCGCCATCCGCGCTTTTTCTTCGGTCGCTTTTTTGGTTTTTTTGCGGGTTGCCTGGCGCTCCTTGCGCGCCTGCTCGCGGGCTTCCTCTTCCAGTCGCCGCTGCTCGAACTGGTTTTGAGTGCGTTCGATGAGGTCGTCAAGCGACTCCACGTCATCGCCCAGGTCGATGCCGAAGGCGTCTTCGGCGGCCTGTTTCAGCATGTCGACTTCGGCAGCCTGTTCAAGGTCGAAGTCGCTGTCGGCGTGCCGGTTGTAGATCGCTTTCAAAGCTTCATCATCGAGCTTTTCGGCCAGGTTGCCGGCCACTTCGGCAATGATCTCCGAGAGCATGTTGCGCTCGGCCTTGGTCAGGCCCCTCTGACCGTGGGCATGGTCCAATGCTTGCACGAACTTGGTCAGCTTGTTGTCGAGGGTGTTTGCGAGCGGCAACAATTCTTCGATGACGCGCTGCTGGACCCGTGGCGCCACGACTTCCCATTCCATCAGTGTCGCGCGCCGCTTTTCGATTTGCTTGATCAGCTGGTTGAAGGTTTTCTGGGCCTTCGACAGCTCGTTGTTTTCGAGCTCGGGCGCAATGGCTACGGGTTTCAGTTTCTTCGTCATCAATGATCTTGGCTCGCAGTAGCTTCAGCACAGTCAATTGCGCACTTCTTCGAACCGGTTCGCCTCGCGATTCTTGCGCACCTTGGCCGGATCCCACACACGGCCGTTCATCGCGATATACACGCCGTCCGGCAACGTCTGCACCGCAGCCACCGCGCAGCCGATGTTGAACACCGCATC
The DNA here is from genome assembly GCF_051954575.1 of Dyella sp. Classification (GTDB taxonomy): domain Bacteria; phylum Pseudomonadota; class Gammaproteobacteria; order Xanthomonadales; family Rhodanobacteraceae; genus Dyella_B. The sequence continues at coordinate 4,873 of NZ_JBQCHP010000143.1, read as the reverse complement.
CGAACCCTGGAAGCGCGCCGGATTGAGCGCGCCGGTGAGCACGATCACCTTGCCCTTGAGCGATGCCAGTTCCTGCGCGGTTTCCACCATGGTGTCGGTACCGTGCGTCACCAGCACATGGCGGCTGGGTTGGGCTTCGATGGTGGAGCGGATCAGCGCGCGGTCTTCCTGCGTGATGTGCAGGCTGTCCTTGCGTAGGATTGGGATGACGTCGAACTGGAACGCCACGCCGAGCTGGCTGAGGATGTCGCCGATCTGTGGCGCGCCGATCTTGTAGTCCGATTTGTCGTCGAAGTAGATCTTGTCGATGGTGCCGCCGGTGGTGACGATGGTCAGATGCTGCATGATCGAGGGCGTCCAGGAGGGAGCCCGCATTTTAACCGCACTTGCTCATTCCAGCAGCAGGCGGCTGTCTTCCTCGTTGGTGTCGGAAAGACGAAGCAGGCCGTGCCCGAGAAAACGCCGCATGGCCGCGGCCGGCCGCTGGTCGCGTGGCGACGACCAGGCCGCCTGGCGTGCCAGCAGTGCGACGGCGGCGCAACGCGCCAGTGTGAACGCCACGCCGCGGGCGCCGGCTTCCAGTTCCGCACGCTCGATCTTCTTCGCATCGAGGTGCAAGGCGGTGGCGTCCAGGGCGGCCTGCACGGTGAACGAGGCCTGCGTGTTGTGCGCCTTGGCCAGCCATTCGCCGATCAGCTTGCGCAACGCGGCGAAACTGTCGTGCCCGGCCAGTGCGCGCAGGCTGTCCAGCGACAGCACATTGGTGGTCCCCTCCCAGATCGCATACACCTGCGCATCGCGCAGCAATTGCGGCAGGCCGGTGTCCTCGATGTAGCCGGCGCCGCCGAAACATTCCAGTGCTTCGGAGCACAGGCTCACCGCCATCTTGCCGGTCCACAGTTTCACCAGCGGCGTGAGCAGCCTGAGCGCAACGGCTTCATGCAGTGTGGCGACGCCTTGTTCGACGCGCCCAAGCAGATGCGCCACCTCGAAGGCCAGCGCGAACGCGCCTTCGAATTCGGCCTGCATGTCGGCGAGCGTCTGCGCATGCAAGGGCTGCTCGCGCAATGGACGTCCAAACGCACGTCGCCTTGACGCGTAGTCGCGCGCAAGGCTGATGCCGCGCGCCATGCTGGCGAGCGCACCGATCGCGTTCCAGGTGCGCGTGATGTTGAGCATCGGCGCCACCTGGCGTACGCCGTGCGCAAGTTCGCCCAACGGCCATGCGGGCAGGCCGTCGAGATGAATTTCCGCGGTGGGCAGTTCGTGCGTGCCGAGCTTGTCTTTCAGGCGATCGATGCTCAGTTCCGGCTTGCGCGCCTGGCCGTCCATCGTTTCCACATAGAACAGCGCAAGCGATGCGGGGCCGGCAGCCGCGCCTTCTGGACGTGCCAGCGCCAGCGCCGCTTCGCCCACCACGGCGGAACTGAACCATTTGCGGCCATAAAGACGCCATTGCCCGTTGGTGTCCTGCCGGGCCATGGTTTCGGTGTTGCCGACGTCGGAGCCGCCGATGTTTTCCGTCATCCATTGCCCGGACAGCCAGAAATCATTCGCGTCGCGGCTGAGGAAATGCGGCAGCGCGCGCTCGATCAGCGCCTGGTTGCCGGAGGCCTTGAGCGCGGTGGCCGCGCCATCGGTCATCGCCAAGGGACAGGTGTAGAACTCGCTGGCGACGTGGTAGAGGTAGGCGCGTGCGAACTCTTCCAGCCGCGCGTGCTCGTGGGATTCGTGTCCGGAAGCGAGAATCGCATGGCGCGTGGTGAGCGCCGGGCCCTCCAGCCACGCTGCGGTCAACTCGACGCGGTCGACACGACGGCCCCATGCGTCCCATTGCGTCAGCACCGGTTTGCGGCGCGTGCTGCGGCTGCTGCGTTCGAACGCCATCAGCGCGTAGTCGCCCAATGCATCGAGATCGGCATCCAGCGCGGCACGCCGCTCTTTAGGCAGCACGCGATCGAGCAGGGCGGTCAGCAGGCGATCGCTGCGAAACGGATGCGCAAATTGCGGAGCGTCTTGCAGGAATCCCATGGCGAACCCTCATAGGTTGGGATGTAAACCCCGACGTCGCCATGCACATCGTCACGTCGGGGCTGTGCCCAACCTACCAGAGTCAGCCGCGCTTGGCTTTCACCCCGGCCCCCAGCGCACCGATCAACAGCAGGGCGAACAGCACCTCCAGCATCGCGGGCACGCGTTCCTGCGCCGAACTCCAGCTTTCGGCCACGCCATGGCAGAAATAGAACAGGTTGAGCATGCCCACCCACAGCAAGGCGCGGCGCACGTTACCGATCGCCAGCAGCGGCAATAACAACGGGACCACCGCCAACCCCAGGGCCAGCCATATCGGCATCCGCTGCGGCGGAAACAGCCACGCGTACCATGCGGATTGCAGCAGGATCTGCGCGATCCACGCCGCCACGCCGATGCGATTGACCACCCCTGATCGCGACGTCACGCTTGAGCCGCCAGCTTGCGGGCGGTATCGGCCAGGCGCCGGCCCAGGGCGCGCGCCAGTTCGCGTTCGTGTTCGGTGATGGCGTTCTCGCCCTTGCTGCCGGCCACATGGCTGGCGCCATAGGGCGTGCCGCCGCTTTGCGTGTGGCTCAGTGCGGCCTCGGTATAAGGAATGCCCAGCAACAGCATGCCGTGATGAAGCAGCGGCAGCGCCATGCTCAGCAAGGTCGATTCCTGCCCGCCGTGCATGGTGCTGGTGACGGTGAACACGGCCGCCGGCTTGCCGACCAGGGCGCCGCTGGCCCACTCGGCGCCAGTGCTGTCCAGAAAATGCTTCAGCGGCGCGGCCATGTTGCCGAAGCGTGTCGGACTGCCCAAGGCCAGGCCGACGCACTCGTGCAGATCCTGCTTGTTGACGTAGGGCGCGCCTTCTTCCGGTTCCGGCGGCTGCGCCACTTCCGTCACCGGCGCCACTGGAGGCACCTGGCGCAGGCGTGCGCGCATGCCGGGAATTTCCTCCACGCCCCGGGCGATCAGGCGTGCCATCTGGGCGGTGTGGCCGGTGCGGCTGTAGTACAGGATCAGGATGTCGCTCATGCGTTTTGGCGGGTTTGGGGCATTCGTCCAGGATGGGGTAGTGTACGGGCGTTATAGGGATGTTGAGTTGCCATGAACCTGCCTTTCGACCGTGACCGCACAGTGAGCCTGGGCCGCTTTCTCTGGCGGCGCTTTCTCGACGACAAGTGTTTCGAGACAGCCGGCGCGCTTTCCTACACCACGCTGGTATCGCTGGTGCCGCTTACCGTGGCGGTGCTGGCGATGTTCGCGGCGTTTCCGATGTTCGAGGAAGCGCGCGACACGCTGATCAATTTCGTCTTCAGCAATTTCGTGCCGGCGGCGGGCGAAACGGTGCAGAAGACGCTGCTCGATTTCGCTTCCAACGCGAGCAAGCTGACCGGCATCAGCGTGCTGGTGATGCTGTTCAGCGCGGTGTCGATGATGATCAGCATCGAAGACCGCCTCAACCGCATCTGGCAGGTGCGCAATCATCGGCCATGGGGACCGCGCCTGTTGCTGTATTGGGCGGCGCTTACGCTGGGGCCGATCCTGGTGGTTGGCGGCATCGCCGTCACTTCTTATGTGGCGGCCGTGCCGATGCTGCGCAGTGCCAGTGCGCAGCTTGGCGTGGCGCAGCAACTGCTCAAGGCGCTGCCGTTCGTGGTGACGTTCCTCACCTTGTGGTTGATGTACACCACCGTTCCCAACCTGCGCGTCAACAAGAAGCACACGGCCATCGGCGCCGTGCTGGGTGCGGTGCTGTTCGAATTCGCACGCTGGGGCTTTACGCATTACGTGCAGAGTGCGCACAACTATCAACAAATCTATGGCGCGCTGGCGATCATTCCGTTGCTGCTGTTGTGGATCTATCTGTCGTGGGTGATCGTGATTCTGTGCGCGTCGCTCTCCGCATCGTTGTCAGCGTTCGAATACCAGAAGCCGTGCGACGCCATGCCGGCCGGTTCGGAGTTTCTCGGGCTGCTGGTGGTGCTGCGCCACTTCGTGGATGCGCAGCGCGCGGGGCAATGCGTGGACCCGCTCTCCATTCGCGCCGCCGAACCTTGCCTGCGCAGCGAAGCGATCGCCACCTATTTCGATGACCTGCTGCGTGCCGGGCTCATCCATCGCGGCGAGACCGGCGGCTGGTCGCTGGTGCGCAGCCTGGACAGCACCGATTTGTTGCACGTTTATCAGCACAGCGGCTATCGATTGCCGTTGAATCCGGCCGAGCAGGCCGCCGCCTCCGGCATCGAGCTGCCGCCGGAGCTGCTGTCCGCGCTCACGCGCCTGGCGCATTCGCTCGATGCGACGCTGGGTACCCGCCTGGACAAGGTCTATCCTGTCCGCACTTCGCCAGCGCCCCCGCGCCAGGCATCCCATACGCAGGAATCGGAAACATGAAGTTGTTCGCATCAAGCCTGTTGCTGGCCGTTTGCCTGTTGGCCGCGCCGGTCTACGCCGCCATGCCGGCACAGCCTTCACTCAAAGTGACGACACTGGATGGCAAACCTTACGATCTGTCCGCGCAGCGGGGGCATTGGGTGATCGTGAACTTCTGGGCGACCTGGTGCGTGCCATGCATCAAGGAACTGCCGGAGATCTCGCAGTTCGTGAAGTCGCATCCGGATATCCGCGCCATCGGCATCGCCTATGACGATACCGATCCTGCCGACATCCGTGCGTTCCTGGACAAGCACCCGGTGAGCTTCCCGATGGCGCAGGTCACCATGGACAAGCCGCTCACCGATTTTGACGAACCGCGCGGCCTGCCCACCACGTATTTGATCGGGCCGGACGGCAAGGTCGCCAAGCACTTCATGGGGCCGATCACGCCGGCGGCGTTGAGCGCAGCGATCGG
>NZ_JBQCHP010000142.1:0-12774 GCF_051954575.1 Dyella sp. | reverse complement strand
TTTCTATCTGGACGTGAGCGCTCAGGCTCTTAACCTTCCCATGCCGTGAGCCTTTGAGGCCATTTCTTTGGGTTACTTTTCTTTGGGCCAGCAAAGAAAAGTGACTCGGGCCCTTTAGGGACCGAAAGCGCCGCAGGCAATCTTCACGTCCACGCGCGGCTCCATTCCCTCAGCAAATGGGATATATCAGGGTGCGAAAAACCAACCATTACCATGCACGCATACATCACGACGTTGGGGTTTGCACCCCAACCTACGCGCGCTGTTCGGCGAACGAATAGACTTGGTCCGCCCACTGCGTGGCCGCGTAGTACGCGCCGGCCATCTTGCGGATGTCCTGCGGTTGCATCTGCGAACCTTTCAGGTCGCCGGCTTCCCATGCATACACATGTTCGAGCAGCGGCGCGAACGGACCGCGGTTTTCGACCAGTGCGTCGCGGATTTCCGGCGCGAGCGGGAGATGGCTGAGCACGAATTCCATCGGTGCGCACAGCAGCGTATCGAGCAATGAAAGCAGGCCGGCCATGAAGGCCATTTCCTGCTGGCCTGACGGCATGCCCTGCGCGAGTTTTTCGCACATGTGCGCGCGGATCAGTGCGGCGCGCAGCAGTTCCGGCGGGCGATCGTCCATGCCGCTGAGCGACATGGTGTAGATCCAGTTGCGCAGGCGCGCCACGCCGAAGAAGATCGCCGCCTGCTGGATCGATTTCAATTGCCGCGGCAGCGCGAAATACGCGGAGTTGACGCAGCCGAGCAGCTTGTAGCTGAGCACGGCATCGTCGCGGATGATTTCGCCCAGTTCCACCGGCCCTGCGTTGTTGTCCTGCAGTGCGCTCATCAGGCGCAGCAGGCTGAGGCGGCTGGGCGTGAGCACCGGCACTTCGATCTGCTGCGGCACCAGTAGATAGCGGCCCTGCACGGCCTGGAACGGCAGCGTCTTGCAGCGCGCGTAGGTGACATGGTCATCGACGTTGCCGGCGATCACGCTCAGGCCGCGGTCGTGCAGTTGTTTGCAACGCGCGGCGAGTGTTTCGGCATCGAGCGCCTTTGCGTCCAGGCGCACGTAGCTTGCCAGGCGCAGCAGCGGTTCCTGCGCACCGTGCGGTTCGCTGGCATTGGGATCGGTGCTGCCCAGGTCCAGCAGCAGCGGGCAATTGCGCAGCGCAAGCTGCTGCAGACGTTGCAGCACGGCGGTGTCGCGCACATGGATGGGATTGATGATTACGCCCAGCCGCGGCGTGTGCGCCAGGATATCGGTCTGCTCCAGCAGCAGCGTGCGGGGCAGGCGCATGAAGGCGCGGTTGCCGCGCACCAGGCGCGTGATCGCGCCATCGGTGATGCCGGACAGCACGCCGCCGACCAGGGTGGTGTCGGCATCGGTACCGGCGCCCTGGCGGTAGAACACCAGCTCGTAGGCGAACAGTTCTTCTTCCTGATCCAGCATTGGACTGCGCACCACCGGCAGCAACATGTCGCTGAGCGTGGTGGTGGTGTCGTTGCCCAATGGCTTGGTCGGGGAAGCAGCTGTGCTGGTCATGATGTCGGTACCAATGGGACGTAAATCGAGGAGCCGTCAATCGGGAATCGGGAATCGGGAATCGGAAATCGTAAGCAATGTGTCGCCGGTTTTAACCATTCACGATTTGCGATGGCCGATTCCCGGCCTTCATACCTGCGCAAGCTGCACGGAACGATGCGTATCCTGCAGTGCTCCGTTCTGTCCGTACGTACCGCTTAGCGTGTCGTTGCCGGTGAGCACCGCGAGCGCTTTACGCACTTGCGCCAAACGCTGGCCGACCAGTGCGCCGTTGCGCTGGTTCTTGTCGCGGCACTGCGTGAGCGACTTCAACAGCTCGCGCCATTGCGTATCCACTTGCTGCGCAGCCTCTGCCGACGTGCTGCACAGGTGCAGGCGTTCCACGTCCAGTTGCTCGAGCCGGCGCATCAGCATCTGCTTGGCTTCACCCGCGCGGTTGAGCGCCTTGGCGTCGGCGCCGCTGAGCGCTTCGCGTTCCTCGTCCAGCACGTGGATGAGCTGCGCGGTGGTCGCGCTCATGTCATCCAGTACGCTGCGCAAGGCGGCGCCGAGTTCGGCCTGCAGATTCGGGCTCATGGCATGGGTGTCTTCTTACTTGCCGCTGCCGATCTGGCCTTCCAGCGACACCAGCCGGCTGGCGATGGCGTGCGGATCGACCTTGTAGGTGCCCGCGGCCAGTTGCTGCCGGATCTGCTCCACGCGCTGCGTATCGACCGGCGCGTGGGCGTTGCTGGCTTCGTGCAGGGCGCGGGCCGAGTCGGTCAGCTTGACGCTGTCGCCGTTCTGGGTGGCCGATGAGCTGGCCGACGGAGCGGCCGTTGAAGCCTGGGCGGCGCTGTTTTCCGTGGTGGTGGTCGGAAGCGGAAGCTGCGGCAGGCCGTTGGACGAAATCGTGGTGTTCATGGTTCTTGGCGTTCTCTCGGTATGCCCTGTATGGGGTATCGGCCTGCCCCGTGGAAACTTTAATCGCCGATGCCTGCAGTATGTCGGTTCTGCCTGAGCCTAGGGGAGGGCCTGTACCTGGCCTTCCCCGATCACGACGCCCTGGACGACCCGGCCGGAATTGTCATTGCGCACGCGCAGGCGGGCGCCGGTGTCGCCCCCGTCCAGGGCCATGCCGCGCGTGCGTACTTCGATGCCGTCCAGCGAGGCTACCAGCTGCACTTCTTCCCCGGCGTGCACGGTTTCACGGCCGTTGAAGTCGCCCGGCGTCAACGCCACGCCCGCGATCAGCGGCCGGCCCAGCGAATGGCCGAGGATCTGATCCAGGCTCTCGATAAAGCCATAACCCAGGCGCGCCACGTCGCGCTCTTCGGGATGCACATCGCCCGGTCCCAGGATGTCGCCGCGCGCCAGCGGATGGTTGGTGACCAGTACATTGCGGAACACCTGCAACTGCACCGGCACCTGGATCGTCCAGCCCGGCGTGCCGGCGCAACTCACCGACACCGCCACGCGCGAGGGCGTGCCCTGGCGCGCCGGCAGATGGGTTTGCAACGGGTGATTGCACGCGGCCAGATGCAGGCGGGCGTTGAGCGGCGTCGGCACGATCACCACGCGGCTGCCAATGGTGCCGTATTGCGCGCGCACGGCTTGTTCGGCGGCGGCGCGCAGGTCGGTGGCGGTGTCGGCGTGGGCGGGGTTGGCGAAGGCGAGCAGCAATGTTGCGGCGAGAGCTACCCGCGTAGGTTGGGGTGCAAACCCCAACATCGTGCGCATGACACGCATGGCGGCGTTGGGGTTTACACCCCAACCTACGCTGTCGATCCGCGCGAATGCATGGCCGCCAAGAAAACTCATGAACGCCCGTCAGCCAGAATCGCTGCCAACTGGCTGTTGATCGCCTCCCGCTCGCTTTCCAGCTTGTCGGACATCTGCGCCGCCAGTTCGAATTGCCCGTTGCCGAGCAGCTCGAGGAACATCTCGCCGTGCTCGCGCAAGCGCGCCGCCGACGCATGCAGGCTCGCGCTGGAAACATGATCGACATGGCGCGCGACCAGCCGATCCAGGCTGCGCTTGAGCACGTCGGTGTCGAACCAGCGACGGTCGAGCGAAGTGGGTTCCTGCAGCGCAAGCTCCATGCTTTGACGCAGGCCGATCACCGATTCGCGCACGGTCAGGCTGAGGCTGGCGATGTCGTGGCCGCTCTCGCCCTCCAGCCAACCCAGGCACGAGCGATGCGCCAGCGCCGCGGCGCGGCCCAGTGCCTCGCCATGCCGGCGAGTTTCGTAGGCACGGCGCTGCAAGGCGCCCAAGGTGGCTTTCAAGGTGGTGGCGCGTACCTGCAAGGCGTCCTGGCTGTCGCGCAGCGAACGCAGGCGATCGCCTGTCCCCTGCAAGGTGCCGGTGCCTTCCTGCAGCGTGTGTTCGGTGGCGTTGACGCCGGCCTGTGCGCGCTCCAGGCGTTGCAGGCTTTGCTGCACGTTGCCGTTCATCTGCAGCGAGAATTCGCCGATCGAACTGGTGACGGTTTCGATTTCCGCGGTGGCCTGCGCGGTTTTTTCCGCGAGCTGCTTCACTTCGTCCGCCACCACCGCAAAGCCACGCCCGGCATCGCCGGCGCGCGCCGCTTCGATCGCCGCGTTCAAGGCGACCAGGTTGGTTTGATGGGCGATGTCCTGCACGCTGGTGGTCAGCGCGCGGATCTGCGCGACCTGTTCGGTAAGCAGGCTCTGGCTCTGGTTCATCGCCGACAGCGCGCTGCGCAACAGGCGCAGCTGGCCGTTGAGTTCGCTGACGTTGGCCGCGCTCTGCTGGCCGGCCTTGGCCGCCTGCTCGATGCCGCCCTGCGCCTGCTGCAAGGTCGCCGACATGCTGGCGCTGCCCTCCGTCAACTGTCCGACGCTGTCGCGGCTTTCGCCGATCGATTGCTCCAGCGAGGATTGTTCCTTGTGCAGCGTCTGTGCGTGGGTCAGCACCAGGCTCTGCTGCTCCAGCGATTGCAGCGCCACCGCCGCCGGCGCACGCGGCGCCAGCCGCGCGAACACGGGCGCGAGCAACGCCGCCGTCTTGGGATGCTTGCGGCTCAAGCTCGCCAGTTCCGCCTCGTTTCCGGCGAGTGCGGCCTGGACCAGAGCGGCCAGATGCTGGCTGCGGATCAGACTCATAGAAAAAAGAGTTCCGTTTATGGGTTCCAAGACATCGGCAGGAAAGTTCGGAAGTTGAGGAAGCAAACCACGTGCCACGTGTTTGCGCGCCGTAGGTTTTGCGCCCCAACCTACGCATGCTCAAGCGCAGCTCAAGCTGGCCGATACCTGATCATCGCCATTACCCAGTAAACCGCCATGAGCACAACGGCGCTGCTCGACAGCGTGGAAAGCCACACCCGCCTGGCCGGTCACAACCGCGTGGCCATGTTGCTGTTTCGCCTGGGCGACAAGCAGTTGTTCGGCATCAATGTGTTCAAGGTGCGCGAGGTCCTGCGCCGGCCACTGATGGAGAAGCTGCCTGGCATGCACGAATGGCTGGCGGGCAGCTTCGACTATCGCGGCAAGACCATTCCGGTGATCGACCTGGCCGCGGCGATGGGCTATCCCTCGCTGGCGGCAAGCGCGTCGGCGCACGTGGTGGTGACCGAGTTCAGCCGTTCCATGCAGGGCTTTCTGGTGGCGGATTTCCAGCGCATCGTGCATTGCACGGGCGAATCGCTGGAAGCGCCGTCGGTCACGCTGGGTTTCGGCAATCGCGTCAACGCGGTCAGCCGCATCGACGGCCAGTTGATGGCGGTGATCGACGTGGAACAGATGCTGGCCAGCATCGAAGAAGTGACGGCGGAGATCTCGCCGCATATCCAGCAGCAGGCCGAGCACTGCCAGCTGGCGATTCGCCGCATCATGGTGGTGGACGATTCGGTGGTGGCGCGCGGACGGCTGGTCAACCTGTTCAAGCGCATGAACATCGAATGCATCATCGCCCAGGATGGACGCGAGGCGCTGGAACAACTTACCGCCATGGCCGAAGATGACGGCGAACGCGTCGGCGTGGTGATTTCCGATATCGAGATGCCGCGTCTGGATGGCTACGCGCTGACCCGTGCCATCCGCGAAACCCCGGCGCTGCGGCAGTTGAAAGTGGTGCTGCACAGTTCCTTGAGCGGCGTATTCAATGAGGCGCTGGTGCGCGATGTCGGCGCCGACCAGTTCATTGCGAAGTTTCAGCCGGATTTGTTGGCGAAAACGGTGTTGGAGTTGATGGGGCCGTCAACAAATTGACGTGGGCGCTTATAAGGTGCCTGAGCTACTCCCTCCCCTACGTGTAGTAGGGGAGGGCTAGGGTGGGATGAAGCAATCTCGCGGCGAATCCAACGATTGCCGCAAACGCATGCAACCCCACCCCAACCCTCCCCTGCATGCAGGGGAGGGAGCACATCGCGCGAGTCGGGAATCCGTCCCGCCGTGTTCATGCCGCGCCGGTAACACGTCATCGCGCCTGACGAACAGTTGGCGTAGAGGCCGCAAACGGCCGTCCCATGCGGTTTGCGCCGCATGCGCAAGGCGTGGCATGCAACTTGCTCAAACCCCCTGCAGGCCGTTATCGCCGCGGGGAATCCGTCATGAGCAACATTCTGGACAACGTGTTCGGTTTGAGCAGCCAGGCACTGGATGTGTGGCAGCGCCGTTCCGAAGTGATCGCTTCGAACATCGCCAATGCCGACACGCCCAACTACCAGGCGCGTGACGTCGATTTTCGCCAGGTGCTGCAGCAGGCCAGCGGCGGCGATGCGCAGACGCTGGCACTGAGCGCGCCCACTGCGGGCCAGGTCGATGCCGCCGCGCAATCGGCGGAGGCTTTGAAATACCGCGTGCCGCTGCAACCCAGCCTCGACGGCAACACCGTCGATGCGCAGGTGGAGCAGTCGGCGTTCGCCAGCAACATGGTGCATTACCAGGCCAGCCTCAGCTTCATCAACAGCACGATCCAGCAGCTGCGCCTGGCCATCAACGGTGGAGGGCAAGGCTGATGTCGCTGATGAAGATTTTCGATACCGCCGGTTCCGGCATGTCGGCCGAATCGCTGCGTCTCAACACCGTGGCCAGCAATCTAGCCAACGCCGACAGCGTCAGCAGCAGCCCGAACAGCGCGTACAAGGCGAAAGAAGTTTTGTTCGCGCCGGTGCTGCAGGCACAAGGCGCCACGGCGCAGGACGCCGGCACCAATGTCGGCGTGCACATGGCCGGCGTGACCGAAAGCCAGCAGCCGGTGGAATCGCATTACGAGCCTGGCAACCCGATGGCCGACGCCAACGGTTTCGTCTACGGCAGCAACGTCAATCCGATCGATGAGCTGGTGAACATGATTTCCGCGTCGCGTTCGTATCAGAACAACGTGGAAGTGATGAATACCACCAAGCAGCTCATGATCAAGACAATCAACCTGGGCAGCTGAGCATGTCCACGATCAACACCAACAGTTATTCCGTTTCGGGCCTGAGCCTCACCGGCAGCACGGTGACCAGCACGCCGAGCGGTTCGACCATGACGCAGTCGGATTTCCTGCAGCTCCTGACCACACAGCTCAAGAGCCAGGATCCCACGCAGCCGATGGACAACTCGCAGATGGCCTCGGAGATGGCGCAGTTCGCGCAGCTGGGCACGCTGCAGAACATCCAGAGCAGCCTCACCGGCTTGAGCGGCAACCTCGACACCAATCTGCAGACCTCGCAGGTGTTGAGTTCCGCCAGCCTGGTCGGCCGCCAGGTGCTGGTGCCCTCGACGTCGCTCACCTACAGCGGTAGCGCGGTAAGCGGTGGCGTGAACGTGACCAACGCGGGCGACGTGGTGGTCACCATCAAGGATGGCAACGGCAACGTGGTCAACACCATCGATTTGGGTACGCAGCAAACCGGCCTGGCCACGTTCGCGTGGGACGGCAAGGACAGTAGCGGCCATGCCGTGGGCAGCGGCACGTACAGCATTTCGGCAAGCAATGGCGGCAGCAGTGCGCTTTCCACCTATGCGGCCGGTTCCGTAACAGGTGTCGGCTACGGCGGCAGCAGCACCGGCACGTATTTGCAAGTGGCGGGCATCGGCGGCGTACCGCTGAGCCAGGTCGCACAGATCAACTGACGGCGCGCGCGAACACACGCATCGTCATCATCCAGGGGGTACACAAAGCATGGCTCTCAATCAGGCGCTCAGTGGCATCAACGCCGCGCAGGACCAGTTGAACATCATTTCCAACAACATCGCCAACGCGGGCACGGTGGGCTTCAAAGGTTCCACCGGACAGTTCGCCGAAGTGTATGCGGTGACCGGGCTCAACTTGAGTTCGGTGGCCGTGGGCAGCGGCGCGGAACTCACCGGCGTGGCGCAGCAGTTTTCGCAGGGCGACCTGGAGACGACCAACGGCAGCCTGGACATGGCGCTCAGCGGCAACGGCTTCTTTATCGTCAACAACGGCGCGGGTAACCAATACACGCGCGACGGTGCGTTTCATGAGAACGCCGCCGGCAACGTAGTGACTGCCGACGGCGCGTTCCTGCAGGTGTATCCGCCTACCGCGACCGGCGGCTTCAACACCAGCACGCTGACCAACCTGCAGCTCAACACGGCGCAGAGCGCAGCGACGGCGACCAGCACGATCACGGTGAGTTCGAACCTGCCGGCAGGCGCCGCGGTGCCGACCACCACGCCGTTCAATCCGACCGATCCGACCAGCTACAACGATGCGTCTTCGCTGACCGTGTTCGATTCGCAGGGCGGTTCGCACGCGGCGACGATCTACTACGCCAAGACCGGCAACAACACCTGGAACGCGAACCTCTACATCGACGGCAACAGTGCCGGTACCTCGGCGTTGACATTCAATAGCGCGGGTGCGCTGACCTCGCCGGCCAACGGCAACCTGAGCTTCGCGCCGGTACAGCCGACCAATGGCTCAACGTTCCCGGCCACCATCGCGGTGAACGTCACCAACACCACGCAGTTCGGCACCGCCTATGCGCCGGGCACGATCAACCAGAACGGCTACGAGGCCGGCGTGCTGGAGAATGTCACGATCGGCAACGACGGCATTGTCACGGCGATCTACTCCAACAACCAGACCAGCCAGCTCGGCCAGATCGCAGTAGCGAACTTCGCCAACCTGCAAGGCCTGCAGCAGATCGGCAACAACCGCTGGGCGGCGACGCAATCGTCAGGCACGCCGGTGCTGGGCACGGCGAGCGTCGGCCAGTTCGGCAACATCGAGCAGGGCCAGCTGGAAACTTCCAACACCTCCGACACCACTGCGCAGCTGGTCAACATGATCCAGGCGCAGCAGGACTACCAAGCCAACTCGCAGATGCTCGGCACGGTCAATTCCCTGTCGCAAACACTGTTCCAGGCCGTCTCACGCGGGTAATCGAGGCATAGCGCATGGACCATTCCGTCTACATCGCGATGACCGGCGCCACGCAGACCATGCGTGCGCAGGATGCGGTCAGCCACAACCTGGCCAACGCATCCACGGTGGGTTTCAAGAGCGAGCTCAGCGCGTTCCAAAGCGTGCCGGTACTCGGTCCCGGCGCCACCACGCGCATCAACGCGGTGGCGCAAGGACTTGGGCAGGACACCGCGCAAGGCACGGTGCAACACACCGGCCGTTCGCTCGATGTGGCGGTGAACGGTCCGGGCTGGATCGCGGTGCAGGCGCCGGATGGCAGCGAAGCGTATACGCGCGCGGGCGACTTGCAGCTCGGCGCCGACGGCAGCCTTACCGACGCGCGCGGCAATCCGGTGATGGGTACCGGCGGACCGATCACCGTGCCCGATAGCGCGCAGGTGAGCATCGGCAAGGACGGCACCCTTTCCACCGTGCCGATGGGGCAGGGGCCCAACACCATCGCTGCGGTCGGCCAGATCAAATTGGTCAATCCGGATCCGGCGCAGATGTCCGAGGGCACCGATGGCCTGATGCATATGAACGATGGCAGCACCGCCGACGCCGACAACACGGTGACGGTGACCTCCGGTGCGCTGGAGGCCAGCAACGTCAATCCATCGTCCGAGCTGGTGAAGATGATTTCGCTGTCGCGCCAGTACGAAATGCAGGTGCGTTCGATCAAGACCGCCGAAGACGACGCGGACGACAGCAGCAAACTGCTGCAGAACAGCTAACGCATACCACGGAGTAACCCATGTTCTCTTCCCTCTGGATCGCCAAGACCGGCCTGGATGCGCAGCAGACGCAGATGGACGTGATCTCCAACAATCTGGCGAACGCGAGCACCACCGGCTTCAAGACCTCGCGCGCCTCGTTTCAGGATCTGATGTACCAGAACGAAGGCCAGCCCGGCAGCCAGACCACCGAGCAGACACAATCGCCCACCGGCCTGTTGCTGGGCACCGGCGTGAAAGTGGTCGGCAGCGAAAAGCTATTCACGCAGGGCGCAATCACGCAGACCGGCAATTCGCTCGATGTTGCGATCCAGGGCAACGGCTTCTTGCAGGTGAGCATGCCCGACGGCACCGTCGCCTACACGCGCGATGGTTCGCTGCATGAAGATTCCACTGGCCAGATCGTCACCGCCGACGGTTATCCACTGGTGCCGTCGATCACGCTGCCGTCCAACGTCAACAGCATCACCATCGGCACCGACGGCACGGTCAGCGTCACCAGCAACGGTTCCACCGCCTCGACGCAGGTGGGCGTGGTGCAATTGGCCAACTTCGTCAACGCCGCCGGCCTGCAGCCGATGGGCCAGAACCTTTATCTGGAAACCCAGTCCAGCGGCACCGCGCAGACCGGACAGCCCGGCATCAACGGCATGGGCACGCTCGCGCAAGGCTCGCTGGAATCGTCCAACACCAACGTGGTGGAGGAGATGGTCAACATGATCCAGGCCCAGCGCACCTATGAAATGAATTCCAAATCGATCAGCGCTGTGGACGACATGCTGCAGTTCGTGATCAACAAGACCTGACGGTGATCTATGTTGCTACGCATTGCTTTGATGCTGCTGTTTGCTGCCGCGCTCGCCGGTTGCGCCGCCATGCCATCGCACCAGGACGATGCGCAATGGGCCGCCACCGCGCCGGTGGAGCAGACCTCGCCGCCGCCGCCGGATGGCTCGATCTATCACGACATGCAGAACATGGAGCTGTTCAACGATTCGCGCGCGCACCGCATCGGCGACATCCTCACCATCAACCTGGTCGAGGCGATGCAGGCGAGCAAGAAATCCGAAACCACCACCAGCAAGTCCGACAAGGTGAACATCGCTTCGCCGAAAGTGCTGGGCCAGTCGCTGCGCGTGCTGGGCAAGTCGGCCGATTCCTCGCTCAGTTCCGCCAACAGCTTCGACGGCGCCGGCAGCAGCACGCAAAGCAATCAACTTAGCGGCCAGCTTACGGTGACGGTGGCGCAGCGCCTTTCCAACGGCAATCTGCTGGTGAAAGGCGAGAAGTGGCTGACCATCAACCAGGGCCAGGAACTGATCCGCATTTCCGGCATCGTGCGCACGCAGGACATCGGCCAGGACAACTCGGTCGATTCCACCCGCGTGGCGGATGCGCGCATTACCTATACCGGCCGCGGCACCTTGAACGATGCGAATACGCAGGGGTGGCTGGCGAAGTTCTTCAATTCGAAGTGGATGCCGTTCTGATGAATGCGCAAATGTCTAACAGCCGCCGCAGCCTGCCCCCTCCCCTGCGCGCAGGGGAGGGCTGGGGTGGGGTGAAGCAACCTCGCGAAGAATTCCATTTCCCGGCAAGTACAACCAACCCCACCCCAAGCCTCCCCTGCACGCAGGGGAGGGAGCGGTCTACGGCAAGCGGATCACATCGCGCTTCTAAAGTCGCTGCGTTGTTTGCTGCCTTTCTGACGTTTATTCCTTGTATTTCGCACGCCGACAAAATCCGCGATCTCGTCCAGGTCGCCGGCGTGCGCAGCAACCAGCTCGTCGGCTACGGGCTTGTGGTCGGCCTCGACGGCACTGGCGACCAGACCACGCAGGCACCGTTCACCACGCAAAGCCTGGAAAACATGCTCAAGCAGTTCGGCGTGTCGCTGCCTTCCACCGGCATCCAGCCGCAGTTGAAGGACGTAGCGGCGGTGACCATCACTGCACAATTGCCGCCGTTCGCCAAGCCGGGCCAGACCATCGACATTACCGTTGCCTCGATCGGCAACGCCAAGAGCCTGCGCGGTGGTGAGCTGTTGATGTCGCCGCTGCGCGGTGCGGACGGCAACGTCTACGCGATTGCGCAAGGCAGCGTGGTGGTCGGCGGCGTGAGCGCATCGGGGCGCAGCGGCTCCAGCGTGCAGATCAACATTTCGGCCAGCGGACGCATTCCCAACGGTGCGTCGGTCGAGCGCGTGGTGGCCAATTCCTTCAACAACGGCGGCGATATCGTGCTGAACCTCAACAGCGCCGATTACGCCACCGCCAACCATATCGTCGATGCGATCAACCATCTGTACGGCGCAGGTACCGCGCGTGCGCTCGATGGCGGTTCGGTGGACGTGCGCGGCCCGGCCGATCCCAGCCAGAAAGTGGCATGGCTGGGCGCGATCGAATCGCTCGACGTGCAGCCGGGCGACGCGCCGGCGCGCATCATCGTCAATTCGCGCACCGGCACGGTGGTGATCGGTTCGGATGTGCGCGTGACGGCTGCCGCGGTGGCGCACGGTTCGATCCAGGTGACGATCAGTGAGCAGCCGCTGGTCAGCCAGCCCGGCCCCTTCAGCAACGGCACGACGGCAGTGGTGCCGAGCAGCGCCGTATCGGTTTCACAGCAAGGCGCGCACATGTTCAAGTTCGGTCCCGGCGTAAGCCTGGATGCGATCGTGCGCGCGGTGAACCAGGTGGGCGCCACGCCGACGGATCTGATTTCGATACTTGAGGCGCTGAAGCAGGCCGGTGCTCTGCACGCCGACTTGGTGGTGATTTGATGAAGGCTCTCAACAACATCGCCATCCGCGTAGGTTGGGGTGCAAACCCCAACGTCGTGACCCATGCATATATGGCAATGCTGGGGTTTTGCACCTCGCAATTTGCTGAGGAACCGGGGGCGCGCGTGGACGTGGGCGATTGCCTGCGGCGCTTTCGGTCCCTAAAGGGCCCGAGTCACTTTTCTTTGCTGGCCCACGCCTGCGTCAGGAACGCGGGCGAACTGTACTGGTCAAGTGTTTTCGGACACGTCGATAGGGGAATCTAGGTGTGGCAGCGCTCGAAGTCGTTGGGTGAGCGGTAGCCGAGGGTGGAGTGAAGGCGGTTGGCGTTGTAGAAGTTGACGATGTAGTCAGTAATGTCT
>NZ_JBQCHP010000141.1:0-25202 GCF_051954575.1 Dyella sp. | reverse complement strand
AGACATTACTGACTACATCGTCAACTTCTACAACGCCAACCGCCTTCACTCCACCCTCGGCTACCGCTCACCCAACGACTTCGAGCGCTGCCACACCTAGATTCCCCTATCGACGTGTCCGAAAACACTTGACCAGTACATATTCGCCCCTCACCTCAACCCTCTCTACAAAGCAAAGCCGGCTGCTGGGCCCAATGCCCACTTCCAAACCTTGCGCATGCGCCAGCTCCGTCCATGGCACCTGCATCATCACCGGCCAGCGCAACGCATACCCGTAGGCAGGGTGGGCATGCTGCGCATGGCTGGATGTATGTCGGTGTGCTGGTCACCCGTACGCTCATGGGCAGGTATGCTCACCTTGCAATACCCACACCGATGACACGCCGGGCCGCGCATTGGCGCCCACCCAGTGTTGCGCCCGATAAATCTTGCCCTCGTAGATCACCCGGTTGTTGCCCGCATAGGGACGTGCGGCATCCCACGGCACCGGCACGTTGCTGACCAATTCGAACGCATCGCTCTTGTCCGGTGATCGGCCGATGGTCTGCCAACTGGCTCGCCATATCACGCCGTTGTGCTGTACCTCATCGCCACGGTTGTACGCCGTGCTGCCATTCCAGGCCGGCTTGCTGACGGCTTCCGGATCAGTAGGCATGCAGTCATCGCCGCCACCGGGATGTGCGCTGACATCGACTTCCGCGCTCGCGCTGAGACCATCGCGATTGGTCACGATCAGACGGAAACGGAACGTGCTGTCCTGCCCCACGGCGGGCATCGCCGCCGTGGCGACCGCTGCCGTGCTGTTGGATAGATCCACGGCCGGCGCGCCCCCGGTCTGTACCCATTCGTAGCGCAGCGCACCGCCGTTGGGATTGGAAGAATGGCTGCCATCGAGCGTGACGGTTTGCGCTCCCGTTACGATTGTTGGCGTTGCGGTAGCCGAAGCAACCGGTGGCATCGGCGCGGGATCTGGATAGAACGCCGCCACGACGGGCGCCCGCTCCCGCCACACGCGAGCGTTGTCATTGAGGTCTGCCAAGCCAATGGGCACACCGTTATACGTGCGGGACGGATCGGACCAGTAATTGATCCGGCCGCAGGCGACTCCTGAACAGCTGTAGGCCATGATGGTGCGCCAGCGCGGCGTCACGGCGCGTTGCTGATAGCCAAAGCCATATGGATATCCGCCCGAGCTGCCGTTGTTATCCGGATCGTGACGGGTACCCAGGTTGTGGCCGATTTCGTGCGCGAACGTATAGTTGCCGGTGGCGCAATGCCAACCGACCACAGCATAGGCGGTAGCTTTGGTCGCATTGACGTACGCCTTGCCGCAAGAGTCAGTTATCAGCATTACCACCACATCGGCACGATGTTCGTCGCGTAGTCGCATCGTCGGTGCGCCAACCTCCGGGTCGTTGATGTTCCTTAACTTGGCGAGGAGCTCGCTCGACGTCATGCCAGCGGGCGAAACGTAAGCCAGCGGATAAACGCCATCGCTCTCCAATCGCACGGGAAGATCGCTGTTGGCGAAACTCCGGTTGGCTTCTGCAAAAGCCGCTGCAGCAAGCGCTCGAAACGCGTTCTCGTCGCCTATGCTATCGAGCGCATTGCGGGTAGCTACCACCAGCACGCGGATGGTGCTGATCGCATCGGGCGAGCGTGTTGCTGTCGGCGGATGCCCGGCCGTTTCTTCGGTCATTCCGCCCGTTTCAGTATCGTCGCCTTCAGACAGCTTGTGCTCATCGACTTTCACGACGGCATGCTCGCCCTGGCTGAGCGGCATGATCTTGTAAAGCTGCCCCGCCACGCGCACCGAGCCGGTGATGCTACCGCGCAGGGCTGCCAGGGTGACGCCGTTGCTTTCGTCGAACGGCACCTCCTTCTCAGAGCTCCTTCGTGCGCGGGGTCCGCCCGTTTGAATTTCCCCTTCCCACACGGCGACGCCATCAGCGTCGATATGGAACCTTACTTTGTGTGCAATGACGACGCGCCCGTCGCCCAGATCGATGCGAACCGCGTCGGCGCGATCCGACAACAGCTCCGCACGGGCATGCGCCAGGTGCAGCATTCCAAACGCCGGCACATGCAGAATGGCCTGCAGCGCAGGATCGTGCCTCTGCCGCATCTGCTGCATGGAGACCGTAGGTTCGATGGTGAGCAGGTTGTCTTCGGCTGCCGATGCAAGCGACGGTATCACCCAGCATGCAAAAGCCCACGCCAGCAGCAGGCCGATGTATCGGCAGCTATGTCGGTTGGACGCATCGGCAACCATGGTGTCTCCTTCCACATGGATGACTGGCTATCACGCAACGGCGCCCATGCGCGATCGGCCATGCGCGTTATCAACGGTGAACTGTCGCGTCGTTGTATCGCTGGATAATTAAGCGTGCAGGCGCCGTGTAGCGCGCAGCATCGGGATGGGAATGCCCGAACTATGCTACGGCCAGTGGAAGCCGCTCTGTACTTGGCCAGTGAATCGGCGGCGCGCCTTCGCACATTCCACCGTGCCGTGCGCGACCTCCAGAGGCGCCATCGGCGCCTACCCCCTCGCCCATCAGGAACGCAACCTTTGCAGCTTTGCCACCGTATCTCATATGCACGACGAGTTTCTCCATGAAAAAGATGCGTGGAAGAACCGACACATCCACAGGTCGCAACTGTTCGGTGAAGCAAACGCGGTAATGCCGTAAAAGTAGTATCAATCGCTCGGTGAAAGAAATGTGTTCAAGCTCCTCGCATGCGTGCTCCGTTGCACGCATTGCGACGCAGCGCACAGCAACCGGTGAAAATGGACCCTTCGCATCCTTTGCAAAACGGAGACAGGTTCCTGCAGTGTTATCGGCGCAAGCGGTGCACTGCGCGACGCATATCTCTAAAGTTAGCCCGGTCCGTCACACAACCCAGCGTCTCGGGAAGGCATGTTGGGTTACGCTGCGCTGATCCAGCCTACAAAAAAACCCGCAAGGCTTACGCGCGTTGCGGGTTCGAAGATGGTGGGCCGTGACAGATTCGAACTGTCGACCAACGGATTAAAAGTCCGCTGCTCTACCGACTGAGCTAACGGCCCGGAAAGTAAGCAGACAATTTTAGGGTCTGCGCGCCTGCGGCACAAGCCGAGGCTGGCATCGGGCGCGCTCAGGCGTAGCGGGTGGGGTCTGGCAGGCCGGCTTCGCGGAAGCCCTGCGCACGCAGGCGACAGGCGTCGCAACGGCCGCAGGCGCGGCCTTCGGCATCGGCCTGGTAGCAGCTGACGGTGGCGGAGAAATCCACGCCGAGGCGATGGCCTTCGCGGGCAATGTCGGCCTTGCTCATGGCCATCAAGGGCGCGTGGATGCGGATGCCCGCACCTTCCACGCCGGCCTTGGTGGCCACGTTGGCGAGGCGTTCGAAGGCCTCGATGAAGGCCGGACGGCAGTCGGGATATCCCGAGTAATCCACCGCGTTGACGCCGCACCAGATATCGGTGGAACCGAGCACTTCGGCCCAGCCTAGCGCCACGGACAACATGATTGTGTTGCGCGCGGGAACATAGGTGACGGGAATGCCGTCGCTGCCCTGCTCCGGCACGTCAATGTCCGCGGTGAGCGCGGAGCCGCCGATGCTGCGCAGATCCACGTGCACGGTCTTGTGTTCGAGGGCGCCGAGCGTGTGCGCGACACGCGCCGCGGCATCCAGCTCGGAGCTGTGACGCTGGCCGTAGGCGACGCTCAATGCGTGCACTTCGTAGCCTTGTTCGCGGGCGATGGCGATGGTGACGGCCGAGTCCATGCCGCCGGAAACGAGGATGACGGCCTTGCGGGTGGTGGAAGCTGACATGATGTATTCCAAGTGCAGAAGTACGGCCGGTCACCGGCCGGGAACGCTTGCCGGCAACACAGGCCGGGGCGTAGATTTTTTATTTCTCCAGCTAGCCGAAAAACCTCAATATCGTCATTCCGGCGAACGCCGGAATCCAGTCAAATACACCGTGCGAAGCACACAAAACCTATTTATGTCGTGTGCTACGCACTCGTTTTTTACTGGATTCCGGCGTTCGCCGGAATGACGGTGAGGCAAGCGCAGGCATTCCGCAGTCTGGAGAACACGCGCTCAATGCCCTGGCGCATCATTCCACAGCAGCTTGTGCAGCTGCAGTTGAAAGCGCACCGGCAGTTTGTCTTCGATGATCCATTCGGCCAGGGCGCGCGGTTCGATCGCGCCATGCACCGGCGAGAACAGCACCATGCAGCGGCGATCGATGCCATGCTCGGCCACCACACTGCGCGCCCACTCGTAGTCGGCGCGGCTGGCGATTACGATCTTCACCTGGTCGTGCGGCAACAGATGATCGAGGTTGGACCAGAGATTGCGCGCGCTTTCGCCGGAATCGGGCGCTTTCAGATCCATCACCTTGCGCACGCGCGGATCGACCTCGGCCACGTCCAGCGCGCCGGAGGTTTCCAGCGAGACTTCGTAGCCGGCATCGCACAATTTACGCAGCAGGATCAGGCAGCGTTTTTGCGCCAGCGGTTCGCCGCCGGTCACACACACATGGTGGGAGCCGTGCGTGGCGACTTCGGCAAGGACGTCGTCGATGTCGCGCCAGTTACCGCCGTAAAAGGAATACTCGGTATCGCACCACACGCAGCGCAACGGGCAGCCGGTAAGGCGCACGAATACGGTGCGCCAGCCGATCGCGTCGGCTTCGCCCTGGATGGAATGGAAGATTTCGGTGATGCGCAGGCGCTCGGCCGTCGATGGCGTCGACGTGGCCGTTTCCACGTTTGCCGATGGGCCGCTCACCGGTTTCCTCAACGCGCCGATGAGAGCCGGCGCAGACGTTCCTGGGCCAGCTTAGCCGCGTTGGAATTGGGGTATTTGCTTACCACCGACTTCAGCGTGGCGATGCCCGCGTCGGTCTGCTTCATTTCCAATTGGCTGTAGCCGAGCTTGAGCGTGGCGTCCGCCGCCTTGTCGCTCTGCGGATACTGGTTCAACAGATGCTTGAAAGCCTCCACCGCAACTTGATAGTTGGTGGTGGCGTAGTACGACTCGCCCAGCCAGTAGAACGCATTCGGCGTGAGCGTATCGTTGGGGTATTTCTGGATGAATTCGCGAAAGCCGCGCGACGAAGCGACGTAGTCACCGGCACGCAAGGACTTGAATGCGGCGTTGTACGCGTTGAGCGCTGCACTTTTTTGCGCGGGCGATTCGGCCGGCGCCGATGGCGGCGCGGAAGCGGCTGCAGGCGCTGCACTGGCAGGTGCGGAGGCGCTGGCTGCCGGGGCCTGGGCCGTGCTTGCCGATGCCGCCGGCGCGGCGCTGGCCTGCTTTTCCAGACGTCCGACGCGGCTGTCCAGGTCGGTGTATTGCGCCTTGTTCTGTTCCTGCAACTGCTGGACTTGATGCTGCAGCTCTTCGATCTGGCCCTGCATCTGCTGCATCGTCGATTGCATCTGCTGCAGCTGATTGAGCTGGTTGAGCTTGCTCTGATCCTGGTTCTGCTGTTGCTGCTCCAACCGTGCGACACGATCGGCCAGGCTCATCGGCGAGCTCTGGGCATGCACGGGCGCCACAAACAGCATGGCGGACGCCAAGGCGCCCGCCATGCTGAGATTGGCTGTAAAACGATGAGCCAATCGAAACACCATTATGTCGCCGTGTAGACGATCTCGACGCGGCGGTTCTTGCTCCAGCAATCCTCATTGTGCTCGCGGCACACGGGCTTTTCCTTGCCGTAGCTGATCACGCTGATCTGGCTGGCGGAACCGCCATTGGCCTGCAGCGCGCTGGACACGGCGTTGGCACGACGCTCGCCCAGGCCCAGGTTGTATTCACGCGTACCGCGCTCGTCGGCGTTGCCTTCCAGGCGCATGCGCGAGGTCGGCACGTCCTGCAGGAACTTGGCATGGCACTGCATGATCTGCTGGAACTCCGGCTTCACTTCGTCCTTGTCGAAGTCGAAGTACACCACGCGCTGCTTCAGGCAGGCGTCGGTATCGAGGTCGGCAGCGGTGTACTTGCCGGCGCCGGTCTGGGCCGGAGCGGTCGTTGTTTCCTGCTGCTGCGGAGCCTGCGGCTTGGTTTCCTGCTTCTTGGTACAAGCGGCCGCACCGACACAGAGCAGGGCGACCAGGGCAATACGGACGGTCTTATTCATGGTGACGTTCCTTCAAACGGGTTTGGTTTCCGACAGTCAATGACGATTGCGGTTACGGGACAGTCATCGCCGGTGGGCCGGCTGTTGTTTTGTTTTTTCTTGCTTCTACAAACTACGGCCACGCATTGTACTGCAGAGGCCAGTAAAACAGGCATGGCAAAACGCCATGCCCGTTGTGGCCGGAACACTCCTCATGCTCCGGGCCCCTCCTCGGGTTATCCGCTCGCGCGCCGTAAGGTTCGCGAACGGATGGAATTACTGCTTGCGATAGGGTCCCCAGGCCGGCTCGCGAACGTTGCCATCGGCCAGCGCCAGGCGCTGCCTTACCAGGCCATCGTTCGAAACGGCGTAAAGCACGTCTCTGGCTCCATCGGCGGCGGCGTAAATCAGCATGCTGGCGTTCGGTGCGAAGCTAGGCGATTCGTCAATCGGACCGGGCGAGATGTAACGCACCTGCCCACCGAGGCTCTGGTCCACGATGGCGATACGATACACGTTCCCGTTGGCCTGCACCATGGCAATCTGCTTGCTGTCGTAGCTGATCGCCGCATCCAGGTTCTGCTGGCCCTGGAAGCTGATGCGCTCGGGCGTGCCGCCGCTGGCGGCAATGCGGTAGATCTGCGGGCGGCCGGAGCGGTCGGAGGTGAAGTAGATGCTCTGTCCATCCGGCGACCAGACCGGCTCGGTATTGATCGCCAGGCTGCGGGTAAGGCGGGTTTCCTGGCGGCTGGCCAGATCCATCACGTAGATTTCCGGGTTGCCGGTATAGGAGAGCGACAGCGCCAGCTTGGTGCCGTCCGGCGACCAGGCCGGGGCGCTGTTGATGCCCTTGGCGCGGCCGGAAATCAGCTGGCGCGAACCGGTGGTGATGTTCTGGATGTAGACCGCCGAATTGCCGCTTTCGAACGACACGTAGGCAATGCGCGTGCCATCGGGCGACCACTTGGGCGACAACAGCGCCTCATGCGAGCGCGCCACCACCTGCGGGTTGTAGCCATCCGAATCGGCCACGATCAGCGAATAGTTGGCGTTGTTGCCGCTGCCGACCATGGTGATATAGGCGATGCGCGTCCAGAACGCGCCACGCACTCCGGTGATCTTCTCGTAGATCTTGTCGGCGATCTGGTGCGCCACGCTGCGCAGGTCGCTGGTGGAGGCCGGGGGCATGGCCTCGCCCAGCAGGCGCTGCTGGCGGTTGGCGTCCCACAGCTCGTATTCCACCGTCACCATGCCGTTGCCGGCATCCTTGATGCGGCCGATCACGATGTAGTCCTGCTTGAGCAGGCGCCAGGTAGCGAACTTGATGTCGGAGCCCTGGCTGGGCTGCTCGACGATCTCGCTCACCGCCAGCGAGCGGAATTTGCCGCAACGGTTGAGGTCGTTGCGGATCACGTCGGCCACATCGGTGGGCAGCGGCGCGCCCTGCTGGGCGAACGGCACCACCGCCACCGGCGTGGCCGATTTCACCCCGCCGACGATCTGCACGTTCAACGACTGCGCCGCGGCGGGGCCCGCGACCAGGCCTGCTACGAACAGCAGGATAAGGGTAAATAGCGATCGGGATGATCTGCGCATGGGCTTGCTCACTGCGGAATGAAGGTGAAATCGATGTCGCGGTGGAACACGCTTTCGAAGCCCTTGTAGGGCAGCGGCTGCGCGCGCAGCACGGCATCCTCGACGGATTTCTTGCCGGCTGCGTCGTAAGGACAATTGGGCGACGCCTTCGCGCTCAGCACATTGCCACCGGGGATCTGCACGATGTGGACCACGCATGGAGCGTTGGGCATGTTATCCGGCCTGATCCAATTCTGCGTGACGGCGTTCTGAACTGCCGCCAGATATTGCGAAAGCAGCGTGCTGTTGGAATTGTTGCCGGTCTGGCGCTGGTCCGCGTTGGGCAGGTTTTCCAGGCCATTGGCCTGCGCGTTCTTGATATCCGCAAGCTGGCGCTGAGCCTGCTTGACCCTGGTCTCCGCGTTCTTGGTCTGCGACGAGGCGGCGTCGAGCTGCTTGAACAGCTGGTCCACCTTCTCCTGCTCGGCTTTCTTTTTGGCCGCCTGGGCGTCCAATTCGGCCTGGCGCTGACGCTGCTTTTCTTCCTGTTCCTTCTTGGCGTTCTCGGCCTTCTGCAGGCCTTCCTGCACCACGCGCTCCTGGTCGACCACGTCCGGATGCTCCGGCGGCGGCGGCAATTGGCTGACCTTGGGTTGTTCGATCGGCGGTGGCGGAGGCGGCGGCACTGAGGGCGGCGGCGGCACGGTATTGGGCACCGGCTTGACCTTCTCCGACTTCGGCGGCGGCGCGGCGGTGTTGCCCAGCAGCGTGGCCTCGATCACCGGACCGCTGAGCTGCAGCGGCGGCGGCGTGCAGGTGATGGGATTGGGCAGATGCAGCGTGGTAAGGAATTTTTCGTACGACGTGCAGGGCAGCATCGCCAAAAACAGGAAGGCGACGATACCTAGATGGAGCACGGCCGATAACACGACCGCGAGCGGTGTGCCCTTAGAGTCTTCTTTCATGCGCCGAGCACCCCGCGCCGGGAGCTGTTTGCGCGCAAGACAAGGAGGAGCGAGGGCGCGTATGTCGATACGCAACCGAGCGAGGACGCAGGATTGCGGGCAAACAGACCCGGCCCTTCGGGTTGCGCCTGCGCGGTCGGCATACGGCAGCGCGCGGCTTGACCTGACGGCCAGTCAGGCGCTGCGCCACGCACTACTACCTGGCGACCGCTCAGGCGCAACGCGGGGCGCTTGGCGCATGAAAGCAGACTCTGGTTACGGTCTTCCATTTGCATTCGGCTTGCCCGACTCCGGCGCGCTCATCAAACCGACCTTGGCCACGCCCGCCTGCTGCAGCAGGGCCAGCACCTTGTACACGCCGTCGTACTTGCCGTCGCGATCGCCCGCGACCAGCACGCTCACGTCCGGGTTCTGCTTGACGAACGCGCCGACCTTCACCTTCAGCGCATCGGCGTCGATCGGTTCCTTCTTGCTGGTGCCCAGGGTGAGATACATCTGGCCTTGCGTGTCGACCGAAACGATCACCGGTTCCTTCTTGTCCTGCAGCGACTTGGCATTGGCCTGCGGCAGGTTGACGTCGACGTTCGCGTTGAGCATGGGCGCGGTGACCATGAAGATGATCAAGAGCACCAGCATCACGTCGATATAGGGCACGACGTTGATTTCGGATTTGAGTTTCAGACGCTTGTGGCGCGCGGAGCTCAGCATGGTCGCGGCCCTCAGAGCCTGATTAGGGTTTCGGCGTAGCCCGCGTTGTCACGGTGCGTTCGCCAGGTGATAGTGCGTGGCGCAGCGCTTGCCTGGCTGGCAAGCCAAGCCGCGCGCTGTCGCATGGCGGACGCACCGTGGCAACCCTTCGGGCCGGAGCTGTTTGCTCGCCGGGCTGCGTCCTCTCTCAGTTGTGTATCGACATACACGCCTTCGTTCCTCCTTGCCCGACAAGCAAACAGTTCCGGCGCGGGCCACGCCGAAACCCTAATCAGGCTCTAATGGTTTTCGTCGATCTGGATCTGGCGCTGCAGTACGGAGGAGAACTCTTCCTGGAACACTTCGTAGCGCGAGGCGACGCGTTCGACCCGGTTGGCGTAACGGTTGTAAGCCCATACCGCGGGAATGGCCGCGAACAGTCCCATGGCGGTGGCGATCAGCGCTTCGGAGATGTGCGGCGCGACCACGGCGATGGTGACGTCCTTCATTTCGCCCAGGCCCTGGAACGCGCCCATGATGCCCCACACCGTGCCGAACAGGCCCACGTACGGGCTGATCGAGCCGACGTTGGCGAGGAATTCCAGGTTGCGCTCGAGCAAGCCGATTTCCTTGGTGCCGGCCACGCGCATCGCGCGCTCGGAACCTTCGATCACCGTGCGCACGTCGGTGCTGCGGCGCTGGCGCTGGCGCACGAATTCGCGAAAGCCCGATTCGAAGATGTTTTCCATGCCGCCGTTGTTGCCGCCGTTGTTGCTCACTTCGCGGAACAGCTGCGCCAGGTCGGCGCCGGACCAGAAGCGCTCCTCGAAGGATTCGGCGTTGGCCATCGCGGCTTTGAGCTGCGCGTACTTGCGGATGATGATCACCCAGGACAGGAAGGAGAACACCAGCAACGCCAGCATCACCAGCTTCACTGGCCAGCTTGCGTCCGCAACGATCTCGAAAACGTTCAATCCACCGTTCATGGCTTGGGGGTTCTCCACCACATGGGTATGTCGTAATTACTTGAATCAGGCCGGGACGCGATCGATCCGGCCGATGATGTCATCCGGAATCCGCGCGGGCTGCATCCGTGTCAGGTCCACGCATGCCGCACGAACCTGCGCCTGAACCAGCAAGGCACCGTCCGCACGGCTGATCGTTTGGGCGAAAAGAATACTGGCTGAACGTCGATCTTTGACTTCCACCGTAACTGTCAGTTCATCGTCCAGCAGGGCGGGCTTGAGGAAATCGAGCTCCATCCGGTGCACGAGAAAGGCCAGACCGGTCGCCTGCTTGAATGCCATCTGATCCACGCCCAGGGCGCGCAGCCATTCGGTGCGGGCGCGTTCGAGGAAGCGCAGGTAGCTGGCGTGATAGACCACACCGCCGGCGTCGGTGTCTTCCCAGTAGACGCGTACGGGCCAGGTGAAAGGGGTTGCAACCATCGGCGTCCGATCTCAGTGATGCACTAGTTTGGCTCCCTCCCCTACGTGCAGTAGGGAAGGGTTGGGGTGGGGTGAAGCCCACAACCTTGCGCTGTATTTGCGCTGTTGGGCAAGCTCGGACAACCCCATCCCAGCCCTCCCCTGCCCGCAGGGGAGGGAGCGGTTCATGGCACGCAAGTTACACATCGCCACCACCAAACAGATCGCTAGGCTGCGGTTGCCGCGGCGGCGGCGTGAGGCCAAGGTGACGCCAGGCCTTGGCGCTGGCCATGCGACCGCGGGCCGTGCGAACAAGAAAACCTTGCTGGATCAGATACGGCTCGACCACGTCTTCGAGCGTGCCGCGGTCTTCGCTGAGCGCCGCGGCCAGCGATTCGACCCCGACCGGGCCGCCGTCGAAGTTCTCGATGATGATATTGAGCAGCCGGCGATCCAGTTCGTCGAAACCTTCTGCGTCGACCTTGAGCATGTCCATCGCCGCGTTCGCCGCCTCGCGCGTGATGTGCCCGTTGGCACGCACCTCGGCGTAATCGCGCACGCGGCGCAGCAGGCGGTTGGCGATACGCGGCGTGCCGCGCGAACGACGTGCGATTTCCTGTGCGCCGTCGAGCTCGCAACCGATGCCCAGGATGCGCGCCGAGCGGCGCACGATCGCGGTGAGCTCGTCCGGCGAATAGAACTCCAGTCGCTGCACGATGCCGAAGCGATCGCGCAAGGGCGCCGTCAGAAGACCTGCACGGGTGGTCGCGCCGATCAGCGTGAACGGCGGCAGATCCAGCTTGATCGAACGGGCGGCGGGGCCTTCGCCGATCATGATGTCGATCTGGAAATCTTCCATCGCCGGATAGAGCACTTCCTCCACCACCGGCGAAAGACGATGGATCTCGTCGACGAACAGCACGTCGTTCTTTTCGAGATTGGTAAGCAGTGCCGCCAGATCGCCCGCGCGCTCCAGCACCGGGCCGGAAGTGGAGCGGATGTTCACGCCCAGTTCGTTGGCGATCACATGGCTCAGGGTGGTCTTGCCCAGGCCCGGCGGGCCGAAGATCAGCACGTGGTCGAGCGCACCGCCGCGTTTCTTCGCCGCTTCGATATAGATCGACAGCTGCTCACGCACCGCCTGCTGGCCGAGGTACTCGTTGAGCCGCTTCGGGCGGATCGACGCCTCCAGCGCTTCGTCGTCGAGCTGGGCGGCAGCGGTGATGATGCGGTGTTCGGACATTCGGCGATTATGGAACCAGTCGCGGGCGAAAAGGAGTGCGGCGAGGCGTAGGTTGGGGTGCAAACCCCAACTTCACCATGCGTACGTGCACCTCGATGTTGGGGTTTGCACCCCAACCTACGATTGCTTCCGTCAAATCTCCACCTGCGTTCCAAGCTCGATCAACCGATTGCCCGGAATCTGGAAAAACGCCGTCGCCGGCAGCGCATTGCGCGACATGAAGGCGAACAGGCGGTCGCGCCATAGCGCCATGCCGGGGCGGCGCTTGTCGGCGACGATGTTCTCGCGCGACAGGAAGAAGGTGGTATCCATCAGGTCGAACGGCAGGCCGGCCTTGGCGCATTTGGACAGGGCGAGCGGAATGTTCGGATCCTCGGCAAAGCCGAAGCGCACTTCCAGGCCGTAGAAATCACTGCCCAGCGGCGTGAGATGAATGCGTTCCTCGCGATCGGCGAATGGCGTTTCCAGCACGTCCACCGTCAGCATCACGTTGCGCTCGTGCAGCACCTTGTTGTGCTTGAGGTTGTGCAGCAGCGCGTGCGGCACGGCGTTCTGGTTGGCGGTGAGGAACACGGCGGTGCCAGGCACGCGCAGCGGCGGGTGCTCGGTGATGTTGTCGATGAAGGGCGACAGCGCCAGGCCGCCCTGCTTGATCTCGCGCACCACCAGCTCGCGGCCGCGGCGCCAGGTGGTCATCACCACGAACACGGCCAGGCCCAGCACCAGCGGGAACCAACCGCCGTACTCCACCTTGATCAGGTTGGCGGTGAAGAAGGAAATATCGATGGTCAACAGCACCGCGCCCACCACCAGCAAGGTCGGCACGCGCCAGCGCCATTGGTGGCGCGCCACGAACAGCGCCAGCACGGTGGTGATGGCCATGGTGCCGGTCACCGCGATGCCGTAGGCCGCGCTCAGGTTCTCCGAACTGCGGAAGCCGAACACCGCCAGCAGCACCATCACCAGCAGGAAGGCATTGATCCACGGCACGAAGATCTGGCCGGACATCTCGCGCGAGGTATGCACCACTGGCATGCGCATCGAATAGCCCAGCGACATCGCCTCGCGCGTCATCGAGAATGCGCCGGAGATCACCGCCTGCGAGGCGATCACGGTGGCCACCGTGGCCAGCGCGATCATCGGGTACAGCAACATCGAGGGCACCGCCTTGAAGAACGGATTGTCGATCGCTTCCGGATGCTTGAGCAGCAACGCACCCTGGCCGAAATAATTGAGCACCAGCGCGGGCAGCACGAAGTTGAACCAGGCCATGCGGATCGGCCGCTTGCCGAAATGCCCCATGTCCGCGTATAGCGCCTCGGTACCGGTCACCGCCAGCACCACGCTGCCCAGCGCGATGTAGGCCTGCAGGCCGTGCGAGATGAAGAAACGCACGCCGTAATACGGGTTGAGCGCGTACAGCACGTGCGGGTCGGTCAGGATCATGCGCGCGCCCAGCAGGCCGATCACAATGAACCAGACCACCATCACCGGGCCGAACAATCGGCCCACGCGCTCAGTGCCGTGGCGCTGCAAGGCGAACAGGAAGAACAAAATGACCGCCGTGACCGGCACCACCCAATGCGCCAGGCCGGGCGCGGCCACCTTCACGCCTTCCACCGCTGACAGCACTGAAATGGCGGGTGTGATCACGCCGTCGCCGTAGAACAGCGACGCGCCGAAGATGCCGATGATCGCCAACAGCCACCGCAATTTGGGCTGCCCGCCCACACCGCGCAGGGTCAGCGCCATCAACGCCATGATGCCGCCCTCGCCCTTGTTGTCGGCGCGCATGATGAACATCACGTACTTCAGTGACACCACGATGATCAACGCCCAGAAGATCAGCGACAGCACCCCGTAGATGCTTTCGGGCGTGGGATGCATGCCGTCGTGGCTGAGCGCGGTCTGCAAGGTGTACAGCGGGCTGGTACCGATGTCGCCGTAGACCACGCCGATGGCGCCCAGCGCCAGCGCGGCCAGTCGTTTCTTGCTATCGGCCTCGGTCACACTTTGGTGGATGTTGTGGCCCACGGTTCAACTCCCTAATGCGGCGCGCAGCGCCTTGCGAATGATGGTTTCGGCGCTGTCGCCGGCTTCGGCGACCTTCTGCACCAACCGCGTCACCTCCGCCGGCTTGTAGCCGAGCTGCTGCAAGGCCACGGTCGCCTCGGCCGCCGGATCGGCGGGCGTGCCCGGCGCGGCGGACAGGCCGGGCATGCTGGCGCCGAGCCCATCCACGCGATCACGCAGTTCCACCACGATGCGTTCGGCCGTCTTCTTGCCGATGCCGGGAATCTTGGTGAGCGCCACCACGTCGCCGGCCTGCACCAGCCGCGCGAAATCCTGGGTGGAGACGCCCGACAGCACCGCCAGCGCCGTCTTCGCGCCGATGCCGCTGACTTTCAGCAGGTTGCGGAACGACGCGCGTTCGGACTCATGCAGAAAACCGTACAGCGCCACGCTGTCTTCCTTCACCGCGTAATGGGTGAGCAGCGTCACTTCCTTGCCGGTCTGCGGCAGGTCGTAGATGGTGGACATGGGCGCTTCCAGTTCGTAGCCCACGCCGCCCACTTCCACCAGCAGCCACGGCGGCTGCTTGGAAATGAGGATGCCTCTGAGTCGGCCGATCATCGGCGACGCCTCCATGCCATGCGCGGAATGCCCACGCGTTCGAGACTGGAACGGGTATGCGCGTGCGCGACGGCAATCGCCAGCGCGTCGGCCGCGTCCGCCTGGATCGGGCCCTTGAGCCCCAGCAATACACCGATCATGTGCTGCACCTGGGTCTTGTCGCTGCGGCCGCCGCCGACCACCGCCTTCTTCACTTCGGTGGCGGCGTATTCGTGCACCACGATGCCGCGGTTGACCACCGCGCAGATCGCCGCGCCACGCGCCTGGCCGAGCTTCAGCGCCGAATCGGGATTGCGTGCCATGAATACGCGCTCGATGCTGCATTCGACCGGGCGATGGATGGCGATGATCTCGTTCACGCCTTCAAAGATGCGCTTGAGGCGCAGCGGAAAATCCTCTTCGCCGGCCACCACCAACGCGGCATGGAACACATGCGACAGCTTGCCCGCCGCATCGACATCCACGATGCCGATGCCGGTGCGCTGGCTGCCTGGGTCGATGCCGATGATGCGGATCATTGAAACGCCGATTACTCGGCCGGCAGCAGCGCGTTGTGATAGACCTCGCTGACGTCGTCGAGGCCGTCGAGTTTTTCGAGCAGGTCGGTCAGCGTTTCCAGCACCTCGCCGGACACCGCGGTGCGGTTGTTCGGGCGCATCACCACGCCGGCGTGCTGGGCGTCCAGGCCGGCTTCGAGCAGCTTCTGCTGCACCGCTTCGAAGTTTTCCGGCGCGCACAGCACGGTGCTCTCCCCGTGCTCGCTGATCACGTCGTCGGCGCCAGCGTCGAGTGCGGCTTCCAGGATCTTTTCTTCCTTCGCCTCGTCGCCACCGGTGGGAAACACCAGCTCGCCGCAGCGCGTGAACTGGAACGACACCGAACCGCTGGTGCCCAGGTTGCCGCCGTGCTTGGTGAGCGCGTGGCGCACGTCGGCCACGGTGCGGGTGGGGTTGTCGGTGAAGCATTCGATGATCAGCGCGGTGCCGCCCGGGCCGTAGCCTTCGTAGCGCAGTTCTTCCATCTTGGCGCCGCCGTCGGCGCCGGAGCCGCGCTTGATCGCGCGCTCGATGGTGTCCTTGGACATGTTGGCGGTCAGCGCCTTGTCCACCGCCGTACGCAGGCGTGGGTTGAGCGCGGGGTCGGGCACGCCGGCTCGCGTGGCAACGGTGATTTCGCGGATCAGCTTGGTGAACACCTTGGCGCGCTTGGCGTCTTCGGCGTTCTTGCGACCTTCGATGGACGGGCCTCTACCCATGGGGATACCTGGCTTGGGTCTGAAAGTGGAAAGCGGAGGATTTTACTGCATTGCGCCATCGCACTTCCTGCCGATCTTCCTTCTCCCCTGCGGGGAGAAGGTGGCCCGCAGGGTCGGATGAGGGGCCAATCTTGCTTGGAACTCGCTTTCTCTAGCGGATTTCTTAGTGAATGTCTCGCAAGAATGGCCCCTCACCCCAGCCCTCTCCCCGGCGGGGAGAGGGGGCCAAAGCTTCCTTCGCGCAAGAACGAAGCCGTCAACCGCGCCACCTCGGCCGAAAACAGCAGCCCGGTGTGGCTGGTTTCCACCACGCAGTGGCCGGCCAGGCCGGGCACGATGGTTTCCTCCACCGCGACCGTGCCGTCGTGCTCGCCGGTGATGGGGCTCAACATGGCGCCCAGGCCGATCGGCATGCAGCCGGCGATCACGCCGACTTCGCGCGGACCTTTCCAGGCTTCCAGCCCCAGTTCCAGCAGTTCGCGGTTGTGCCCCAGCAGCACTTCGCCGCCGCGCCACAGGCGGGCGAAGGCGCGCGCGGCGGCGCTGCCCTTCAAGGGCGAACCGAGGCAGACGATGCGGCCGGGCGGCAGATCATCCGCGGCCAGGCAGGCGCGCAAGGCCAGCAGGCCGCCCAGGCTATGGCCGACCAGATGTACCGGGCCGGGCGCGTAATCGAGCATGCTCGCGTGCAGACGTGCCAGCACGTGCTCCTGCTTCGCCGCCACGCTCATGTAGTCGAAGCGATGGACACGAAAACCCTCTTCCATCAGGCGGCGATGCAGCATGCCCAGCGCGAAGCCGCGCATCCATAGGCCGTGCAGGAGGATGACGTGTTCGGTCATGCAGAGGTAATCACGCGGCAATCCACAAGAAGGCCGTCATTCCCGCGCAAGCGGGAATCCATGTTGCCTTTGGGCTCAGAGCGAAAATGGATTCCCGCTTGCGCGGAAATGACGGACCTAATCTACCCTTATTCCGAGGCCCGCACTGCGACATGCAGCTCTTTGAGCTGCACTTCGCTCACCATCGACGGCGCGTCCGTCATCAGATCCTGCGCGCTGGTGGTCTTGGGGAAGGCGATCACATCGCGGATCGATTCAGTACCCGCCATCAGCGCGGCGACGCGATCAATGCCGAAGGCGATGCCGCCGTGCGGCGGCGCGCCGAACTTCAGCGCCTTGAGCAGGAAGCCGAACTTCATTTCCGCTTCTTCCGCGCCGATGCCGAGCAGCTCGAACACCGCACTCTGCATGTCCGGGCGATGGATACGGATCGAGCCGCCGCCGATCTCGTTGCCGTTGAGCACCATGTCGTAGCCGCGGCTCACCGCGTTGGCGGCGTTGGCGCGCAGCTCGGCGATGTCATCCACCTTCGGCGCGGTGAACGGGTGATGCAGGGCGACGAAGCGCTTTTCTTCTTCGTCGTATTCGAACATGGGGAAGTCGGTGACCCACAGCGGCTTCCAGCTGTTTTCCACCATGCCGCGATCCTTGGCAGCCTTGAGGCGCAGCGCGCCCATGAAGTCGGTGACGGTTTTCCACTTGCCGGCGCCCACGAACACCATGTCGCCCGACTGCGCATGGGTGGCCTTCAGCACGGCATCCAGCGCGGCATCATCGAGGAATTTCGCCACCGGCGAATTCACGCCTTCGCGACCCTTGGCGAGGTCTTCCACCTTGATCCAGGCGAGCCCCTTCGCGCCGTACTTGGCGACGTATTCAGTGAGCTGGTCGATCTCCTTGCGGCTCAACGTGGCGCCGCCCGGCAAGCGCAGCGCGGCGACGCGGCCGGCCGGATCGTTGGCCGGCTCGGCGAACACCTTGAATTCCACCTGCTTGAGCGCGTCGGCCACGTCGACCAGTTCCAGCGCGATGCGCAGGTCCGGCTTGTCCGAACCATAGCGGCGCATGGCTTCGTCCCAGGTCATGCGCGGGAACGAGGCGGCCAGTTCCACGCCGACCACTTCCTTGAAGATGTGGCGGATCATCGCCTCGACGAAATCCTGTACATCCTTCTCTTCGACGAAGGCGAATTCCATGTCGAGCTGGGTGAATTCCGGCTGGCGGTCGGCGCGCAGGTCTTCATCGCGGAAGCAGCGGGCGATCTGATAGTAGCGATCGAAGCCGGCCATCATCAGGATCTGCTTGAACAGCTGCGGCGACTGCGGCAGCGCGTAGAACTGGCCAGCATGCACGCGGCTGGGTACCAGGTAATCGCGCGCGCCTTCGGGCGTGGCCTTGGTCAGGATCGGCGTTTCGATGTCCTGGAAGCCACGTGCATCCAGATAGCGGCGCAGCGCCTGCACCAGCTTGATGCGCGTGCGCATCATGGTCTGCATCTCGGGCCGGCGCAGGTCGAGGTAGCGGTAGGTCATCCGCATGTCCTCGTTGGGGTTCTCGTGGAGCGCGAAAGGCAGATCCTTCGCGGCGTTGAGAATCTCCACCTTTTCGGCCAGCAGCTCGACCGTGCCGGTCTTGAGCTTGTCGTTGGCCGACAGGCGCTTGCGGATGCTGCCGGTGACGCGCACGCAATACTCGTAACCCAACTCGCCAGCCACGGCGAAGGCACCGGCATTCTCGCGCTCGATCACCACCTGGGCGATGCCCTCATGGTCGCGCAGATCGACAAAGGCGACGTGGCTCTGCAGGCGAAGGGTATTGACCCAGCCACACAGCGTGACGGTCTGGCCGATCAGCGACTCATTGATGAGGCCGCAGTAATGCGTGCGCATGCGCTTGATGCTCCGGGCCGCCGGGGCGGCGAATTTGGCGTGGAAAAGGCCTGGAATCTTAGCATTGCCCACGCCATTGCGCCGTGCGGCAGGTAGGTTGGGGTGCAAACCCCAACATCGCCGTGTGTATCGAAGTTGGGGTTTGCACCCCAACCTACGCGGTTCTATTCGGAGGTCGATGCAGGCGCAGGGGCCGGCGCCGGTGCGGGTGATGGGCTGGCACTCTTCTCCGCCGGTGCGCTGGCAGCGCCATCGCCGGCAATGTTGCGCTTCTTGTCTCCGTCCTTCTTGAAGTCGGTTTCATACCAGCCGCCGCCCGCCAGGCGAAATTGCGGCGCGCTGATCTGCCGCTGCACCTGCGCGGCATTGCACTGGGGACAGCTGGACGGATCCGGGTCGGAAAGTTTCTGCAGGCGGTCGAAGCGATGGCCGCAGGCGTTGCATTGGAATTCGTAGATAGGCATAGAGAAAGGCTCCGCAGACTCCATCGGATGGCCGCGGGTGATTATCGGGACGGAAAGGATGATTTCAACGCCTCAGCGTAAAGCCAAACCTACCAGCACCGCCACTTCCACCATCTCGGCCAGCGCGCCGGCGGTGTCGCCGGTGCAGCCGCCCAGGCGGGTCATGCAGGCCCGCCGCCACAGGCCGAACACGGCCGCCGCCAGCACCAGCGCCAGCAGCCCCCGCCCGCCGAACGGCAGGCACGCCGCGGCGCTGGCCAGCAAGGCGATCACGCACGCCTGGCGCGGCGCCTCCACCAGCGCCGCACCCAATCCGCCACTGCGCACATATGGGGTAGTGAGAAACAGGGCGGCAAGACTGGCGCGCGACAACAAGGGCGCCAGCAACAACGCTACCCACGGCGCAGGCCCCAGGCCGGACAGCGCGGAAAACTTCAACAGCAGCACCAGCACCAGCGCCACCACGCCGGCGGGTCCGCTGCGCGGATCCTTCATGATCGCCAGCGTTTTTTCGCGATCGCCCAGGCCGCCGATCCAGGCATCGGCGCTGTCGGCCAGCCCATCCAGATGCAGGGCGCCGGTGATGGCCACCCACGCCGCCACCAGCAGGCCGGCAGACAGCAAGGCCGAAGCGTCACGCAGCACCCACGCCAGCACGCCGAGCAAAAAACCAATCAGCGCGCCGACCAGCGGATACCAGGCCAGCGACGCCGCCTTCGCGCGCGCATCGTCGTACGCGTAGCCCGGCACCGGCAGGCGCGTAAGAAAACCGATGGCGACCAGCAGCGCGCGCATCACGCGCTTACGGCCGCCGGCCACGGCAAGGGATGCAGCGACGCATGCGGCACCTCGATGCCGGCCATGTCGCCATAGCTGCGCTGCTCCGCCCGGCAACGCAGCAGCCGAATCGCGCCGCCGTGCGTGACCACCAGCACGCGCCGCCCTGCCTCCTGCGCGGCGATGTCATCGAGCGCCGAGCACAAGCGCGCGCTAAATGCTTCGAAGGTTTCGGCACCCGGCGGCGGATGATTCACCGGATCGGCCCAGAAGCGCGCCAGCACATCACCCTGCTCCTCGGCGATGCGCTCGATCGGCACGCCCTGCCACGCGCCGAAGTGGTACTCGGCCAGTCGTGCATCGATGCGCAGCGGCACGCCGCGCGCTTGCGACAACTCGCGTGCAAACGCCGCGCAGCGTTGCAGCGAAGACGACACGATGCTGTCCCAGGTTCGCCCTTCCACCGCAGCACGCAGCTGCGACCAGCCCAGTTCGCTCAGCGCATCATCGAGCTGCCCGCGATAACTGCGCTGCCCGGTGTCGCCATGACGCAACAGTTCGATGCTCATGCGGTGGAGACGCCGGCTTGTTCGAACGTCGCCATGCCGTTGTGCAGGGCGCAGGCCAGGCGCAACAAAGGCACCGCGGTGGCGGCGCCGCTCGCTTCGCCCAGGCGCAAGCCCAGATCGACCAGTGGTTCGGCGTTCAAGGCCATCAGCAGACGCGCATGGCCGTGTTCCTTCGAGCGATGCGAAAACAGCAGCCATGGACGCACGTCCGGTTGGATCGATGCCGCCGTGAGCGCCGCAGCCGTGGAAATAAAACCATCGACCAGCACCGGCAAACCTGCCTGCGCCGCCGCGACATACGCACCGACCAGTGCAGCGAGTTCGAAGCCGCCCAGGCAACGCAATTGTTCGATCGCCGTTTTTGCCGTGGCGTGCTGCGCCAGCGCGCGCTCCAGCACGCTCACCTTGTGCTGGATGCCGGCGGCGTTGAGCCCGGTACCGGCGCCGGCGAGGCTCGATGGCGGCTCATCGAGCAGGACGCTCGCCAGCGCGGCGGCGGCGGTGGTGTTGGCGATGCCCATTTCGCCGCCGATAAACAACTGCGCCTCGGACGCGAGCGCGGCACGCACGCTTTCCGCGCCGACGGTGAGCGCCGCATCCAACTGCGCTTCGGTCATCGCCGGGCCATGGCAGAAGTTGGCGGTGGACGGCGCGATGATCGCGCGACGCACGCCGGGGATATCGCCCGGATCGTTCACCGTCCCCAGGTTGACCACATCCAACTTCGCATCCAGGCTGCGCGCCAGCGCGCTGATCGCCGCGCCGCCGGTGGCGAAGTTGCGCACCATTTCGCCAGTGACCACTTGCGGAAAGGCCGATACGCCCTCCTCCGCCACACCGTGGTCGGCGGCGAACACGCTGATCCACACGCGATCCACCGCAGGCTTCGGCGTGCGCTGCAAGGAAGCGAGCTGGATCGCCACCGCCTCCAAGGTGCCGAGCGACCCCGGTGGCTTGGTCAATTGCAATTGATGCGCGCGCGCCGCTTCGGCCTGCTCGGCATCCGGCTGCGCACAGGGCGCACAAAGCCAGTCCAGACTCATGGGAGTGTTCCTTTGAGGACAAGAGGTAAGCCAGCGGCGACAAATACGACGCGCTCGCTGAGTGCCGCGACAGCTTGATGCAAACGCCCGGCCTCATCCACGAAGCGGCGCGTCAACTCGCCCATAGGCACGATGCCAAGGCCGACTTCGTTGCTGACCAGCAGCACGTCGCCGGGAAGACCCGGCAACACGTTCAACAATCGATCGCGCTCGCGCTCGAAACCCTGCATGTCGGCATCGCCAAGCAGATTGCTGAGCCATAGCGTAAGGCAATCGACCAGGATGCAGCGATCGTCGCGTGCGTGTTCGCGCAGCACGTCGGCCAGGTGCAGCGGCTCTTCCACGCACAACCACTGCCGCGGCCGGCGCGCACGATGGTGGGCGATGCGCGCGGCCATTTCCGCATCGCCGGCCTGCGCGGTGGCGATATAGACCACCTCCCGACTGCTGTCGAGGGCGAGCCGCTCCGCCAATGCGCTTTTGCCCGAGCGGGCGCCGCCGAGAATCAGGCTACGCATACGCTGGCTTCCGTAGGTTGGGGTGCAAACCCCAACATGGCTGTGTCGATCAGAGTCCCATTGTTGGGGTTCGCACCCTGACGTATCCCCGCGTCTTTGTAGTTTGAGAAGGTGATTCTGCGAAGGAAGTTAGCCCCGCGTGGGGGTGGAAGATTGCCTGCGGCGCTTTCGATCGCCGTAGGCGACCGAGTCACTTTTCTTTGCTGGCCCAAAGAAAAGTAACCAAAAGAAACGGCCTGAAGAGCTCGCGGCGCTACACAGATTACAAGCCTGAAAGCTTGAGGTGAGGCGATGACAGTTGGCCAGCTCAATTCCATGCTGTCGCGATACCGCGAGGCGCCCAAACGCTGAGGACTTAAAGCGAGCCCGCCAAACGTCGAGGCCTGCTTTAAGCCCTCAGCGCCTCGACGCCGCGCGGAATAGCCGGGACGTATAACCTGGGGTGACCAACTTTCCGTATTGATGGAAACGTTCTGGCTTGTATCCCTCCTATGCCATGAGCCTTTTAGGCCATTTCTTTTGGTTACTTT
Source organism: Dyella sp. (assembly GCF_051954575.1). GTDB lineage: Bacteria > Pseudomonadota > Gammaproteobacteria > Xanthomonadales > Rhodanobacteraceae > Dyella_B. The sequence continues at coordinate 2,666 of NZ_JBQCHP010000141.1, read as the reverse complement.
TCTTGACTCCGGGCATCCTGCCCTTCGCCCTTCGGGCCAGCTTCGCTGTTCGCCCGCGTTCCTGACGCAGGCGTGGGACAGCAAAGAAAAGTGACTCGGGCCCTTTAGGGACCGAAAGCGCCGCAGGCAATGGTCCACGTCCACGCGCAGTTCCGTTTCTCCAGCAACTTGCAGGGATACATCGGGGTGCAAACCCCAACCTACGTCCGTGCTTCGATTGAACTGCCTCACACGATTGCCCTCATCGATAACCATCGCTCCAACCACTGCGTGTTCAAATGTGTTTCCACAGCATCCGCCAATCGCTCAATACTGCTTTCCCGCAATAGACGTACGTCAACGGTAGCGGCATCTTGCAAACCTGCCCAACCCAGCATGGCGACAAGCGCCTGTGGGTCGTCGAACAAGCCATGCAGATAGCTGCCCATCACCTGGCCACTCACCGAAATGGCACCATCGCTGCGCCCATCGTCGAGCCGGGCGAATGCATTCTCCAACGCCGCGCCGCGGCTGACGCCGCAATGGATTTCATATCCCTGCACACTGGCATCGGCGAATGCCAGGCGGCCTTTTGCACGATGCAGCTGCTTGTACGGTTCGAGCGTGGTTTCCATATCCAGCCAACCCAATCCTTCGCTGGAACCCGGCGCGCCCTCGATACCTTGCGGATCGTGCACGACGCGTCCAAGCATCTGCAAACCGCCACAAATACCCAGCACCTTTCCGCCATAGCGCAGATGCCGTTCGATCGCGCGATCCCAGCCCTGCGCGCGCAACCATGCAAGATCCGCCCGGGTGGATTTGGAACCGGGCAGGATGATCAGGTCGCAAGCCGGTGGCGCCTCGCCAGGACCGACGATATGCAGGTCGACTTCGGGATGCGCGCGCAGTGCATCGAAATCGGTGTGATTGCTGATGCGCGGCAAAGCCGGCACTGCCACGCGCAACGCTGCGTGTGGAGCATCTGCACGCTCGCGCGGCAGCGCATCTTCGGCTTCCAGATGCAGACCATGTAGATAAGGCAACACGCCCAGCACCGGCTTGCCGGTTTCGCGTTCCAGCCAATCCAGCCCCGGTTGCAGCAATGCGATATCGCCACGGAAGCGATTGATCACGAAGCCGGCGACGCGCGCGCGTTCGCTTGGCGACAGCAATGCCAGCGTACCGACCAGATGCGCGAACACACCGCCGCGGTCGATGTCCGCCACCAGGATCACCGGGCAATCCACCGCCTCGGCATACCCCATGTTGGCGATATCGCGATCGCGCAGATTGATCTCGGCCGGACTGCCCGCGCCTTCGACAATGACCGCGTCATAGCGTTCCACCAGGCGCCGATGCGAGGCCATCACCGCCTCGAACGCCCGGCGCTTGTAGTGGTGATAATCCCGAGCATCCATATTGGCGACCGGATGACCGTGCACGATCACCTGCGCGCCCACGTCGCTGTTCGGCTTGAGCAGGATCGGATTGAAATCGATCTGCGGTTCCAGCCCGCACGCTTGTGCCTGCACCGCCTGCGCCCGGCCGATCTCGCCGCCGTCGGCGGTCACGGCGGAATTCAACGCCATATTCTGCGGCTTGAACGGCGCCACGCGCAGGCCGCGTCGATACGCCCACCGGCACAAGGCCGTCACCAGCGTGCTCTTGCCGGCATCGGAGGTGCAGCCTTGCACCATCAGCACGCGCGCGCTCATGGTGCGACCTCGCGCAAGGCTTGGTCCAGGCGTGCGAAGGCCGCATCGTCCGGCGGCAGGCCGAAGCGCAGGCTTGCCGGCGTTTCGAACAGGCGCGTGAGTATCCCGCGCTGCGCCAGCGCCCGATGAACGCGCGGCGCATCGTCGCGCCGGCACCATTGGAACAATCCGCAGCCCGCCGTGGGCTGCCACCCGTGTGCGCAGAGCAACGCCGCCAAGCGCTCGCTGGCTTGCAATAGACGCGTGCGCGCTCGCATCTGCCACGCCCGATCAGCCAGAGCACGCTGCAGCACATGACGCGATGGTCCACTCAACGTCCACGGACCGAGCTGGTCGCGCAATGCATGTAAGAGATCGGACGACGCACAGACAAAACCAGCGCGCGCACCCGCCAACCCGAAAAACTTGCCGACCGAGCGCAGCACGATCAATCCCTCGCAATCGGCATAACGGCACAGGCTGTGCTGCGGCGTGACATCCATAAAGGCCTCGTCCACGACCAGCCAACCACCACGCTTGGCAAGTTCGCCGTGCGCATGCAGCAGCGCGTCCAGATCGAATCGTTCGCCGCCGGGATTGTTGGGATGGATCAGCACCAGCACATCCCACGCTGAAAGATCGGCAAGCAGTGCATCGACCGCCGCGCCCGTCACCTGGTGGCCTGCGCGTTGCCACGCTTGCGCATGCTCCGCGTAGCCTGGCGCAATCACGCCCACGCGCGAGGGTAGCCTAAGCGCAGGCAACGCCTGAATCGCAGCTTGCGAACCGGCCACCGGCAGGACGCAGGAGGCTTCGTAATACGCACACGCCGCCTCGATCAATCCATCGTCCTCTTCGGGCAGTCGTTGCCACGCCGATGCAGGGATATCCGGCACCGGCCAACCGAACGGGCTGATGCCGGTGGAGAGATCCAGCCAGTGCTCCATCGCAATACCGTATTCATGCGCTGCACGCCGCAGGCGACCACCA
>NZ_JBQCHP010000140.1:0-3139 GCF_051954575.1 Dyella sp. | reverse complement strand
CCCAGGTGCTGCAGCAGGCGCTGGGGCAGGTGTGGCAAGCGGGCATGGCGATCGACTGGCCGGCTTATCACGCCCACGAGCGCTGCCGGCGCATCCCCTTGCCAACCTATCCCTTCGAGCGGCAGCGTCATTGGATCGAGCGCATCGGCGTAGGGGAGCTTCCGATTACCGCCGCGCAACCCTCTGGCGACGGACTGTATGCACCGGTCTGGAAACAGCTTGCGCCATTGTCAGAGGAGCGGGATGCCGCCGGATCGTTGTGGCTCGTGCTCTGCGACGCGCAAGGTATCGGTGCCTCCTTGCGCGAACGTCTCATGAAGCAGGATGCGGACACGATCATCATCACGGCAGGAGAGGGCTACCGCCGCATCGACGCAGAGCATTACGTCATCGACGCTGCTGCCGAGGCCGATTACGCGCGCGTGTTACATGAATTGGCCGTGCCTGCGTCAAGGTCCATTCGTGTTGTCCATCTTTGGAGTTTTGACGCGCCTTCAAATTTTGACAGCCTGCTTTATTTGGCGCGCAGTCTTGCAGCGGCTTGTGCGGACTCACCGGCAACCATCGACTTAGTTACCGACAGTGCCCTCAGCATTACCGGCGAGGAGCCTATCGACGCTTCCATGGCGCTGGGGACGGGGTTATGCAAAGTGATTCCGCAGGAGCTGCCGCAATGCCGCTGCTATCACATTGATGTGCAGCGTTCAGCCGGCAACGCGCGGCTAGCGGTGCAGCTCGGCATGGAGATCACCGCGACCGAGCGCCCGATGCAAGTGGCATGGCGAGGCAGCCGGCGTTGGGGATTGAGTTACGAGCGCCACAGCTCGGCTGCCGGCGCGCTGCGCATAAAGACACACGGCCACTATCTCATCACCGGCGGACTTGGACGCATCGGCCTGGCGCTTGCCGCGCATCTTGCCGCAGGCGGCGCTACGGGCATCACCCTTATCGCACGCAAGCCTCCTGCGGAGGATCTGAATGAATATTTGCGAAGTATCGAGGCAAGTGGCTGCAAACTGCTTTGTTTGGTGGCCGACGTAGCCGACTACGCGCAAATGCATGCAGCATTCGATCGTGCCGAGCAGGAAGTGGGGCCGATTGATACCGTCATTCACGGCGCCGGAAAAGTACGTGACGCCATGCAAGGCCTGCATGAACTGGCTGGTTCGGCGCAGCAGGAGCATTTTCGCGCCAAGGTGCATGGCACGCAGGTGCTGGCGCGATGCATCGATGAGCGAAACATCGGTTTGTGTCTATTGATGTCTTCGCTTTCCGCCGTGCTGGGAGGGCTGGGCCTTGGCGCCTATGCCGCGGCGAACAGCTACCTGGATGCCTTTGCCCAAGCTCGCCACAACAGCGGTGACCGACGCTGGTTGAGCGTGAACTGGGATGGTTGGCTGTTCGAGGAAACGGTCGGGTTGGCCAGCAGCCACCCAGGTGTCACGGCTGCCGAAGGGGTGCGGATTTTCGATCGACTGATGCGACTGCCGTCGCTACCGCAATGGGTGCACTCCGCGCAGGCCCTGGATGCGCGCATTGCGCAATGGCTGCAGATGACTCCTGCAAGAAAGAACCGTGCGGCGCTTCACGCCAGACCGAGCGTACCCACCGATTACGTCGAGCCGTTCGGCGCCACGGAACAGAAGCTGGTCGTCGTTTGGCAGGATGTACTGGGCATTGGGCAGATCGGTACGCGGGATAATTTCTTCGAACTTGGCGGAGATTCGCTCACGCTCGTGCAAGTGCACAAGTCCATCCGCGCACAGGGATACCCACAGATAACCATTGCGAATCTGTTCCAGTTCCCCACGATTGCAGAGCTGGCGCATTTCCTGGACGCCGCACAACAAGGAGCGAGCGCCGCAGGCATCGTCAGCAAGCGACTCGAACGGCGACGCAACCGGGAACTGGCCGTCGACACTTCCTCCACAGCGAGCCAGCCATGAGCGGTCATGACCAGCACGTTGCCATTGTTGGCATGGCCTGCCGTTTCCCCGGCGCGGACGACAGCGACGAATACTGGAGCAACATTGCCGCCGGCAAATGTTCCATCCGCCAATTGTCGCGGCAGGAATTGCTGGCGGCCGGAGTGAACGAGGCACTGGCCGATGATCCGCTTTATGTATCGGCATCCAGCCATATTGCGGACTACGAGCTATTCGACCCGGCTTTTTTCGGCGTTTCATCTGCCGAAGCGATGTATATGGATCCGCAGCGGCGATTGCTGTTGATGTGCGCGCAGGAAGCGCTCGAACAAGCCGGTTACGCGAGCGAGCATCAGCGGCCGATCGTCGGCGTCTATGCGGGCGTGTCCTCCAGTCTTTACCCGCTTTCCATGGTGTTGTCGCGGCTCAACCAGGTGAGCGGCGAGCCATCGCCGGAAAACGAAGCAATGGATATGTCGATGCTGCTTGCCAACGGCAAGGATTTCGCCAGCACATATCTGTCATACCGGCTAAACCTCACCGGCCCCAGCGTCAACGTCAATACGGCCTGTTCCACTTCGCTGGTGGCTGTACACCAGGCTTGTCGTGCACTGGCTTCCTACGATTGCGATCTGGCTTTGGCTGGTGGTGCATCGATTTTTCCTTATAGCCACGGCTACCTGTACCAGGACGGTGGCATCCAATCGCGCGATGGTCACTGTTATGCGTTCGATGCGCGCGCCAACGGCACGATATTCGGCGATGGCGTAGGCATCGTGCTGCTGAAGCGCCTGTCCGAGGCACTGAAAGATGGCGACACCATCCATGCAGTGATCAGAGGTTATGCCATCAATAACGACGGCAGCGACAAGTTGAGTTTTGCCGCGCCCAGCGTTTCCGGACAGATCGATGTCATTGCCGAAGCGTTAATTTCCTCCGCCACCTCGGCCGAATCCATTTCTTATATTGAGACGCACGGTACGGGCACGGTGCTCGGTGATCCGGTGGAAATCGATGCACTGAGCCAGGTGTTTCGTACCTATACATCCGGGCGGCAGTTCTGCGCCATCACATCGGTAAAGCCAAACATTGGCCATCTGGATGTAGCGGCGGGAGTAGCGGGACTGATCAAGACGGTGCAGGCGCTGAAGCACCGGCAGCTGCCGCCGAGCATCAACTACGCAAGCCCCAATCCGCAGATTGATTTTGCGAAC
>NZ_JBQCHP010000139.1:0-14314 GCF_051954575.1 Dyella sp. | reverse complement strand
CACCGCAATCCCCGTGGGTTGGGGGTGCACCCCCCACCGAGGTTGCCCGGCGGCGGCACGGTTGTTTTTTCCACCCCAACCTACGCAATGCGCGCGCCGCTTTCTGCATCGAAGAAATGCAGGCGATCCGAATGGAAGCCCAGATGCAGCGAGCCGGACGACGCAGGTATCTGCTGCGGCGAAACACGCGAAACGATGCGCTGATCGCCAAAACGCAAGTTGAGAAACACTTCATTGCCGACCGGCTCGATGACTTCCACCTGCGCCTCCAGCGCCGCCGCATGCGGTTCAATCGGTTGCAGGTCTTCCGGACGTACGCCAAGCACGATTTCGCGCCCGTTCCACGTTTCCACGGCTGTACCCTGGGCCGGCAATGCGCCGAGCGGAAAAAAAGCCGCATTCGGCAGAATCAACTGCCAGCCGTTTTCGCGATGCAGCTTGCCGCGCAACAGGTTCATCGCTGGCGATCCAAGAAACCCCGCCACGAACAGATTGGCCGGCCGCAGGTACAGGTTCATCGGCGTATCGATCTGCTGGATCCTGCCGCCATCGAGCACCACGATGCGCTCGCCAAGAGTCATCGCTTCCACCTGATCGTGCGTAACGTAGATGGTGGTGGTGCCGAGCTGCCGATGCAGTCGCGCAAGTTCCACCCGCATGTTCAGGCGCAGCTTGGCGTCGAGATTGGACAGCGGCTCGTCGAGCAGGAACACCTTCGGTTCGCGCACCAGCGCACGCCCCAATGCAACGCGCTGCCGTTGGCCGCCGGACAGCGCGGCCGGCCTGGCGTCCAGGCGATGTTCCAGTTCCAGCAAGCGCGCCGCGTCGTGCACGCGACGTGCGATTTCGTCCTTGGGCTTGCCACGCAGCTGCAGCCCGAAGCCGAGGTTTTCCGCCACCGTCATGTGCGGATAGAGCGCGTAGTTCTGGAACACCATCGCGACATCGCGATCCTTCGGCGCGACATCGTTGACCACGTGGCCATCGATGCGCAGCGTGCCGGAGGAAATCGATTCCAGCCCGGCGATCATCCTGAGCAAGGTGGTCTTGCCGCAGCCGGAAGGCCCCACCAACACCAGCAGTTCGCCGTCCTTGATGGCGAAACTGGCCTCTTCGACGCCGACGTGGCCGTTCGGATAGACCTTGCGTATCTGTTCAAGACTGACCGTCGCCATCGAAATGCAGTGCCTTCTGTAGCAATGGGTTATTCTCGCCGTGTAACCGTTTACATCAAGCCGCACTGCGGCATGGAGAGTTTCGCATCATGACGCGCAGCTATCGCTTCCCGGCCGGTTTCGTGTGGGGCGCGGCCACCTCGGCCTACCAGATCGAGGGTTCGCCCCTGGCCGATGGCGCCGGCCCCAGCATCTGGCAGCGCTTCGCGCACACGCCGGGCATGATGGCCAACGGCGATCATGGCGACGTCGCCTGCGATCATTACCGTCGCTACAAGGACGACGTGCAACTGATGCGCGCCTTGGGCCTGCACAGCTACCGCTTCAGCATCGCCTGGTCACGCGTGCTGCCCGAAGGCACCGGCCGCGTGAATCAGAAAGGCCTGGATTTCTACTCGCGCCTGGTCGATGAGTTGCTGGCCAACGACATCGAGCCGAACGCCACGCTGTTCCATTGGGATCTGCCGGCCGCGCTCGATGACCGCGGTGGTTGGTTGAATCGCGATATCGCGCACTGGTTCGCCGACTACGCCGAAGTGGTGTTCAAGGCGCTGGATGGCCGGGCGAAGCGCTGGTCCACCATCAACGAGCCGTGGGTGGTGACCGATGGCGGTTATCTGCATGGCGCGTTGGCGCCGGGACACCGCAGCAAATACGAGGCGCCAATCGTGGCGCACAACCTGATGCGTGCCAGCGGTGCAGCGATCCAGGCGTACCGGGCAGTAGGGCGCCATGAGATCGGCGTGGTGTTCAATATCGAGCCGAAATATCCGGCCTCGCAAAGCGCCGACGATATCGCCGCCGCACAACGCACGCATGCCTATATGAACGAGCAGTTCGCCGATCCCGCCTTGCTGGGCTCCTATCCGCCGGAGCTGAAGACGATTTTCGGCGAGGCATGGCCTGATTTTCCTGTCGAGGATTTTCAGCTCACCCGGCAGCCGGTGGATTTCGTCGGCATCAACTACTACACCCGCTCGGTAGTGAAGCACGACGAGCAGGGCTATCCCTGCCGCGCGTCGCGCGTGCGCCAGGCGAACGTCACGCATACCGAAACCGATTGGGAAGTTTACGAGCAGGGCCTGGTGGATACGCTGATGTGGTTCAAGCAGCGCTATGGCGACCTGCCGCTATACATCACCGAGAACGGCGCCGCGTTTTACGATCCACCGGTAGCGGAAGCTGATGTGGTGGAAGATCCGCTGCGCGTCGCTTATCTGCGCAAGCATCTGCGTGCGTTGCACGAATGCATCGAGGCGGGTGTGAATCTCAAGGGTTATTACGCGTGGTCGCTGCTGGACAACCTGGAGTGGTCGCTGGGTTTTGCCAAGCGCTTCGGCTTGTATCACGTGGACTACGCCACGCAGATGCGCACGCCGAAGGCCTCGGCGAAGTTTTACGCGAAGGTGATCGAGACGAATGGGGCGGTGTTGGGGGATGAGCGTCCTGTTCCGATTTCTCGCAGGGCATAGCTCAAGGGAAGCGGAGTAGAGGCATCTTGCGCGGTGAGCCTCACACTCCTTGCCGTCATTCCGGCGAAGGCCGGAATCCAGTTTGAATGCATCGTGCGAAGCACACAAAGCCTTCTATGTCGTGTGCTGTGCACGTCATTCTTGACTGGATGATTCGCTTCGCTCACCCATCGGGGCCGTCCTTCGGGCGTTCTCCGCGCTTCGCGCTGCGTCCGGCTTTCGCCGGAATGACGATGAGGTGGCGTGCAGCTTATAAAAGAATAAGCATCAAGACGCCAGCGCCGCCTTTTCCAGCAACCACTCCCGCAACGCGCCATCCTCCGCCGCCATCGGCTCCGCCACAGCCGGCCGCTGCAGCATCACCGCCAATGCTGGTGGCACATCCACCGATTTACCGATCAAAGGCTCCACCACACTTTCGAACTTCGCCGGATGCGCCGTAGCCACCACTGCCCACGGCGCGTCGTCACCGGAAGCGCGCAACTGATCCAGCACATGCATGGCGGTCGCGGTATGCGGACAGAACACCTCGCCATGCTCGCGTGCATGCAGGGCAATGGTGTCGGAGATGGTTTGATCGTCCACGCTCTGCGCCTGCAACTGCTCACGCAATACTTCCGCATGCGGGAACGTCCAGCGCAGGCGTTCGAAATTGCTGGGCGCGCCCACGTCCATGGCGTTGGCGAGGGTCGCTATGGCTTCGCGCGGTAAGTAATCGTGGCCGGCGAAGAAATCCGGCAACGTTGCGTTGGAGTTGCAGGCGAGGCGGATCTTGCCCAGCGGCAAACCCATCGCACGCACCCACACCGCCGCCAGCGCATTGCCGAGATTGCCGGTGGGCACGACCAGGTTCAGCGGTTCGGAATGTTCGCGTCGCCACATCAACGCCGCGTGCGCGTAGTAGCTCATTTGCGGCAGCAGGCGGCCGAGGCTGATGCTGTTGGCCGAAGAAAGCGGCGATTGTGCTTGCAGGGCAGCGTCGTTCAACGCGGCTTTCACCATGCGTTGGCAATCGTCGAAGCGGCCTTGCACGCGCAATGCCTGCACGTTGTCGCCGAAACAACCGAGCTGGTGCGCTTGACGCGGCGACACGCGGCCGTCTGGATAAAGAATCACCACCTCGACGCCAGGCTGGCGATGGAACGCCGCGCCGACCGCGGCGCCGGTGTCACCGGAGGTCGCCACCAGGATCGTCAACGGTACCGCACCATGGCCGCGCACGCGACGCAAGCATGCGGCGAGAAAACGCGCGCCGACATCCTTGAAGGCCGCAGTCGGTCCATGGAACAGCTCCAGCACCGAAGTTTTCGGATGCTGGGGTAATGCCCGCAATGGCGTCGGGAAAGTCAGCGCTTCGGCGCAGATAGTGGGCAGTTCGGCAGCCAGCGCATCGCCGGCAAAGAACGGCGCCAGCAAGGTGGCGGCCGTTTCGGCAAGGCTGCCATCGGATTTGAATGCTGCGATATCGAGCTTGGGCAGATGATCGGGCACGTACAGGCCACCGTCGGGCGCCAAGCCTGCGGCGATCGCTTCACTCAAGGTGGCGTCCGGACTGTTGCCGCGCGTGCTGAGGTAACGCAAGGCTGCACTCATGCGTGCTCACCTGCATCGGCAGCGGGAACCAGGGTGGAGGCGGGCCCGTCGACCGGCGACACGAAACTGTCGCTATCGAGCCCCACTTCCGCGAAAGCGCTGCGCATGGCTGCGGTCGCGGCTTCGGCTTCGGTGCGATGCTCGAACCAGCCGAACACGCTGGGCCCGGCGCCGGAAATGCTGGCGCCGAGCGCCTTGTGATCCATCGCCGCCTGTTTGACGCGCGCGAAGTTCGGCACCAGCGGCGCGCGGCGCGGTTCGACCAATACGTCCTTCAAGCCTTCGCGCACCAGTTCCGCATCGCCTCGAAAACAACCTGCGAGCACCAGCGCAAGATTGGCCGACTGCGCCACGAATTCCCCGAGCGCGTAATCGCCTGCCAGTGCCGCGCGCGCCTTGCGCGTTTCCAGCACGGCATGCGGATGCACCAGCGCGCAGTGCCAGGTCGGCGGCACCGGAATGCGCACCAGGCGATCGCGCGTGGCCAGCACCAGGCCACCCAGCAGCATGGGGCCGACGTTGTCGCCATGGCGACCGCCGCTGGCCACCGCCTCGCCTTCCACCGCGAAGCCGTACAGCGATTCGCGCGACAGCGGACGTTCCAGCAACGCGTTCGCGGCCACCAAGGCGGCGACGCAGGAAGCGGCCGAACCGCCCATGCCGGAACCGAGCGCAATGCCTTTGTGCAGCGAAATCTCAAAGCCGTGCTGCAGACCCAGCGCCTTGCGCAAGGCCATCAAGGCTGCGCCGGCAGTGTTTTGCGCGGCGTCCATGGGCAGCACGTCCACGCAGCCTTCGATGCTCGCCATGCGCACGACGGGCGCATCGATACGGCGCACATCGGCGCGATCGCCCGCCCCGGCGAGGCAATGGCCGAGGATGTCGAAACCCACGCCCACGTTGCCGACGCTGGCAAAAGCGGTCGCGGAAGCAGCTTGCAGGCGTGGCACGGGCATGGCGGGTTTCACGGCGAGAGGAGCATTCATGCGCGCACCTCCAGCGATTCGGCAATGCGCAGCAGGTCGGCGAAGATCCCGGCCGCAGTCACTTCAGGACCGGCACCGGGGCCTTGCACCAGCAGCGGGTTGTCGCGGTAACGCTGGGTGCGGAATTGCACGATGTTATCCGTAAGTCGCGTATGCGCGAACGGGTGCGCCGCCGGCAGCACCTGCAGGCCGACCTGTGCGTGCCCTTTGTGGTCGAGGCTGGCGACATGGCGCAGCACGCCGCCTTCGGCGTGGGCTTCGGCCAGGCGCGCGGCCATGGGCGCATCCAGCTCGTCCAGGCGGGCCATGAACTCATCCAGCGGCAGCTCTGCCAGTTCCGGCGGCACCAGGCTCTGCACCGCCACGTCATGCAATGACATGGGCCAGCCGGCCTCGCGCGCCAGGATCACCAGCTTGCGCGCCACATCGATGCCGGAGAGATCGTCGCGCGGGTCCGGTTCCGTATAGCCCAGCGCATGCGCTTCACGCACCAGGGCGGAGAACGGACGTTTGCCGTCGTAGTGGCAGCACAGCCAGGCGAGCGTGCCGGAGAACATGCCTTCCACCGATAGCAGCTGATCGCCGGTGTCGAGCAGGTCGCGCAGGGTCTGCACGACCGGCAGGCCGGCGCACACCGTGGCCTCGTAACGGAAGCGACCGCCATGCTGGCTGGCCGCGCGGATCGCCTGCCAGCGCGAGAGCGGGCCGCTGCTGGCCAGCTTGTTCGGCGTGACCACGTGCACGCCCGAAGCGAGCCAGTAGGGATAGTGCGAAGCGACGGCGTCGTTGGCGCTGCAATCGATCAGCAGCGCGTGGCGTGCGCCATCGGCGCGTACGTGCGCGGCGAACTGGTCCAGGTCGGTGGGACGCCAGGTCTGCGCATCGTGTTGCGCGTTGAGCTGCGGATCGTCGCAATCGAGCCACATGCGGCGGCTGGCGGCGACGCCGCAGAGCTTCAGCTCCAGACCCGCTTCGCGCAGCAGGCGATCTTGCGCCGCGCGCAATTGGGCCAGCAGCACGCTGCCGACGCGGCCAGGACCGATCAGGCCGACGGCCAGCGTTCGTCGGCGCGAAACGGCCGCCTGCAACGGAGGCAGGCGATGGGGGTGTTCAGCGATGAGTGATGCACAGCTTTCCATGACGGCCTCCGGTAGAGGCCCCTTGCTCGCTGGCGGTTCGGTGTGTGCCGGCCCGCCTCGTCGAGGGCGGGACCGTTTGCGTATAAGACTATTCGCGCACAGACACCACCCCAGACCCGGTCGTTCCGGTTCCGGTAGTGGTGCTAATAATCGTGCTGACGATGCTGGTCGCCGCCATGCCATGACGACCGGTATAAACCGGTGCGTTTGCAATGCGTGCTGGCGTGTTGGCGTGCGACATGGGCTCGACAATAGTTGTGCGCTGCAGCGGCTGTCAACAGTTGCCTAATGAAACTATGGCATGAGGTCAAGTGCGGGAAGTTTCAGGAGAAACCTTGTGGTGCTTTTATGGGTGCCGATAGTCCGGTCTCTTGCCTCACGTCATTCCGGCTTTCGCCGGAATGACGGCGAGGGATGACGAGGCGGTTCGAAAAAACCTCAACGCGAAAGATCAATCGCATACACCGCCGTGCCATCACCGTTGTCGCGCACCTGCTTTACGTTGTGCAAGCCATCGCTCTCGGCCACCGCCTGCTTGTCAGTGGCCGATGTAAACACCACCGCACCGCGCGTCTTCAGCGGTGCGAAACGCCACGACGCACGCGGCAGATCGTTCGCGCCGAGCGAAGGATGCGCCTTCAGCCATTCCGCCAGAATTTCGCGTGTACCATCGGGTGACGCCAATACGATATTGCTGCCGTCCAGCCCGGGAAAACGCCCGCCGCCGCTGGCGCGATAGTTGTTGGTCACCACCACGAAGGTGTGCGCACCCTGCACCGGCTTGCCTTGGTAACGCAGCTTTTCGATGCGATGCCCAACCGGCTTGGACACATCGATGACGTAACTGATGCCGCCCTGGATCTGATCGAAATTGAAACCGGGATATTTGCTGTTGATCAGCTGTTGCTCGCCATCCGCATTCGGGTCGATGCGATTGAAGCGTTCGGCGGATTTTTCCAGCCATGCTTTCAATTTTGCGCCGTCGATCTTTACCGCCGACAGGGTGTTTGGATAGAAATACAGATCCGCTGCGCTGCGCAAAGTGAGCGGTCCAGGTTGCACGTCGGTGTAATCGTCCGCGCCGCCGAAGCCGTTGCGGAATGCCGCGGCCGCACCCAACACCGGCACGTTCGCCAATTGCGGATGCTCGGTCTGCAACAGGTTGCGAGCGTAATCGATCTGCGCCGCGTTGACCGGCGCCAGCGCGCTCATGTCGCCTTCATCGGCGAAATAGCTGCTCATGCGCACCGCGCTCTGGCCGATTGGCGTGTTCACGTAATCGATCGCGGCCTGCTGCACCTTGCCGACCACCAGCTTGATCTGCGGATCGGCCGGCACGCAGTTGTTCGGCGACACGGTCGGCTTGCCTGCGATGAGCATCGGCGGACAGATCGGTTGCACTTGGCTGAAGGTCTTGGCTTTGTCGATGGTCCAATGGCCTTGCTCGCGCACCAGTGCCAGCCGGATCACGCCCAGATCCTTGCCGAAGAAACCGCCCATCACCGCCGGCACGCCGCGCACGAAGCCGTGCTCGTCATCCACGTCCTGCATGTGTTCGAAACGCGGGCCGGGAAATTCAGTGTGTTCATGACCCATCAGCAGCACGTCGATGCCCGGCACGCCGGCCAGATGCCAGCCGCCGTTCTCCATGTCCGGCGTGTACGGCGAGGTGTTCATGCCGCCGTGCAGGATCGCGATGACCAGGTCCGGATGCTGCGCCTGGATGTCCGGCAGGTATTTCTGCGCCGCTTCCACCACACCGGTGACGGTCACCTTGCCCTGCAGGTTCTGCTTGTCCCACTGCATGATCGGCGGCGGCGCGAAACCGATGATGGCGATCTTCATCGGCACGCTGAGCTTGCTGCCGTCCGGCGTGAACGCGGCCATCTTGCGCGTCACGATCATCCACGGCTGAAAGATCGGCTTGCCGTCGCGCGCGCTGTACACGTTGGCCAGCACCAGCGGATAGTGCGGCCCGGCGCAGCGCTGGGTGGCGCCGCCGTCGACGTTCATCGGCGTACCGGTCACCTGCGAAAGGAACGGCAGGCCATAGTTGAATTCGTGGTTGCCGACGGTGCCGCCGTCGTAGCCCACCGCATCCATCGCCTTGTAGATTGCCAGCTGTTCGCCGCAATCCACCCGTTGCACCTGGGCCTGGTAATCGGCCAGCACGCTGCCCTGGATGGTGTCGCCGGCGTCGAACAGCAGGCTGTTGGTGAACTGCTCGCGCGCCTTGCGGATCAGCGTGACGGTGCGCTCGAAGCCCAAGGTGGGGTCGGCTTTCTGCTTGTAGTAGTCGTAGCTGAGGATGTTCGAATGCAGGTCGGTGGTTTCCAGCACCGCCACATCGGCGCGCAGGCCATCCGGCAGCGGTTCGGCGCGGGCCTGGGTGGCGGCGGGATGCGGCTGGCTGGCGCAGCCGGTCAGGAGCAGGGCGGTGATGAGGGCGGTAAGGCGGGGACGAAGAGCCATGGGAAGGGTAGGGAGCGGTAAATGGATGAACCTAGCAGATATGGATGACAGGCTGCGCCTGTCCGGCACATGTCCGGGCGCCGGCCAGACCCCTAAAATGACGGTATTTTGACAACCAGCACGACGCGCCGTCCCCACCGGCGCGGCCATAGGGGGAAAGCCGTCCATGCCGCTGATTCCGTTTCGCGCCTCGCGAAGCCGCGCGACTGCTGTCTGCGCCTGGGCGTTCTTCGCCATCTGCGTGTGGTTCACCGCCTGGCAGGAGCCGTTGCTGGAACAGCGCCTGTTCGTGCTCACGCTGATGCTGTGCGTGTTCGGCGCAGCGCTGTTCGTGTTTACGCGCATGGCGTTCGCGCTGGTGTTCAGCGGCGGCCTGTTCCTGCTGTTGCGCGCCATCACGGTGCTGAAGGAGCAATACCTTGAATCCCCGTTGATGCCGGCGGATTTCGTGTATTACGTGCGCTCCAGCCTGTTCGAAACGCTGCGGCGCTATCCGAACATCTACAGCGTGGGCCTGTGCGTGGGCATCGCTGTGCCGGTGGTGCTGTGGCTGGCGTGGTATTGCGACCGGCAACTGTTTTTGCATCTGAGCAAGGCGCCGCGCGCGCTGCTGCGCATGGGCGGCATCGCCTTGTGCGCGCTGGTGTTCTGGACCTGCCTGCTGCCGACCGGTCCGTTCGAGCAGGTACATGCGCGCGGTGCGTGGGAGAAGATGTCTGACGACGCGGACCTCACCAATTTCTTCGTGAACCTGCGCGATTCCAGCGTACACGTGCCGCTAGCCGCGGATGACGCCACCGCCGCGCGCGATTGGCAAGCAACGGCCACCGACCTGCCTGCGGCGATCGACCCCAGCCATTACCCCGACATCGTGCAGGTGCTGGAAGAAAGCACCTTCGATCCTGCGCCGTTCGAGCACTGCACCGTGCCCGAGTGCTATCTGACCATGTTCAAGCCGGACGAGCGCACGCGCGGCACCGGCGTGATGCGTGTGCATACTTTCGGTGGTGGCACCTGGGTCAGCGAATTCGCCGCGCTCACCGGCATGCCGCAGGACATCTTCGGCCCCGGCGGCATGTATGCGCCGTACGTGCTTGCGCCGCACGTGGGCGATTCGCTGCCGCGGCTATTGAAGAAGTTGGGGTACACCACCGTGGCGGTCTACCCCACCCACGGCGAATTCCTCAACGGCCGCGATGCGTATAAAGCCTATGGCGTGGATCAATTCTTCGGCGCCGGCGAATTGGGCCTGGACGACTGGGATGAAACGGACGCGCAGATGTTCGACGCCGCCAAGCGCGTCTACGACAAGCTGAAAAAGCCGGGCCAGCCGATCTTCCTGATGGTGCTCACCATCAACCAGCACGGACCGCACGACGACCCGATGTCGACCTTGCCCAAGCAGTTCCAGAACCTGCTGCAAGGCCTGCCGCCGGCCACCGCGTTGAATTTCGACACCTACCTGCAGCGCCTGCACGATTCGGACGTGGCGATGAAAGGCCTGGAGCATGCGTTCCTCGATCGCCAGCAGCCGACCGTGCTGGTGCACTTCGGCGATCACCAGCCTTCCTTCGACGACCTGATGCGCACGCTGCCGCGCAAACTGCCGCCGGCGCTGGTGCCGTACCAGGATTACCTCACCTACTACATGATCAAGAGCAACGTGCCCGGCGCGGCGCTGCCGACCTATCCGATGCTGGATATCGCGCACTTGCCGGGCATGGTGGTGAAGGCGGCGGGATTGCCGCTGGATTCGTATTTCTCAGCGCTCACCTCATTGCGCGAGCGCTGCAATGGCTTGTATGCCGATTGCGCGGACAAGGCGCTGGTGAAATCGTATTACGGATGGGTGTTCAACCGGCTGCGCGCGTACCAGTGACGCGCAAGCCGCTACCATGTCGGCTGACCTGACTGCCTGAAGCATGCGCATGCCGGCTTCCATCGAGGAATTCCAGGGCTCTCCCGCATCGATCGCCGTCGATGAACTGATGCGACTCGGCCGTCCGCTGGTGTTTCGAAACCTGGTGCGCGATTGGCCGGTGGTGGAGCTGTCCAGGCAATCGGATACGGCGTTTGCGCGGCGCCTGTCGGAACTGGACAACGGCACACCGGTGGATACCTTGCTGGTGCCGCCGGGCGAGGACGGTATCGTCGGCTACAACAGCGATCTCAGCGGCTTCAACTACGAGCATCACCGCGTATCCATCACGCAGGGCTTGCAGCGCCTTGCGCACTACAGCCGCGACCACAGCACTGCTGGTTTGGCGATCCAGAGCGCGCTGATTGCCGCATCGCTGCCTGGCTTCGCGGATCAACATGCCGTGCCGTTCCTCGACCCGAAGATTCAGCCGCGGCTGTGGATCGGCAATCGCGTGGTGACGCCCGCGCATTTCGACGAGTATCACAACATCGCCTGCGTCGTGTGCGGGCGGCGCCAGTTCACGCTGTTTCCGCCGGAGCAGATCGGCAACCTGTATATCGGCCCGCTGGATTTCGCACCCACTGGCGCTGCGATCAGCATGGCGCGGCTGGACCGTCCGGACGATCCGCGCTTTCCAAAGCTGAAAGAAGCATTGGCGCACGCACAAGAAGCCGTGCTGGAACCCGGCGACGCCATCTACATTCCACCGCTGTGGTGGCATCACGTGGCATCGCTGGAGCGACTCAACGCGCTGGTGAACTACTGGTGGAAGCCGATGCTGGACGGCGTGCCCGCCACCCACACGGCGCGCGGCTTCATGATGCACGGCCTGCTGAGCATGCGCACGCTATCGCCCGCCGAAAGAGCCGCCTGGCGGCACGTGCTGGATTTCTACCTGTTTAGCGACACCGACCCGGCCGCGCACATACCCGACGACAAGCGTGGTGTGCTGGGACCGCTGACGCCGGAGCTGGCGGAGAAGCTCAAGCAGATGGTGTTGCGGCATCTTTGACGGCGCCCAAAGCCGCGTCAATCGTCACCCCGGCGAACGCCGGGGTCCAGTGACTTTGAGGATTTAAAAAAGTCGCTGGGTGATTCGCTTCGCTCACCCCTTCGGGGCTGTCCTTCGGACGTTCTCCGCGCTGCGCTACGTCCGGCTTTCGCCAGGACGACGGCTCAAGCTCTTTGCAGTATTCAAGCGAAAGCGGCTTAAGTAAGTGCCATTGGGGTTAGCGCAGCGTAACCCAGCTATTGATCCGATATCGCTGGATTACGCTGCGCTAACCTAGCCTACGGTGCTGCATAAAGAGGCGCCCCTACAAATCTTTGCGAAATTGCTCGCCCATGAAAATCTCGCGCATGTTTCCAACAAAAGCTTCGGCCTGGTCGACCAGCTCATTGGCATCGTTCGGTTCGATCAGGTCGCCCGTGTAATCTGCCACCAGGCGAATTTCCTCAGCCCGCTTTAGCAGCCGCCCAATATCTTTGGGGACCAAATTGGTCTTGATGAGATGTTCGCTGAAGGCGGAAATAAGTCCACCGTGCGTCTTGCCAATATCCGCGCGTACAGGAGCGCCGGAAATCAGCAAGGCGGCGCGAGCTGCATCGAACATCGCGTAGTAGGCGCGATTGCAGGCTCCTTCTGCATCGCCGGCTTCACACAATAAGCGAGCCGAAGCGCAGGCTCGCTCTGCCTTGGCCATCAGGCTTGCTGGGTTGAGGATTCGGTTCACAAGCGAATGCCTTCTCTGGCGATATTTCGAAGCAGCTCCGGGTTGGAAAAATTCTCAGGGTGTTCCCACTCGTCCAGCCAGACTGGCAATGGCGAGATATTGATGCCTGTTTCCAGCAGTACGTCGAACGCGGTATCGGCCATCGCCAGCTTGGTCGTCACGAAACGCTGATGCTCTCCGCGAAGCAAAATCGCCACGTCCGCATCGCTATCCGGCTGATGGGTGCCGCGCGCACGGCTGCCATAGAGGATCGCACCGGCCATGGGATAGCGCGGCGCGATCAGCGCGAGGAAACGCTGCACGGCATGTTGGGTGACGTGGTCGATGTGGTGCATGCAATGCGTCCTCGCGTTCCTGCCGCTCTGGATGAGCCGGCAGGACTATCCTAGCGGGCAGCGAGCGATACTTCAGCCCACGGGATAAGCGATTCCGCCTACCCACGTCTCCCTTACCACCAGCGCATCATCCAGCACCGCGAAATCCGCCTGGTAGCCCGAAGCGATACGCCCATGCGTGCGATCCAACCCGATCCACGCGGCGGGATAGACGCTGGCCATCCGCGACGCCTCCGCCAGCGGTAATCCCAGCATCTGCACGGCGTTGCGCACTGCGCTGGCCATGTCCAGGCCGGAGCCGGCCAGCACACCGGCTTCGCTCTGGCAGATGCCGTCGCGCATCACGATGGTCTGGCCGTTGAGTACGTATTGCGGGTTATCGCTGCCGACCGGCGGCATCGCATCGGTAACCAGCACGCATTTGCCGCGCTGTTTGGCGGCGATCGCCACACGCAGGGCGGCCGGGTGCACGTGATGGCCGTCCACGATCAGGCCGCACCAGCTGTGCGGATCGTCCAACGCAGCGCCCACCACCCCGGGGTCGCGGCTGGCGAGCGGCGTCATGGCGTTGTACAGATGCGTGAAGCCGCATACGCCGGCATCGAGCGCGGCACGCGTGGTGGCGTAGTCGGCGCCGGTGTGGCCGGCGACGACGACCACGCCCGCGCCGGCGAGGCGCGCGATTACCGGCAGCGGCACCTGGTCCGGTGCCAGCGTCAGCATCACCGGGCCTTTGTGCGGGGCGATCAATGCTTCGACGTCATCATCATCGGGAAGGCGGAACAGGTCGGCGTTGTGAATACCCTTGCGCGCATTGGCAAGGAAGGGGCCTTCCACATGGATGCCGAGAATGCCCGGAATGCGCTGCTCGATCGCATCGTCGACGGCTTGCAGCGCAGCGCGCATTTTCTCCGCCGTGTCGGTGATGAGCGTAGGCAGCATGCCGGTAGTGCCGTACTTGCGATGCGCTTGGGCAATGCCGCGCAGCGTCTCCACCGTGGGCGCATCGTTGAACAGCAGGCCGCCGCCGCCGTTCACCTGTACATCGATAAAACCAGGCAAAAGCAAATGGCCTTGCAGATCGTGCTTCTGCGCTTCGGCAACGCGCGCGTCGTCATGCGCGACGATGGCGACGATGCGCTTGCCACGCACCAGCACCGCCAAACCTTCGCGCGGACCGTGATCGCCAAGCACGCGCCCATTGACCAGGGCGATAAGCGGACTCGGTGGCATATAAGGATGCTCCGTTGTGTTGTGCGGAGGTGGCACCGGCTCGGTGCGTGAGGAGTCCACAGGGCCAACCGCGAAGGCAGAAGGGCTGTCTGTCGAGACGATGGGCCGAAGGGATGCGGACGGACAGAGCCGGCCCCGACGCATGGGATTTGAAATGATGGGGTGATGACCAGAAGGCCCCCAGGCTGCGCCCCGCGGCATGGCCACACGGCCAGTCGTACCCGCGCCGCCCAACACAACCAGCGGGGCATCGAA
>NZ_JBQCHP010000138.1:0-45681 GCF_051954575.1 Dyella sp. | reverse complement strand
ATCATGACCGAAGCCCCCGTGCAACTGCATAAGGACTACGACACCGACGCCGGCCTCGCGCTGTCTAAGGCAACACTGAATAAGCACAAGGAGAACTCCTGATGATCGCCACGCATACTGTCGGCAGCCGTTGCTGGGCCATCGCCGAAGGCTACATCCCCATCGATGAAAAGCCGAACGACGATCCGCGCCTGATGAGTCACGAATCGGCCTGCCTGCTCAACACCAACGACCGGGAAGCGCAGGTGACCCTGACGCTGTATTTCAAGGATCGCGAACCGGCCGGCCCGTACCGCGCCACCGTGCCCGCGCACCGCACGCTGCATCTGCGCTTCAACGATCTTTCTGATCCCGAACCCGTCCCTCGCGACACCGACTACGCCACGCTGATCGAATCGGATCTGCCCATCGTGGTGCAGCACACGCGCCTGGATGCGCGGCAGGAGGCGCTCGCGCTTATTTCCACCATCGCCTACGCAGGTGACTGACCATGACCAGGAAACCCGAAGTAGTGGTGATCACCGGCGCCTCCGCCGGCGTCGGCCGCGCCACCGCGCAGCGCTTCGCCAAAGACGGCGCGCGCGTGGCCTTGCTCGCACGCGACAACCCCGCGCTGGAACACGCCGCCAATGAGGTGCGCGAACTGGGCGGCACGGCGCTGCCGATTGCGTTGGACGTCTCCGATGCGGCGCAGGTGGAAGCGGCGGCCGAACGCATCGAGCAGGAGCTGGGACCGATCGATATCTGGATCAATTCGGCGATGGCGACCGTGTTTGCGCCGGTCAGCGAGACGCCCGCCGAAGAATTCCGCCGCGCCACCGAGGTGACCTACCTCGGCACCGTGCACGGCACGCTGGCCGCCTTGAAACGCATGCGCAGCCGCAACCGCGGCAGCATCGTGCAGGTAGGCTCGGCCCTCGCCTATCGCGCGATTCCCCTGCAGGCCGCGTACTGCGGCGCCAAGTTCGCCATCCGCGGCTTCACCGACGCGTTGCGCGTGGAACTGCTGCACGACCGCAGCAAGGTGCATGTGACGATGGTGCAACTGTCCGCCTTCAACACGCCGCAATTCGAATGGGCGCGCAACCGCCTGCACGGACGCCCGCAACCGGTGCCGCCGATCTTCCAGCCGGAGCTGGCGGCCAAGGGCGTGCATTGGGCCGCGCATCACCGGCGGCGCGAAGTGTGCGTGGGCTTCCCCGCGGTGAAGGCGATCGCGATCAACAAGTGGTTCCCGTCGCTGGTCGATCGCGTACTGGCACGCAAGGGCTATCAGGGCCAGGTCGACATGGAACCGGTGCCGGAGGAACGTCCGGACAATCTGTTCGACGCGGCGCCGGTGGATTACGGCACGCACGGGCGCTTCGATGCGCGCGCCAAATCGCACAGCATGCAATGGTGGCTGACGTCGAATCGCAATGCGGTATTGCTTGGTATTGGCGCGCTGGCGGCGGTGGCGTTTTCGCGCAGGATGCCGAGGAATCCGTTGCGGCGGGAGATGTAGGTGTGGCTGCCTGATGGTCATTTCGGGCGAAGCCGCGCCTCTTGATCTCGCCTCATCGTCATTCCGGCGAACGCCGGAATCCATGGTGACCGTTGCGGAGAATTTTCATGGGCCGATGCATACCGCTTGGATACAAATGGATTCCGGCCTTCGCCGGAATGACGATGAGGTACAGCAAGGCTTGTCCAAATAGGCCCCATTTCCCCGGGACAGTGGCCTCAACGCTCTGACAATCTGCACCAATCTTTTTTCGAAGCGGAAGACAACCGCCTACCCCAGCCCCAGCGCGGCAAGATCCAGCAGCCACTCGTCCGCGCCGATCTCGGCATGCGGCGCCTGCCTGGCTCGCTTGGCCTCCTCCATCATCCGCACTGCGTGCTGCACACGGTCGGCATGCGTGCCTTTCAAAGCCTCGGGGCCGCCGTGTTCGACGAAATCGAGCAGCACCGCGCCATGGATCAAGGCCAGATGCGATAGCGCCTGCGGAAAATTGCCCAGGAATTGCCCGCTTTGCGGATCGAGCTCTTCCGCGTACAGGCCCACGTCGTTCGCCTGCTGCAGCATGGTTTCGAACCAGTCCTGCGCCTCCTTTTTTTTCCCGGTAAACAGCAAGGCATCCAGCAGCCAGAAACCACAGGCGATGAAGGTGCCTTCGTCGCCATCGAGTCCGTCCCGGCCGCGGTACCGGTACACGCCGCGCGGCGTGGCCAGCTTGGCCATCACCTCGTCGATAGTGGCCTGAAGGCAGCCGGGCAGCAGCGGGAAATCGAGCGTAGGCGTGCGCAGCAAGACCGCATCGACCAGGTCGCTGCCGTAGCATTTGCGCAGGTAGCCGCGCGGTGCGATGCCGCGCCGGTGCACGTCTTCCACCATCGCGCGCATCACGTCGTCGTAGTCGTGGCACTTGAGCAAGACTTGCGCGCGGTCCAGCGCCACCCAGCACATCATCTTGCCGTAGACGAAATGCCGCGGCTCGTCGCGTTCTTCCCAGAAGCCCTGCCCCGGTTCGCACCAGTGCTCGGCCACGTAATCGGCCGTGCGCCGCAGCAGTTCCAGCTCCGGCGGGCGCAGGCTGCCGCCGAGTTCGCAATGCAGGGTCAGCCAGTCCATCACCTCGCCGTACACGTCGAACTGGCGCTGGCGATGCGCGGCGTTGCCGATCCGCACCGGACGGGCGCCGCCGTAACCGCGCAGATGCGTGAGCTCGCGCTCGGTGAGGTCGTGTTCGCCATGGATGCCGTAGACGATCTGCGTGGGAAACACCGCGCCGGTGCCGCAGTCGAAGAGAAACTTGCGAAACGCCTCCGGCTCCTCGCGATAGCCCAGCACGGACAAGGCGAACAGGCTCAAGGTGGAATCGCGCACCCAGCTCAGCCGGTAATCCCAATTGCGGCTGCCGCCGAGCACTTCCGGCAACGAGGTGGTGCCGGCGGCGACGATGGCGCCGCTCGGCGCGTAAGTGAGCAGCTTCAGGGCCAGCGCGCTGCGCTCGACGGCGTCGACGTACGGGCCCTTGTAGCCGCAGCGGCCGATCCACGCTTTCCAGTAGGCCACGGTGATGGCGAGCAGCCGATCCAGCCTGGCAAGCACGTCGGACGGCATTGCGCAGTGCCCGGCCATCAGCACTAGCCGCAATTCATCGCCGGCGCGCACATGCATCACGGCGCTTATGTGCCCATCGTCCACCTCGATCGGATGGCTGCACAGCAGGCTTGCACCGTTCAAGGCCACGCCGTGGTCGATCCGGCGCACGTCGGGCTCGCAAGTGCCCCAGCCCACGCCCGGCAGCATATCGAGCTTGATATCCAGCTCGCCTTCGCTGGCGCGGATGATGCGCACCAGCCACGGCAATGGCTGCAGGCGCACGAAATCGTCGGGCGCGGCGTCCGGGTGGCGGCCCAGCGGCATGAAATCGGTCACCGTCGCGCTGCCCGCCGCCGTGGTGAAGGTGGTTTCCAGCACATTGGTTTTCGGCAGGTAGCGGCGCGTGACCTCGAAAGGATCGGCGGGGCGCGTATCCAGGTAGCCGCCGATGTGGTCGTCCAGCATCCGGAAGCACACCGGCGCGGCGTCGAAGCTCTCCAGCGCGCACCATTCCACGCGCGCTTCCCTGGAGATCAGCGCAATGCCGTGGCAATTGCCGACGACCGCGTAGTCGCGGATGTCGGTGGGCATTTGCAGATCGTCGCTATGCATCGCCGAATCCGCGTTACATGGCCGCCTTGATGCCGGCACGGATCAGCCACGCATTCACCGGATAGCTGGTGATGAAGCCGCCGATCATCGCCCACTGCATGGCGAACCAGAACTCCGGCATGCCGGCCGATACCGGCGCATGCAGCAAGGGCTTGAACACTTCGAACTGCAGCAGCGCCATCACCCCATACATGCCCAGCTGCCAGGCGGTAAGCGAGAGGCTGTCCGCCTTCAATGCGGCGACGATGCCCTCCCTGGGCGAAAGCTTTTTCATGGGCACGATCGAGAAATACTGGAAGGCGATGCCGGCGGCGTAGGCAAGGATGAAATCCAGCACCCACGCGGCGAACAGCTTTTCCTGAAACAGCCAATGCCAGCCGAACCAGGTGGCCGCCGCGGGAAAGATCAGCAGCAAGGTCTCTGCCACGATGTCGCCGACCGCGCATCCACTGCCACAGTGCAGCGTGCCCTTGGCCACCATCACCGGGAACGGCGCCGGTTCGCGCTCCGCTTCGGTGGCATCCTCCGCATCCCGCACGCCGTAGCAAAAGTAGGCGATCAGCACCAGCACCGAACCGAACAGCGCGCAGATCGGCCATACCGCGTCCATGATGCCCATGCGCTGGGGATGGCCATTGATGTGCGCGAAGATCACCGCCGCGCAAAGGCTTGCCAGGCCAAGCGAGCCGAGCGCGAGAAGGTGCAGCCACTGGATTGCGTCATGCATCGATCGGCGCCAGTCCGATTGTCGAGCTTGATGCATTAAGCAATCCGAATCGTGCAGGCGGTGTCGTTACGCCATCGACGCGGCGTGGACCCGGCACCGCTGCCCCCGCACGCCTTGACGGGGGCTGGATGCCGCAGCGACTACCTTGCGCACTTCACCCGGTTTCAGCCCGCCATAGGCATTGGCGACCCCGCCGCCGGACCGTGCCCGCTTTGAAATACCCGCCGGGTACCCTCATATGCGAGGACGTTGCGGGTAGGACACTGATAGGCTCGATGAATCATTCTTATCCCAACAATCAATTGGCTCTTTCAATCGAGCTCCCGTATCTTTGCAAGCCTCACCACCCACCAACACGGAAAACAGCCGATGTCGTTGATCAACACCGCAATCAAACCGTTCAAGGCCAACGCTTATAAAGATGGCAAGTTCATTGAAGTGACCGACGCCTCGCTGAAGGGCAAGTGGTCCGTGGTCGTGTTCTACCCGGCCGACTTCACCTTCGTGTGCCCGACCGAACTGGAAGACCTGGCCGACCACTACGCCGAATTCCAGAAGCTGGGCGTTGAGATCTACGGTGTTTCCACCGACACCCATTTCGCGCACAAGGCATGGCACGACACCTCCGATGCGATCAAGAAGGTGAAGTACACGCTGGTAGGCGACCCGACCGGTACTCTCACTCGCAACTTCGACGTGATGATCGAAGAGGAAGGCCTGGCCCTGCGCGGCACCTTCGTGATCAACCCGGAAGGCCAGATCAAGCTGTGCGAAATCCATGACAACGGTATCGGCCGCGACGCTTCCGAACTGCTGCGCAAGGTGAAGGCCGCCCAGTACGTCGCCTCCCACCCGGGCGAAGTGTGCCCGGCCAAGTGGAAGGAAGGCGCCGCCACGCTGAAGCCGTCGCTGGACCTGGTCGGCAAGATCTAAGTTTCAAGCTTGGCGATTCCCGCAACGGGAATCGCCGCGGGCCCGACTTCCCCCTCCCGCCGGGCCCGCACCCTTTACCCGAAGCACACGCCGCCCATCCAGTTTTTATCGGATGCCGGTGGCGCCTGCTCCACATTCAAGTCATTGATGGAGACACACCATGCTGGACAACGATCTGAAAGAACAACTCAGGGCCTATCTGGAAAAGGTGACCCATCCGATCGAGCTGGTCGCTTCCGTCGATGACAGCGCCGCCTCGCAGGAACTGCTCGGCTTGCTGCGCGATATCGAATCGCTGTCGCCGCAGGTATCGCTGCGCACCAATGGTAACGAGGCACGCAAGCCATCGTTCGCCATCACCCGCGCCGGCACCGACGTGAGCGTGCGCTTCGCGGGCATTCCGCTCGGCCACGAATTCACCTCGCTGGTGCTGGCGCTGCTGCAGGTCGGCGGCCATCCGCCCAAGGCCGAGCCCGACGTGATCGAGCAGGTGCGCAACCTCGAAGGCGAGTTCGTGTTCGAGACCTTCATGTCGCTCAGCTGCCACAGCTGCCCGGATACGGTGCAGGCGCTCAACCTGATGAGCGTGCTCAATCCCAACATCAAGCACGTCGCCATCGACGGCGCGCTGTTCCAGGACGAAGTGACCGAGCGCCAGGTGATGGCCGTGCCCACCGTGTTCTTGAACGGCCAGCCGTTCGACCAGGGCCGCATGACGATCGAACAGATCGTCAGCCGCCTGGACACCAAGGCCGCGCAGCGCGATGCGGAAAAGCTCAACGCCAAGGCGCCGTTCGAGGTGCTGGTGGTGGGCGGCGGCCCGGCCGGCGCCGCGGCGGCGATCTATGCGGCGCGCAAAGGCATCCGCACCGGTGTAGCGGCCGAGCGCTTCGGCGGCCAGGTGCTGGATACGATGGCGATCGAGAACTTCATCTCCGTCTCCTACACCGAAGGCCCCCAGCTCGCTTCCGCGCTGGAAAACCACGTGCGCGAATACGATGTGGACGTGATGAACCTGCAGCGCGCCGAAGCGCTGATCCCGGCCACGGAAGAAGGCGGCCTGATCGAAGTGCGCCTGGCCAATGGCGCGTCGCTGAAGTCCCGCACGGTGATCCTTTCCACCGGCGCGCGCTGGCGCAACATGAACGTGCCGGGCGAGCAGGAATATCGCAACAAGGGCGTCACTTATTGCCCGCATTGCGATGGCCCGCTGTTCAAGGGCAAGCGCGTAGCGGTGATCGGTGGCGGCAACTCCGGCGTGGAAGCGGCGATCGACCTGGCCGGCATCGTCGAGCACGTCACCCTGTTCGAATTCGACAGCAAGCTGCGCGCCGATGAAGTTCTGCAACGCAAGCTGCGCAGCCTGCCGAACGTGAAGGTGATCGTCAGCGCACAGACCACCGAAGTGCTTGGCGACGGCAACAAAGTGACCGGCCTGGCTTATATCGATCGCACGAGCGGCCAGAGCCAGCGCGTAGACCTGGAAGGTGTATTTGTGCAGATCGGCCTGCTGCCGAACACCGAATGGCTGAAGGGCACGCTGAAGCTGACACCGCGCGGCGAAATCGAAGTGGATGCTCGCGGCGAAACCTCGGTGCCGGGCGTGTTCGCGGCGGGCGACGTGACCACCACGCCGTACAAGCAGATCGTGATCGCGATGGGCGATGGCGCGAAGGCTTCGCTGAGTGCGTTCGATTATCTGATTCGCCTGCCGGTGGTGGAAAAAGAAGAAATGGCGGCCTGATTGCGAGATGCAGTCCCCTCCCCTACGTGCAGTAGGGGAGGGCCAGGGTGGGGTGAAGCAACCTCGCGGCAAACTCGCTGGCGCGGCAAGCGCTCGCAACCCCACCCCAACCCTCCCCTGCCAGCAAGGGAGGGAGCGACATTTCGTATCATTGGGTAATGAAAACACGCGCCATCGTCATCATGGGAGTCTCCGGCTGCGGCAAATCCACCATTGCCGCCGCCGTCTGCCAACGCACCGGCGCACAGCTGATCGAAGGCGACGCCTTTCATCCGCCCGAAAACGTCCGCAAGATGAGCGCGGGCATTGCGCTGAACGACGCCGACCGGCAAGGCTGGCTGGAGCAGCTGGCGCGGGAAACGCTCGATCAACTCCATCTATCGCAACGCGTGGTGCTCACCTGCTCCGCGCTCAAGCGCCGCTACCGCGATACTTTGCGCAGCGTTGTGCCGGATCTGGGTTTTGTATTCCTGGCGCTGACGCCCGAACAGGCGGCACAGCGGGTCACGCATCGCCGCGATCATTTCATGCCGGCGTCATTGATCGAAAGCCAGTTTCGCGATCTGGAGCCGCCGACCGGCGAGCCGCTTGTGCTGACGATCGATGCAACGAGAACCGTCGACGCCATCGCCACCGACATCACCGCATGGTGGCACCGAACGTAGGTTGGGGTGCAAACCCCAACATCGCCATGCCTGGTGTTCCTTACGTTGGGGTTTGCACCCCAACCTACGGGTGATCCGTGAGTGCATGCTTGCGTGAAACGCCCAGCGTCCATTTCAGGTTCACGCCCAGCGTACCCAGCACAATCAAGCCAAGCCCCGCCAGCTGGATGACAGCCAGGCGATGCCCGTACAGCACATAATCCAGCAACAGCGTCACCAGCGGATACACGAACGCCATTACCGCAATGGTCACCACCGGCAAGCGTGGATACGAGGTATAGAACAACACGTAGACGATGCCGCTGTGAATCACGCCCAGGCCCACCAGCCAGAACCAGTGCGTGCCCCAGTGCAGCGCGCTCGAACTGGAAAACCCCGCCAGCATCGCCACGCCGACCCAGCACTGGATCGTTACCAGTGCAAACGGACGCTGTTTGCCGACTATGCGCGACATCAGCAGCGACGCGCCGCATAGCAAGGCCGCCAGGAAGGTAAGCCCGATGCCGATCAGGTAGGACGTATCGGCGCCATGCCACATGCGCTGCGGATCGGCCGAACACGCCACGCCGACGAAACCGATCACCGTCCACATCACATCGACCGGACGCGTGCGCTCGCCTTGCAGCAGCGCCGCCAGCATCAGCATTACGAACGGAAAGAAGTGATACACCATCGTCGCCACGCCGATCGACGAACGCGCCATGCCGGCGAACAGGCACACCCAGTTCAACACCAGCAGCACGCCGCTCAGGATCGCGCCGCGGATCAGCGTGCGTTCCTGCCACAGGCCACGCAGATGACCGCGCGCCAGGCCCCAGCCAAGCAGGAACAGGCTGCCGAACACGCAGCGATAGAACACGGCGGTGACCGCGTCCTGGCCGCTTTCGTGGACGAACACGCCGACCGAACCGATAAGCAATTCGGCAAAGAGCAGTTGAGCCAGCGCCGCGCGATTGTTCTGTTGTTCGAGCATGGATTTTCCGACGTAGGTTGGGGTGCAAACCCCAACGTCCGGATGCATGGCCATTGGCGATGTTGGGGTATGCACCCCAACCTACGACACTACGCCCAACCGATACAGATTCAGATAATCTCCATTTCGACCGGTACAGTTGGAGCACCCATGCTGCTCTACGAACAGCTCGCCACCCAATTGCGCACGCAGATCGCCCAGGGCACGCTGCGCGCTGGCGAGCGCCTGCCTTCGATCCGCCAGCTCGCCCGCAGCCACGAGGTGAGCATCGCCACTGCCGTGCAGGCTTGCCTGCAACTGGAGCGCGAAGGCCTGGCGCAAGCGCGCCCTCGCTCAGGTTATTTCGTACGCGCCGCCACGCCGCTGGCGCCCGAAACGCGCCCTTCACGCCGGCGCACGCCGAACACGGTCAGCAATCCGATGCTGCAGGACGTGCTGGACATGCTCGCGCGCAACGACCTGTTGCCACTGCACAGCGCCACGCCCTCGCCGGCCTTGCTGCCGCAGGCGGCGCTCACCGCATCGCTGTCGCGCTGCCTGCGCCACACCACCACGGCCGCATTGGATTACGCGCCGCCGCAAGGCCATCTCCCATTGCGCCGGCAGATTGCGCAGCGCTATGCGCAAGTCGGCGTCACCGTTTCGCCGGACGAAATAGTCATCACCGCCGGCGCAATGGAAGCGATCAGCCTGGCCTTGCGCACGCTGACCGAACCCGGCGACGTGGTGCTGGTCGAAGCGCCCACCTATCACGGCATTCTGCAGGCGGTCGCGGCGCTGAAACTGAAGGTGCTGGAAGTGCCGAACCTGCCCGGTCGCGGCATCGACGTCGCGCGGCTGGAACAGCTGCTGCAGCAGAACAAGGTGCGCGCGGCGGTGCTGGTGCCCAACTTCAACAACCCGCTCGGCAGCGTGACCGACGATGCCGCAAAGCAGGCGCTGTTGAAGTGCTGCGCGCGGCACAAGACGGTGATTATCGAGGACGACATCTACGGCGAGCTGGCCTGGTCCGGCCAACGTCCCGCGCCGCTCAGGCGCTGGGACGGCAACGTGATCACCTGTGGCTCGTTCTCGAAGATCCTGGCGCCCGGCTTGCGTGTGGGCTGGATGGTCGGCGGCGATTGGACCGAGTCGCTGCTGCGCACCAAGTATTTTTCCACCGTCGGCAGCGCCAGCCTGCCGCAGCTTGCGCTGGCCGATTACCTGCAGCGCCACGATCTGCAACGCCACCTGCGCCAGCTATGCCGTGCGCTGGCGGACAACGCGCAGCGCATGCACGAGGCGATCGCGCGTCACTGGCCCGCCTCGACGCGCGCCTGCACGCCGCAAGGCGGCCTCTCGTTGTGGCTGCAATTGCCGGGCGCGCATGCACAGACGCTGTTTGGAACGGCCTTGCGCGAAGGCATCGGCACCTCGCCGGGCGTGCTGTTTTCCAGTCGCGGCGACTACGCCGATTGCCTGCGATTGACTTGCGGCTTGCCGTGGAACGACAAGCTCGATCGCGCCATGCGTCGATTGGGTCAGTTGGCTGCGCAAGCGTAGATCGGCAACTCAAAAAGCACGCGCCATGCTTGGTTTGCACCAACGTGGCCCACAAAAATGCGCCTGCATGCACACAAATGTGTCAAACGCATAGCAATGGCATGACCAACTATTGACGCACCGCAACACGTGTCATAGCCTCAAATTGCCGTAGCCGGGGAGACACATTGCTGCGGCGCAAACCTGCGATTTGCATACATCCAAGTTCCCTTGGAGGGACGACTTTTGCCTTAAAACTTTTGTGGGGATCTCAATGAAACGACTTGCTCGACATCCGTTAGCAGCCGCCGTGCTGCCCTTGCTTACCGTAGGTATCGTTTTCACTACCGCCGCCTGGGCCGATGACACGCCGGCCGATGCACCCGGCCCCCAGACCGCCAAACAGCTTCAACAAGTCGTCGTTACCGGTACTCGCGCATCCAATCGCACCGCCGACGAATCGCTCTCTCCGATCGACATTATCTCGCCCACCGATCTTTCCTCCAGCGGCTACACGGATCTGGCCAGCGCGCTCAATACAGTGCTCCCTTCGCTGGATTTCCCCCGCCCCGCCATCAACGACGGCAACGACGCCATCCGGCCCGCCTCGCTGCGCGGACTTTCGCCCGATGACGTGCTGGTACTGGTGGATGGCAAGCGTTACCACACCTCTGCGCTGGTCAATTACAACTCCGCGGTGGGCCGTGGTTCGGCGCCGGTAGACTTGAATTCGATTCCGATTTCCGCGATCGACCATATCGAAGTGCTGCGTGACGGCGCGGCAGCGCAGTACGGCTCCGATGCCATCGCCGGCGTGATCAACATCGTGCTCAAGCACGGCAGCCAGCTGGGCGGCAACGACGTCACCGCCAACGCCGGCATCATGGACGAGGGCGACGGCGCCAACAACGGCGTGCAGGGTTCGGTGGGCATTCCGCTGGGCGGCACCAACGGCAAGGCACCCGGATGGATGCGCCTGGCCTGGAATTACCAGAGCCAGATGAGTACCAACCGCTCCGCCAATACCGATCGCGGCACCACCATCGCGGGCGCGACCAACACCACCGGCTACCCCTACGAACGCTACGGCGATCCGGCCGAAAAAACCTATCAGCTGCTGCTCAACTTCGCCTACGACATCACGCCGAACATCCAGCTGTACGGCTATCTCAACGGCAGCAAGCGCGACGTCACTTCCAACGGTTACTACCGTGCGTACAATTCCGCGCGCAACGTGCCGGAAATCTACCCGAACGGCTTCCTTCCGCAGATCGTCAACCACACCAATGACGCGGCCTTCGTGTTCGGCGTAAAAGGCCACACCGACGGCGGCTGGCACTGGGACGTCTCGGCCGATTACGGCGAGAACAACCTGGTGTTCGATATCCAGCACAGCGTCAACACCAACCTGTACTACACCAAAGGCTATTCGCCCACGTATTTCCACGCCGGCACGTTTGCCAACAAGCAGGGCGTGCTCAACGTGGACCTGAGCAAGGAATTCAACTTTGGCTTCCTGCCCAACCCGGTGACGGTGGCGTTCGGCGCCGAATACCGCAACGAGAGCTACGACATCGGCGCAGGCGATGCGGATTCCTATTTCTTCGATCCGAACACGCTCATTCCCGGCACGAGTAATCCGTATGCTGGCGGCTCCCAGGTGTATCCGGGGCTGACGCCGGAAGTGGCGGGCAATTTCACCCGCCACAGCAAGGCGGCGTATATCGATCTGGAAAGCGATCTCACCGACAAATGGTCGGCCGGTATCGCCGCCCGTTACGAGGATTACAGCGACGCCGGCTCCACCCGTTCGGGCAAGCTTTCCACCCGGTATCAATTGACACCCACCTTCGCACTGCGTGGCACGGTGTCGAACGGCTTCCGCGCGCCGTCGCTGGCACAGCAGAACTACGAATCGGTGGTGACGCTGATCCAGAACGGCACGCTCGCGCAGATCGGCACCTATCGCACGTCCAATCCCACCGCCATCGCCCTGGGCGCAAAACCGCTGGTGCCGGAAAAATCGGTGAACTACAGCCTTGGCGGCGTGTGGCAGCCGACTGGTAATTTCACCGCCACGGTCGACGTCTACCAGATCCGCATCTGGGACCAGATCCTGTATTCGGACCAGATTCCGGTAAGCATTCCCGGCGACCAGGTCACCGGCGCGCAGTTCTTCGTCAACGGCGCTACCACACGCACGCGCGGTGCGGACGTGATCACCAGCTACCACCTGGACCTGAACAACTGGGGTGCGCTCAACCTCACCGGCAGCGCCAACTACAACCAGACGACGGTCCTGCACGTTTCCACGCCCGCGTTCGGCCGCGCCAGCCAGGGCCTGCTGACCGATGCCGCGCCGCGCACGAAGTTCGTGCTGGCCGGCGACTGGCTGATCCACGGCTTTGACTTCCACGCCAATGCCACGCGCTACGGCAGCGTGACGCGCCTGGGCGACGACGCCAACGCCGATGAAGACCAGGTGTTCTCCGCACGCTGGATCTTCGACGTGTCCGCCAGCTACACCTGGCAGGCCTGGACCTTCACTGCGGGTGCAGACAACGTCACCAACCAATATCCGACCAAGGCCTCGCTCAACAACGTGTACGAAGATCGTGCCGATGGTCTGCAGTATTCGTCGTTGTCGCCGTTCGGTTTCAACGGGCGGTATTGGTACGGGAAGGTGACGTACCGCTTTTGATCCATGGCTGGTGTCGCAATTCATCCATGCGAGTGACGAGCTCCCTCCCCTGCTTGCAGGGGAGGGTTGGGGTGGGGTTGTTTGAGCTTGCCGCAAGGTTGGCTTCACCCCACCCCAGCCCTCCCCTACTGCACGTAGGGGAGGGAGCCGATCTCTGCGCGTTGAGCATCCTTGTCAGCCCCCTTGCTTGAATTGAAGCGCGAGGTATCCCGATGCAAGACGACGGCCGTATGTTTTCCATGAAACGCCGCGACCTGCTGCGCATGATCGGCATGAGCGCCGGCGCAGCGGCGATGTACCAGGCGATGAGCAGCCTTGGCCTTGCTGCCGAATCGAGCTTCAAAGGTTCACCGACACTGCAGGGCGCGCCGGGCAACACCTCGGTACTGATCCTCGGCGCCGGCATCGCCGGCATGGTGGCGGCATATGAATTGCGCCAGGCGGGCTACAAAGTGCAGGTGCTGGAATACAACCAGCGCGCCGGAGGACGCAACTGGTCACTGCGCGGCGGGGATCGTTTCACCGAGCTTGGCGGCTTCTCGCAGCACTGCCAGTTCGATGACGGCTGCTATCTCAATCCCGGACCATGGCGCCTGCCGTATCACCATCACGGCATCCTGAGTTATTGCAAGAAACTCGGCGTGCAGCTCGAACCGTTCGTGCAGGTGAACCACAACGCCTATGTGCACAGCGCCAGCGCGTTCGGTGGCAAACCGCAGCGGTATCGCACCATCAACACCGATTATCGCGGACACGTGGCGGAACTCCTCGCCAAAAGCACGCAGCAAGGCAAGCTCGACGAGACGGTGAGCAAAGAGGATCAGGAAAAGCTGCTCGAATCCCTGCGCGACTGGGGCGCGCTCGACAAAAATTTTGCCTACAGCAGCGGCATCGCCAGCAGCAACCGGCGCGGCTTCGACAAGGATCCCGGCGGCGGTCTTTCCGCCCGTCCGGTTCCCTCCACACCGATCGCGCTCGACGAATTGCTCGGTTCGCGCTTGTGGAGCGCGCTCAGCGCGGGCGAAATCTACGAATTCCAGACCAGCCTGTTCCAGCCGGTCGGCGGTATGGGACGCATCGGCGAAGCCTTCGGCCGTGCGCTGGATGGCGTGATCCGTTATGGCGCGAAGGTCACCGCGATCCAGCAGGACGCGCACGGCGTCAGCGTCAGCTATGAAGACGCCGGCAAACATGGCAGCACGCACAAGGCGCATGCCGACTGGTGCATCTGCACGATCCCGTTGTCGATACTCAGCCAGATCCCGATGAATGTCAGCGCGCCTATGGCGGCGGCGATCAGCGCGGTGCCGTATGCCGCATCGGTAAAAGTCGGCTTGCAATTCAAGCGCCGCTTCTGGGAGGAAGACGAGCATATCTATGGCGGCATCACGTATACGGATTTGCCCATCGCCACTATTGGCTACCCGAGCAGTGGCTTTCACAGCAGCGGCAAGGGTGTGTTGCTTGGCGCCTATATCTGGGGGCTCAATGCGTTCGAGTTCACCGCGATGACACCGGCGCAGCGCATCCAGAAAGCGCTGGAATACGGCAGCCAGATTCACCCGCAATATCACCGGGAATTCGAGACCGGCGTCGCGGTGGGCTGGCATCGGTCGCCCTTCACCATGGGCTGCTTCGGCCTGTGGTCGGACGACACGCGTGCGAAACACTACGACAACCTCTGCCAGATCGACGGCCGCATCGCGCTGGCCGGCGAACACGCATCGTATCTTCCGGCATGGCAGGAGGGCGCGGTGACTTCCGCGCTGGACGTGATCGAGCGTATCCATCGACGCGCCGTCGCTGAGGCTCGTGCATGAAAATCCATCGGCTTTTGACCACGTTTCTGTACCTGGGCCTGCTTTCGCATGCCACGACGTTGCACGCCCAATCATCGGACAACACCACGCACACGCAGTCATCACCTGGCTTTGCCGACGGCAAGACGGTGTTCGAGCACATCTGCCAGGGCTGCCATATGCCCGACGCCAAAGGGGCGACCGGCGCCGGCAGCTATCCCGCGCTCACCGGCAACCCGCGCCTGGTGTCGGCGGCCTATATGGCGGCCGTGATCCTGCACGGCCGACGCGACATGCCTTCGTTCATCCAGACCGGCGATAGCGGGCCGCTGGAAAACTCCAGGCTCAACGACACGCAGATCGCAGATGTGATCAACTACGTGCGCACCCACTTCGGCAATCACTACGCGGACCGCATCACCGCCCAAGAGGTTGCCGGCATGCATCCCTGATTGGAGACAACCCATGCAGACATCCAAGTTCGTCGCCCTGGCTTTGTTGCTCGCCGCCCCCGCGTTCGCGCATGCGCAGGACGTGACGCGCTACAAGCTGCCCAACAGCAATTTCCCGATCTCCGCCGCGGTGGAAATACCGGCGGGCAAATCCATCGTGTTCCTGAGCGGCATGGTGCCGCCGGTGGTCGATGCGAAAGCGCCGAAGGATTCGGCGGCGGCCTATGGCGACACCAAGACGCAAACCATCGGCGTGCTCACCGCAATCGAGAAACAATTGCAGAGCATGCACCTGGATATGGGCGACGTGGTGAAGATGCAGGTGTTCCTGGTCGGCGACGAAGCGCACGGCGGGCATATGGATTTCGCCGGATTCATGGCTGGCTATACGCAGTTCTTCGGCACCAAGGAGCAGCCGAAGCTGCCGGCGCGTTCGGCGTTCCAGGTAGCGGGGTTGGCCAATCCCGGGTTCCGGGTGGAGATCGAGGTGATGGCGGTGCGGCCTTGAGCTATGGCTCCCTCCCCTGCTTGGCAGGGGAGGGCTGGGGTGGGGTTGCATGGGCTTGCCGCATAGCTTGAATTCCGCGCAAGGCTGCTTCACCCCACCCCCAACCCTCCCCTACTACACGTAGGGGAGGGGGCAAGTCATCGCTTTATTCCGGATAGTCGCAAAGCATCTATGCGCTTCCGCATTAATCTAGACACACACGTCCGTGCATCGAGAAAAAAAACGCACCATGGGGCTCTATCCACTCTTCGCCGACCTCACCGGCCTGCCCGTGCTGGTGGTGGGCGGCGGCCACATCGGCGAACGCAAAACGGCCGCACTGCTTTCTGCCGGTGCCAAGGTGCGCGTGGGCGCGCCATCGCTCACGCCCGTACTGATGCAGCAGGCCGACGAAGGCAAGATCGAGCATCTCGCCGGCATGTTCCAACCGGCCTGGCTGGATGATGTATGGCTGGTCGTCGCCGCCACCGACGATCACGAATTGAATGCCCGCGTGGCCGCCACGGCGGAGGACCGACGCATCCTGGCCAACGTGGTGGATGCCCCTGCCCTGTCGCGTTTTCAGGTACCGGCGATGGTGGATCGCACGCCATTGACAGTGGCCGTCTCCACCGGCGGCGCAGCGCCCGTGATCGCACGGCGCGTGCGCGAAATGCTTGAAACCGAACTCGACCATGCGTTGGGTGCTCTCACCGCGCTCGCGCAGCGCTATCGCACGCGCATTTCCCTGCGCTGGCCTGACCTGGCCGAACGCCGCGCGTTCTACGACTGGCTGCACGACGGGCCAGTGATGGCGTATTTGCGCAACGCGCGCCCTGATCTGGCCGAACGGGCTTTGCTGGATGCGCTGGATGCGAACGAGCCCACTTCGAAAAGGGGCTCGGTGGCGCTGGTCGGCGCCGGCCCTGGCGACCCTGGCCTGCTTACCTTGCGCGCCCTGCGTGCACTCAACCGGGCCGATGTGATCCTGCATGACTCGCTGGTCAGCGAAGCGGTGCTTGCGCTGGCGCGCCGTGATGCCGAACGCATCGACGTGGGCAAGCGCTGCGGCGGACGCCATACGCAGCAGGAACAGATTCACCAGCTGCTGCTGGAACAAGCGCAAGCAGGCAAGCTGGTGGTGCGATTGAAAGGCGGCGATCCCTTCGTGTTCGGCCGCGGCGGCGAGGAGATGGAATTCCTGCACCAGCACGGCATTGCCTGCGAAATCGTCCCGGGCGTTACCGCCGCGGTCGCATGCGCCGCCTACGCCGGCATTCCGCTCACCCACCGCGAGCATGCACGCTCAGTGCATCTGCTGACCGGCCATGGCAAGGAATCGCTCGATGCGATGGACTGGCCCGCGCTGGCGCAGGATCACCAGACCCTGGCCGTCTACATGGGCATGGCCAGGCTGGAGGAATTCACGCAGCGTCTGCTGGAGCATGGCCGGCGGCCGGATACGCCCTTTGCGATCATCGAAAACGGCACGCTGCCGCAGCAGCGCGTGGTGCGCGGGGTGTTGCAGGAGTTGCCGGCGCGGGCGAAGGAACGTGATATCCATCCCCCTGCGCTGTTGATCGTTGGCGAAGTGGCGGCATTGGCGCGCGAGCATGCATGGTTTGGCGCTTAGCGCTACATTTGCCTCACCGTCATTCCGGCGAAAGCCGGAATCCAGTTCAATACGTTGTGCGAAGCTACTCTAACTAAGTTTCTGGGTCCTTCGGACGCATAGTTAGACTGGATTCCGGCTTTCGCCGGAATGACGGTGAGGGACATACACGCTTCCGGGTCTTATCAGGCATGACCGAATCAACTTCCGACCAGCCGCTGCAAAACCGCCGCATCGCCATTCCCGAATCGCGCGAGCTGGACATGTTCGCCTCGCTGCTGGAACGCCGCGGCGCGTCGGTGCTGCGCTGCCCGCTGGTCGATATTCGCGACACGCCCAACCCCGTGCCCGTGCTGGAATGGCTGCGCACATTCTGCGCCGGCGGTTGCGATGACCTGCTGTTGTTCACCGGCGAAGGCGTGCGCCGCCTGTTGAGCCTGATCGAGCACCATGCGCCTGACCTGCGCGAACGCTTCATCACGCAACTCGGCACCGTGCGCACGTTTGCGCGCGGCCCCAAGCCTGGCCGCGTGCTGCGCGAGCTTGGCCTGAAGCCCACGCTGGTCGCCGATCCCGCCACCACGCCCGGCATGATCGCACTGTTGCAAACACTCGATCTCAAGGGACGCCGCGTGGGCGTGCAGCTTTACGGCACGGAGCCGAACCAGGCGCTGATGGATTTTCTCGCCGGTGCGGGTGCGCACGCCTTGCCGGTATGGCCGTATGTGTACGCCGATGCCGCCGCCGATGCACAAGTACAGGCGTTGATCCAAGCCATGCAACAAGGCGAGGTCGATGCGATCGCCTTCACCAGCCTGCAGCAGGTAGAGCGCTTGTTTCGCCTGATCGAAGCCGAGCGGCTGCGGCAGGCCCTTGCGCATACGCTGGTTGCGGCGATCGGCCCGATCGTCGCCGATGCGTTGCGCGCACACGGCGTGCAACCGCAAGTGGTGCCGGAAGACAATTTCTACCTGAAGCCGTTGACGCAGGCGTTGATCGCGCGGCTGGGTTCGTAGGTTGGGGTGCAAACCCCAACATCCGGTGCCGTAACGTAACGATGTTGGGGTTTGCACCCCAACCTACGCGTTCACTTCGGCCTTCATTTCCGCAATCAGCTGCTTCAACTCCGGCACGCACGAACCGCAGTTGCCACCCGCACGCAAGGCCGCGGTGATCTGCGCTGGCGACTCGAAACCCTGCTTGCGGATCGCCTCGCAGATCGTGTTGCGGCCCACACCGAAACACGAACACACCATTGGCCCGGTCGCCGCGCCGGGATCGGCCGGTTCGCCGATCAGCAACGCCATGCGGTCGGCTTCGTCCAGTTGCTCGCGCACGAACAGGCCGGCCAGCCAATGCCGCGACGGCAGATCCGGGCGCGATGAAAGAAACACGCAGGCCTCGATGCGATCGTCGATCACATGCGCTGCGCGATACACACCCGTACTGCGGTCTTCGTATTCCAGCCAATCGGCATCCGGATCGCTGACGCCCAGCCAGGCACGCGCCCAGGCGCTGCATTCGGATGGCCGTTCGCGATGCGCGATCTCGTAGCGCCGAAAGCGATCGCCCTGGATCGACGTCCAATAACTCAAACCATCCGGCGCCAGCAGATTGCGGCTGAGCGCAAAACCGTACCAGCGCACCGGAAACGGTTCGACGCTCACCGGCGTGTGCTTGAACTCCGGCTCGCCGGAGACGGGATCGACCACCGGGTTCACCAAGCTGCCCACGCGCGCGTCGGAAGCGAACTGATCGTTCCAATGGATCGGCACGAACACATTGCCCGCACGCATGCCACCGCTGTGCTTGACGCGCGCCACCATGCCGCCCCAGCGCGATTGCACACGCGCCAGCTCGCCTTCGCGTACACCGCAGCGCAGCGCATCGTGCGGGTGCATGTCGACGAAGGGCTCGGGAATATGGCCGGTGAGTTTCGGCGCCTTGCCGGTGCGCGTCATGGTGTGCCATTGATCGCGCACGCGGCCGGTGTTGAGCACCAGTGGGTATTCGCGGTCGACGGCATGCACCGGCGCCCGTGCCGGCGTCGCGACGAAGCGCGCGCGACCGTTCGCGTGCGAAAACCGGCCATCGGCAAACAGGCGCGCCACCCCTTCCCCGTTTGCCGCCACCGGCCACTGCACCGGCGCCAGCGCGTCGTAGGCGTGCCGATCGAGGTTGGCCAATCCTTCCAGGTTGAGCAGGCGGCGGGTGGCAGGCGCATCTTCCGATTGCGGCTCGTGATTGCGGTAGGCGGTAAGCTGCGCGTGCTCGGCGAAGATCGCATGCACGTCATCGAACTGGAAGCCCTCGGCAAAGCCAAGACGCTGCGCCACGTCGCACACGATGCGCCAATCCGCGCGCGCATCGCCCGGCGCGGGCATGAATACGCGCTGGCGCGAAATGCGCCGCTCCGAATTGGTGACGGTGCCGTCTTTCTCGCCCCAGCCCAGCGCGGGCAACAGCACGTGCGCGTAGGCATTGGTATCGGTCTGCGCGACGATGTCAGAGCTCACCACCCATTCGCAGCGCGCCAGCGCCTGCTTTACGCGATCGGCGTCGGGCAGGCTCACCACCGGATTGGTGGCCATGATCCATAACGCCTTCACCTTGCCATCGCCAATGGCGTCGAACAGATCCACTGCCTTGAGGCCTGGCCGCTCCGTCATGCGCGGCGATTGCCAGAACGTCTGCACGATCTGCCGATGCACTGGATTTTCCAGCTCCATATG
Organism: Dyella sp.; assembly: GCF_051954575.1. Lineage (GTDB taxonomy): Bacteria > Pseudomonadota > Gammaproteobacteria > Xanthomonadales > Rhodanobacteraceae > Dyella_B. The sequence goes on along the minus strand of NZ_JBQCHP010000138.1, from coordinate 25,635 downwards.
CGCCGCCAGCATGTTCGCCAGGCCGCCGACTTCGCGTCCGCCCATCGCATTGGGCTGACCGGTGAGCGAGAACGGCCCCATGCCCGGCTTGCCGATGCGCCCGGTGAGCAGATGGCAATTGATGATGCTGTTGACCTTGTCGGTGCCGCTGGAAGACTGGTTCACACCTTGCGAGAACAGCGTAATCGTGCGCTCGCAGCGCGCGAACCAGCGATAGAAATTCAACAGGTCCGCCAACTGCACGCCGCAGATGCGCGCCACTTCGGCCGGATCGCCGGCATCTGCCTGCGCCGCCGCCAATGTCTGCGCGAAACCTTCGGTATGCGCTTCCACGAACCGCGCATCCATCGCGCCATGCTGGAACAGGAACGCCAGCAGGCCGTTGAACAGCCATACGTCCGTGCCGGCCTTCACCGGCAGATGCAGGTCGGCCGATTCGCAGGTCGCCGTATGGCGCGGGTCGATCACCACCATGCGCGGCGGCGTGCCGCTTTCCTTCGCCTTGGCGATGCGCTGGTACACGATGGGATGGCACCAGGCGGTGTTCGAACCCACCAATACGATCAGCTCGGCCTGCTCCAGGTCTTCATAGCAACCCGGCACCACGTCTTCGCCGAACGCGCGCTTGTGCCCGGCCACAGCGGAGGACATGCACAGGCGCGAATTGGTATCGATATTGGCCGTGCCGATATAACCCTTGGCCAGCTTGTTGACGACGTAGTAGTCCTCGGTAAGCAACTGGCCGGAGACGTAGAACGCCACCGCATCCGGGCCGTGCTGTTCGATCACGCGGCGGAAGCCTTCGGCCACGCGGTCCAGCGCATCGTTCCAGCTGACGCGTTGCAGCGTGCCATCCGGCGCTCGCAGCAAGGGATGCAAAAGACGGCCGCGCAGATCGACCGTTTCGCCAAGCGCCGAACCCTTTACGCACAGGCGGCCTCGATTGGCATGATGCTTCGCATCGCCTTCCACATGCACGGAGCCATCGGCGTCGGCGCGCGCAAGCACGCCGCAACCGACGCCGCAGTAGGGGCAGGTGGTGGCAACGGTCATGCCAGCTCCGTAGGTTGGGGTGCAAACCCCAACGTCGTGATGCATGGGAGATGACGATGTTGGGGTTCGCACCCCAGCCTACACGGGTTCATGCCGCCACCTCCGCCGGCTGGCAATACTGCCTGCCGAACAACAGGCGATCGCGAATCGGCGTGATGTCCGCCCCGCTCTGGATCAAGTCGAAATACCAGCCGCCATCCTTCACATCGCCGTACAACACCGCGCCGATGATCTGGTTGTCCTTCAGCACCAGTCGCTTGTAGATACCGCGGCGCGGATCGCGCAGCACCAGATCCTCCGTGCCGGCACCGCCGATGAAATCGCCGGCCGAATAGAGATCGATACCCGTCACCTTGAGCTTGGTGGCAGTGCGCGTGAAGCGATAACGGCGATGACCCACGCGCGCCAGGTGCGAAGCACAGACACGCGCCTGCTCCCATACCGGCGCCACCAGGCCAAAGGTAAGGCGACGATGCTGCACGCATTCGCCGACGGCGTAAACGTGCGGATCATAGGTCTGCATGGTGTCGTCGACCACGATGCCGCGATCGCAATGCAGCCCGCAGGATTTGGCCAGCGCGATATCCGGACGCACGCCTACCGCCATCACCACCAGGTCGGCGTCGATGCGGCTACCGTCGGCCAGTGCAATGCCCTGCACGCGGCCATCGCCGTAGAGTTCCGAGGTCTGCGCGTTCAACAGCACGTTCAGGCCGCGCGCCTTCAGGCTGTGCGAAAGCAGGCGCGATGCATCCGCGTTGAGCTGCTGCTCCATCAGCACATCGATGCGATGCAGCAGCGTCACCTGCATGCCGCGACGCAGGAGGCCGTTGGCGGCCTCGATGCCAAGCAGGCCGCCGCCGATCACTGCGGCATGCTTGTAGGTGCTGGCCGCCTCGAGCATCTGTTCGACATCGTCGATGCCGCGAAAGCCGATCACGCCCGGCAAATCACCGCCGGGCAGCGGGAGCATGAACGGCTTGGAGCCGGTGGCGATCAGCAGGCGGTCGTATGGCACTTCCACGCCCTTGCGCGAATGCACGCGCCGCCGGCGGCGATCGATCGATACCACCGGATCGCCCGCATGCAGCGTGATGCCGTTTTCCGCATACCACTCGCGCGTATTGAGCATGATCTCGTCCGCGCCCTTCTCGCCGCTCAACAGCATCGACAGCAGGATGCGGTTGTAATTGCCGTAAGGCTCCGCGCCAAACACCGTGATGTCGTACAGGCCGGGAGCGAGCTGCAGCAGCTCTTCCACCGTGCGCATGCCGGCCATGCCATTGCCGATCACGACCAGCTTGGGCCGCGGTGCGCTCATCGTGACGAGCGCCTCAACACCACGTGCTCGCCGTGCAGCTTGACCTGCCATGCGTGCACCGAATGTTCCGGCGCCTCCAGGCATTCGCCGGTGCGCAAGTCGAAATGATGCTTGTAGATCGGCGAGGCCACCACGAGGCGCTCGCCAAGATTGCCGACCAGGCCGCGCGACAGCACCGAGGCTTCCGCATTCGGGTCGTAGTTGTCCAGCGCGTAGAGCCCGCTTTCGCCGACGCGGAAGATCGCCACCTGCTCGTCATCCACCAGCGCGCATACGCCGGTGTTCGGAACGATGTCGTCCAGGTAACACACTTGGACCCAGCCTTGCACGGTCACCGTATCGTCCATAGCCTTTACTCCGTCGTGACGTGTGCGTGAATGAGCCGGCGTTTTTCTTCCGGACGCGCCGGGCGGATCTGGCCGCGCTCGGGCACGAACTCCACGTTGCTGTCCTGCTCGCGACTGTTGACGAAATGCTGGAAGCGCTTGCGCGTCTGCGGATCGGTCACTGCCTTCTTCCACTCGCACTCGTAGGTGTCGACCACGCGCTGCATGTCCGCTTCCAGTTCGGCGCCGATGCCGAGCTTGTCGTGCACGATCACGTCTTTGAGGTAATCCAGCCCGCCTTCGAGGTTGTCGCGCCACACGCTGGTGCGCTGCAGGCGGTCGGCGGTGCGGATGTAGAACATCAAGAAGCGGTCGATGTACTTGATCAGCGTGGGCGTATCCAGATCGCCCGCCAGCAGTTCCGCATGGCGCGGCTTCATGCCGCCATTGCCGCACACGTACAGGTTCCAGCCTTTCTCGGTGGCGATCACCCCCACGTCCTTGCCCTGCGCTTCGGCGCATTCGCGCGTGCAGCCGGAGACGGCGAACTTCAGCTTGTGCGGCGAACGCAGGCCCTTGTAGCGGTTTTCCAGGTCGATCGCGGTACCGACCGAATCCTGCACGCCGTAGCGGCACCAAGTGGAACCGACACAGGATTTCACCGTGCGCAGCGATTTGCCGTAGGCGTGGCCGGATTCGAAACCGGCAGCGATCAGCTCTTCCCAGATCAGCGGCAACTGCTCCAGCCGCGCGCCGAACATGTCCACGCGCTGGCCGCCGGTGATCTTGGTGTAGAGGCCGTATTTCTTGGCGATCGCGCCCACCGCGATCAGGCCGTCGGGCGTCACTTCGCCGCCGGCCATGCGCGGCACCACCGAATAGGTACCGTCTTTCTGGATGTTGGCCAGGAAGTAGTCGTTGGAATCCTGCAGCGAGGCGTGCTCTTTCTGCAGCACGAACTCGTTCCAGCATGAAGCGAGGATGCTTGCCACGGTCGGTTTGCAGATGTCGCAACCCAAGCCCTTGCCATGCCGCTGAAGCAATTCGTCGAAGTGCTTGATACGTTCCACGCGTACCAGGTGGTACAGCTCCTGGCGCGAATAGGCGAAGTGCTCGCACAGGTGGTTGTTCACCGCCAGGCCCTGGCGCTTCATCTCCGCCTTCATCACCTGCGTGACCAGCGGCACGCAGCCGCCGCAGGTAGTGCCGGCCTTGGTGATGCTCTTGAGCGCGCCGATCGAAGTGGCGCCATCGGCCACCGCCTGGCACAGCTGGCCCTTGGAGACGTTGTTGCACGAGCAGATCTGCGCCGACGCCGGTAGCGCGTCCACGCCCAGGCCAGGCTTGGCCTTGCCATCGGAGGACGGCAGGATCAGGAATTCTGGTTCCTCCGGCAGCTCGATCTCGTTGAGCATCATCTGCAGCAGCGTTCCGTACTCGCTGGCGTCACCCACCAGCACACCGCCGAGCAGGCGCTTGCCATCGCCGGACACCACGAGTTTTTTGTAGATCTGCCGGCGCTCGTCGCTGAATTGATAGCTGCGGCTGCCGGGTGTGGCGCCATGCGCATCGCCGAGGCTGGCCACGTCCACACCCATCAGTTTCAGCTTGGTGGACATGTCGGCGCCGGCGAATTCCGGAAGCTGCAGCGCGTGCTTGCGTTCCAGCAGCGCGCCCAAGTGCGCCGCCACCACGCGTGCCATGTCGTAGCCTGGCGCAACCAGGCCGAAGGTTTTACCGCCCCAGTACGCACATTCGCCGATGGCGTAGACGTCCCAGTCGCGTGTCCGGCAGTAGTTGTCCACGTGGATGCCGCCGCGCTCGCCGACGCCGAGTTCGCACTGACGCGCCAGTTCGTCGCGCGGGCGAATGCCGGCGGAGAACACGATCATGTCCGCGTCGAGATGGCTGCCGTCGGCGAATTTCATGCGATGGCGCGTGCCATCGCCGTCGACGATTTCCTGCGTGCTCTTGCCGGTGTGCACGGTGACGCCGAGCTCTTCGATCTTGCGCCGCAGGATCTGGCCGCCGATGTCATCGACCTGCACCGCCATCAAGCGCGGTGCGAATTCCACCACGTGCGTTTCCAAGCCTAAGTCGCGCAACGCCTTGGCGCATTCCAGGCCGAGCAGGCCGCCGCCGATCACCACGCCGATCTTCGAGCGCGCACCGCACTCCTGCATGGCCAGCAGATCGTCGATGGTGCGATAGACGAAGCAGCCGTCGCGATCATTGCCGGGGATCGGCGGCACGAACGGCCTGGAACCGGTGGCGAACACCAGTTTGTCGTAGGCGAGCACTTCGCCGTCGGCAGTGGTGACGCGCTTCTGCTGACGATCGATATGCGCAGCGCGCGCAACAAGGCGCAACTGAATGCCCGGCTGATCGAAAAAGCCCGGCTTGACCAGCGACAGGTCTTGCGCGGATTTGCCGCTGAAAAATTCAGACAGGTGCACGCGATCGTACGCGGGCCGGCTTTCTTCGCACAGCACGGTGATATCCAGATCCGGCGGCTGGCGCTCCATCAGCTCCTCCAGCAACTTGTGCCCGACCATGCCGTTGCCGATGACCAACAGTTTCACTGTCATGTGCCGCACCCCTTTCCGCTTACGCCGCCACCGACGAGGCCGCCGGTTCGACCTGGTTCAATCCCAACGCTTCCTGATAAAGCTCTTCCTCGCGCGCGGTGTGTTCGGCACTGAAGCGCACTGCCAGCGCGCACAGCGAACCGGCGATCACGAAGCCGCCGAGCAAGGCGAAGGTGTGCTGCACGGAACCGGTGCTCTTGAGCAGAAAGCCCGCCGCCACCGCGCCGACATTGCCGCCCGCGCCGACGTTGCCGGCCACGCCGCCGAGCGATTTGCGATCGATGAACGGCACCAGCGCATAAGTGGCGCCGCAGGCCATATGCGTAAACAAGCCGAAGGTGATCATCGCCGCCACGGCGAGGCTCACGGTCTGCGTATTGGAAAACCACAACAAACCCAGCCCTTCGCCGAGCATCAACGCGCCCAGCAGCCAGCTGCGCGAGGCGAGCCCGTGCCCGCGCGACAAGCGGTCCGATGCAATGCCGCCCAGCGCGCGCGCGAACAGCGCCAGCAAGCCGAAGCTGCCTGCTGCAAGTCCGGCATGGCTCAGATCCAGGCCGAAACGATCCACGTAATAGCTGGCCGCCACACCGTGCACGAACAGCTCGATGCCGAAGCAGCCGGCATACGTCACGAACAGCATCCACACGCGGTAGTTGCTTGCGGCGGTGGCGAACACGCGCCAGCCGCTGGCCTTGCCCGACTCGGTCAGCACGCCCATCGCGCGCAGCTCGCGGTAATCGCCATGCGGGCAATCCTGGCCATAGCGCCAATACAGCGCGGCGACGATGAGCATCGCCACACCCGGCACGAACATCGCCGCACGCCAACCCATGCCCTGCTGCACGCCCAGCGCAACCACCGCAGCCAGCACCCACGGCATCACCGACTGCGCCACGCCACCGCCGGCATTACCCCAGCCGGCCGCCGCGGCATTGGCGGTGCCCACCACGTTCGGCGCGAACATCACCGAGGTGTGGTACTGGGTAATGACGAAGCCCGCACCGGCGATGCCGATCGCTAGGCGAAAAAACAGAAACGACGCATAGCTGTGCGCAAAGGCGATGCCGAACACCGGAATCGCCCCCAGCACCAGCAACCACGTATACGTGCGCCGCGGCCCGAAGCGATCGCATAGCGGCCCGACGATCAGCCGTCCAAACACGGTGACCGCTACCGCGGCGATGCTGATGTTGGCGAGCTGGTCCTTGCTGAGATGGAACTCGCCCTTGATCAGCGGCATCAACGGCGCCACCGCAAACCAGGCGAAGAAGCAGACGAAGAACGCCAGCCAGCTCAAATGGAACGCCCGCATTTGTGGCGTGCGCAGTTGGAATAACTCGATCCGCGTAGCTTTGCTCGACATGCCCTACCCCGCTGAAGACTTGCCCCTGGCCCTGGCCCGTCCGTCGCGCGAAAACGCCGATCAGCGGACCTTGATGGATGATGCGTTGCATCATTTGTGCCAGCGATCCGGTCCGCGAGTTTCCTAGCGTTTTCAAGCACAAGCCGCGCATGTCCAGTTTGCGCCGAGCACCAGCTAAGGGCTAATACGGCTGGAGCTTGCACCGACAGGGTGCAGCACCGGACGCGTTTCCGCAGCCATCTTTGGCGCTGCGTTTCGGTTTTCCACCCCGCTTGCGGCGGTGGAACCGGCCGTGCAACTATCCACCATAGTGAACATATGTCCCCTATAGTGAATGGACCGGCCATGCTCATCCGAGAAGCCAATCCGTGCGATGCCGAAGGCATTACGGCGATCTACAACGATGCAGTCCTGCACACCACGGCGATCTGGAACGAGCAGACGGCCGACGTCACCCAGCGCATGGCGTGGCTCGCCGATCGAAACAAGGCTGGCCATCCGGTGCTGGTCGCCGTGAACGTTGCCGGTGACGTACTCGGCTACGCCTCGTTCGGCGATTGGCGCGCGTGGGAGGGTTATCGCCATAGCGCGGAGCATTCGATCTACGTACGCGCCGACCAGCGCGGCCAGGGTATCGGCGAGGCATTGCTTCGAACCTTGATCGAACGCGCGCGCGACATCGGCAAGCACGTGTTGGTCGCAGGCATCGAAGCGAAAAACGACGCATCGATCCGTCTGCATTACAAGCTTGGTTTCGAACAGGCGGGCTACTTGAAACAAGTTGGTGCCAAATTTGGGCGATGGCTGGACCTGGTTTTTCTGCAGCTGACGCTCGACGCCCGCCGCACACCGGAAGGAGCTCCGTCCCATGAGTGAGGTATTGGATATCGATGCGAGCCTGGCGCGACGGCTCCGGCTCGAGCGCGAGGCGCGCGGCTGGTCGCTGGCGGAAGTGGCGGAACGCTCGGGCGTTTCCAAGACCATGATCAGCAAGATCGAGCGCGCCGAGGTCAGCGCCACCGCCGCCTTGCTCGTGCGTCTCGCATCGGCGTTCGGCCTTACGCTTGCCGGCCTGCTGGTGCGCGCGGAAGGCCATGCGGGACGCATCTCGCGCGCCGCGGATCAACCGCAATGGACCGATCCGGAAACCGGTTATGTCCGCAAGCAAGTACTGGCCATTCCTGATCACCCGCTGGAGCTGGCGCAAATCGAATTGCCGCCGGCCGGCAGCGTGAGCTTTCCCGCGCACAGCTTCGCGCTGATCCGCCAGCTGGTGTGGGTACGCTCCGGCACGCTCACCCTCACCGAAGGCGGCGAGCGGCACAGCTTGAACGCGGGAGATTGCCTGGCCTTTGGCGCACCATCCGACGTCGTCTTCGCCAACGAAACCAGCAAACCGTGCCGCTATGTGGTGGCGCTGTATCGACAGTAGGGGGAGGGAATATGGAGATTCGTATCGACGATCTTTCCAGTGCCGCGACCCGCTCGCTGTTGCATTTGCACCTTGCGGGGATGCATTCCAATTCGCCACCAGGACAGGTCTTCGCACTCGACCTGTCCGGCCTTACGTGCGCCAACGTGACGGTGTGGAGTGCATGGAATGGCGGTGACATCTGCGGCATCGGCGCGCTGAAACAGCTCGATGCCCACGCGGGTGAAATAAAGTCGATGCGCACCCATCCCGATTACCTGCGCCGCGGTGTGGCCGCGGCGCTGTTGGAGCACATCATCAACGAAGCGCGAGCGCGCGGCTTGCATCGCCTGAGCCTGGAGACCGGCAGTGGCCCAGCCTTCGAGCCTGCGCTTGCGCTTTATCGGCGATACGGCTTCATCAACGGCGCAGCTTTCTCCGATTACCAAAAGAGCGATTTCAACCAGTTCCTGCATCTGGAACTTTGAGCAACGCGCGATCCACGTCGTAGGTTGGGGTGCAAACCCCAACGTTGCGATTTCAAACGTGATGCGATGTTGGAGTTTGCACCCCAACCTACGCGGCGTTCCTAACGATGCTGCATCGCCACCTTCAAACCAAGCGCAATGAAGATCGAACCGATGATCTTGCCCTGCCAGCGCCCGATCCAGCGTAACCGTTTGACGATATGCGATAACGGACGCATCACCATCACGATCAGCGTCGTGTAGGCCGCGCTCATCACCACGAAGATCGCCCCGAGCAGCATGAACTGCAGCAAGGTGGAGCCCCGCTCCGGATGCACGAACTGCTGCAGGAAGGCGAGAAAGAACAGCGCCGTCTTCGGATTGAGCACTTCCGCCGGAATTGCCTGCCAGAACGCCCTTGCTGCCGATACGGATGGCACCTTCGGCAGCGACGGATCCGCGGGCGGCGCGCGCAAGGCCTTGATCCCCAGATAGATGAGATAACCCGCGCCGATCAGCTTCACGGCATTGAACGCCAGCGCCGACGTCATCAGCAACGCGGACAACCCCACCGCTGCCGCAAGCGCATGCACGAAATCGCCGCATGCGATGCCGAGCCCGGTGAGGACGCCGGTCCTGCGCCCGCCTTGCATCGTGCGCGTCAGTACCAGCAAAACAGCAGGGCCGGGAATCAGGAACAAGCCCAGCACGACGGCGACGAAAGTGGTCAGCGTGGAAAACTCGAACATCGCGCGATACTCGCCTGGGCATGGGCGTTCATCGTGCCACAAGGCCGGGATGACAGCCCCCTTTTTCTCCTTGCGTCCATGCTGGAACTGCATCCGAGCCTCGCTGGCTTTTATAGAGGTTTTCGCTTCGTTGCCTATCCCCGAAATCAGGGGTGTCCACCCACGTCGCCATGAACACAATGATGGCTTTTGAAAGCGTGGGACAGGGGCATGAGCGCCATGTGCGGCAGGGGAACACGGCGGGTTTGGTGTGGGGAAGTTTGGTTCGCGCTGCTCGTTGCACTTGGATTGCCTGGCTGGGTGTCGGCATCGCCGGGGTGTCAGGCTGTAAATGGGCAGTCGGGCACGCTCGCTGCCCATCAGTACGTCGGGCTTCTGTCAAACAGCCAGCCCGTCAATCAGGGCGATCAGGTCAGCCTCACGATTTCGGGAGGACCGGTGTCTTACATCGGATCCTTTATCAACTTGCTCGATTCCGGCGGCACGGTATCCGGCACGGAAGCAGATTCCGGTGCAGGCGCGGATGGCTTGGACAATCTAAGCAATGGCTCGGTTACGTACAGCCTCACCTGCACATCGGCTGCACCGGGCGTGTCGAGCATCAGTCCGTGGTCCGCCACCCGCGGACAAACAGTAACCATTACAGGTTCTGGCTTTTACGGAACCCGCGCCGTGAGCTTCGGCGGCACGCCGGCCAGCTTCACGGTCACTAACGGCAGCTCGATCACCGCCACCGTTCCTGATGGCTCGGGTACGGTGCCGATCATCGTGATCACCGATGCCGGTACGGCCACCAATGGCTCTTTTACGTTCCAGGCGCCGACGGCCAATGCCATCACGACCAGCGTGGCATTCGACAGCAGCAGCAACAGCATTCCAGTGAGCACGAGCGGCAACCCCACATCGGTGGCCTTGGCCAGCGCCGCCTCGCATGGCACGGCTCAAGCTAGCGGCACGTCCATCACCTATACGCCTGCCGCCGGTTATATCGGAGCGGACAGCTTCACCTATACGGCAAGCAACAGTGCAGGCACCTCCGCGCCGGCAACGGTGTCGATCACGGTCAATCCACCACCGGTACCCACCGTCGCCGCCATATCGGCAACAACGCCCTACAACACGGCCACGAACATCAATCTTGCGAGCGCGATTTCCGGCCTGGACGTTACCGGCGTCACCGTCGCCAGCAATCCCAGCCATGGCACGGTGAGCGTGTCAGGCGAAACGGCGACCTATACGCCGTCCGCGACCTTCTATGGCGGCACCGACAGTTTCACGTACACCGCAACCAACCCGGGTGGTACGTCGACACCGGCAACCGTGACAGTAACCGTGGGCACGGTGACCGCACCGACCACTGCCGCTGTATCGACGACAACTTCGTATAACACGGTAGCCAGCATCAATCTGGCAGCCGCAATTTCCGGATTGGACATCACCGCAGTAACCATCGCCAGCGCGCCGGCGCATGGCACGGTAAGCGTGTCCGGCGAAACGGTGACTTACACGCCGTCTGCAAGCTTCTATGGCGGTACCGATAGCTTTACCTACACGGCAACCAATCCAGGTGGAACCTCCTCGCCTGCGACGGTCACCGTGTCGATAGGCCAAGTCGCGGTGCCTACGGTTGCCGCCAAGTCCGCGACGACGCCGTACAACACGGCAACGAGCATCAACCTGGCGGGTGTGATTTCGGGAACGGACGTTACCCGCGTCAGCATCGCCACTAACCCGATGCATGGCACCGTGAACGTGTCGGGCGAAACGGTGACTTACACACCATCCGCAAGCTTCTACGGCGGCATCGACAGCTTCACCTATACGGCGACCAATCCCGGTGGAACCTCATCGCCTGCGACGGTGACCGTGACGGTAGGCGAAGTGGCGCTGCCTACGGTTGCCGCCAAATCGGTGACGACGCCGTACAACACGGCAACGAACATCAATCTGGCCAATGCAATCACGGGAACGGACGTCACGAGCATCGCCGTCGCGGGCAATCCAAGCCATGGCACCGTGAGCATGTCCGGCGAAACCGTTACCTATACGCCATCGGCCACGTTCTATGGCGGCACCGACAGCTTTACTTACGTGGCAAGCAATCCGGGCGGAAATTCATTGCCCGCGACGGTGACGGTCACGGTGACGCCCCTAAGCACACCCGTTGCCGCCGCACTTTCAGTGGCCACCACGACAGGCACGCCAGTGCTTATCGAAGCAGCAGCCGAAGCAAGCAGTCCGCAGCCTTTGACTGGTTTGAATATAGCGACGCAGCCAACGCATGGAACGGCCACAGCAAACAGCGAACGGATCGTTTATACGCCGGCTTCCGGTTTTGTCGGGACGGATACTTTCACTTATCAGTTGAGCAACCACTTCGGCGTATCCGCGCCGAGTGCCATCACCATAACGGTGACGGCAGCAGGCAGTGCATCGGGCCTGACTCGCACGGTGACAGCGCAGCCAGGCAGCGCGGTATCGGTGAATCTGGCCAGCATTGCCTCGGGCACCTATGTGTCGTCGGCGCTGCTGGGGCTGTCACCCGCCAGTGCGGGCAACGCGACAGTGAGCCAACCTGCCATGTTGTCGTTCACGCCAGCGTCGAATTTCCACGGCCTTGTGCAGATCACCGCCGTGCTGATCGCATCGAACGGACAATCGCAGACGGTCGACGTGCTGGTGCTGGTGAGCAACCAGCCCGACCCGTCCCGCAATCAGGACGTGCTTGGTCTGGTCAACGCGCAGACCATGCAGGCCGAACGCTTTGCCCAGAACCAGCTCAGCAATATTCAAAGCCGTCTGGACAGCTTGCATGATGGAAACGACGCTTCGCGTTTCACCAATAACCTGTCGATCAGCCTGGATGGCAAGCCATTGAGTGCGCCGTCGCGCAACGCACCACCCAATGCGCAGCAAGCAAACCGAGAGCCGGCCGACATGCTTCCGGGCATTGGCGCCAGCGAAGGTGCCGGTGGCGAATTGCCTTCGACAAATATGACACCCCAAAGCAACACGCGCGCCGCGGACAAGCCATCCTCGGGATTGGGCACATGGATCAATGGCACGGCCAACTTCGGTGCGTTCGATGCATACCGGCAAGCGGCAGGTTTCGATTCGGACAACGTGGCCGTCAGCGCGGGCGTCGATCAGCGCATCGGCGAACGCGCCCTGATGGGTTTCAGCGTCGGCTACAACCACGACAACAGCGAGATCGGCCACGATGGTACGCGTAGCCTGGCACGTGGCTACACCGCGGCGTTCTACGGCAGCTACCAACCGGCTGCGCACGTATATCTCGACGGCGTTGTGGGCGGCGGCGGTTTGCGTTTCGACAGCCGCCGCGATGCGACTGACAGTGGCACTGTTTTGATCGGCCATCGCAACGGCAGCCAATGGTTCGCTTCGCTCACGGCAGGCTATGAATATCAAACCGGCGGATGGGCGGTGTCGCCTTATGGTCGACTGGCCTGGTCGCTGTCATCGCTCAACGGTTTCTCGGAAAGCGGTGGTGCCGCCGACGCTTTGCGCTATGGCACGCAGACGATACGCACGTCACAAGCCGTTGCGGGTGTTCGTGCGAGCGGCAAGCTGACGTGGCGCAGCGGCTGGCTGATACCGCACGCGCGCCTGGAAGTCGGCCACGATTTCCAGGGCACCAGCAACGCTGCATTGAGCTATGCCTTCGTTCCATCGGCCGGCTCGTGGAGCGTGCTGGCCAATCCTTATTCGGCGAACGGCACAAGCTTGCGAGCAGGCCTCGGCGGCGATTGGCAGCTCCAGAACGATCTGCTGATCACCACCGAATACGAGTATCTACTGATGCCGCATGCGCGCGACCAGAGCATCCGGATTGGCGTGCAAAAACAATTCTAAGGACACAATGGCGGCAACATGCACCCGCAATGCGCTGCTGTGCTTGAGTACATGGGCACCTACAGCAGTCCCATGGACTTGGCCTCGAATACCGCAGCCGTACGCGAGCTGACGGCCAGTTTGCGATAGATGCTTTTGGTATAGCCTTCGATGGTAAAGCGCGAAAGACCGGTGAGATCGGCAATTTCCCGATTGCTGAACCCACGCGCGACAAACTGCAGAATTTCCGATTCCCGGTCCGAAAGCGCTATATCGGCGCGTGGCGCTTCGACGCTAGACGTGGGCGGTGCGGTGGGCTCTTTGGACATCGATGGAACGTAGGCAAGAATGCGGCGTGCGACGAGCGGATCAATCAAGGCGCCGCCGTGGCGAATGCTTTGCAAGGCCGCGCGAAGCTCGACATCGTCGCGCTCCTTCATCAGATAGCCAACAGCGCCGGCGCGCAATGCAGCCAACACCGTCTCCTCATGCCCCCACGCCGAAATCGCTACCGTGGTCGTGCCGGGGTGGCGATTTTCAACCCAGCCGATCAGCTCCACGCCATTGCCATCAGGCAGCCCGATGTCGACCAGCGCCAGGCGGGGCTGAAAGATGGGGACGATGGCTTTGGCCTCCGCAATGGTATCCACCACCGCCATATCGCCGTTGGCGCCCATGAGTTCTTCCAGCAGGCGAACAAGACGCTGCTGCGTTGGCCCGTCGTCTTCGACGACGAGCACCGGATTCAATGCAACAAGCTCCCCTGTCGAGACCATGCGCCCCTTCGCCCCCTGACTGTGGCGATGGTTATGCTAACGCACGGGTGGCGCTCGCAGGCACGCGCTTGCTTATGACAAGGCGGTGCGCCCTATCCGTCGGGACTCAATGTTTCTTGTGCGGCTTGTTTCGGGCTTCGCTCTTGGCATTCTCGCGGCTCTTCACGTGATCGATGAACGCCCGCAATTTCGGCATGATCTGCCGGCGGCTGGGATAGTAAAGAAACACACCCGGCGTCATCGGCGCGAACGGTTCAAGCACCTGCATCAGGTTTCCGGCCCGCATCGGTGCGGCGGCGATCGGTTCGGGCACCTGCGCAAGCCCCACGCCTTCGATGGCTGCGCCGAGCATGGTAGGAAAGTCGTTGGCGATCATCGGGCCGGAGACCGCCATCTCGAAGACGTGGCCGTTCTCGTTGAACGACCACGGCGCAAGCGCACCGCTGGAGCGGCGCATCCGCAAGCACGCATGCTGCTGCAGGTCATTCGGATGCTTGGGTTGCGCATGGCGCTTGAAATACGCGGCACTGCCGACGGTAACGAAACGGAACGGCGGCGTCAGTCTTACCGCAACCATGTCGGCGGCGACGAACTGGCCCATTCGGATGCCGGCATCGAAGCCTTCGGCCGCAAGATCGACCAACTCCTCGCTGGCAGCGATTTCCACTTCGATCTCCGGATAGGCCTGGCAGAAGGATGCGATCAGCGGTTCCAGCAGGATCGGTACCACGGCCCGCGGCACCGATAGCCGCAACAACCCGGCTGGCCGTTGCCCCAGTCCGCGCGCCGCTTCGCTTGCCGCGATGAGTTCTTCGAAGGCAGGTTTCGCGCGCGAAAAAAATCGCTCGCCGGCTTCGGTCAGGCCGACGCTGCGCGTCGTGCGCATGAACAAGGCCGCGCCGACGCGTGTTTCGAGCACACGTATCGCCTGGCTGATCGCCGAGGGACTTACCCCGAGCTCCACCGCCGCTTTGCGAAAACTGCGGTGATGAGCAACGCTCAGGAACACCTCGACCCCATCGAGCGCGCCTTGCCGGACTGTGAAGTTCTGCTTCATACCCCGTCCACATTATGGCGAATAGTCACCCAATCGACGCGATGGTACATCTGGTTTCGTCCACAGGGCCTGTGCCGATACAGCACATGCCTCGATCCCTGCCTGCGAGGAAACCACCATGGCCGATGTACTACTCGAAGACGTGCGCAGCCACTACCGCGCCACGGGCCTGACCCAACGACTGAAGACCGCGCTCGCCGTGTTCGGCCCGGAAGACCAGCGTTTGACACCCCAGCAACTGGGCATCCTCGATCAATTCCATACACGCGGACTCGCCGCGACCGCCGACCTGGCGAATTTGGTCCGCATCGCGACCGGCGCCTTGGTGCTGGACGTCGGCTGCGGCGTCGGCGGCCCCGCGCGTTTCCTTGCCGACACCTGCAGCTGCCGGGTTACCGGTATCGACTTGAGCGAACCGTTCGTGGACGCCGCACGCTATTTGACCGAACGTACCGGGCAAGACGGACAAGTATCGTTCCAGACCGCCAGCGCGCTGGCGCTTCCCTTCGACGATGGCCGCTTCGACGTGGTGTTGCTGCAACACGTGGCGATGAACATCGTCGATCGCGCGCAGCTTTATCGGGAAATCCGTCGCGTACTGAAAACCGGCGGCAAGTTCGCCACCTTCGATGTCGTCCTGAACAGCGGCGAACCGCACTATCCCGTTCCCTGGGCGCGCACGCCGGAAACGAGTTTTCTGCTTACGCCCGAGGCGACACGCGAAGCGGTCGAACAAGCCGGCTTCCACACGCTGGCATGGCAGGACGACACCGAGGCCGCGCGAACCTGGGTCACTCAATTGCGCGCATCCGGACCGCCGCCGTCTCCCAATCTTGGCGTGGTGATGGGACCGGACTTTGTGCAACTGACCAGCAATCTTGGCCGGAACCTTATGGAAGGCCGGCTCGGCATCCTGATGGCGGTCTTCGAAGCCACATCCACTCATCGGTGACAGGGGGCAACATGCCAGCGCAACTCGTGTTTCTTTCCGGCCTTATCCTGGGCTACGTCGCGTGGCTGCTGTGTTTCGGCGCATACATCTGGCCGCGCTTGAAGACACTCGACCTCTTCGAAGCGCAACGCGCCATTGCCACGCTGCACAGCTTCCGCTTCTTCGGCCTCGTGATCATCCTGCCCGGCGTCGTAGGCAGCCATCTACCCGCCAGTTTCGCCCCGTTCGCCGCATACGGCGACCTGGCGACGGCCATACTCGCCATGCTGGCGCTGCTTTCAGCAAAGATACGCCCCCTGTTCTGGCTGTTCGTCGTTGCATTCAACGTAGCCGGAACCATCGACATCCTGCTCGACTATTACCACGCCGTGCGTGCGGACCTTCCATCGATTGCGGGCGAATTGGGCGCCGCGTACGCGATTCCGGTCATCTATGTGCCGGTGCTTATGATCACGCATTGTGTCGCGTTTTATTTGCTGGTGCGTTCTCAGACGGTGGCAAGCAGGCGTTTGATCGGCAAAGCGGCGTAATGGCGGATCACGCTAAAACACTCGCTCCACCGTTACCGAGTTTGCAGCCTGCACGTTCTGCAAGCTGGATCCTCACCGACCGAAGGCTGCGCTTGGGTCCGTCGGCGAGATGGGTTTCGGCATGGCCAGGGAGATGACCGCGAATATCTGCACAGGTTTCTCGACGATCTACTAGGCAGCATGAAGCTCGTTTGGCATCCCGAAGTAGGCATCCGTCACTGTCCGGGTGTCGCCCATCATGCGGATCTTCCCATGTTCCAGCCAGATGACGCGGTTGCACGTTTTCATGATGAGCTCCCTGGAATGCGATGCAAGCACCAGAATCTTGGTGGCCTCGACCATGCTGGTCAGCCGCGCTTCCGCACGATGCTTGAATCCCTCATCGCCAACGGAAAGCCATTCGTCCATCAGTAGTATCTCGGGACGAAGAATGGTCGAAACAGCAAAGACAAGACGCAGATGCATGCCCGTGGAATACGTGCGCAACGGCATGTTGATGAAATCGCCAAGTTCGGAGAATTCAATAATCTCGTCGATATGCTGCTTCATGCTTGCACGCGTCATACCAAGCAGTGCACCACGCGTATATATGTTCTCCAGCCCAGTGGCCTCGTGGTCGATACCGAGCGAGATATCGATAAGCGAACCGACTTTTCCTCGGATGCGCGCACTCCCCGAGGAGGGTTCATAAACCCCACTGAGCACCCGCAACAAGGTGCTTTTGCCCGCTCCGTTATGGCCAAGCAACCCTACCCTGTCCCCCTCGCGCAGGGAAAATGTCAGGTTCTCAAGCGCACGTACTACAACGCGACCACGTTCATCCGAACCGATCTGGCCGCCGGTTGCCATCTGGAAGAGCTGCTTCTTCAATGAACGCCCGGTTGCGTTGTATATCGCAAATTCGACAGTCGCGTTTTCAAATTCTATGAGCGCCATAGGACCTTCAGTCAATGCAGGATGGCTGGGGATGACACGCATCTTTCGCCGTTACAGCCAGTAAGCAATACGCCGCCGAAAGCGACCATAGAAGAGCACCGCCACTGTCCAGCCGGCGATTGCCAATGCACCCGATATCGTCCAGTTCATCGCGCTCGGAGGGTGTCCCAGCAGCGGAGCCCGAACAATTTCCAGCAAGTGGTAGGCAGGGTTGAAGTCCAGCAGATACGCAGACACCTTCGCTGGAAGGCTCTGCGGCAACCACATGATGGGCGTTAGATAAAATATCACTTGCAATACGCTGCCAACGATTTGGGACAAGTCGCGAAAACGCGCACATGCCGCACCCAGAATCAGCGCCATCCATAGAAGGTTCACAACCAGCAATGCGAACCCGAGTATGGAAACAAACAGGACGGGATGAACGGATTTACCGACCGCAATAAACACGATCGGCAATATCAACAGGTTATGACCAAGGATGATCACGTTGCGCCACGCCATGCGAAGCACATGAACGAATAGCGGAATCGGCAATTGCCTGATGATCGCATCAGAGGCAATGAAGCTGGTGCACCCTTCACTGATTACCGTCGATATGAAGCCCCACAGGATGATGCCGCTCGCCAGCGATGGCAGAAACTCCGTCATCGGGCTATTGAAGAGCGAGCCGAAGACGATACCGATCGTCGCGATCATTACCCCCATGCTGATCGTCAGCCACAGCGGCCCGAGGGCTGACCTTCGATAGCGCTGGCGAACATCCTGCCAACCGAGAATGCCGACAAGCGGCATGCGTCTGGCTGCTGCCGCGATGTCGGACACCGCAGTTACTGTTGAATATTTGTACATGGATTCGAGAAACCCGAAGAGGCGTCAGAGATTCAATTCGCGTGGGGACGCAAAGTAAAATTGTCGGTCATTGTCATGACCCTTTTGCAATAAACCCTTTCAGGTAGCTTGCGTACCATTGGCTCGCTTCACTGTCAGCACGTCATTGACTCAAAGACGTTTGACGCCGCTCCGACGGAAATGCCGACGCGAAATTTTTCTAAAGATAGCCTCACGCAAGCTTGGCGTAGGCATGCTGCAGCTAGCGCACCTGCCCGTTTACGTCCAAATACGAGGCCGCCGAGGATCTCGAAACCTTGCTGGCCCCAGCAATCAGTTGGACCAGCTTTTGCGGCATCTGCAAGCCAGCTGGTCCATCTATGACGTAATTGGAACAACTATCCCAGTGGTACGACCTAATAGAAATTCCAACTGGAACCGCGCAGCCGTGCGGTTTCAAGTTACTAGACTCCAGCAAATGCGCGTCAAAATAATTCCAACAACCTTCCGGGCCAGTCAGGCCTCACTCCACCGTCACCGACTTCGCCAAATTACGCGGCTGATCCACATCCGTCCCGCGCAACACCGCCACGTGATACGCAAGCAATTGCAGCGGCACGGTAAATACCGCCGGGGCGATGAAATCGCCGCCGGCGTCGATGCGCAGTACGGCGCCGCGGGTGGGGTGGCCGTCGAATTGGGCTTTGGTGTCGGCGAAGACGATCAGTTCGCCGCCGCGGGCGCGGACTTCCTGCAGGTTGGATTTGAGTTTGTCGAGCAGGGGGCCGTTCGGGGCGACGGCGATGACGGGCATGTCTTCGTCGACCAGGGCGAGCGGGCCGTGTTTGAGTTCGCCGGCGGGATAGGCCTCGGCGTGGATGTATGAGATTTCCTTGAGCTTGAGCGAACCTTCCAAAGCCACGGGATAGTGCGCGCCGCGGCCCAGGAACAATGCATGGTGGCGATGGACGAAGCGTTCGGCCAGTTCGATCACTTGCGGTTCCAGGCGCAGCGCTTCGTCGAGCGCGCGCGGCAGGCGCAACAGTTGTTCGGTGAGGTCGCGGTAGCGCTCTGCATCCAGGCCTTGCTGTTTGGCCAGATGCAGCGTGAGCAGTGCGAGTGCGGCGAGCTGGGTGGTGAACGCCTTGGTGGAAGCCACGCCGATTTCGGGGCCGGCGTGCGTCATCAGTTTCAAATCGGCTTCGCGTACCACGGATGATTCGGGCACGTTGCAGATGGCGAGTGTGCCTAGATAACCGCGGCGGCGCGACTCGCGCATGGCGGCCAGCGTGTCGGCGGTTTCGCCCGATTGCGAGATGGCGATGAACAAGGAGCCTTCCGGCACCACGGTTTCGCGGTAGCGGTATTCGCTGGCCACTTCCACGTTGACGGGCAGGCGTGCGTAGTCTTCGATCCAGTATTTCGCCACCAGGCCGGCGTGGTAGCTGGTGCCGCAGGCGACGATGTGCACACCTTTTACCTTGGCCAGCAGCTGGTCGCCGTCGATGCCGAAGACGTTGGGCAGTACGCCGTGCGCGTTGATGCGGGCCTCGAGCGTATTGGCGACCGCGTGCGGCTGTTCGAAGATTTCCTTCTGCATGTAGTGGCGGTATTCGCCGCGCTCCACCGCATCGGCAGACAGTTCGCTTTCCTGGACGCCGCGCTCGACCGGCTTGCCATCCAGCGTATAGACCTGCACGCCTTCGCGGCTGATTTCGACGACGTCGCCTTCTTCCAGATAGATGATCTTGTTGGTGACTTGCACCAGGGCCTGCGCATCGGAACCGAGAAAGTTTTCGCCGATGCCCACACCCACCAGCAGCGGCGCACCGCGGCGCGCGCCGACCACGCGACCGGGCTCGTTGCGATCGATCACGGCGATGGCATAGGCGCCCTCCAGTTCGCGCACGGTGGCGAGCACCGCTTCGCGCAGCTTCATGCCTTGGTCCAGGTGCCGATCGATCAACGCAGCCATCACTTCGGTGTCGGTCTCCGAAGCGAACACATAGCCTTTCGCTTGCAGATCGCTACGCAGCTGCGCGTAGTTTTCGATGATGCCGTTATGCACGATGGTGACGCGGCCGATCATGTGCGGATGCGCGTTCACTTCGTTGGGCACCCCATGCGTGGCCCAGCGCGTATGCGCGATACCGGTGCCGCCCGGGAACGGATGGGCCAGGTACAGCGATTCCATTTCGCGCACCTTGCCCTTGGCGCGTACACGGTGCACTTCACCGTCTTCCAGCACGGCCAGGCCGGCCGAATCGTAACCGCGATATTCCAGCGCCTTGAGGCCGGCGATCAGCAATGGCGCGACATCGCGCTGAGCGGTGGCGGCAACGATTCCACACATGGTCGGGATCCTATGGCAAGCCAATGAAGGCGGCGACTTTGACGAGCTGCCGTTTCGACAAACTTTCGACAACAGGGTTCATGGCTGGCGAGACTACGCTGCGCCCCACCGCCATGGAAGCTGGCGCACGCATTTGCATCGAGGCAAATTTGATTTCGATCAACTCCTGCCATCCTTGCCGGAAAGCGAGTGAGCAGATCGTCAATGCACTTTGCGGCGCAGGTAGTTCAAGAGGTCGATGCGAGTGATCAGGCCGAGGAACTGGCCGTCGTCCATCACGATGGCGACGTGGCCGCGCTCGAATACCGGCAGCAAGGCCTGGATGGGCGAGCGCACGTCGAGCATCTGCAGATCGCTGATCATCGCCGTGGCGACCGAATCGCGGAAGCGCGTTTCATCGGTGTGCACATGCATCAGCACGTCGGATTCGTCCAGGATGCCGACCAGCCGGTGGCCGTCCATCACCGGCAACTGCGAGATGTCGTAGAGCTTCATGCGTGTATACGCCGTCATCAGCAGTTCGTTCGGGCCGACCACCACGGTGTCGCGGCGCGAGAACGGGCGCAGCAGCAGATCGCGCAGGTCGCCATGCTGTTCGCGCTCGATGAAGCCGTTATCGAGCATCCAATAGTCGTTGTACATCTTCGACAGATACTTGTTGCCGGTATCGCATACCAGCGTCACCACGCGCTTGGGTTCGGTCTGCTCGCGGCAGTATTTCAAAGCGGCGGACAGCAACGTGCCGGTGGAGGAACCGCCCAGCACGCCTTCCTTCGCCAGCAGTTCGCGCGCGGCGAGGAAGCTTTCCTTGTCGGAGATGGCGTAGGCCTTTTTCACGCGCGAGAAATCGCTGATGGTGGGCAGGAAATCCTCGCCGATGCCTTCCACCATCCAGCTGCCGGACTTGGTGGAGAGCACGCCTTCGTTGATGTATTGCGCAAGAATCGAGCCGACCGGATCGGCCAGCACGATTTCCGTGTGCGGCGAGGTTTTGGCGAAGTACTGCGACAAGCCCGTCATGGTGCCGGAGGAGCCGCAGCCGACCACCACTGCATCCACCTTGCCATCCATCTGCGCGAGGATTTCCGGGCCGGTAGTTTCGATGTGCGCCCGCGGATTATCCGGGTTGCCGAACTGGTTGATGAAGTACGCGCCAGGCGTTTCGCGCGCGATGCGCTCGGCCATGTCCTGGTAATACTCCGGATGCCCCTTGGCGACGTCCGAGCGCGTGAGCACCACTTCGGCGCCCATCGCCTTGAGGTTGAAGATCTTCTCGCGGCTCATTTTGTCGGGCACCACCAGCACCAGGCGATAGCCCTTGGCCTGCGCGACCAGCGCCAGCCCCAGGCCGGTGTTGCCGGCGGTGCCCTCGACCAGGGTGGCGCCGGGCTTGATCTTGCCGGCCTTTTCCGCCCCTTCGATCATCGAGAGGCCGATGCGGTCCTTGATCGAGCCGCCCGGGTTGGCGCTTTCCAGTTTCAGGAACAGCTCGCAACGGCCGGTATCCAGGCGCTGTGCGCGCACCATGGGGGTGTTGCCGATCAGTTCGAGGACACTGGCATTGACCGTCATGAAAACTCCGTCGGCAGGGCTGGGTTATGAGGCGCAATCATAATGGGCGCGGCATGGAAGCAGTGAGCGGCGCCTCGGCCCCGTCAAAAAAAACCCTGGAACGTTTCCGTTCCAGGGTTTTTGCGGTACATCCTTTGGCTTCAATGCACGTAATTTTCGCGCCGGTGATCCCACATATCCTGCAGGCGTTCCTTGATGTGCAGTTTTTCTTTCTTCATCGCTTTGAGGGCCATGTCGTCAACAGGGAGTATGCCTCGTTCGGCACTATCCACCTTGCTGTTGAGCTCCGTATGTCGCTGGCAGAGCCGGCGAAAATTGGCGTCCGCTTTTTTTAGAGCTTCAACATCATCACGCTGCTGATCTTCGAACATGATCCAACCTCCTCGCGGTAAGACTCACGGCGCCCGCGCGGGGCGCTCGCAAACAAATGCAAATCGCACGCATGACCAAAACCCACGCCCCTGGAAGGGGAAATGGGCGACATGGAAATGACAGGTATGCGCATGATTCAGTCGGTAGGCCGCGGCGGCTGATGGGCCGCGGCGACTTCGACCCTACTCCCGACCTGACAGGTGCGCAAGGACCCCTCGGGAAGGCGCATGGCAGCGCGGAAGGTAGTCAAAAAGCTGTAAAGAGGGAGGATATTTCATCGAAATCGCGGGACGTGGCTGGCCCCTCGCCGCAATCCTCTCCCCGGGCGGGGAGAGGGAATGGAGGACGGCCTACTTGCCGCCGCCGGACTGGTCCTGCATCTGCGAACGCAGCGCCTTGGCCGCCTTGGCGGCCAGATCGGCCTGGCGCCGGGCCGCCGCGGCGACCCTGCTTTGGGCCGCGGCAAGCTTGCGGGCCTGCTCGGCTTCGGCCTTGGCCTGGGCGGCCTGGTCGGCGGCCATCTGGCCTTGCGCCTGCAAGCGCATGGTTTCCTGCTGGGCGATCTGGTACTGCATGCGCTGGATCTCCAGCTGCTGCTGCGCAGACGTGGCGTCGATGCGGCTGCGCTCCAGTTGCAGTTGCGCGTTTTCCTGGTCGAGCTGGTTGAGCTGGCGCTGCGACGCCTGCAGCTGCGCTTCGGTCTTGGCCTGGTCGACCCGGCGCTGCGCGATGTACAGCGCATGCGGCCGTTCGCGCGAACCGGCCTGGGCGAGCTGGTTGATCGCATCGCGCGCCAGCGCCTGGTCGGCCTGGGCGTAGGTGCCTAGATTCGGATCGGCAGCGAGCTGATTCAAGTTATTGGTCAAACGGTCGACATCCATGTCGTCCTTGCGCGCCTGCACGGTTGCGCTGGCGAGCAGGGTCAATAGCGATACGGCGATGAGCGACAGGCGAAATTTCTTAGACATGGCGGATTTCATTACTGGCCTCCCGGATTCTGTTGCTGACCAGGATTGGGCTGACCAGGGTTCTGCTGACCAGGATCAGGCAAGGTCTGGAAGCCCTGCCCCTGTTGCTGTGGCTGCGGATTGCCCAGCACCGAGGACGAAGGCGCCGGCATGTCCTGCTGCATGGGCGTCTGCGGCGGCAGCGGCGAGCTGGCGGCCGGCGCGGGCGCACTGGACAAAGATGACGCCGGGTTGCCGCCGTTGTCGCCGTTGTCCTGGCCATCGGCCGGCTGCTGCGCGGCGGCCATCTGTGCGGCGAGCTGCGCCTTCTGCTGCTGGTAGTGCTGATCGTTTTCCGATTGCGCTGCGGCGTTCTGCGCGCGCAAGCGACTGTTTGCGTCCATTTTGGACTGTATTTGGGCACGTGCCTGCGCGAGCTGCGCCTTGGTGCGCGCCAGCGTGGCATCCGCACGCGACTCGTCGGCCAGATCGGCCGCCTGCGCATATTTGCGATTGGCCATGGCTTGCTGCGCTTGCTGGAATTTGTCCTGCGCGAAGCCGAAATCGACCGGATCGTAATCAGGCGCGCCTGCATCGCGCGCACTTTGCAACTGTGCTTGCGCCTGGTTCATCAGGTTGTCCGGTGGCGGTACGCTTGCGCAGCCGCCCAGACTCAGCGTTACAGCCAGCGCCAGCGCCGGCGCCACCGTCGGGATGCGCCTTTTACGCACCGCGAACGGGGAAAATATGTGGACCATCACTCATTCCTCTCGGAGCGTCAAGGCGTATTGTGGTCGGGCATAATCCTTGAATGCAATGCATCAAAAACTGGGGTCTTTAAGGTGGATATCGGTTACTTCCTCAAGCTGATGGTGGACAAGGGCGCGTCGGACATGTTCCTGACGACGGGCGCCCCCGTGAACATCAAGGTCGAGGGCAAGTTGTACCCGCTCGGCAATACCGGGCTACCCAGCGGCATGGTGAAGAAAATCGCCTATTCGCTGATGGACGAAGGACAGGTGCCGCAGTTCGAGCGTGACCTGGAACTCAATATGGCGCTGGCGGTGAAAGAAGCCGGTCGCTTCCGCATCAACGTATTCAAGCAGCGCGGCGAAGTGGGCATGGTGATCCGCGCCATCAAGAGCGAAATCCCCAGCATCGATCAATTGCAGCTACCGGCGATCTTCCGCGACCTGATCATGGAACCGCGCGGCCTGATCCTGGTGGTGGGCGCCACCGGCTCGGGCAAGTCGACCACGCTGGCGGCCATGCTCGACCAGCGCAACAGCCATTCGTCCGGGCACATCCTCACCATCGAGGACCCGATCGAATACCTGCATCGCCACAAGAAGTCGATCGTCAACCAGCGCGAAGTGGGCCTGGATACGCACACCTATCACGAGGCCCTGCGCAACGCGATGCGCGAAGCGCCGGACGTGATCATGATCGGCGAGATCCGCGACACCGACACGATGGAAGCGGCGATCTCCTTCTCCGAAACCGGCCACTTGTGCCTGGCGACGCTGCACTCCAACAACGCCGACCAGACGCTGGAGCGCATCCTCAACTTCTTCCCCGAATCGGCGCACAAGAACGTGCTGATGAACCTGGCGCTCAACCTGCGCGCGGTGATCAGCCAGCGCCTGGTGATCGGCAAGGACGGCCGCCGCGTGCCGGCGGTGGAAGTGCTGCTCAACACGCCGCTGATCCGCGACATGATCCGCCGCGGCCAGATCCACGAGATCAAGGAAGCGATGGACCGCAGCCTGCAGGAAGGCATGCAGACGTTCGACCAGTCGCTCTACAAGCTCTACAAGAGCGGCCGCATCGAGCTGGAAGAGGCGTTGGCCAAGGCCGACTCGCGCGATGGCCTGGCGCTGAAGATCCGGCTGTCCGAAGGCGGCGGGGCGGAGGCGACCGAACTGGTCGGCAACGACCCGTACGGCCTGGGCTTCTGAGCCGCACGAAAAGGTTGAGGAAGGGGCGCAGCGATGCGCCCCCTTTGCTTTTCTCCCTCTCCCCTCCGGGAGAGGGCTGGGGTGAGCGCTCGGGCTGGCGAGAAACCAGCCATCAGGACCGGAGCAGCTCGAAACCACTCAACGCACACGCAGGCACCTTCGCAAGCCGCCCCGGCTCCTCACCCCGACCCTCTCCCCGGAGGGGAAAGGAGCAAAGC
>NZ_JBQCHP010000137.1:0-32013 GCF_051954575.1 Dyella sp. | reverse complement strand
CCCACGAACGCGATGCTGCTCGCGACCCAGCCGATCGCGGCCGGCTGCGTGAAAAACCGTCCGGGCGCCGTCGCCGGCAGGGCGGCCGGCCAGGTGGCCGCCACCGCCACCAGGATGTTGGTGAGCACGGTGAAATAGCCGAAATAGATCGCCAGGCCCTGCAGCGTGTTCATGCCCCTCGCGTCGGTCAGGCGCAGCGAAAGATAAAGCTGCAGCACCACGCCGGACCAGGCGACGACGGCGATCAGCGCGGCCAGCGGCCGGCTCGTTTCGATCGATGCGCGCATGCGGGCTCCCGAGGATGCGTGGCGACGCGCCGATACTACCCCGGCGCGCCGGTCTCAGGGATTGATACGAGTGCGCGTAAACTGTGCACCGGTACTGCCGGACATGCCCATGCCCCTGCTCGATATCTCGCTCGCCCTGTTGGTCGTCCTTCTCGTGCTGCAGGTGTTCATCCTGCTGCGCGGCCGCGGCGACGCCGGCCTCCAGACCCGGCTGGATGGTTTGAAGGACGATCTGCGCCATTTGCGCGAGGCCGTCGCCCAGGAACATCGCGCGGGCCGCAACGAACTGAGCCAGGCGCTGATGCAGTTCGGCCAGCGCCTGGACGTGCTCACCGAGCGCACCGACGGCGGCCTGCAGGCCTTGTCGCAACGGCTGATCGAAGAAGCCCGCCGCGGCCGCGAGGAACTCGCTGCTACGCTCAACCAGCTCGGCAACCAGCAGAAGCAGCAGTTGGCTATCCTCGCCGCCGATAACGAAAAACGTCTTGGCGAGGTGCGCACCACGCTCGAAACCAAGCTCAGCGCGATCCAGCAGGACAACGCCGCCAAGCTGGACCAGATGCGCGCTACGGTCGATGAAAAGCTGCAATCCACGCTGGAAACGCGCCTGGGCGAATCGTTCAAGCTGGTGTCGGAGCGGCTGGAAGCCGTGCAGCGCGGCTTGGGCGAAATGCAATCGCTGGCCAGCGGCGTCGGTGATCTCAAGCGCGTGCTGAGCAACGTGAAAACGCGCGGCATCCTGGGTGAAATGCAACTGGGCGCACTGCTGGACCAGATACTGACGCCTGAGCAGTACGCCGCCAACGTCCCCACCGTGCCCGGCTCGGACGAGCGCGTGGAATTCGCCATCCGCCTGCCCGGCGGCGAGCATGACGATCACGTATGGCTGCCGATCGACGCCAAATTCCCGCGCGAGGATTACGAACGCCTGCTCGACGCGCAACAGCTGGCCGACGTGGAGGCAATGGAACGCGCCGCAAATGCATTGGAGCGCCGCGTGCGCGACGAAGCCAAGACCATTCGCGCCAAGTACATCGCACCACCGGCGACCACCGATTTCGCCATCCTGTTCCTGCCGACCGAAGGCCTCTACGCTGAGATCATCCGCCGTCCCGGCCTGTTCGACAGCCTGCAGCGCGAGCAGCGCGTGATCGTGGCCGGCCCCACCACGCTTGCCGCCCTGCTCAACAGCCTGCAGATGGGTTTCCGCACGCTGGCAATCCAGAAACGCAGCAGCGAAGTGTGGCAATTGCTCGGCGCGGTGAAGAACGAATTCGGCAAGTTCGGCGACGTGCTGAAAATGGTGCGCAAGAAGCTGGACGAAGCGGGCAAGCATATCGACGCCACCGCCGTGCGCACGCGCGCGATCGAACGCAAGCTGCGCGACGTGGAGTCGCTACCGGGCGAACAGGCGCAGCAGTTGCTGGGGGAATCGCTCAACAGCGACGAGGAGCTGGTCGAAGACCAGCCGTAGGTTGGGGGTGCAAACCCCAACATCCGGAACGCACATGCATGGCGATGCTGGGGTTTGCGCCCTGATGTATCCCCACGTTTTTGCTCGATGATTTCAATAAAATCAGCGAGCTATACACCTTGCACATGATCTTCCAGATTACTGGGCCGTCATTCCCGCTTTCGCGGGAATGACGGCATTTCGAGCACATATGCACCAAACGAAAAACGTGGGGATATATCAGGGTTTGCGCCCCAACCTACATCACCCCAACGCATGCGCCGCTGCCCGCGCAACCAATGCCGCATCCGGCCGCACGCCGGTATAGAGCACAAACTGCTCCACCGCCTGCAGCACGATCACTTCCGCGCCCGTCACCACCGGCTTGCCGAGCGAGCGCGCCAGCGTGATCAACGGCGTTTCCGGCGGCAGCGCCACCACATCGAAAACCGCTGTTGCGCGTTCCACCGCATCGCGCTCGAAAGCGAGCTGATTCTTTTCCGGACCTTCCATGCCGATCGGCGTGACGTTGATCAGCAGATCCGCCTGCACGCTCGACATATCCGGCACCCAGGCAAAACCGCTCGTTTGCGCCAGCGCCCGGCCGGTCGCCGCATTGCGCGCCACGATATGCCCGCGCCTGAAGCCGGCATCGCGAAACGCGCACGCCACCGCCTTGGCCATGCCGCCGCTGCCGCGCAACGCGAGCGACATATCCGCGCGCAGGCCATGCTGCTCGATCAGGCTGCGCACGGCGATGTAATCCGTGTTGTAGGCATGCAAGCGACCGTCATTGTTGACGATGGTGTTGATCGACGCGATGGCCCGCGCGGAATCGTCGATGCTGTCGACCAAGGGAATGCATGCCTCCTTGAACGGCATCGACACCGCACAGCCGCGGATGCCCAGCGCACGAATGCCGCCGATCGCCGCCGGCAGGTCGCGCGTGGTGAACGCCTTGTAGACGTAATTCAAGTCCAGCGCCTGGTACAGGAAATTCTGAAAGCGCGTGCCGAAATTGCCCGGACGTCCGGACAGGGACATGCAAAGCTGGGTATCGCGGTCGATGGATCGAGTCATGGGGAAGGAGCTCTGACGAGGGTCGGCGGCCTGCGGATAGCCCGCCCGGCCTGGGGCTCCCGACCCTACCATCTTGACGCGGGCGTTACACTTGCCAGCCTGAACCCGCATCAAGGAAGCCGCATGAGCGAGCACGAGCCCACCGAAGTCACCCGCGAGCAGGCCGAAGAAGCCGTGCGCACCTTGCTGCGCTGGGCCGGCGAGAATCCCGCGCGTGAAGGCCTCCTGGATACGCCGCGCCGCGTGGTGAAGGCTTACCGGGACTGGTTCAGCGGCTATCAGATCGATCCGGGCGAATACCTGCGCCGCACCTTCGAGGAAGTGGCCGGCTACGACGAAATGGTGGTGTTGCGCGACATCGAATTTGAAAGCCATTGCGAACACCATATGGCGCCGATCATCGGCCGCGCGCACGTGGGTTACCTGCCCACCAACCGCGTGGTGGGAATCAGCAAGCTGGCTCGCGTGGTGGATGCGTTTGCGCGCCGCTTCCAGGTACAGGAAAAGATGACCGCCGAGATCGCGCGCTGCATTCAGGAAAACCTGCATCCGCAGGGCGTGGCGGTGGTGATCGACGCCAGCCATGAATGCATGACCACACGCGGCGTGCACAAGCGCGGTGTGTCGATGATCACCAGCCAGATGCTGGGTTCGTTCCGCGACGATGCGCGTACGCGCGCCGAGTTTCTCGACTTCATCGGCATCCACGGCGGCCGCCGCTGATGCGCGCCGCCCTGGCGCTGCTTCTGGCGCTGCCGGTCGCGGCGCTTGCGCAAAACACGGCCGGCGGCCTGTTCCGCGCCATGGACGCCAATGGCGATGGCCGCATCAGCGAAGCCGAATACGTGGCCTACATGAGCCAGGGCTTCGATCGTCGCGACCGCAACCACGATGGCGTACTGGAGCCGGACGAACTGCCCGGCGGACACGGCAAGCCGGTGACGCGCGCGGCATGGCAGGACGACCTGCGGCGGGAGTTCCGCAAGCTGGATCGCAATCACGATGGCTATTTGAGCCCGCAGGAATTGATGCAGCCGCCGCGGTGATGCTGGTAGGTTGGGTTAGCGCAGCGTAACCCAACGTATTCGCGGGACACCGTTGGGTTACGCTGACGCTGCGCTAACCCAACCTACGGGTAGCTTTCGCAGGATTCGCCCAATCCGCGACATTTCCTGCACGCGCCGGCCCATGCCAAGCCACGCCGCTTGGGCTATCGTTGCAGCTTTGATCCTCGCCCTGGGCTCTTCGCATCTGCGCATGGATACCGCTGCTCCTTCACGCCAAACCGCCGCCTTCGCCTTCATCTTCGTCACGGTGATGCTGGACATGCTGGCGTTCGGCATCATCATCCCGGTGCTGCCGCACCTGATCGTGGAACTGAGCGGTGGCAGCATCGCGCAGGCCGCGGTGTGGTCGAGCGCGTTCGGCACGGTCTACATGCTGATGCAGTTCGTGTTTTCGCCGGTGCAGGGCACGTTGTCGGATCGCTTCGGCCGCCGCACGGTGATCCTGATCTCCAGCTTCGGCCTGGGTGTGGATTTCATCGTGATGGCGCTGGCGCCGGTCGTGTGGCTGCTGTTTATCGGCCGCGTGGTGTCGGGCATCTGTGCGGCGAGCTTTTCCACTGCCAATGCCTATATCGCCGACATCGTGCCGAAGGAAAAACGCACCGCCGCCTATGGCGCGCTCGGCGCGGCCTTCGCCATCGGCTTCGTGGTGGGGCCGGCGCTGGGCGGTTTCCTCGGGCATTACAGCATCCGCCTGCCGTTCTGGGTGGCGGCGGTGCTATCGTTGATCAACTTCTGCTACGGCTTTTTCGTATTGCCCGAATCGCTGGCGCCCGAACGGCGCAGCAAGCGGTTCGAATGGCGTCATGCCAACCCGTTCGGCGCCTTGGTGCTGCTGCGTCGCTATCGGCAAGTATTCGCGCTGGCCGGCGTGTATTTCCTGATTACGCTGGCGCAGTTCTCGCTCAACGCCACCTATGTGCTCTACACCGACTATCGCTACGGCTGGGGTTCGCAGGCGGTGGGCTATACGCTGGCACTGGTCGGCTTGTGCAGTGGCTTCGTGCAGGCCGTGCTGGTGCGGCGCCTGATGCCGAAACTCGGCGAGCGGCGCCTGATCATGATCGGTCTGCCGTTGTGCGTGGTGGGTTATCTGTTCTTTGGGCTCTCGTCCGTGGCGTGGGTATTCCTGCTGGGCATTCCCTTCCTTTGCCTGGGCGGGCTTGCCGGGCCGCCGGCGCAGACCTTGATGTCGCATCAGGTCGATCCGCATGAACAGGGGCGTCTGCAAGGCGCGTTGAGCAGCCTCGCCAGCCTGGCCGGCATTTTCGGGCCAGCCGTGTTTGCCAATCTGTTCGCCTTGTTCATCAGCAACCACGCCCCCATGCATGTGCCCGGCATCGCCTTCCTGCTGGCGGCGCTGTTGCTGGTCGCGGCCACCGGCCTTGCCGGTTATGCGATCCGGCATGCCCAGGCCGCGCCAGCCGGCAGTCATGCGGCGTCCGCGTTGCACGGCGAGCTGTCGCCCGTTGCGGACGTGGTCACCCACGAATCACTTACCCATCGTCATCCGGAGTCATCCCCATGAGCCTCTCCATGTATCACGCTTCCGTGCCGCTCTTCGTCCGCGCACTGACCAACCTGCACCACGTGCTCAAGCTCGGGGAAAAACACGCCAACGACAAAGGCGTAGAAGGCTCGGTGATGCTGCAGACGCGGCTGATCCCCGATATGCTGCCGCTGGTCAAGCAGGTGCAGATCGCAACCGACATGGCCAAGAACGGCACCGCTCGCCTGGCCGGTGTCGATCCGCTGAAGTTCGAGGACAACGAAACCTCGTTCGAAGAGTTGTACGCGCGCATCGACCGCGCCCTCGACTACATCAAGAGCTTCAAGCCCGAACAGATCGATGGCAGCGAAACGCGTCCCATCACCATCAAGTCGCGCAACGGCGAGCAGCATTTCGAAGGCCAGGCCTATCTGCTGCACTTCGTGATTCCCAATTTGTTCTTCCATTGCACCACTACGTACGCGATCTTGCGCGAGGCAGGGGCGCATCTTGGGAAGCAGGATTTCATAGGGAAACAGTAAGCGGCTCGATAATGTTCGCCATGCAGACCGAAGGTTTTCGCTCTGCATGGCGATCGGGCTTACGAAGCATGGCATGGTGCGTACGCTCATTACTTGCAAGCATTCCGCAGTAATGAACAGGGAACTCTCACTTCATCTTGCTCTTCGGGGCAAATAGTTGATTCCATACCATGCCATCCCCATGCATACCGGCATCCTCTTCCATGGAAGCCATCATGCCCAAACACCTCACCATCGACTTCGTCTCCGATGTCGTCTGCCCGTGGTGCGCCATCGGCCTGAAATCGCTGGAGCAGGCCCTTGGTCATCTTGATGGCGAAGTCACCGCCGACCTGCAGTTTCGTCCCTTCGAGCTCAATCCGCAGATGGCGCCGGAAGGTGAAGATGTAGCCGAGCACTTGTCGCGCAAATACGGCAGCACGCCCTCGCAGATGGCGCAGAACCAGGAAGGCATCCGCCAGCGCGGTGCGGCGGTGGGTTTCACGTTCAACATGGACAAGCGCAGCCGCATCTACAACACCTTCGATGCGCACCGGCTGCTGCACTGGGCGCAATTGCACGGGCGGCAGCCGGCGCTGAAGCTGGCCTTGCTGGAGGCGTATTTCGGCCGCGGCGAAAACGTCAGCTCACATGAGGTGCTCGCCCGTGTGGCCGGCGAAGCAGGCCTGGATGCCGGTGCCGCGCGCGAGGTGCTGGACAGCGGCCGCTATGCGGACGAGGTTCGCGAGGAAGAGCGCTTCTACCAGCAGCAGGGCATTCGCGCCGTGCCGTCGGTAATCGTGAATGGCAAGTATTTGATCCAGGGCGGGCAACCGCCGGAAGTGTTCGAGCAGACCCTGCGCAAGATCGCGGGCGAGGTTTGACCCGCGCCGCGGTATGACCGCCAGATCTCCCGGGAAGGAAGAGGGAACGGCCCTGGCATGAGACAATAGCCGCCCCGCTCCACTCCGCCCGGCAATGCTGCGACTCACCGACATCAAGCTCCCCCTGGACCATCCCGAGGAAGCGCTCGCCGCCGCCATTCGCGCCCGGCTGCATGTCGGCGCCTCGGCCATTCGCGGTTATTCCGTGTTCCGCCGCGGCTATGACGCGCGCAAGCGCGGGGCGATCCAGCTGATTTACACCCTGGATGTGGATGTTGCCGATGAGGCGAAGGTATTGGCGCGGTTCGCGGATGATCCCCATGTGCGTCCCACGCCGAATACGGACTACGCCTTCGTCGCGCATGCGCCCGGTGTATTTCCACGCGACATCCCTGGCGCGGAAGGCAAGAGTCAAGAATCGGCCATCCATGGCCGAACTCTTCAAACAGATCCTCCACGTCCCGTCGTGATCGGCATGGGCCCCTGCGGCCTGTTCGCTGGCCTCTTGCTCGCCCAGATGGGCTTGCGCCCCATCATCCTGGAGCGCGGCAAGGCGGTGCGCGAGCGCACCAAGGACACCTGGGATCTGTGGCGCAAGCGTAATCTTCATCCAGAATCGAACGTGCAGTTCGGCGAAGGCGGCGCGGGAACGTTTTCCGATGGCAAGCTCTACAGCCAGATTTCCGATCCCAAGCACTACGGTCGCAAGGTGCTTACGGAATTCGTGAAGGCCGGCGCGCCAGAGGAAATCATCTACGTCAGCAAACCGCACATCGGCACCTTCCGGCTGGTGACGATGGTGGAGAACATGCGCCACACCATCGAGGCGCTGGGCGGCGAGATTCGTTTCGAGCACCGCGTGGATGACCTCTTGGTCGACACCGATGCCGATGGCGTTCGCCACGTGCGCGGCGTGACGCTGGCCAATGGCGAGCAGATCCGCACCGACCACGTTGTGCTCGCGCTCGGCCATAGCGCGCGCGATACCGTCGCCATGCTGCATCGGCGCGGCGTGTACCTGGAAGCCAAGCCGCTCTCGATCGGCTTTCGCGTGGAGCATCCGCAATCGATGATCGATCGCGATCGCTTCGGCTCGCAGGCAGGCCATCCGCTGCTTGGCGCGGCGGACTACAAGCTGGTGCATCACTGCCGCAATGGCCGCTCGGTCTACAGTTTCTGCATGTGCCCGGGCGGCACAGTGGTTGCCGCCACCAGCGAAACGGGGCGCGTGGTCACCAACGGCATGAGCCAGTATTCGCGCAACGAGCGCAATGCGAATGCGGCGATCGTAGTGGGCATCGAGCCCAGCGATTTCGCGCCTTACGACAACAGCGGCAGTCCGCTCGCCGGCATCGCCTTGCAGCGCGCGCTGGAAAGCCGTGCCTTCGAATTGGGCGGCGGCACCTATGATGCGCCGGGCCAGCTCGTCGGCGACTTTCTTGCCGGCAACGCATCGACCGTGCTTGGCGAGATCATGCCTTCGTACAAGCCTGGCGTGCATCTGACCGATCTGTCATCGGCGTTGCCGGATTACGCCGTGGCAGCCATCCGCGAGGCGATGCCGGCGTTCGATCGCAAGATCAAGGGTTTCGCGCGACCGGATGCGATTTTCACCGGCGTCGAAACGCGCACGTCATCGCCGGTGCGCATCCGCCGCAACGATGACGATCTGCAGAGCCTCAACACGCGCGGCTTGTTTCCGGCCGGTGAAGGCGCGGGTTATGCCGGCGGCATTCTTTCCGCGGGAGTGGATGGCATTCGCGTAGCCGAAGCGGTGGCGCTGAGCATCACGCGCCAGGACGTGCATGCTTACTGACGCGATCAAAGACAGCATTCGCGAAGCCTATGCGCGCGTGAAGGACGGCCTGCCCGGCTTTCGCGCGCGCGCCGCGCAAACGCGCATGATTGCGGAAGTGGCCAAGGCGCTCGCGCAAAGTGGCGGCGCGGCGGTGATCGAAGCACCGACCGGCACCGGTAAATCCATGGCGTATTTGATCGCCGGCGTGGAAGCGGCGAAAGCGCTGAAGAAAAAACTGCTGATCGCGACCGCCACCGTAGCCTTGCAAGAACAGTTGGTGGAACGCGATATTCCGCTGTATCTGAAACTCAACGGCCGCGAGATGAAAGTCGCGCTCGCCAAGGGGCGCGGCCGTTATCTATGCCCGCGCAATCTGCGCATGGCCAGCGCCAGCCTCGGTGAAAGCGCGCAGCTGGGCCTGGGCCTGGACAACGACCTGGCCCTATGGAGCAAGCCGCCGGCAGAACGCGACAAGCAGGTGCTGCGCAAACTCACCGATGCCTTCGATCGCAATGACTGGAATGGCGACATGGATGCCGCGCCGGAAACGCCCGGCGACATGCTGCGCGCGATGATCACCACCAGCACCGGCGGCTGCACCGGACGCCGCTGTGCGTATTTCATGCTCTGCCCGTTCTTCGCCGCACGCCGTGCCGCGGCGGATGCGGACATCATCGTCGCCAACCAGGACCTGGTGCTGGCCGATCTCACCCTCTCCAGCGGCGAAGAAAGCTGGGGCGGCGTGTTTCTGCCCAAGCCCGAAGAAACCTTGTATGTGTTCGACGAAGCGCATCACATGCCGGGCAAGACCATCGATCGCGGCGCCGCCGACGTCATGCTCGGCACGGCGGTGCGGCAGATCAGCCGCCTGGCGCGGCAGGTGCATGCGGCCTATTCGCTGACCGACAAGGAAGTGATCGGCAAGCTCACGCTCGATGCCGGCGACGCGAAACTGCAGGAACTCAGCGACGCGCTGGAAGAACTCGAAAAGGAAATACGCCAGTCGTGGATGCCCGATCCCGCGGAAACCGAACCGGTATATCGCGGTTCGCTGGGGCAACTGCCGGACAACTGGGTGCATCACGCCACCGCGCTGTACGTGGCCGCAGCCGAAGTGCAGCGCTGGCTCACCGCCGTGCGCCGCACCGTTACCGAAATGAGCGAAGGCGGCCCCACGCAGGAGGCCCTGGCGCGCGAGCTGGGCATGGCGCTGGAACGCATCGATCGCCAAGTGCGCACGTGGCGCGCGTGGTCCAGCGACGATCCGGAACACGCGCCGCCGCTGGCGCGCTGGGTCACGCTGTCGAACGATCAGCAACTGGTTTGCCACGCGTCGGCGGTTTCGGCCGGCGCGCTGCTGCGCAATATTCTTTGGGATAACGCCAGTGCGGTGGTGATGACCTCGGCCACCTTGAGCGTGGGCGGCAACTTCCGCGGCTTCGCCGACGCAGTGGGCCTGCCGGATGACGCCATCACGGTGAGCCTGCCCTCGCCGTTCGATCTTGGCGCGCAGGCGCGCCTGGAAATACCGGCAGTGGCCGCGCTGCCCGATGCGCGCGAGCAGCATGCGCAGGAAGTCACCGATTGGCTGGCGGAAAACCTCGACTGGGAAGCCGGCAACCTGGTGCTGTTCACCTCGCGCGCCAAGCTCGAACGCGTGCTGCAACGCCTGCCGATCGACAAGGTGCGCAAGGTGCGCGCACAGGGTTCGCTCGGCAAAACGCAATTGATCGCCGAGCACGTAGCGGCCATCGAAGCCGGCAAGGGCAGCACCTTGTTCGGCCTGGCGTCGTTCGGCGAAGGCCTGGACCTGCCCGGCAAGTTGTGCGAAACGGTGGTGATCACGCAATTGCCGTTCGCCGTGCCCACCGATCCCGTCGGCGCTACTTATGCCGAATGGCTGGAATCGCGCGGCCGCAACCCTTTCATGGAAGTGGCCGTACCCGAAGCCACGCGCCTGCTGATCCAATATTGCGGCCGCCTGATCCGCAGCGAAACGGATCGCGGCCGTATCGTACTGCTGGACCGTCGCGTCATCACACGGCAATACGGCAGCCAGATGCTTAAAGCCTTGCCACCTTTCCAGCGCGTGATCGAGCGTCCTGCATGAGCATCATCCGCCTGCGCGATTGTCCTGCGGTGCCGTGGAAAAACGGCATGGGACGCACGCGCGAATTGGCTGTCCATCCTGCCGGCACCGGCATGGACGATTTCATCTGGCGCGCCAGCGTGGCGGAAGTGGATAGTGCAGCGCCGTTTTCCGCGTTCGAGGGCGTCGACCGCTACATCGCGCTGCTGGATGGCGCGGGGTTTACGATGACGCTGGATGGTGATCGCAGTCACGCGCTGACCACGCCCTTCTCGCCGTTCGCCTTTTCCGGCGAGGCGAGTGTGAGCATTGCACTGCATGGCGGCCCCACGCGCGATTTCAATTTGATGTTGCGCCGGTCCAAGGCGCACGGGGAACTGGTGACCTGGGAAGATCCCGGCCGGCAGGTGGTGGATGACGCGGTCGTGCTGATCTACTGTGCGCGAGGGCACGTCGATACGTCGGATGGACGCCTTCAGCCCGGGGATGCGTGGCTACCGACGCCGTTGACCGGGCGGGTCACGTTGGACGACGAGGCGTTGGCACTTGTCGCGCGGGTGGAATTACGGGAGTAGGTTGGGTTACCCCGGACTTGATCCGGGGGTAACCCAACGATTCCGCTGTGAATATGTTGGGTTACGCTGCGCTAACCCAACCTACATGGCTTTCTCGCAAGACTTGGGCTATCGCTAGGCTTTCATCCTTCTTGAGGCTCTTCCCATGCTCGTGCTGATCCTCGGTCTGATCCTCTTTCTCGGTTTGCATTCCATCCGCATCGTCGCCGACGACTGGCGCACGCAACAGATCGCGCGTATCGGCCTGGCTCGGTGGAAAACGATGTACTCCATCGTCGCCGCCGTTGGCCTGGTGCTGATCGTTGTGGGTTTCGTCATGGCCAGGCAGCATGTGGTGCCGCTGTATGCGCCGCCGGCGTGGCTGCGGCATCTCAATGCGCTGTTCATGCTGATCGCGCTGATCCTGTTTCCCGCCGCGCGCGTACCGAACAACGCCATCAAGGCCAGGCTGCATCATCCACAGGTGCTGGCAGTGAAGACCTGGGCGTTCGGCCATCTGCTCGCCGCCGGCATGCTGCACGATGTAGTACTGTTCGGCTCGTTCTTCGCCTGGGCGGTGGTGCTGTTCGCCGTATCCCGCCGACGGGATCGGCGCAATGGCACGGTTTATCCGCCGGGTACCGTGAAAGGCACGGTGATTACCGTCGTGGCAGGTATCGCGCTGTGGGCGCTGTTCGCGTTCTGGGCGCACAACTTCCTGTTCGGCGTGAATCCGATGGCCTGACAGATGCCGGTAGTCATCTCGCACTACCGGTTCGCTTGCGCTAGATTCAAGCCAGCTCGATAGCTGGAGGTAACGTCCATGGTCGGCTTTCTGCTCTGGTTGGCGCTGCTGGTATTCTGCTGGCCACTGGCGCTGTTGGCGCTGGTGCTGTATCCCATCTTTTGGTTGTTGCTGCTGCCGTTCCGGCTGATCGGGATTACGGTGGAGGCCGTGTTCGCCTTCCTGAAAGCGCTGCTGATGCTGCCGGCACGCGTGCTACGCGGGCCGGCGTAGGTTGGGAACCTGAGTTATTTCCACCGGATTGGCATCTTGCAAGTTATCGATACGCTTACACCCTGTCCTTGCGGCCACAGCAGCTACGCGCGCTGCTGCGGCTTGTTGCACGAAGGCGGCATCGCCAGCACCGCCGAGGCGCTGATGCGCTCGCGCTACAGCGCCTATGTGCTCAAACGCGAGGATTATCTGCTGGCGACTTGGCATCCCGGCACCCGACCGGCCAGCCTGAAGCTGGCGACGCAGCAGCCTTCGCCCACCTGGCTGGGATTGGACGTGAAGCGCCATCAGCAGGATGGCGAGCACGCCATCGTGGAATTCATCGCGCGCCTGCGCTTTGGCGGCGGCAAGGCGCAGCGCATGCACGAAATCAGCCGCTTCGTGCGTGAGAATGGGCGCTGGTATTACGTGGACGGCCAGTTTCCGGAAAGCCCGTGACGTAGGTTGGGGTGCGAACCCCAACACCGGGATGCATGTGCGTATGAGGACATTGGGGCTTGCACCCCAACCTACAGGGACAGCTCGCTCTCGCCTTTGAAGCTGCCGTTCGGCCCGAAGCGGCGCTCGATGATCAAGCCTTTGCCGTCATAGCCAATCGCCACGATGGTGCTGGCGCGCGTACCGTAGGCCTCACCACGGATGAACGCCGAGGACAACCAGCGCTCGCGCTCCAGGCCCACACCGGTGTCAGGCAGCAGTTCGTCCGGTGCCTGGTGCTCGTTGGCCAGCGCGATGAACAGCGGCGCGAAATCCACTTCGTGACCGGCATCCATCCACGCCTGCAGGCGTTGCATCAGCGCGCGCGTCTTCGGCCATGGCGTGTTGAAGTCGGCATTGGAAAGACCATGCACGCCGGGTTCGATCAGCTGCGCCCGCGACGAAGGCCGGTTGCCGATGTAAAAACCATGCTCGGCATCGAAGGTAAGCAGGTTGAAGGGACGATAGCCGGGTGCGGCCGCCAGCAGCTCTTGCGCATGCGCCACCGCGTCGAGGGAGCCGGTGAGATAATCCGTCGCGAGCAATCCTCGCGATACGCCATGCTGCGGATCGCGAGGATCACGCACGTTGGTGACAACGCAACATCGCCCCGCCGGCGTAACGCCCAGCCATGTACCGCCCGCTTCGAGATCGCGCCCGCCGACGATCGGCAGATCGTTCCAGCGCGACAAAGGAGCACTGGGCCGAGCATGAAATTCATCACGGTTGCCGGCAAGCAGCAGGCGCCAGCGCGGATGGGCTTGCCAGGCGAAGGCGATCAGGCACATGACACACCTCTGCGGGACGATGGCTCCCTCTCCCCTCCGGGGAGAGGGTTGGGGTGAGGGGCAACACTTGCCATGAATCTCATAGAAGCAACGCTCTCCGAGGGATCTTCACCGCATATTTGCCTCATCGCGAAGCGGAAACATACCCCGCACGCTTGCGCACCGCATCGGCCCAGCGCGCCGCGACACGTGGTGAAGTCATGCACACCGTACTATCGGTCACTGTGGTCACCGCGCGTTCCAGCAACTGGATATCGGCTTCATGCTGGCGCGCGACGTGCGGATCTTCAAAGAAGATCGCACGCTGGCAGCGTCCCTCCAGCACCAGGTCGGCAATCTGCGCGTCGCCGCCCATCGGCCCGCTCTGATAGCGTTCCACCCAGTGCTCACCCTGTGGCCATCCGCGGCTCCACGCCAACTCGTTCAACTGCTGGCCGGTGGTACCTGTGGCCACGCGGCGCGCGAAACGCGCCAGCACATCGAAGTGATCGGAAGCGTAGGCCATCATCTGCGGCTTCATTGCATCATGTGCGATCAACGCCAGCGTCTGGGTTTCCAGCGCATGCAGGTCATCAGCGCCCGCGTCGGGCGCCAAGCCTGCCTGGATGCGCTCCATCTCGATCCAGTCGCGCGCCGACGCCACGGTGGAGATGAAAGGCTTCTGATGAATCACGCATTGGCGCTTCAAGGCCACCGCTTCGGGAAAAATGGAAGACGGATCGACCGGATCGATCAGGTAGATCGCCCCATCCAGCGCACGCTCCGGCGCATGCATGCCCACCACTTCGGCGACCAGTTTCATGAGACCGCCTTCGCGCCCATAGGGATAACGCACAAGGCCAGGATGATCGGCCAAGTAACCCACCCGTTCGATCGCCGCATGCGTACGTCCTACTGCATGCAGGTGCAGGTTGAGCTCACGAATGCCCTGCTCGCACGCTCGCAGCCAACGAAACAGCGCCGCGTCGTCGTGATCATGATGAAGCGCGTTGGCGGCGAGGCCTATACGCATGCAATCTCCCCTTCTTCAATTCGGTCTAGGAATCCATAACATATCCGAAAGATGCCAGCACCTGGCCAGTTCCATCTGTGAGGGAGCACGTGATGCGTTGTCCGCAAACGGCTATCACTGCGGGAACAGCATAGCCGACCACGCATGCCAGCGAGCGCATCCCATCCAGCGCCAGATGCAGGTGCCGGATATGCGCAAAAATGGGGTACGACGAGCAGTACGTTTGGCGGCGGCGCTTGCCACGTCACCCCCGCGTTCCTTACCCGCCTTATTCCAAGGCATCCTATTCGCACGCGTGGCTTCAGTGCTTGAATGCAAGTCGCGCCGTACGACAACGTACGGCGCGAAGGTCAGATAATTTGCAACGGCGCCCCATGATTGATTGCGTTGGTCAAGGCGCATCGGGCCCGCTCAGGCCTCCACCACAAAGATGTCGCTTTTTTCCAATGGCGCTGCAAGAAGACGCGCATGCTCGTCGCTCTGCCGGTATTCGGCGAAGCAGACATCGGCTTCGATATTCATGGAGTAGTCGACACGACCCTGCAGCATCATCGCAGTCATCGCTTTCAGCACAGGCAAATCGGGAACCTGCTCCTCGACAAACAGGAACTGCCCCTGCTGATTCACTTCAAGGAAATAGAAATCACCTTCTTTATCGGCAACAAGATCAATACAGCCGAAGACAAGACCAAGCCTCTTCATCAAAGCCCGCAGCTTCACTTCCACGCTTGCCGGAAGCGTAAACTCTTCCAGCAACAGTTCGTCCTCGTAAACGTGCGGCCGCCAATCGACATAGGCGTCCCGGTCTTTCCTGCGCAATTTTGCTGAAAAGAACCGCTCACCGATCATCGTGACGCGCAAATCGAAGGTTTTATCTATATAGCGTTGATAGATACCGGGGCACAGCGCTATGGCGTCGTCCGGCAGGTCACTTTCTCTATCAAGAATAGACGGGCTGCTTCCATAGAGCTTTCCGTCGCGGTGGTTTTTCCACATGAAGTCATAGAACTGCTTGAAGACAACTTTGCCGAGCTTTCCGACCATGTCACGAACGGTAACCGCATCATTGGTTACTACCGTATCGGGGATTGGCAAACCGACTTCGTTAGCGACCTTCAGTTGCAGCAGCTTGCTTTCAGCAGCGTATGCAGCAATGGGATGATTTACCCACAATCCTGCGGCCAGGTCGGCGGCAAGTTCAAATGCATTGCGCTGAAATATTTCCCACTGCTTGTGCACAAACTTGTGATCAAACTCGGCAAGGCCTTCGATTTGCGGCGCTTTCACTACGCGGGTCCATACCGACTTCAGGTCGCTCGAGTTACCCCAGGGGCCGATTGCCTTGATACCTCCCCTGCCTGCGTGAATCGAAAACCTTGCCGCTTCGCCTAGATGCAAGGATGGCGCCCACAGCGTTTCCATCCCGTTTCTTTCCAGCGCCCAATGGACCGCGCTAGCGTGTGCATCATTGAGCGGAGCAAAAATCATTGCTTGTGGACTGTGCATGGCACCCTTTCCCGTCCTGAAAATGGACGAGCCCGTCAATCAACGGGCTCGCGTAAGGCGAAACGGAAGTTCGGTCTGCTCAACCTACCTCCGGCTCCCAGGCGGTGGTAGTGAGGAAACCTACCTTCATGCCATCAACATACCCAAACCGGTCAATTTCTTCCTGCGGGATGACCCGCGCGTTCAAGCGCGCGAATGGACGCACCAGATCCTTTTGATCCTTGAGAATTTGCTCTTGCATCACGCTCTCCTGTTTTTGAGGGAACACTTGAGATCAGCGCTTCGACCCGAACCGGAAACGCATCAGGCCCAAGCGCATCAAAGTTTCTTGAAAAGGACGTTTTAGCGGTGTGAAATTCTTAAGCCAACGGAATGCTCTTATAAATAACCACCAGACGGCGACAACTGGTTTTTCATAAAAAAAACGGCGCACCGAGAAATTCGGTGCGCCGTTTTTTCTTACGTGCAGGCTTTAAGGTCGAAAGCAACGGCGCATGAATCGGCCCGCCACGACGCCCCTTTCGCCTTAGAACTTCACCTTTACACCCACATTCCAGAAGCGACCCACAACACCAGACTGCGTATAAGTCGGGTTGTAGTTGTTGGCTGCATAGTTTGCGGGATCAAACGGCGCCTTGCGATCGAACACGTTGAATAGCGATGCGGTGATCGCGATGTGGTCGTTGATGTCGTAGCTGCCCGTCAGATCGAAGTCATAGAATGAACCAACGTGGCAGTTCGAAGGCATGAAGGCGGTGCCGGCAGCGTTGAGGAAAAGGCACGAACCGGGGCCGACGCCCACGTCTTCGGCAATTTCCTGATAACCGCTGGTGTAGTACAGCGTTCCCGTAACGGTCAGCGGTCCATACATGACCGTGTTGGACCACGAACCCTTGGTACGCGGAGTGCCCGCGCCGGACGAGAGATTGTACGGCCCCTGCGTACCGACGTAGCTTTGCACGACGCCACCCGGCAGGATCATCTTCCATTGGAAGATCTGCGTGCCCTGCAGTTCGGTGATGTACTTCATGCTGCCAAAATCCCAATGGCCCTGGATATCCACATCCACGCCGGTGGTCTTGAGCGAGTTCGCGTTGATGTACTCACCCGTGAGCACGGCCGGACGCGCCAGCGCGCCAGGATGCTGCGGGTCGGCCAGATCCGGCGTAATCGTCACGCCGGGCACGGTACCTCCGTTCGCCCAGTAAGCAGCAAGCGCACTGCCGTAGTCGGGCGAGGTGATGACGTTGTTCTTGCGGATGTTGTAGTAATCCACCGAGGCATTCAGCCAGCTGGTGGGCTGAACCACCACACCAAAGGTGAAGTTGCTGGCCTTCTCCGGCTTGATGTTGTGGTTGGCGAGCGTGTACTCGGAGATTGCATAAGGCGTTGAGCTGTAAGCATTGCCACCGTGCAGCGCCTGGAAGCTATCCGGCGGGGTGATGGTGACGAAACCCTGCGCGGAGCTGGAACCGTTTTCGGCGAAG
Source organism: Dyella sp. (assembly GCF_051954575.1). Classification (GTDB taxonomy): domain Bacteria; phylum Pseudomonadota; class Gammaproteobacteria; order Xanthomonadales; family Rhodanobacteraceae; genus Dyella_B. The sequence goes on along the minus strand of NZ_JBQCHP010000137.1, from coordinate 14,503 downwards.
CTCGGTGCGCGGAAACCCTTCGAATACGTGCCACGGATCGCGACCCAATCCAAAGGCTTCCACTTCAAGCCGATCTTCGGCGAGAAGTTGTTACCCACGTCGGAATAGTGGTCGAAGCGGCCGGACACATCGGCTTCCAGCGATTCCAGCAACGGCATGTCGAACTCGCCATACACGCCGGCAACATCACGGCTGCCCTTGGTCGTGGCGTTACCCAATCCCTGGAACTCGAAGTTCGGGTTCAGCGTGGGATCGTCTTGCGCTTCATGGCGCACTTGCGCGCCGACCGCCAGACCGGCCGGACCACCAGGCAGGTCGAACAAGCTGCGGCTGGCGTTGAAGTCCAACGAATCCAGGTCTGAAGTGGATGTCTTGGCATAGCCGGGTGCGAGCGTGGCACGGATGGCACCCGAATTCGAGGACGGATTGGCGAAGTTGTAGGTGCCGTTGTTGATCGCGTTGATCAACGCGTTGTAGCTGATGTAACCAAACTGGTCTGTATTCAGCCAAGTGTGGTTGATCGTAGCGGTGGTGTTGTAGTTCCAGTCACCCATGGTGCCCTGGACGCCACCCACCAAGCGTACGTTGTGGTTGTCGTAATTGGTGCCGCGAGGAATATCGCCAAACGCATAGTTGATCGGCGCATCCCCGTCGAACGGGTTGGAGGGATTGCCCTTCGGCAGCGTGATGTTGTTGGTGTTGTTCGGCGTGCTGTTCTGGATCTGCGTCGGAGTCAGCACAGTCCAGGTCTTGGCCTGCATGTAGCTGGCCGACAGATAAGCGCGGGTGGTGTCGTTGATCTTGACCGTGAAGCGGCCATAGATACCACCCTGCTCCATTTCCGGCTGGAACTGGGTGTACTGGTTGACCAGGCTCTGGCCGCAGTAGCTACCGGCACTGCTGGTAACCAGGTGCGTATTGGGCGTGCAGTTGCTCAGCGGGTGCAGCAAGCCGGTGGCTGGATCGGTGATCGAACCTACCGTCGAGCCCGTGTTGTTGCCTGGCACTTCCGGGTTCGGGCCGCCGATCGAGCTGAGGTCATCGGTGTTGTACGGGAAGCCGCGGTCACGCGTCCAGATCGGATTGTCCTTCTCGTATTGCACGCTGAAATAGGCGTTGTAACGGTCCTTGTCCAGGTCGCCCGCACCAGCCATGAAAGTGGCCTTCTTGGTGAAGCCGCCGCCATGCTGGGAATTGCCGACGTCGGCGGTGCCTTCGATACCCTTGAAGCTCGGACGCAGAATGATGTTGACCACGCCAGCGATCGCATCCGCGCCGTAGAGGGACGACGCGCCGTCCTTCAGCACTTCGATGCGCTCCACTGCGGCCAGCGGAATGGTGTTGAGATCCACAAAGGAGCGCTGGCCGTCATCGGAAAGCGCATAGCTGGCAGCGCGCTGGCCATCGACCAGCACCAGGGTGGAATTCACGGTCAGGCCACGCAGCGCCACGCCCGAGGAACCGGCTGCGAAGCCGTTGGTGAACGCGTTGGGGATCGAACCGGAGTTGTCGGCCGAAATCGAGCGAACAACGTCGGAAATGGTGGTGTAACCGCTGCGCGCAATCTGCTGCGCAGTGATTACCGTTACCGGCGAGGGCGTTTCCGTATCCACGCGCGGCAACGCCGAACCCGTCACCGTGATGGTCTGCAGTTGCTTGGCATTACCCTGGCTCGGGGCAGCCTGTGATTGGTCCTGGGTGGAAGCCGGCGTGCTCTGCGCGAAAGCGGTGCCGGCAATCGGGGCAAGCAGGAGGCCAGCCAGCGAAAGCGCAAGCTTATTACGAGTCATTTTTCATACCCTCCAAGGTACAGCGGATTGTGATTGCCCAACTAGGGAGTGTTGCGGGTAGGGGAAAGTTGGGCGTGTGGGGACACGGGGCCGAAGTCTTCCACACCCTTGCGCAATCAGACAAGTCCTTAACATCACGCAATATTTTGCGATGACAAGGCTGAGTCGCTGCTTGAACTTGCAACTGCTAACGCGTCAATTGCCTGGAAAACACGCCATCGCATAAGCAGCGCGCGTTACGTGGTCGTTGTTTGACTCGTGCAACGGCGCGCCTGATCAGGCCGATCTGTTAACACTTTCCAGATATGCGATTGCGTGCGTACGGAACGAAAAGACACCGTGCGTGAGCGAAGCACATCGTCGCGTTTGCATGACTGCACGCAAAAAAACGGCGCGTCGATGATCGACGCGCCGCTTGTTTTCACATCCACTGCATCGTCATCGCCGATGCAGCATGACTGCTTTTACTCGAACGTGTACTTCGCACCCACCGTGAAGTACCGGCCGATCGCGCCGGTGGAATCGAGCGGGTTGTAGTTCATTCCACCGTAGGTCGTCGGGTCCAGCGGAGCGATTTCGTCCGTCAGGTTCTGGATCGAACCGAACACTTCGAAGTTGTTCGCGAAGCGATAGCTGGCTGACAAATCTACCGTGGTGAACGATGGGATACGGCAATGCTCCGGAGCGTCCGTATTATCGGCAAACGCAGCATTGCATGGAGCACCCGCGTACGGCACATTCTTGAACGCGCTGCGATAGTTCACCGTGGCGCCGAGCGAGAAGTTGTTGATATCCCAGTCGGCGGTGAGCTGCGCACGATGACGCGGCGTGCCGATGCAATTGGTGGTATCGCAATTGCCGTGCGTGCCGGCGTACTGCACGGTACCGCTGGCGTCCTGGCGGGCATACGAGATCAGATGCGTAGCATTCAGATCGAAGTTCACCCGGCCGTACGTACCCAGGTCGAAACGCTGCGTGAAATCCAGATCCACGCCACGCACCGAAGTTGCCGCGGAGTTGATGTAGCTGCCTTCCGCCGCCAGCAGCGTACCGCTGTTGGGAATGCCGGTGAGGTTATTGTCCGAACGAATCACGTTGCCCGCGGCAATGGCGGAAGCAGCGGTGCTCTGGTTGATTTCGTCGGTGCGACGAATGCGCCAGTAATCGACGGTCAGCGAGGTGTCGGCGGTCGGCGCCAGCACGATGCCGCCGGTGTAGCTGCGCGAGCGCTCCGGCTTCAGATGTGCGTTCGGGCCAGTGATGATCGCGATCGACTGGTTGCAGTCCGACTGCGCGGCTCCAAGGGCCGTCAATGGGGTGCCGTTCGGGCAACGCACCGGATCGGGGGCGTTGGTGAATGCAGCAAGGCGTCCACCGGTTTCAGCCGGATTCGGCGCGCGGAAACCGCCAGCGAACGTACCGCGCAGCGACAACCACGGGGTGGGCGACCACTTGATGCCGAACTTCGGCGTCACGGCGGTGGCACCTTCCTTGTAGCTATCCACGCGGCCAGCAGCGGAGAGTTCCAGCGTGCTAAGCACCGGCGCATCCACTTCGAAATAGCCTGCAGCTACCGACTGCGATCCCTTGTAGGCAGAGTAACCCAGGCCAATGATGTCGCCCGTGTCTGTGTACGTAGTTGGCGTCAGCGACACCGCCGTGCGGCGATATTCCGTGCCAAGTGCCAGGCCCACCGGACCACCGGGCAGATCGAACAGCGTGCGCGTGATCTTGGCGTCGATCGAGTCGAGCACGCTGCTGGCGTTGGCGTGCAGCGTCGGCGAGATGTAGCTGTAGATGCCCGGATTGTTGAGGCCGGAGTTCGCACCGATGCGCCAGTACCCGAACGGGCTGTTGGGATTGGTGAGCGCATCGCGCACCGCGCTGTAACGCAGATACCCCCAGCGCGTGCTGGTCAGATCGGTGCCCGAATGCATGTACGCGGCATCGTAATCCCAGGAGCCGAAGGTGCCCTTCACACCGACCAGGAAGCGGTAGAAGTCGTTATCCGTCCGCTGCACGCGCGGACCGACATCCCACGCGGAGTAACGCAGACGTGCGTTCGCGCCGTAAGGATTGTCGGGATCGCCAGGTCCAAGCACCACGGCTCCCGTGCCGCTGCTGGCATTGACCGGGCCGCCCGGATAACCCCAGGCGCCGGAGGTGCCCGACGGCGTGGTCTGGAACTTCGACACCTTGTTCGAGTAACCGAACTCGCTGTACACCTGCATGTCATCGGATACCTTGAAGGTACCGCGCACGAACAGGTTGAGCGCGCGGTCGCTCGGCGTGATCCAGCGGAACTTCGCCGTATCCCACAGGCAACCGCCACCGCCACCAGCCTGCGAGATGTTGGAGAACTGGCTGCAACCGGGCAGAGACTGGTAGTGATACTTGTTGTCGAGACCCAGAATACCCAAAGCGCCCGTCGGCGAACTGCCCGCCGCTGCACCGCCGCCGGTGATCGCACCACCCAGGAACTGGCTGCCTGTCGCGCTGTAACCCCACGGACGCAGGTCGCCCGTGCCGATCCACTTGCGGTCGCTGCGGTCGGACGCAAGGATCGCGTCGTCCTTGATGCCTTCCAGGTTGAACAGGACGTTGTAGCGATCCTTGTTGAGGTCGCCGGTGCCTGCCGTCAGCGACGCCTTGTAGCGGTTGCCGTCGCCGTTGCCGGAAACGCCGGTCGACACTTTGGCCACCGCGCCGTGGAAATCGCTCTTCAGGATGATGTTCACTACGCCGGCAATGGCGTCGGAACCGTAGATAGCGGATGCGCCGTCCTTCAGCACTTCGACGCGCTCGACCGCTTCCATCGGAATGGTGCTGAGGTCGGTAAACACTTTCTGGCCGTCATCGGCCAGGCCGAACGAGGCCATGCGGCGGCCGTTGAGCAGCACCAGCGTGGAGCCTGCGCCCAGGCCGCGCAGCGAAATGCCGGTGGCGCCGCTGGCGAAGCCATTGCCGAAGGTGGACGGAATGGAGCCGGCGCCATCGACGGTGAGGCGCTGCAGGAAATCGGCCACCGTGGGCAGACCACTGGCTTGCAGATCCTTGGCGGTAATCACCTGTACCGGCGAAGCGGTTTCCAGGTCGGTGCGCGGAATGCTGGAACCGGTCACGACGACCTTTTCCAAGGTTTTGGTGGATTGCGTCGCGTCTTGTGTCTGCGCGTTGGCAGCAAACGCGAAACCGGCGGAACCTGCGAACAGCGTCCACACGATGGCGTCGCGCAGCCGTGTCGTTTTCATACGCATGAATGATCTCTCCCTCTTGGTCAGCAGATGTGGGGAATTGGGCAGGGATCTGCTGGCTCCCCTGGCGCATAAACCTACGTCGTAAAAAGATGCGCTCTTAGGAATAGTAATCACACTTCGCAAGAAATTAACAGCACCGCCTGGCCTGAAAAGACAGGCATCCATGGCACCGCTTTCCGAAAAATCCATTAAGTCGCTGAATTAAAATATTTTTTTGGCAGGCCAAAGGCGATGTGTGCAAACGCAGCATATTGCGATGCCATGCAAATGCTTAGTTACCAATCACAAACGAGCGCGCATTGATCGGAAGACGTTTCAGGGCTGCCAATGTGAAATGGCGATGACGCGCGCCGGCCTGGATGTGCGTACCCAGGAGCAAGTACGCACTGGCTGGAGCTGATTCCGCGGCAAACTTGCGACCATAAAAAAGCGGCGCGTTGAAGCGCCGCCTTTTCAGGACATCCAGTTGCGATGGACGCGTCAGCCCGCAGCCACCGCTTTCGTCGACGCATCCACCAACATGCCAGCAATGCTCCTACCCGCCTCACGGCCGTCGTACACCGCCCGCACCACCAGATCCGCGCCGCGCACGTTGTCGCCGCCGGCGAAGATCTTCGGATGGCTGGTCTGGTGCGGCAAACGACCGTTGGCGCCGGTGATCACCTTGCCCGATGGCGCCAGTTCCACGCCGTGCGCATGCAGCCAATTGGGCGGGCTGGGCAGGAAGCCGAACGACTGGATCACCACGTCTGCCGGAATCTCCGATTCGGTGCCGGGCACGTTCTGGGGGCGCGGGCGTCCATCGCCCGAGTCCACCAGTTGCGTTTCCACCACGCGCACGCCGCGCACGTGGCCCTTGCCGTTGTCGAGAATGGCTACCGGCTGGCGGTGGAACATGAAGGTGACGCCTTCCTCGCGGCTGTAGTTCACCTCGCGCGCGGAGCCGGGCATGCTCGCCTCGTCGCGGCGGTACACGCAGGTGACGGATGCGGCGCCGAGGCGGATCGCGGTTCGGTTGCAATCCATGCCGGTATCGCCGCCGCCGAGCACCACCACGTGCTTGCCATGGAAATCGAACATGGAGGCCGGCTCATCGCGCAGCAGGCGTTCGGTGTTGGCGATCAGGAACGGCAAGGCGTCGTGCACGCCCTGCAATTCGCGTCCGGGCAATTGGCCGTCTACAAAGGTGTAGGCGCCAGTTCCAACGAAGATCGCGTCGTACTCTTCCAGCAGCGCGCCGAATTCCACGTCGCGTCCTACCTCTTTACCGAGCAGGAAGCGCACACCCATGCCTTCGAGCACGTCGCGGCGCGTGCGCACCACGCCTTTGTCGAGCTTGAACGGTGGAATGCCGAAGGTGAGCAGGCCGCCGATCTCGTGCTGGCGATCGTAGACGTCCGCCGCGATGCCTTCGCGGCGCAGGCGATCGGCGCATGCCAGGCCCGCAGGGCCGGCGCCGATCACCGCCACGCGAAAACCGGTTTCGCGCACCTTGGAAAGATCCGGACGCCAGCCCTGGCGCAGCGCTTCGTCGGTCACCCAGCGTTCGATGCTGCCGATGGTGACCGCGCCGAACGCGGTCTGCTCCAGCGTGCACGAGCCTTCGCACAGACGATCCTGCGGACACACGCGGCCGCAGATTTCCGGCAGCGGATTGGTTTCGTGCATCAGCGTGGCCGCTTCCAGGATGCGGCCCTGCTGCACCAGTTTCAGCCAGTTCGGAATGTAGTTGTGCACCGGACAGGCATGCTCGCAATACGGATTGCCGCAATCGATGCAGCGCTCCGCCTGCGAAGCGGCCTGCGGCGAGGCGAAGTCGCCGCCGATTTCACCGTAGCCCAGCACGCGCACCGCCACTGGGACGGTGCGCGGCGGCTGTCGGGGCAGGTCGAGGAATTGGAACAGCTTTGCGCTCATGCCGCCCTCCGGAGTTCTTCAGCCAGCACGGCGAGGCTTGCGGCTTTGGGTTTCACCAGCCAGAACTTGTATTGCAGGCCGCGGAAGTCGCGCAGAATCTGCCGACCCCATTCGCTGCCAGTCAATTCAACATGGCGGGTGACCAATTTCCGCAGGTGTTGCATGTAGTTTTCCATCCCCTCGGGTGAGATACGCAGGATGTCGACCAGCTCATGGTTGTAGCAGTCGACGAAATCGCGCTCGATATCGAGCACGTAGGCAAAGCCGCCGGTCATGCCGGCGCCGAAGTTGAGGCCGACCTTGCCGAGCACCGCGACCACGCCGCCGGTCATGTATTCGCAGCAGTGATCGCCGGCGCCTTCCACCACGGCGATGGCGCCGGAATTGCGCACAGCGAAACGTTCGCCCGCGCGGCCTGCGGCGTAAAGCTCGCCATCGGTCGCGCCGTACAGGCAGGTGTTGCCGATGATCGAGGCGTCCTGGCTGGCGTACGGCGCATCCGCCGGCGGACGCACCACAATGCGGCCACCGGCCATGCCCTTGCCGACGCCGTCGTTGGCCTCGCCGACCAGTTCGATGTGCACGCCGCCAGCGTTCCAGGCGCCGAGGCTCTGGCCGGCCGCGCCTTCGAGCTTCAGCTCGATCGGGTTCGTGTCCATGCCGTGGTCGCCGTGACGACGCGCAACATCACCGGACAGGCGTGCACCGATCGCGCGATCGGTGTTCTCGATGCAATAGGCAAACGTGCCGCCGCTCTTGTTCGCCACCGCAGCCGCCGTATCGATGGCGATACGCGAAGCGAGTTCGGCGTCGTCGCGCATCGGGTTGCGCGGCAAGGTGCAGGCAAATTCGCTGCGCGCGCTCAGGCCCGTGCCGTCGATCAGCGGCGTGAGGTCGAGCTTGTGCTGCACCGGCGTCACGCCTTCGAGCTGCTCGAGCAGATCCGTGCGACCCACGATCTCACCCAGCGAATGCACGCCGAGCTGCGCCAGATGCGCGCGCACGTCCTGCGCGATAAAGGTGAAGTAGTTCATCACCATTTCGGGCAAGCCGATGAAGTGGTCCTTGCGCAAAATCGGGTGCTGCGTGGCCACGCCGGTGGCGCAGTTGTTCAAATGGCAGATGCGCAGGTACTTGCAGCCCAGCGCCACCATCGGACCGGTGCCGAAACCGAAGCTTTCCGCCCCGAGCAAGGCCGCCTTGATCACATCCAGGCCAGTCTTGAGGCCGCCGTCGGTCTGCAGCCGCACGCGGCCGCGCAGGTCGTTGCGGCGCAGCGTCTGCTGCGTTTCGGCCAGGCCCAGTTCCCACGGCGTGCCGGCATATTTGATCGATGTGAGCGGGCTCGCGCCGGTGCCGCCGTCATGGCCGCTGACGGTGATCAGGTCCGCACCCGCTTTCACCACGCCGGCCGCCACCGTGCCGACGCCGGCATGCGAAACAAGCTTCACCGAGATCAATGCTTCCGGATTCACTTCCTTCAAATCATGGATCAGCTCGGCAAGGTCTTCGATGGAATAGATGTCGTGATGCGGCGGCGGCGAGATCAGGCCGATGCCGGGCTTGGCGTAACGCAGGCGCGCAATGGTGGCGTCCACCTTGTGGCCGGGCAGCTGGCCGCCTTCGCCGGGCTTGGCGCCTTGCGCGATCTTGATCTGCAGCACTTCGGCATTCACCAGGTAGGCCGGCGTGACACCGAAGCGACCGGAAGCCACCTGCTTGATCTTGGACGCCTTCTCGGTGCCGTAGCGCGCGGGATCTTCGCCACCTTCGCCGGAATTGCTGCGCGCGCCGAGACGGTTCATGGCAATCGCCAGCGCTTCATGCGCTTCCGGCGACAACGCGCCCAGCGACATGCCGGCCGAATCGAAGCGTTTCAGGATCGCATCGACCGTTTCCACTTCTTCCAGCGGAATCGGCTCGGCCGCAGGCTTCAACCCGAGCAGATCACGCAGCGCGGACGGCGGTCGACGATCGACGTAATCGGCGTATTCGCGATAGTCGCGCGGATTGCCGGTGCGCACCGCTTTCTGCAGGGTACCGATCACGTCCGGGTTGTACATGTGGTACTCGCCGCCATGTACGTACTTGTACAGGCCGCCGGCGCGCAGCGATTGCGCCTGGTTCCAGGCTTCCGCCGCCAGCAGAAGTTGCTCATGCTCCAGATCGGCAAAGCTCGCTCCGCCGATGCGCGAAGGCGTGCCGGGAAAACACAGCTCCACCACTTCCGGCGCCAGGCCAACGATCTCGAACAGCTGCGCGCCGCGATAACCGGCCACGGTGGAGATGCCCATCTTCGACAGGATCTTAAGCAGGCCTTTGCGAATGCCGCGGCGGTAGCTGCGGCCGATTTCCGCGCGATCGCCTTCGATATGTCCTTCGCGACCCAGCTCGAACAGGCTTTGGTAGGCCAGCCACGGATAGATCGCGGTGGCGCCGTAACCGATCAGGCAGGCGAACTGGTGCGGATCGCGCGGCGTGGCGGTCTCCACCACGATGTTGCAATGGCAGCGCAAGCCTTCGTCGATCAGGTGCGCGTGCACGGCGCCGGTCGCCAGCAGCGAATGGATCGGCAGCAGATCGCGCTGGGGATAACGGTCGCTCAGGAACACCAGCGCGCAGCCGTCACGCACCGTCTGCGCCACTTCACGACACAAGCGACGCAGGGCGGCTTCCAGCCCTTCTTCCGCCGCATACATCAGATCGAAGCGCGGCGCATTGGCGTACTGCGGCATCGCCAGCAATTGGCGCAGCTTGCGCTGCGAGAGCACCGGCGAGTTGATCAGGATCTGCTTGGCGTTTTCAGGCTTGAGATCGAACACATTGCCTTCCGGCCCAATCTGCGTCACCAGCGACATCACCAGTTTTTCGCGCAGCGGATCGATCGGCGGATTGGTCACCTGTGCGAACGCCTGGCGGAAACGATCGAACAGTGGGCGCACCTGGCGCGACATCGCCGCGACCGGCGTGTCGTCGCCCATCGAGCCGGTGGCTTCGGCTTCGAGTTCCGCAATCACCTTCAGCACGGTTTCACGTTCTTCGCGCGAAAGGCCGTAGAGCTTCTGGTAACAGCGCAATTCATCCGCCGGCAGCGGCTCAGCGGCCAGCGAAGGATCGATCAGGTCGGATTCGAGATAGCTCACGCCTGCGCGCAACCAATCGCGATACGGCGCGCGCTTGCGGTTGATGTCGTCGATGTCGGCGTCGCGCAGCAGGCGATGCGTCTTGAAATCCACCGCGATCATTTCGCCCGGCGCAAGACGGCCCTTGGCGATCACGCGGGCGCTCGGCACGTCCCACAAGCCCGCTTCGGAGGCGACGATCACGTGGTTGTCGTCGGACAGCGCCCAGCGTGCCGGACGCAAACCGTTGCGATCGAGCGTACATACCGCGTAGCGGCCATCGCACATCACCAGGCCCGCGGGACCATCCCACGGCTCGCTGTGCAGGGCGTAGTACTCGTAGAACGCGGCGAGGTCCTCGTCAATGCCTTCGCGCGCGGCGAACGCCGGCGGCACCAGCACGCGCATCGCGGCAAGCATGTCCAGGCCGCCGGCAAGCAAGAGTTCCAGCGCGTTGTCGAGGCTTTCCGAATCCGAACCGCTCTGGCGTACGAACGGGCCGATGTCGGAGAGATCCACCAGTGGCGAACGCCACACATGCGCACGCGTCTGCATCCAGCGGCGATTGGCGCGAATGGTGTTGATTTCGCCGTTGTGCGCCAACAGACGGAACGGCTGCGCCAGGCGCCATTGCGGCGTAGTGTTGGTGGAGAAGCGCTGGTGGAACACCACCGCGTCGGCCGACAGCGCCGGATGACGCAGGTCTTCAAACACGTCGCGCAGGCGACCCGGCGCGGCCATCGCCTTGTAGCCGATCACCTGCGCCGAGAGCGACACCACATAAAACTGCGGATCGTCCGCCAGCGCATGTTCGGCGCGGCGGCGTGCGCGGAACAGCGCGCGCTCGAAGCCGGCCTCGTCCATGTCGTCCGCGGCGTTGATGAAGATCTGCCGCACCACCGGCATGGCCGCCGCAGACAGCGGACCGCAGGCATCCGCATTCACCGCCACGTCGCGCCAGCCGGCAACATGCAGGCGCTCTTCGGCGACATAGCGCTGCAGCGTCTTGGCCGCTTCGCTGTCGGCCGATTCGAGGAACACCAGGCCGGCGGCAAAACGCTCGCCCAGCGGGATGCCTGCCTGTACCGCCATCGCGCGCAACCAGGACTGCGGATGATGGATCAGCACGCCGCAGCCGTCGCCGGTGACGCCGTCGGCGTTCACGCCGCCGCGGTGGGAAAGTTTGGCGAGCGCCGCGAAAGCCGTATCGACCACCCATTTGCTGGCACGGCCGTCGATCTGGGCCACCAGACCAAAGCCGCAACTATCGTGTTCAAAACTGGGGTCGTACAACCGCGGTGCCACCAACATGAGTTCAAATCCCCTTTTCTTGCTCCGGGTTCGAAGGCGCAAAAAGCCTGCCGCCCAGGAGGCGGCAAGCTGCATGCGAACAAGGCTTGCAACCCGACTTTAAGCACAACTTGTGCGTCGCGTCAAAGCCGGCTAGACGTCCAAATGAAAAATGGTTGTTAGCTGTATGCACGCGCGCTAACAGACCAGTGCCGCGCAAGTGTCCGCAAAGGCGCAACAGGGCGCCGTTTGGGGCGTCTCGCGGGAATAGTCCAGCTCATAGATAATCCGCGCATGCCCATACCCTCTCGCACCTCCCGTCCGCTGGTTTTTTCCCTTGTCGCCGCGGCGATTGCCCTTTCTTCCACCTTTCCCGCCACTGTCAACGCCGCACAGGACAGCAAGGCCGAAGCCGAACAGGCCCAGGCCAAGCAGCAACTGACCGACCTGCGCGCCAGGATGCAGGCGCTGGCCAAGGAGCAGGCCGACACCGCCGCCAAGCGCGACAACGTGAACGCCGAACTGGCCAAGCAATCGGATGCGGTGGCCGCTGCCGCCAAGGCGGTGCGCGATACCGATGCGCAGATCGCCGCCAAGCAGCAGCAGCTCGATCAGTTGCAAACGCAACGATCGACGCTCAATCAGAAGCTCAATGGCCAGCGCGCCGCGATCGCCGATCTGCTGCGCGCCACCTACGCCGTCGGCCACGGCTCGGACTTGCGCCTGCTGCTGGGCGACGAGGACATCGCGCGCATCGCCCGTTCGCTGGAATACTCCAAATACTTCCAGCAGGACCGGTTGCAGAAAGTGCAGCAACTGATGACCGAGCTGACCAAGCTGCAGGATCTGGAAACCCAGATCACCACGGAACAACAGGCACTGGAAGCCACCCGCACGCAGCGTCAGCAACAGACGGCGGCCTTGCAGCAGCAGCGCAAGCAACAGCAGCAGGTCGCCAGCCAGATCGATGCGCAATACAAGAACCAGGCGCAGAAGCTGGCGACACTGAAGCAGAACGAGCAGTCCCTCAACGACCTGCTGTCCAAACTGCAGAAGGCGATCGACGACGCGGCCCGCGAGGCCGCGCGCAAGGCGCGCAGCAACCCCACCGTGCCGAGTGGCGAAATGGGCAAGGCCATGGCCAACATCCGCGGCAACCTGCCGTGGCCGGCGCCGGGTCCGGTGCACACCTTCGGCAACGGCGTGCTGATCGGCGCACCGCGCGGCGCGGACGTGAAGGCGGTGGCGCGCGGGCGCGTGGTGTATGCGCACTTCATGCGCGGCTACGGCCAGTTGATCATCCTCAGCCACGGCAACGGCTGGCTGAGCATGTACGGCAACAACGAAACGCTGCTGCACGGCGTCGGCGACGACGTGGCCGCCGGCGAGGCGGTCGGCACCGCCATGCTCAGCACCGGCGACAACACCGGTGTGTATTTCGAGCTGCGCCAGAACGGCAAGCCGGTGGATCCGCGCACCTGGCTGAGCCAGAAGCACTGATACGGCGCCTTCCGCTTCATCCTGTGTGCGCCGAGGACGGAGCTGCGCGCGCGATCGAGATCAACACTTCGGCTACCCGCTTCGGCGTATGCTTTGGCCATGAATTTCGACGACCCCGAGCGGTCTCAACGGGATCGTCACCTCATTTCCTTTGGAGTTTTGCCTCATGCGTTTTTCCCGCTTCTGCCTGATCGCCCTGTTGCTGGCGACGCCCCCGCTGTACGCGCAGGCGGCGCCTGATGTGGCCGCGCCCGCCGCCAGCGACGCCGCCCCGGCAAAAGCAAGCAGCAGCGCGGCGCCGTCGGATCAGGTAAGCATGGACGACGTGCGCAATTTCGCGCACGTCTACCAGATCATCCGCCAGGCCTACGTCGAGAAGGTCGACAACAAGACCCTGATGAACGACGCCATCAAGGGCATGCTCGCCGGCCTCGATCCGCACAGCGCCTATCTGGACAAGGAAGGCCTGCAGGAGCTCAATGAGGACACCACCGGCCAGTACGGCGGCCTTGGCATCGAGGTGATGCAGGACAACGGCATGCTGAAGATCGTCTCGCCGATCGACGACACGCCCGCGTCGCGCGCCGGTATCAAGCCCGGCGACGTGATTACCTCGGTCAACGGCAAGGTGATCACGCCGGACAACATCGACAGCATGTTCGACGCCCTGCGCGGCGATCCGGGCAGCAAGATCACGCTGGGCATCCTGCACGAGAAGGCCGACCAGCCGGTCAGCATGACACTCACCCGCGAACGCATCTCCATGACCAGCGTGAAGGTGCACGAACTGGAACCCGGCTACGCGTACATCCGCATCAGCCAGTTCCAGGACGACACCGCCAGCGACCTGGAGAAGAAACTCGGCGGGTTGCTGCAGAAGAACGGCGCGCAAAAAGGTGCGATCCTGGATCTGCGCTCCAATCCGGGCGGCCTGCTGACGGCGGCGGTTTCCGTCAGCGACGATTTCCTCGATTCAGGCACCATCGTCACCACGCGCGGACGCCTGCCTGATTCCAACCTCAGCTTCACCGCGCATTCGGGCGACCTTCTGAACGGCGCGCCGATGGTGCTGCTGGCCGACAACGGCACCGCTTCGGCGGCGGAAATCGTGGCCGGCGCGCTCAAGGACAACCATCGCGCCCTGATCGTCGGCCGCCGCACCTTCGGCAAGGGCGTGGTGCAGACGGTGCTGCCGCTTGATGCCGATCACGCGGTGAAGCTCACCACCGCGCGCTACTACACCCCTAAGGGCACTTCGATCCAGGCCGAAGGCATCAAGCCCGACATTCCGCTGGCCGACCTCACCGTCGCCAAGGTGGACGATACGCAGAACCCGATCAGCTCCGAAGCCGACCTGCCGCATCACCTGGCCAATGAAGTCGCGGCCAATGGCGATGGCATCAACAACGACGGCAGCGCGGAGAATGCCAAGCTGGCGACCAGCGATTACGCGCTGTCGCAGGCGTTGAACATCTTGAAGGGCCTGGCGTTGCGCCACGATCCCGTCACGGCGAAATAAACGCAATCCACTGTAGGTTGGGGTGGTGGGCCCCGCAACCCCCCCGCCCCCAGTGGGCCATGTCGGGTTGGGGGTGGGGGGGGGGGGACCCCCACACACCCAGCGCGG
>NZ_JBQCHP010000136.1:0-2542 GCF_051954575.1 Dyella sp. | reverse complement strand
CCTTGATGTCTTGCTTGGGAAACGAGGTCTTCATGATGGTCTGGCGTTTGGATGTCCAAACACTATGCCAGATTTTGTGGCGTCGCAGCACTAGACGTGGCACGCTGAGGGCCTTCCCTGCCGGAGCCGCCATGAACCCGCACGCCCTCGCCGACCTTTCCAGCCGCCTGCCCAAGCTGCGCCTGCTCACCGAGCCAGGTGACCTGGAGCACTACGGCCGGGATTGGACGCGGCGCTGGACGCCGGCCCCCCTGGCGATCGCGCTGCCGGCGTCGATCGAGGAAGTGCAGGCGATCGTGTGCTGGGCCAACGACCACAAGGTGGCGATCGTCCCCTCCGGAGGCCGTACCGGCCTTTCCGGCGGGGCGGTGGCCGCGAATGGTGAGCTGGTGCTGAGTCTGGCGCGCATGAACCGGGTACTGGGTTTCGACGCAGTCGACCGCACGCTCACCGTACAGCCGGGCATTGCGCTGGAAGCCGTGCACACGGCGGCGCGCGAGCAGGGCCTGATCTATCCGGTGGATTTCGCGGCGCGCGGCTCCTGCGCCATTGGCGGCAATATCGCCACCAATGCCGGTGGTATCCGGGTGATCCGCTACGGCAATACGCGTGAGTGGATCGCCGGTCTGAAGGTGGTCACGGGCCAGGGCGAGCTGCTGGATCTCAACCGCGCTTTGATCAAAAACTCCAGTGGTTATGACTTACGGCAATTAATGATCGGCTCGGAAGGCACGCTTGGCATCGTGGTGGAAGCGACGTTGCGCCTTACCGATCCGCCGCCGGCCTCGCAGGTGATGCTGCTGGCCTTGCCCGATATGGATGCGCTGATGCAGGTGTTCGCGCTGTTTCGGGCGCGCTTGCCGTTGCAGGCGTTCGAATTCTTTACCGATGTCGCGCTGAAGCATGTGCTTGCGCATGGCGCGCAACGTGCGATCGACGGCGATTATCCGTATTACGTGGTCACCGAGTTCGATGCCGCGGACGAGCGCGCGCAGGAAGAAGCCTTGGCCGTGTTCGAACAGGCGGTCGAGCAAGGCTGGATCGCCGACGGCGTCATGGCGCAAAGCGAAGCGCAAGCCGCCGCGCTATGGCGATTGCGCGAAGGCATCACCGAGAGTCTCGCTGCGCACAAGCCCTATAAGAACGACATCTCCGTGCGCATCAGCGCGGTGCCGGCCTTTCTGCAAGACATCCAGGCACTGCTCACGCGCGAATATCCGCAGATGGAAGTGGTGTGGTTCGGCCATATCGGTGACGGCAACCTGCATATCAACGTGTTGAAGCCTGCGTCGCAGAGTGACGCAGAGTTCATTGCGCAATGCGAACACGTCACCAAGCTGCTGGCGGCAGCGCTGCAGCGTCATGGCGGAAGCATTTCCGCCGAACATGGCATTGGCCTGGTGAAGCGCGCGTATCTGGAAAGCACGCGCAGCGCGGCGGAAATTGCCCTGATGCGCGGGGTGAAGGCGGTGTTCGATCCGAACGGCATACTCAACCCAGGCAAATTGTTCGCCTAGGTTGGGGTGTAAACCCCAACATAGCCATGTCGCCGTGTGCGAGATGTTGGGGTTTGCACCCCAACCTACGCGACTTGGGTTATGTGGCGAGCCCCCGTACCATGTGCGCTCCCATTCCAACGCCACCCACGCCCATGTCCCAGCATCGCCGCAGCTTGTATCCCGAGATCGAGCCCTACGACGTCGGCCTGCTCAAGGTATCCGACCTGCACACGCTCTACTACGAGCAGAGCGGCAATCCGAACGGCAAGCCGGTGGTGTTTCTGCACGGTGGCCCGGGTGGCGGCACCAATCCCAAATGCCGGCGCTTCTTCGATCCGAAGGTATATCGCATCGTGCTGTTCGACCAGCGCGGCTGCGGCAAATCGACGCCGCACGCGGAGCTGACGGACAACACCACCTGGCACCTGGTCGCCGATATCGAACGCTTGCGTGAACATTTAGGCATCGCGCGCTGGCAGGTGTTCGGCGGTTCGTGGGGCTCCACGCTGTCGCTTGCCTATGCGCAAACGCATCCGGACAAGGTGACGGAACTGGTGCTGCGCGGGATCTTCATGCTGCGCCGCTGGGAGTTGGAATGGTTCTACCAGAAAGGCTGCGATGCGCTGTATCCGGATGCATGGGAGTCGTTCCTGGCTGCGATTCCCGAGGTTGAGCGCGGCGACCTGATGAGCGCCTACCACCGCCGCCTCACCAGTATGGACCCACGCGTTCGCCTGGCCGCCGCGCGCGCCTGGTCGGTATGGGAAGGCGCCACCAGTTTCCTGTACCAGGACGAGGCGTACATCCATAGCAGCGGCGAGGACGAATTCGCGCTCGCGTTTGCGCGCATCGAATGCCATTACTTCGTGCACGGCGGTTTCTTTGAACACGACGATCAGCTATTGCGCAACGTCGATCGCATCCGGCGCATTCCGGCGGTGATCGTGCAAGGGCGCTACGACGTGGTATGCCCGATGCGCAGCGCGTGGGATCTGCATCGTTCGTGGCCGGAGTCGGATCTGCGCATCGTGCAGGATGCGGGG
>NZ_JBQCHP010000135.1:0-5581 GCF_051954575.1 Dyella sp. | reverse complement strand
ACGTCCACGCCGCGATCATCCGTCCACGCTTTCACGCGCTCGACGAAATCCTCGGTACGGTAGTTGATGGCGCGCGCGCCCAGCGTTTCGCAGGCGCGGCATTTTTCATCGCTGCCGGCGGTAGCGAACACCGGATGACCCAACGCGTGTGCAAGCTGGATCGCCGTCACACCGATGCCGCTGGAACCGCCCTGTACCAACAGGCTTTCCATGCCGCCGTTTTCGCGCTGCCCCAGCCGGCCGCGATCGAATACGTTGCTCCACACGGTGAAATAGTTTTCCGGCAGCGCGGCAGCGTCCTGCACGCTCACATCCGCGGGTACGGGAAGACATTGGCCCAGCGGCGCCACCGAATATTGCGCGTAGCCGCCGCCGGCCAGCAGGGCGCATACGGCGTCGCCGCGTTTGAGCCCGAATGGATTGCCGCCGCTGAAATCGCCATCCACCAGTTCACCCGCCACTTCCAATCCGGGTAGATCCGAAGCGCCGGGCGGCGGCGCGTAGTGGCCTTGCCGCTGGAAGACATCCGGCCGGTTCACGCCCGATGCGACGACCTTGATCAACACTTCGCCAGCGCCGGGGCGGGGAATCGGGCGCTCCACTGGAACCAGCACTTCCGGACCACCGAAATGCGGAATCTCGATGGCTTGCATGGATGTCATCAGCGGCGCTCCTTGTTGCTTGGGGTTACGGACTGGTATCGACCAGCACCAGCTCGGCGTCTTCCAGTGCGGTCACGGCCACCGATGTTTCGTCACGGATCGCCGCGCCATCGCGCGCGTCGAGCCGCACACCGTTGACCTCCACCGCGCCCTTGGCCGGCACAAGATAGGCATAGCGCCGTGGGTCCAGCGTGTAGTGCGCGGTTTCGCCGGCCTTCAAGGTGGCGCCGAGTACGCGAGCATTGGTGCGCAAGGGCAGGGCGTCCGCATCGCCTTCGATGCCGCTGGCCAGCGCCACGAAGCGTCCGGAACGCTCGCCGGCCGGAAACGGCTTGGTGCCCCACGAGGGCGCGCGGCCGCGTTCGTCCGGAATGATCCAGATCTGGAAAATGCGCGTGGTATCCGATTCCAGGTTGTACTCGCTGTGCGTGATGCCGCTGCCCGCGCTCATCACCTGCACGTCGCCGGCCACCGTGCGGCCCTGGTTGCCCAGGTTGTCGCGATGAGTGATCGCGCCTTCGCGCACGTAGGTGATGATTTCCATATCCGCATGCGGATGCGCCGGAAAACCGGTCTGCGGCGCGATGGTGTCGTCATTCCACACGCGCAGCGCGCCCCAGCCCATGCGCTTGGCGTCGTGGTAGCTGGCGAACGAAAAGTGATGCTTGGCCTTGAGCCAGCCGTGGTCGGCGCCACCCAGGCTGTCGAAAGTACGCCGTTCGATCATGGAACACCTCACTGGTTATGGATGGCGCGCAAGATAGAGCCGGCCATGGCGAAGGAGAACTGCCGCCAGGGAAACAGTGTGTCGCCAGGGTATCCTCAGCGCTGGCGGTGCCCGCTCATCTCATGCCCCGCGTCGTGCGCAAAGGCGCGATGCCAATAGGTGGAGCTGAGCGAAATCAGCGTCACCACCAGGAACGCCACCGAGAAGTTCAATCGGCTCGGCTCGCTGTTATGGCTGGCCGCCATGGCCAGCTTGAGGATCAGCGCCCCGCAACACACGCCCACCGACAGCATCAATTGCTGCAAGGTGGAATAGAAACTATTGGCCGCGCTCATGCGCTCGGTCGGCACGGCTTCGTAGGCAATGGTGTTATAGGCCGTGAACTGCACCGACATGATGACGCCGCAGCAGGTCAGCAGGCCGAACATCAGCCAGAACGGCCAATCGGCGCGGAAGAACGCGCACACGGCGTAACTGAGGCCCGCCAGCACGCCGTTGTAGAGCATCACGCGGCGGAAACCGATCCAGCGCAACAGGCGCGTGGTGAGCAGGCGGGCCAGTAGCGCACCGACGGAAATGGCCAGGATCAACTGGCCGCTGCGCAACGCCGAAAACCCCAGCCCGATCTGCAACAACAGTGGTAGCAGGAATGGTTGTGCGCCTTGGGTGATGCGCATCAGCGCACCCGAAATCACCGACAGGCGGAACGAATCGATGCGCAGCAGCGTCAGGTCCACCGCAGGGTGCTCGCGGCGCCTGGCATGACCGATGTAGGCCAGGCACGCGGCCGCGCCGACAGCGACCAGCATCACGCCATTGCGCATGCGAGTGTTCTCGCCGAACAGCTCCAGGCCGAACAGCAAACAGCTCAGGCCAACGCTGCACAGTGCAAAACCCAGCCAGTCGAACGGCGCCGGGCGCGTGCCGCTGTGCACTTCCGGCACATAGCGCCGCACCAGCCAGTAGCCCAGCGCGCCGATCGGCACGTTGATGTAGAAGATCCAGCGCCAGTCGAAGTACTGCACGATGAAACCACCCAGCGGCGGCCCGGCCATGGTGCCGAGCACGGCGGGTATGAGCGTCCACATCATCGAGGACACCAGATGCTTGCGCTCCACCGTGCGCAGGATCACCAGCCGGCCCACCGGCCCCATCATCGCGCCGCCCGCGCCCTGCAACAGCCGCGCCGCCACCATCATCGACAGGCTATGCGTGAGCGAACACAAGACCGAGCCGATGATGAACACCACCATCGCGCTGTTGAACACGCGTTTGGCGCCGAAGCGGTCGGCAATCGCGCCGCTCACCGGGATGAGCACCGCCAGCGCCAGCAGATAACTGGTTACCGCCACGCTCATGGCCGGGGCGGATACGCCGAAATCGCGCGCCATGGTGGGCAGCGCCGTGGCGAGCACCGTGCCGTCGACCTGTTCGAGGAAGATCGCGCAGCCGACGATCAGGGAAATGGTGCGGTAATCGGGATAGACCGGCTGATCGGTGGCCGGCAGATCCAGCTTTTCCTCACTCAACGCGCTCACAAGGGTTCCTGCAGCGAGCGCAGCGGGCCTTTGCCGGGTGGCGAGGAAGTCGGAAGCGCTCGGGACGTGGGCGCATCGGGGTGTGCGCCGCAGTTGTCGCATTATTCGCCGGGCGCGGGATCAGGACAAGCGAGATCGTGCAGCTCGCCGTAGGTTGGGGTGCAAACCCCAACACCGCCATGTACATGCATTCCGATGGTGGGGTTTGCACCCCATCCTACCTGCTTCGGCGAGGTTGTCCCCTCACTCCAACCCTCTCCCCGGCGGGGAGAGGGTGCTGGGGTGTCAGACCGCCTCGAACACGCCTGCCGCACCCATGCCGGTACCGATGCACATGGTCACCATGCCGTACTTCTGCTTGCGGCGGCGCAGGCCGTGTACCAGCGTGGCGGTGCGTACGGCGCCGGTGGCTCCCAGCGGGTGGCCGAGCGCGATGGCGCCGCCGAGCGGGTTGACCTTGGACGGGTCCAGGCCCAGATCGCCGATTACCGCCAGCGCCTGCGCGGCGAAGGCTTCGTTCAATTCGATCCAGTCGAGCTGGCCCTGGCCGATACCCGTCTGCTTGAGCGCTTTGGGAATCGCTTCCTTCGGACCGATGCCCATGATGTCCGGACGCACGCCAGCCACCGAGTAGCCTACGAAGCGTGCCAGCGGGGTAAGCCCGTACTGCTTGATCGCCTGCTCGCTGGCCAGCAGCACGGCGGCGGCGCCGTCGGAGGTCTGCGAGGAATTGCCGGCAGTCACCGTGCCACCGAACTGGCCGTTGCGGAACACGGTCTTCAGCTTGCCCAGCACCTCCGGCGTGCTGCCGGCACGCGGGCCTTCGTCGGTGTCGATCGTGCGGCTGTCGGTCTTGATGCCGCGGGTGGCCAGGTCAGGGTAATGGTCGTCGAGCTGGAACGGCGTGATTTCGTCCCTGAATTCACCCGCCTTGATCGCGGCCAGCGCACGGTCATGGCTTTGGGCGGCAAACGCGTCCTGTGCTTCGCGCGACACCTTCCACTGCTTGGCCACGTTCTCGGCGGTGATGCCCATGCCGTAGGCGATGCCGATGTGCTCGTTGTCGAAGATGCCCGGATTCATCGCCACCTTGTGGCCCATCATCGGCACCATACTCATGCTTTCGGTGCCGGCGGCAATCATCAGGTCGGCTTCGCCCAGGCGGATGCGGTCCGCAGCCATGGCGACGGCTTGCAGGCCCGAGGAACAGAAGCGGTTGATGGTGACGCCGGGCACGGTGTCCGGCAGGCCGGCCAGCAGCAGGCCGATGCGCGCCACGTTCATGCCTTGCTCGGCTTCGGGCATGGCGCAGCCGACGATCACGTCGCCGATGCCGTGCGGATCGATGCCCGGCGCCTGCGCCATCACGGCGCGGATTACGTGCGCGAGCAGGTCATCGGGACGGGTGTTGCGGAATACGCCGCGCGGTGCCTTGCCGACCGGGGTGCGGGTGGCGGCGACGATGTAGGCGTCTTGCACTTGCTTGGTCATGTGTTTTTGCTCCGTGGCGTCGCGCGATGCAGCAACGCCGTTAGTTTTTTTGCCGTCGTCCCGGCGAACGCCGGGACCCAGTGTCTTTGTTGATGCGTGCGAACGTCGCTGGGCCCCGGCGTTCGCCGGGGCGACGAGTTAATTCCTCAGCGGCTTGCCGGTGGTCATGGTGTGCGCAATGCGTGACTGTGTTTTCTCGGTCTGCGCCAGTTCAACGAAGTGCTTGCGCTCCAATGCCAGCAGCCACTCTTCGTCCACCAGCGAGCCGCGTTCGATCGCGCCGCCGCACAGCGTGTCGGCAATGCGCGTGGCGATCGCTACGTCGTGTTCGGACGCGAAGTAACCAGCCTGCAGGTTGGCGAGCGACGCCTTGAACGTGGCCGTGCCGACATCGCCGGCAACCGGAATGTTGCGCGCGTACAGCGGCGGGCGATAACCACTTTCCGCAAGCGAACCGGCCACCTGCTTGGCGACGTAAAGCAACTCGTAGGCGTTGAACACCACCACGTCGCTGTCGCGCAACAGGCCCAGCTGCTTGGCTTCCAGCGCGCTGGCGGAGACCTTCGCCATCGCTACCGTTTCGAACACTTTCTTCAGCGCTTCGAACGGATCGCTGGGATTGCTCTGCGCCGCACGGATGGCCAGCTCATGCAAGCCGCCGCCGGCCGGCAGCAGACCGACGCCGGCTTCAACCAGACCGATGTAGCTTTCCAGCGCCGCCACGGTGCGCGCCGAATGCATCTGGAATTCGCAACCGCCGCCCAGGCACAGGCCGCGCACGGCCGATACCACCGGCACCAGCGCATGCTTGATGCGCATGCTGGTGCGCTGGAAGTTGGCGACCATGGCGTCGAATTCCTTCACCTTGCCGGCCTGCAGCAGGCCCAGCGCACCCTTCAGGTCCGCGCCGGCGGAGAACGGTTCGCTGGTCTGCCAGATCACCACCGCCTTGAGCTGTTCCTCGGCGATGCCGATCGCGTGCTGGATGCCGTCGAGCACCTGGTCGTTGACCGTGTTCATCTTGGTCTTGAACGAGATGATGCCGACGCCGTCGTCGCCTTGCGTCCAGAGGCGGACGCCGTCGTTCTCCCACACCGTCGTGCCTTGGTCGAACTTCTCGCCAAGAATCGCATCGGGGAACAGCTGGCGCTTGTACACGGGAT
>NZ_JBQCHP010000134.1:0-61293 GCF_051954575.1 Dyella sp. | reverse complement strand
GTAGTCGGGCGGCAGATAGACGATGACCTTGCGGTCGGGCGATTCGCCTTCGAGATTGCCCTCCAGCGCCTTGGAGTGGACGACGATATTCTGCACGATCACGGGCCTGGCGCCCTGAACCACGGGCGGCACGACGGTCTGGACCTGGGCCTGAACCGCGGGCGCGATCAGGGCCAGCGCGGCTGTCACTAGGCCGCCGATGAGGACTTGCGTTTTCATGAATGTCTCCCTGTTGCGACGGCTGCGAAGGCCATCCGTTATTTTTAAAGCCGTGGCTTGGTCCGCCTTATTGTCAGACTAAACAGCCGGCGGGCCTCACCTGCAAGTGAAATTTGCGAATTCGGTCCGCGTCTGTCGTTAGCGCTGATTTACGATCCTGATTAGAAACAGGAATTGTCGGCGCTTTCGATTCCTGGGTTTACCGATAAAATCTGCTTCCACTTGTCCGACTTTTATATTACCGTTTGGTAGCGCTATCAAATAGCGTGCAAAATCAATAAGACCTACAGGGACTCTCATTATGCTGAAACGCGGCGCATCGACGCTGGCCCTTGCGGCCTGTCTTATCTTCACCCCGGCGGCGCACTCCTCGGCCCAGGCCGCCGCGCAAGACGCAACTAAGGCCGATTCCGTGCGTGACGCAGCCAACGCCAAGGCCGAAGCGCTGGTCGCGCAGATGACGCTGGATGAGAAGATCGGCCAGCTCGTCAATGTTGCGCCCGCGATCCCGCGCCTGAACATTCCGGCCTATAACTGGTGGACCGAGTCCCTGCACGGCGCGCTCGGGTCCGTGCCGACGACCAACTTCCCGGAACCGATCGGCCTGGCCGCCAGCTTCGATGCGCCGATGATCAAGGATGTGGCGGGGGTGATCAGCACAGAAGTGCGCGCCCTGCATACGCTGGGCCGCCAGACGGGCAAGCTTGGCCATATCGGCACGGGGCTGGACACCTGGTCGCCCAATATCAACATCTTCCGCGATCCACGCTGGGGCAGGGGACAGGAGACCTACGGCGAAGATCCGTATCTCACTGGTCAGCTCGCCGTGCATTTCGTTCGCGGCATCCAAGGCGACGATCCGGCGCATCCGCGCGCCATCGCCACGCCCAAGCATCTGGCCGTGCACAGTGGACCGGAAGCCGGCAGGCACGGCTTCGATGTGGATGTATCGCCGCACGACCTGGAAGCCACCTATCTGCCTGCCTTTCGCGCCGCCATCACCGAAGGCCGCGCCGATTCGGTGATGTGCGCGTATAACGCGCTGCACGGTACGCCGGTGTGTGCGAACAGCGATCTGCTCACCACGCACCTGCGTCACGACTGGGGCTTCCATGGTTTTGTCGTTTCCGACTGCGATGCGGTCGACGACATGACCAAGTTCCATTATTTCAAGCCGGACAATGCGCAATCGTCCGCGGCGTCGATCCAGGCTGGCACCGATCTGGATTGCGGTGTTGCGTATGCCGATCTGCTCGAGGCGGTGAACAAGGGCTATGTGAAGGAAGCGGTGCTCGATACCGCACTTACGCGCCTGTTCGCCGCGCGCTATCGCCTGGGCGAATGGGGTGGCGACGCGAGCCCTTACGCCAGCATCCGCATGGATCAGGTGGACAGCGCCGCCCATCGCAAGCTCGCCTTGCAGGCGGCCTTGGAATCGATCGTGCTGTTGAAGAACGACCATGGCGCATTGCCATTGCGCAACGGCGCGAACGTGGCGGTCATCGGTCCCAATGCCGACACGCTGGAAACCCTGGAAGCCAACTATCACGGTACGGCGCGCGCACCGGTCACGCCGCTGGAAGGCTTGCGCGAGCGCCTGGGCACCGAGCGCATTCACTACGCGCAGGGCGCGCCGATCGCCGAAGGCGTGCCGGTGCCGATCCCGGAAACCGCCTTGCGCGCGAACGGTCAGCCTGGCTTGGCCGGCGAATACTTCGCCAATGTTGATTTCAGCGGGAAGCCGGCTGTGATGCACACGGACCGCAGGATCGATTTCGACTGGGATCACGTTACGCCGCTCGACGCCTTGCATGCCGATCGCTACGCGGTGCGCTGGAGCGGCGAATGGCTGCCGCCGTCGCCGGGCGATTACACGCTCGCCGTGCACGTGGACCGCTGCTTCGATTGCAACAATCAGCACGATCCGCTGCGCCTGTATATCGACGGCAACAAGGTGCTCGACGACAGCGGCGACAATACGCACATGCAGACCACGCTGCACGTGACCGATGCGCGGCCACACGCGATCCGCCTGGAATACGTGCACAGCGGCCAGGACCAGGGCGTGCGCCTGCAATGGCTGGCGCCGGCCGACGCACAGTTGGCCAAAGCCCAGGTCGCCGTTAGCAACGCGGACGCGATCGTGGCGTTCGTCGGCCTTTCGCCTGATGTGGAAGGCGAAGAACTGAGCATCGACGTGCCCGGCTTCAACGGCGGCGATCGCACGGATATCGGCCTGCCGCAACCGCAACAAGCTTTGCTCGAGCGCGCTGCGGCCAGCGGCAAGCCGCTGATCGTGGTGCTGATGTCCGGCAGCGCCGTCGCGCTCAACTGGGCCAAGGCGCATGCCGACGCCATCGTGGCGGCGTGGTATCCGGGCGAAGATGGTGGCCGCGCGATCGCGCAGGTGCTGGCGGGCGATTACAACCCCGGCGGACGCCTGCCGGTGACGTTCTATCGCTCTACCCGCGATCTGCCGCCGTTCGTCAGCTATGCCACGCAAGGCCGTACGTACCGTTATTTCGAAGGCACGCCGCTTTATCCGTTCGGCTATGGCCTGAGCTACACGCATTTTGCGTACGCAGAACCGAAGCTGTCGGCTACAAAGCTGGATGCGGGTGGGAAACTCACCGTAACTGCCGTCGTGCGCAACGAGGGCGATCGCGAAGGCGACGAAGTGGTGCAGGTTTACCTGGACGTGCCGGACGATCCGCTGGCGCCGCGGCATGCGCTGGTTGGTTTTCAACGCATCCATCTGGCCAAAAAAGAGAGCCGTCGCGTGAGCTTCGAACTGACCCCGCGGCAACTCAGCGTTGTTGATGCGGCCGGCGAGCGCGCTGTGAAGGCAGGGCACTATCGCGTATTTGTCGGTGGCGGACAGCCTGGCGATGCAGAGGGTGTTACGGCAACGTTTGCCATCGACGGTCGCATGGCATTGCCGAAGTAGCCCGTGTGCGGGAAATAACAGGTTGGGTTAGCGCAGCGCAACCCAATAATGTCGCCCGAACACGTTGGGTTACGCTGCGCTAACCCAACCTACGCCTCATCGCGGCCTGCATGACTCGTCTATCGCAAACAATCAAAAGCTCCGTCGCTGCATGCATGCTCGGCATGTTGATGTGGAGCGGGTGCACTTTTGCAAACACGCCCATCACCATCCAGGGCGATCATTTCGTTCGCGCCGGCAAGCCCCATCAAGTCATTTCCGGCTCGATGGACTTCCAGCGCATTCCGCGCGCGTACTGGAAAGACCGCCTGCAGAAAGCCCGCGCAATGGGCTTGAACACGATCACCACCTACGTTTATTGGAACGCGGTCGAACTCAAGCCAGGGCAGTTCGATTTCAGCGGCGACAACGACGTGGCCACCTTCGTACGCATGGCGCAGGAGCAAGGACTGGACGTGATCCTTCGCCCCGGTCCGTATGTATGCGCCGAATGGGAAGCGGGCGGTTTTCCCGCCTGGTTGTTCGCCGACCCACATCTGCACGTGCGTACGCAAGATCCAAAATACCTGCAGGCGGTGGAACGCTACTTCCAGCGGTTGGGCAAGGAACTGGCGCCGCTGATGGCTGCGCATGGCGGGCCGATCATCGCCGTGCAGGTCGAGAACGAATACGGCTCCTACGGCGACGATCGCACGTATATGGCGCAGATCCACCAGGCGCTGATCCGCGCCGGCTTCGGCACCGATCTGATGTTCACCTCCGATGGCGCAGACCTGCTGGGTAACGACGCATTGCCCGGCGTGCTGGCGGTGGTCAATTTCGGCACCGGCAAAGCGAAAGACGCGTTCGCGAAACTCGAGGCGTTCCGGCCCGATCAACCGCGCATGGCCGGCGAATACTGGGCCGGCTGGTTCGATCATTGGGGCGAGCCGCACGCCCATACCGATGCCGGCGTGCAGACGAAAGAACTGGCATGGATGCTGAGCCAGGGTTACTCCGTCAACCTCTACATGTTCGAAGGCGGCACCACCTTCGGCTTCATGAACGGCGCCAATTTCCAGGGCAATCCCAACGATCACTACGCGCCGCAGACCACCAGCTACGACTACGACGCGCCGTTGGATGAAGCAGGTCGGCCGAAGCCGAAATTCGCGATGTTCCGCGACGCGATCGAAAAGGCCACCGGCATCAAGCCGCCGCCGCTGCCTGCGCCCGCGCCGTTTACGGCGGTGCCCGCGTTTACGCTTACCGAATCGGCATCGCTATGGGACAACTTGCCCCAGGCGGTGACCACAGAGCAGCCGCAGCCGATGGAACAGTTCGGCCAGGCGTACGGCTACATCCTCTATCGCACGCAAGTGAGCGGCCCGGTGAAGGCGCAGCTTTATCTGGGTGAGGTACGCGACTACGCAACGGTGTACGTCGATCGCAAGCCGATCGGTACGGTGGATCGGCGTCTTAAACAGGCAGGACTGCCGATCACGCTCGATGCCGGCGCGCATACGCTCGACGTGCTGGTGGAGAACACCGGACGCATCAATTACGGGCCGCATCTCGCGGATGGCCGCGCAGGGCTGGTCGATCCGGTGATGCTGGATGGCAAGCAACTGCACGGTTGGCAGACCTATCCGCTGCCGATGACCTCACCGGATGCGATCCGCGGATGGACCACGCAGCCGGTAAGCGGACCTGCGTTTTATCGAGGTCACGTCAAGGTGGCGTCGCCAGCCGACACGTTCCTGGACATGAGCGCGTTCGGCAAAGGCTTTGCTTGGGTGAACGGGCACAATCTTGGGCGCATCTGGAATATCGGTCCGCAGCGTTCGCTGTATTGGCCGGCGCCATGGATGGAACAGGGCGACAACACGGTGGTAGTGTTTGATTTGCAGGCGCCGAACGGTAGGGTGGTGCGTGGCGCCACGCAGCCGGTCTGGTACGAACCGGACGTAAAGACGGCCAAATGATATTCACGCGTTCGCTCATGCGCTCGGCGCTAATGTCCTTGCTGACCGCCACGTCGCTGCCGGCCATGGCAACTGACCCGATTGTCCTGCGTGAATTTATCGCCACCACGCCGCCTACGCCGCAAAGCCATGCCTCCACCATCGTGGAGACGCCGGCAGGTCTCGTCGCCGCCTGGTTCGGCGGCAAGCAGGAACGCGATCCCGGTGTGGGCATCTGGCTGTCGCGCCACGTGCACGGTCACTGGACGACGCCGGTCGAAGTAGCGAACGGCGCGCACCCGAATGGGCTTCGCGAACCCACCTGGAACCCGGTGCTGTTTCTGCCGCATCACGGGCCGCTGATGCTGTTCTACAAGGTCGGCCCCGATCCGCAGCACTGGCGCGGCATGCTCAAGACATCCGGCGACAGCGGTGAACACTGGTCGGATGCGCGTGCATTGCCGGCCGGCATGCTCGGCCCGATCAAGGACAAACCCGTGCAACTGGCCGATGGCACCATCATCAGCCCGTCGAGCGCGGAGCAGGGGCGCTGGACGATCCACTTCGAGCTTTCCACCGATGACGGCACCACTTGGCAAACCAGCCAGCCGGTGCCCAATCCCGATGCCATCGAGGCGATTCAGCCGAGCCTGCTGCACTGGCCGGATGGCAGGCTGCAGGCGATCGGCCGTACGAAGCAGGATCGCCTGTTCTCAACCTGGTCCGCGGACGGCGGGCATACCTGGTCGGCGCTGAAGCTGCTGGACGTTCCCAATCCCAACTCCGGCATCGACGCCACGATCCTGGCCGACGGCCGCGCCTGCCTGGTCTACAACCCGACCACGCACGGCAAGCACTGGTGGGACGGCCGCGGCACGCTGGCCGTGGCGATATCAAGCGACGGGGCGCATTGGAAACAGGTGTTGGTGCTGGAGCAAGCGTCTGCTGCGGAGTTTTCCTATCCGGCGGTCATCCAGGGCAAAGAAGGGCGTTTGCACGTGACGTATACATGGAAGCGCTTGCGCATTGCACACGTGGTGATCGATCCGCAGCGGCTTTAGAGGCTGCAGGCATGTTGGCCGGGTCCTTGCGGAGAGAAGGGGAATTCGGGGGCGTGATGGTCGAGAATCAACCCGTATGGCGACGAAGCACGAAGAAGAAAGGCTGCGCCATGTCCCGAAGATCCATCACGCCAAGCAGGGTGTCATGATTCACCCGGCGGAAGGTGTCCAGTATTGGCCAATGATCATAAATCATGGTTGCGCTCGTCACCCCCCGATGTTCCATCATGCGCAAGCGTGCCATGGGACGGCGTGTACGCAGCAACGGGGCCGCGGCGGCGAATGCGCGGCAGGCGGCCTTGTGACGAAGCCACCCCGGATGCCTGACCATCAGATTGATCGGCATGCGCCGCGGATGGAAAGCAACCACGTTGCCCTGGCCGTGGCAAAACAGCAGCGGCTGCACGTCCTCCGGGGAGGTGAAGGCCTTGCCGTACCAGCCGTAAGCTTCCAGCAGGCCATCGATGGGGTGGGCGGTAGGAAGCCCGCTGCCGCGCCATCGGCCGATCATTTCGTGCACGTCCACGGCCGGAAGCGTATCGAAAAAGGCCCATGCTTCCGCGGTCGAGGCACCGCGGGCTTCGTGCTCCGCCAGCCATGTTGCGGGGATCGTGGAAAACAATGCCTGCCCAGTGGTCATGACCATGCTCCAAGCTGCACTTGCATGCGGCGAACTTCACGCGCTCTGCAGCAATCGCGCCACCAGGGTGTCGCCCGGTGGCGGACACACGATGCCCGTACCGGCGAGCGCCGCTACGGTGCGGCTGCAATCGTAGACGGGAAAGCCTTGCTGCAATTCCTGCAATCCGGTGCCCAGCGTCGCGCCGCGCACCAGCGATGCCAATGGATGCTGCGGTGTGGTTCGCGCAGCTTCGCGCATGGCGGCCAGCCAATCGTCCAAGGGAAGGATGCGCAGCGGCAGGCCCAATCGCTGCACGGCGGCCTGCCATTGCGCTGCGGTCAGCGGCTGTGGATTGGCTAGGTGAAACACGCCAGTTGAAATCGGTGCGCGAGTCAGTAGCGCAACCGTTGCCGCGCTGACGTATTCGACCGGCACCAGATCCACCGATCCGGTCAGGGCTGGCAACAGGCCGGCCGCTATCGATGCCGCCGCCAGGCGTGCCTGCAGCTGGTATTGCGGACGGCGTCCGGAGCGCACGTCACCGATCACCGTGCCGACGCGCAGGATGGAAGCGGGTAATCCTGCGGCGGCGGCCAGTTCGACCAGCCGCTCGGCAGCCCATTTTGACTGGCCGTAGCCGCCACCGAGCGCATCCACCGGCGGCGGCGGGTCGTATTCGAAAATCCGTTCGTGCCCCAGCTGGCGAATGCCTCCGGCTGGCGTAACGGCCATGGTGGTGGAAATGTGGACGAAGCGACATGCCGCCTGCGCTGCAAGTTGCAGCAGATAGCGCGTCGCCGAGACGTTCGCTGCGCACAATTGGTGATAGGGCGCCACGAAATTCACCTCGGCGCCGTTATGCAGTACCGCATCGATCCCCTCGACAATGGCCTCCCAGCGAGGCGCGCGCAGGCCGCAACGCGGTGCGGTCAGGTCGCCGGTTTCCAGCGCAACGCGCGCCGCCAGTTCGCGGGTTTCCAGGCCGTAGCCGCGCATGGCCGTCTCCAGCCGCGCCATGCCTGCTTGTGCATGTTCGGCGCGAACAAGGCAATGAATCATGGCGGAGGTGGACCGTAACAGTGCATCGACCAGGTGCACGCCGATAAAGCCCGTTGCACCCGTCAACAGAATGCGATCCAGTGGACGCGCTGCCGTCGCGCCGTGTGCCAGCAAGGTCCCTGGCAGCAGCGTCAGATCGTCGGCCACGCGCTCGGCCAGCGAGGTCTGCGGTGGTTCGATCACGGCGCCATGCAGCTTCTGCGTCATGAGCGAGCGCCTTCGAGTTCCGGCAGCGCGGCGACATCGTTGCTTCCGGCAGAGGACACTCCCGGGACTGCCGATTGGCCGTGACGCGCATACGTGCGCTGTCCCCATGCGTCGACCCGCAGCAGATAAAACACGCCATCGAGCCGGCCCTTCGACGCCATGGGCACGTAATCGAAGCGTCCGTAGGCCGATGAATATTGTCGGGTCAAGGCGATGAAAGGTATCGGCTCATAGCGGCGGCGCGCCTTGAGTCGTGCATCGATGTCCCGATCGATCAGCGGCGGCTTCGCCACCTCCATCCGATAGAAGCTTGCGCTGGAGCCGGAGCCGTAGGAATACACCCCGATCCGCTTGCCGACGATCGAGTCATGGCATTGCAGCAGCAGGGAATACAGATTGACGTAGACCGATGCCGTATAGGTGGAACCGATCTGCCGCGTCAGATAGGTGCTTGGCTGCACCATCGTTTCGAACATCGCGCGTTTTTCCCGCAGCGACAGCGCGGGGGCTTCGTTCTCGATCACCCGGTCGAAGGCGCGCTTGATCAGGTACGTGCTGGTGCAATGAAAAACGAAATGGTCGTGGGTGCCCAGCAAACCGCTACCGAGGCGCTCCGATAAGCCCCTCTGGCAGGCATCCAGGCAGGCCGTATAAAGATCGATGCTGTGCTTGCCGTCGCGCATCAACGGGAACGGGTCGGCCCAGCCGACGGGCTTGTAGAAATCCCAGCGATGCAGCATGTGGGAGGCGCGCTCGGGTTTCATCACCAGCGCGGCGTCCGGCCCGATCAGCATGGCCACGGCGGCGGCGCCATTCAAATACGATTGCTGTTCGTTGAGATCGGCGATGTCCACGCACACCACTAGGCCATAGCGTCCGTCCCAGGCTTCGCTTTGGCACCACGCGATGGTGTTGAACAGTGCCGAGGTACCGCCGTAGCAGGCGTTGTACGTATCCACGCCTTCGATGTTGCTGCAGCCGTGCGCCTCGAATAGCTGCATCACATAGGACTTGATGCTCTTGCTGCGATCCACCTGGCTTTCGGTGCCGACCTCCAGCCGGCCGATCTGCGACCAGTCGATGCCGTAGCGCTCCATCAGACGCTGCACTACCGTCAAGGCCATCGACACGGTGTCTTCATCGTCACCGCAGAACGTGACCGCCTCCTGGCCGAGGCCCACGGTGTATTTGCCCGGGCAGCCATGATGACGCTCCATGTCGGCTTGCAGCACCATGTGGTTGGGGAAGTACAGCTCCATCGCAATGATGCCGGCGTTGTGTGCGCGTACCGGCGCTGCGCCGGCAGGCGAAGCAGGGAGCACGGCCACGGGCGGGTTTGCAGCGGGCGGCGGAGTTGCCGGCGCCAGCGGGGTGTTGCTTGCTTGCCGTGGCGTGATCGCTGCAGCCGTGGAGACCCATGGCCGCACTTCGCCCTGCCAGGTGCCGGTGAACGCGTCGCCCTGCGTCACGCATCGTGCGATGCCCAGGCTTTCTCGCGCCAGGCGTGCAAGATCGACCGGCGGACGCATGAGGGCGGTGGTCGCGCGCACGCCCGCAGCCGGATGCTGCGCGATATGACGCGCCATCTGCCTGGCGGCTGCCTGCGCCTCGGCCAGGGTCGGATGCACTTCGTTGACCAGGCCCAGCTCCAGCGCCTGTTCGGCGGTCAGCGTGTAATCGTGCAGGTAAAGCTCGGATGCCCAGCGCCGACCTACCAACTGTTGCAGCGATTCGGACATCAGCATGCCTGGACACACGCCGCGCGGCAGGTTGCCGACATTGAAGCTCGCATCGGCCGAGCAGATCCGGTAATCGGCGTTCAACATGGCAGCCAGTCCGCCGCCCACGACCTTGCCGTGTACCACGCAGATGACCGGCACCGGCAACTCGCGCATGCGGGTGAAGGCGCGGTAGATGTCGAAGACCTGATGCGCGGCCGTCAGTACCGGCATGGCTTTCATCGTGGCGGTAAACCGATACGGGTTCACTCCCACGCAGAAATGCGCGCCGTCGCCCTGCACGATGACGGCGCGAACGGCTTGCAGCTGCTGGACAGTCGCCATGGCGCGATGTAGATCCCTGGCCATGGGTGCATCGATGGCATTGCTATGCAAAGCATCGTTGAGTTCGATCACTGCCACGCCATCGGCTGCATCATGCTGCACGCGCACCAGTGGTTGTGCGTCGTGCGTGGCTTCATTCGCCGACGCACCCAATGCACCCATGGTCACCAAGGCCGATGCCATGTCGGGTGCCGGGCACCGGGTTTGGCAGGCGTGCAGCAATGTCGGCTCGATGGTGGCCAAACGCATAAGCAGGCGTTTGAGTTCCTGCTCGATGTCCTGTTTGGAACCCATCACGTCCACCAATCCGTACCGCCTGGCGGTACGCGCATCGATGGCGTCGCCGGTGAGCATCAGGCGGCGGCAATCGGCCGCGCGAAGTCTTCGCTGCGCCGCTACGCTCACCACGCCGGGCAATCCTCCGCGGCGTATTTCGGGAAAGCCGAACGTGGCCTCGTCGGTAGCCAGCACGATGGAAGCGAGGCTGGGAAAAAGCATGCCGCCGCCGCGACAGGCGCCTTCCACCACGCAGATGATCGGCATGGGCGCCGCTTCCAGCAGATTGGACAGTTCGGCAAATCGCTCGAGTCCTTCGCTCATGGTTGCATCGCCGAAACTTGCCTCACCCAGATCCATGCCCAGGCAGAAGTGTTCGCTGCCTGGCGTCGCGCGCAGCACCAGCGTTTGCCGGCAATTGCGCAAGGTTTCGATCAAGGGTGCCAGTTCGGCAGCCGTAAGGGCGGGCGGCAGATGGACGACCTGTTCTTCCGTGCGCGCCGGCTGGAAGGATCGCAGCGGAACCGCCATGGCTGCATCCGGTTCGGATACGAGCGAGAGCGGTGGCGGTGTGTTCAGCGCTGCCGCCACGGCCTGCGGTGTGCTGGAGACGTTGACGGTGATGTCCGGTCGCGGCGCAGGCGCGTGCGCTACCCGTGGCGCTTCAACGAGTGCAGGGGCTTGTGCGATGGCATCGTGCGCAGGTCCTTTCTGCGCGGCGATCGCGTCGACCAGGCTTCGGGTGCTGGCCCCCGTCAATAAGTGCGTCTGCGAGATTTCCACCGCATAGCGATTTTGCATCCATGACAGAAGCTCCACTGCACCAAGGGAATCGAGCCCCAGTTCGGCGAGCGGCGCATCCGCTTCGATCTCCCCGGCCTTCGCACCCAGCAGCGTGGCCACTTGTTGCCGCACGTCCTGTTCGATCTCGCGCGCATCGACGGATTGGACCGGCATGGGGGATGCAACAGCACCGCCGGCCAACACGGCCTCCACCAGCGTGCGAGCGGTAGCACCCGTGAGCAGTTGCGTTTGCGAGATGGCGACACCGTAGCGGTCTTGCAGCCATGAGAGCAATTCCACCGCGCCGAGCGAATCCAGGCCCATTTCGGCAAGCGGCGTATCCAGTTCGATTTCGTCGGCGCGTGCGCCCAGCAGCGTAGCCACCTGTTCGCGCGCGGCCTGTTCGATGTCCGTCGCTGGTGGCATCTGCCTGGTCGTGCTCGTCTTGGGCGGTTGTGTCGCCAAGGCGTCGCGCGGCACGAGATGGGCGAAGAACGCGCGGCGCCGCGGGGCCAGGTTCCAGTAGCCGCGCCAGCGCGGCGCATCCAGCGCCACCACGGGCGGACAGGCCTGCGGATTGGCGAAGAGGCGTTCCAGCCAGCCTTCCAGGTCGGCGCTCGAGATGGCGGCAAAACCTTTGCCGGTGTTGAGCTGCAATTCCAGCAGGTACCGGGTTTCGCTCAGCCGTCCGGCGCCCAGGGTGATCGGCAGATCGATCGCGATACCGGGCAGGCGTTGCGCGCGGCGATGTCGCGCCAGCTCGTGCAGCGCCGCGTTGGCCGCGACATAAACTGCCTGTTGCGTGTTGCCGTGCAGGCCGCCGAGCGAAGAGAACAGTACAAAGTGACGCAGCTTGTGCGCGGCCGTCAAACGATGCAGCCGCCACGCGGCTTCCGCTTTCACAGACCAGGTTTCCAGCGAGCCAGGTTCGATCTCGGTCGCCTTTTCCGCGCCGAACGAGGTGGCCAGGTGGAACACGCCGGTCAGGTTCGGTTCGCGCGCCAGTAGCTCTTCCAGCGGCCCGTCTTCGCGCAGATCCAGTGCGATGGGCTCGATGTGGCAACGCGGGTAGTCGCGCTGCAAGGCTTTGATCGCCAGTGCGGCGCGCCGTGTGATGTGCGCGCGCCGGCCGGCCAGCAAAAGGCGTCCGGCGCCACGCTCGGCCAGGAAGCGGGCCAGGGCCAGGCCGATGCCGCCCGTACCGCCGGTGACCAGCAAGGTTTCGTGCATGCCGAACAGTGCATGCGCAATCGGCTCGGCCTGGGCCTGCAATGCCAGGGCTGCGCCATCGCCACGCGCAGGCATGGCGAGCACCACCTTGCCCATGTGATCGCCCGCGGCCATCAGGCGAAAGGCATCGAATGCCTGGCTGGCCGCAAAGACGGTGGCGGGCAAGGCCGCGGCTTTGCCGCAGCCCAGGCGCGCGGTGCATTCCTCCACCAAGGCCCGCAGACGCTGCGGATGCGTTTCGGCCAAACCATCGATGTGCACGCTATGGAAGGAGATGTTGTTCTTCAAAGCCAGCAGCCCGAGCGCCGCATCGTCCAGAATGTCGCGCTTGCCGATTTCCACATGCCGTCCGCCCGGTGCGAGGCAGCGCAGGCTTTCGCGCAAACCGTCGCCGGCGAGGCTGTTGAGCACTACCTCCACGCCACGGCCTTGCGTGAATGCGTGGATCGTTTCCACGAACTGCGCAGGGCGGCGGGAGTCGAACACCAGGTCTACGCCGAGCGTCTGCTGCAGATAGCTGCGCTTTTGTTCGGAGCCCGCCGAGGCGATGATCTGCGCATCAAGCGCGCGCGCCACCTGCACCGCCGCCTGCCCGACGCCACCGGCCGCCGAGTGGATCAGCACGGTTTCGCCGGGCTGCAAACGGGCGATGTGATGCAAAGCTTGCCAGGCGGTGGTGTAGACGCCCAGAAAGCTTGCGGCTGCCATATCGTCCACGCCTTCGGGTTTGAGTACTGCGTTGCGCGCCTGCACGATGGCCGTGGTGCCGAACAGCGCGCAACGCTGGCCGTCCTGAGCGGTCAACGTGAGCGCCATCACTTTGCGACCGGGCTGCAGTTCGGGATAAAGCGTGGGTACGTCGGCACCGGCTTCGATGATGGTGCCGCAGCCTTCAAGGCCGAGCACCGGCCGGTAGCCCGGCAGCATGCCTAGCGCCACCATCACGTCCTTGAAATTGAGCGCCGCCGCTTGGACCTCGATACGGATTTCGTCCGCGCGAAGGCTTTCGTTCTGGGTGTGGACGCTCCGCCAGCGCAGGCTGGCCAGCTGGCCAGGTTGCGCGATTTCGAGTCGCAAGGCTCCTGTTGGTACAGGGGGCGGCAGCGAATCGATCGGCACCAGGCGAGGCACTTGCCAGCCGTTTCCGTCCCAACGCAGTTCGGGGTCGGCACCGAAGCCCTGCTCGCACAGTTCAAGCAAGGCTGCCGCTGCCTTGCCATCAAGGCGCGCAGGCAAGCCGATGGCGCAGATGTCCAGTTGCGGCAGTTCGTTGCGCGCAGCACGGGCAAACCCCCAAAGCGGGGAAGGTGGCGCGCCCTCATCTTCTTCGATCACGAACACCAGTGTGGGTGCCGGTTCGATGCGGTTGATTCGTGCGAGCAAGGCGCTGGCATCCTGTAGCGACTGACGCCCGTCGATAACCACCGTTGCCGCCTCCACGTCGTCGGTCAGCGTGGCGGCAGGCCATGCTTCCCGTCCTGCGCCAAACAGGCAGGCACGCAGCAGTCGTTTCGGTGCAGGTGCATGGTCGGCAAGCGCGACGACATCGTCCAGCGGCGCCAATACCCCATGCGGTGCCATCCAGCGTTGTCCGGTGCTGCCGATGACCAGATCGAAGCCGAGCGGTTCCGGCGGATCATCCGGCTGCAGCGGGTGACACCAAGAGGGTGCATCCGCTGGCAATGGTGCCGCGCTTATCAGATACGGCATGCAGGCTGCCTGCAGCGTTGAGTCCGGCAATGCCTGCAGCGTCTTCAGCGCGATACGGCCGATGGAAAGATCGAGTATCCGCAGGCTGCGTTTGCCTGTATCGGCCGCATACAAGCGCACCAGGCAGGCGGCCGGATCGCGCCAATCCCAAGCGCGAACCGCGGCGGGCAGGCCACGAAGTTCATGCACGACGGTAAAAGCCTGAGGCATGGTCGCGCGCGATGACTTCATCCGCTGCAGGCGCAATGCGGTAACGCGTGCGATCTGCGCGCCATCGGGGGCGTAGATGACGAGATCGCCTTCGGCCCAATCCCTGCCCAGATCCGTCAGCGAGGCGTGGCACCACACCTCGCGCGCTTGCGCGCTGGCCGGCCATCCATCCAGGGCGCCGATGCGCATCGGCACATAGCCGTGCACGTCCAGTCCGAGCAGTGCGGCAAGGGTCTGGAAACAGCCATCGAGCAGCACGGCATCGCCTGCCCATCCACGCGGAACCGTCTCTGGAACGCGCACGCGCGCCATGGCCTCCGCATCGCCCACGCGCAGTTCGGCCAGGCTGCGGAAAGAAGGCCCGAAATCGAGACCACCGTGGCGGCGCCATGCTTCATACAGGCGCGCCGGATCTGCGGTGGAACAGCGTTGCAGTATGTCTTGGAGCGCTTCGGCGTTACCCGCTTGCGGCGTTGCGCCGAGGCTGCAGGACCATCGGGCGCTGCCGTCAGCCTGCCATTCCCAACGTTCGCCTTCGTGCGTCCATTCCAGGGTGATCCTGTCGCGCGTGCTCCATAGCGGCAAAAAACGGCGGAATGCGATTTCTCGCAACGGCTTGGTCACTCGCGCCAGTGCAAGCGCCACCCATCCCGCGCCCGGCATCACCACGCTGCCTTCGACTTTGTGGTCGGACAGAAAACCATGCGTATCGGCGTCGAGGGTGATGGCATGGGGGGATGCTTCGGCTATGGCCGGCGACGGCGGCGTGCCGCGTGAGGGCACTTTCCATGTGACGCTGCGCAGCGGCGCATCGTGCTGCCACGCGACGCGGGGCAGGGACACGAAGCGGGTAGGCGCTTGCACTGCGGCCCAGCGCACGTCCGTGCCGCGTGCGAACAATTCGGCCAGGCATTGCAGCAAGGCGATATCGCCCTTGGTTCGGCGGTCTTGCGCGCACAACACTCCCTGCTGGTGCGCCATCAAATAACTGGACAGCACCGGTACGGGCGATATCTCCACGAAGAGATCGCCGTGCGCCGCGGCCGCGCGTGCACCCGCGGCAAAATCGACGGCGTTGCGGATGTTGCGCAACCAATAGTCCTTGCCGAGCCTGTCGCCAGGCGTGACCCCGGTAGCGTCAGCCACCGTGGAGCAGAACGCAGTGGCGGTGGCGTTGGCGCTGACCTCGCCCAAGCGTTCCCGCAGCGCGGGAAGCACGGCATCGACGTGCGGGCTGTGGTATGCGCGCGCCACTCCCAGCTTGGCGCCGCGTACGCGGTGCTGTCTGGCGTATTCCAGCAATTGATCGATGGCTTGCGTGTCGCCGGACAAGGTCAAGGCTTCCTCACCGTTGCGCGCCGCCACGACGATGCGGTTTTGCAAGCCCAGCTCGTGCAGCACGGCGCTGGTGTAAGTTTCATCGGCGGACCATGCAGCCATCGCACCGGGCGGCATGTCGTGCTGTGCCCTGGCGCGTTCCCAGGTCAGGCGCATGAGCGTGGCCAGGTCGATGGCGCCGCAGGCCCACGCCCCAGTCATTTCCCCGGTGGAATGTCCAAGCACGGCCGAGGGCAGCACGTTCGCGTCGCGCAGCAGCGCGGTCAGGCCGATCTGGGTGAGCACGATGCAAGGCAGCGCCACCAATACATTTGAAAGACTGTCCGCATCCAAGTCGACGCGACCGAAGCCATAGCGTTCCACCAGCGAGTTGCCGGAGCAGGCTGCATACAATCGGTCGGCTTCGTCCACGGCATGGCGAAACGCCGCAAACTGCTGATACAGCGGCAGACCCATCGACGGATGGTGGCTGCCTTGCCCGCTGTAGGCAAAAATCAATTGCGGCGCCTTGCCTTTGACCTCGCCGTCGATCACGACGGCGCCCGTACCGAACACGTCACCATCGATGGCCAGTCGAACGCGCCGGTGGCGCAAGCTCGGCAAAGCCACGCCTGCCCACGGCACGGCATCGGCGCGCTCGGTCGGCGCCATCGCGGCAAAGTCTGCTTCCAGTTGCGCGACGCTTTCGCGCCGAGGCGCACTGAGCGGCAGTACGCGGCACCATGCCGGCGCACTGATCTGCCCCGGCATGTGCTGCGCAGGTTTGAGCAAAGCAAATGCGTTGGCGCCGCCAAAGCCGTAGGAACACACGCCGATGGCGGGGTCGCCACCCAGTTCGCTGTCCGGTAGCGGTTCCACGGCGGTGGGGACGCGTATGCGCAACGCTTCGGCATCGATGCGCGGCGACCAATGATGGTGGCCGACCGTCGGTACCAACTGCCGGTGATACAAGCACAAGGCCGATTTGATAAGGCCCACGATGCCGGCGCCGGTTTCCAGATGCCCGGTATGCCCCTTGACCGAGCCGATCGCCAACGGCGCACGGCGTTGCCCTACCACCGCAGTGGCAATGGCTGTAGCTTCGATGGGGTCGCCCGCTGCGGTGCCGGTGCCATGAGCCTCGATATAGACGACCTGTTCGGGAGCCACGCCGGCCTGCTCCAGCGTGCGCCGGATCACGGCCGCTTGACGTTCGCCTGAAGGCAGCGTCAGGCTGGCCGTCTTGCCATCCTCGTTGGCGTTCCAGCCCACGATCTCGGCATAGACACGGCGCAGTGCCTGGAACGGACGATCGTGCCGCCCGAGCACCACCACACCGCAACCTTCGCCACGCACGAAACCGTCGGCTTGCTCGTCGAACGGCGAGCACTTGCCGCGTGGAGAAAGCA
Organism: Dyella sp.; assembly: GCF_051954575.1. Lineage (GTDB taxonomy): Bacteria > Pseudomonadota > Gammaproteobacteria > Xanthomonadales > Rhodanobacteraceae > Dyella_B. The sequence goes on along the minus strand of NZ_JBQCHP010000134.1, from coordinate 44,237 downwards.
TGTGCGCATGGGAAAGGCCAACGAACGGAGAAGGCCCCAGCATCGCATTGACTCCGGCGACCAGCGCGAGATCGCAATCGCCGGTGCTGAGGCTTTGGCATGCCAGATACAGTGCCGTCAACGCGGACGAGCAGGCGGTATCGACGGCCAGGCTGGGCCCTTCGAGATTCAGGACGTAAGACAGACGATTGGCGATCACCGCCAGCGCATTGCCCGACATGGTATGCGCGGTCATGTGCTCGGGATCGGAAAACGCCAGGCCCAGCGATTCGGCCATGCCGGCGCCGACGTATACGCCGACGCGCCGATCTTCCAAAGCTTGTGGATTGATGTTGGCGTCGAACAGCGCTTCGTGCGCAACTTCGATCGTCAGGCGCTGCTGCGGATCCATCTCCAGCGCTTCGCGAGGCGACAGGCGAAAATAGGCGGCATCGAAACGATCGATGTGATCCAGCCAGCCAGCACGGAACGTGCAGGAACGACCCGGTTCGTCAGGTGCCTCGCTCAAGAAATTTGCAGCCTGCCAGCGATCAGGCGGCATCTCGCCAATGGCGGTGCGCTGCCCTTTGAGGAACTGCCAGAACGTGTCAGGAGAATGGGCGCCGCCAGGAAAACGGCAGCCAATGCCGATGATTTCTATCATATGCATCACTCCATTGCAGGGCCCTTGAAGAAAGGCCTCGGCGGTGTTCCGCCTTCATCCAAGCTGCGAACGCAACCATGGCCGGACGCTACGTCATGCCTGGTGGCGCGAAGATGACGTTGAGAGGGGTCGCGGTGAACGGCTGCAGTGCTGTTTACATGTCCGTGAGCGAAAAGCGAATCGTGCGGAGAGTCATTCCAGACCACCGCGGTTGGGGGATGAAGTGGTGATTGCGCCTTGACGACAGAATGAGATGGCAAATGCGCACAACGCGTGAAAATGTGCGCGCCGGAACTTGCGTTGCATCACGATTTGCGTTGAGGCATTTGCATGATGGCCACCGCAGCGCCGCCGACGCATTGGATGATGCGCCGTTGCTACCCGGGTCTGAAAAGAGAAGCGTCAGGACAACAGGCATGCGTTGCCGAAACGGCTCATGAAAGCGAAGTGTTGCTTATCACGTCCACAGTCGCAGACCGCGGCGAAGCGTCGTCTTCGCAAAACGCGACGCCCAGCGCAAGAGCAGAGGCGATCGGATGCGCCACATTGCTGTGCGGGGCATTTGCGCCAATCTGGCGGATGCAGATGGCCGCCGTTGAAGCGGCTGGACGTGCCCAACATCAATTCAGACATGCATGCCATCCTGCCGACGGCCACGCCTGCCTGGTCTACAATTCGCCTCCACAGCAAAGAACGGGTGGGACGACCTGCGGCACGTTTGCGTCAGCCAGATCGGCTGATGGCGACCAACGGGAAGCGGTGCTGACCGTGGCGCGACCCGGCTGCGAAGTTCTGCTGTCCGTCATCCTGGCCAAAGACGGCCTGATCCGCGTCATTTATACATGGAAACGGTTACACGCCGCGCACCCGGTGGCCGCCCCGGCACGCCTCCAGGACGCTGGGCGACAGGCTAGGCAGAAAAAAATTCCCCAAATCTTTAAAATCTGTTGCGTCGCGACTTGCCACGATCTAAACCCCCCATATAAGCTCCCTACCGAACTACATATGAAATGGACATTCGTATATGAATGGCGCAGGCGGGCGCCACGGTGCCGGAGGGGTTATGCAAGGTTCGACCCAAAATAGGACTAAGATCGTCACAGCTCGACCGGTTTTGGGTACGGGGGCCAAGCGTGCGTGACGGCGGCGGCTACGAGCGGTACGGTGACGCGCGGAATGTTTCCGCCGCGGATGCATTTCGCGGCGATGATGAGCGCGACACCACTGCGGTGTCCACGCCTGTGACGCAACCCTCCGCCATGCACGATGCTTTTCTCGCCGCGGATGTCGGTGGCACGCATGCCCGCATCGGGCTGATTGCATTTCGGCCGGGGCAGGGCGTTCCGGTGACGCTCGCGTATCGCATCTATCAATGCGCAGACTTCGAAAGTTTCGATGCGATCGTGCGCGCGTTCTGCGATGAGTTTTCCGTAAAACCGCAGCGCCTTGCACTGGCCTGCGCGGGTTTCCTGCACGAAGGCGAAGTCGTCAACAACAATCTGCGCTGGCCGATCGTTCCGGCCACGCTGGAACAGAGACTGGCGTTGAGCGAAGTCAAGGTGCTCAACGATTTCGAAGCGCTGGCCTATGGCACGGCTTATCTGGATCCGGCAAGCATGATCACGCTGCACGATCCTCGCCGCAGCAAGAGTGCCGAAGAAGGCCCGGTAGTCGTGGTCGGCCCTGGCACCGGCCTGGGTGTGGCAGTGCGCCTGCCTGGCACGCCGCCGCAAGTGCTTGCCACCGAGGCCGGGCATATCCAATTGGCTGCCCGCGTGGGCCGTGAACAAGCCGTGCTCACCGAGCTGGTGCCGCCCGATACGCATATTCCTTACGATTCGGTGCTGTCGGGCCCGGGCCTGCTGCGCGTGTACCAGGCGGTTTGCGGTCTTGACGGCGTATCGGCCGAACTGCGCGAGCCTGCGTCGATCACCGCCGCGGCGTGCGCGGGCACGAATGCGCAGGCGGCGGAAACGCTGGAGCTTTTTTGCGGATGGCTCGGCTCCTTCGCCGGCGATCTGGCCATGCTCTACGGCGCAAGCGGCGGTATCTATGTAGCCGGCGGTTTCCTGTCGCGCATGACCGATTTCATGGCCAGGAGCAGTTTCGTCAGCCGTTTTGTGGACAAGGGCGTGATGCGTCCGTTCCAGCAGACCGTGCCTGTGCATGTGGTCGATCACGCCCAACTGGGCGTGGTCGGCGCGGCGAGCTGGCTGATGAATCACGCTCCGCAAGCTTTACAAGAGTGACGGGAACGCCTGTGTGCAGGCGATCTTCTTGGCGCATCGACAGGAAGACGATGTTCTGAAAACCAGACCGGAGGAACGTGCAGATCTTCCACACAACCGATGCCGTTATTGACCAATCAGCTTCGGCGCGACCGAAGTACGTATAAACAAACAGACCCACATATGCCAGCTTCGACTCGATGAGGAATCAGGGGTGTCGCGGCGGCAGCACCATCGTTTTTTACCGGGAGGGGATATTATGAATACCATTCACGTACGCCGCGGCGTACTGGCCAGTTCCTTGGCGCTGGCGCTTTTTGCGCCGTATGCCGTCGCGCAGACGTCAACGGCGTCGGCTGGCGATCAGCAGCAGGGCACGTCTTCCAGCAACTCGCAGCAGGGCAGCCAGCCGAATGCGAAAGAGCTGAAAACGGTCGTCGTGACCGGTTCGATGATTCCGCGCGTGGAGGTCGAAGGGCCCACGCCCGTGGTTTCCCTCACCGGCGAGCAGATCAAAGAGCAGGGCTTCACGACGCTGTATGAATTCCTCGATTCGCTGCCGCAGGTAGGCCAGCAGATTTCGGACCCGGCATCCTGGGGTTCCAGCTCGGTCAACGCGCGCTCGGTCAACCTGCGCGGCGTGGGACCTGGCTTCAGCCTCTTGATGATCGACGGTCATCGCGTCGTCGATTACCCGCAGCCGCTGAACAAGCAGAGCAATTTCCAGAACTACAACAATCTTCCTCTGGGCATGATCGACCATGTCGAAGTGCTGGCCTCCGGCGCTTCATCGATCTACGGCTCGGATGCGGTCGCGGGCGTGATCAACGTCATCCTGAAGAAAAACTACCAGGGCGATGATCTGCAGGTGACCGGCGGCGGTTCCACCCGCGGTGGCCGTGCCTATGGCGATATCAACTTCACCGGCGGCAAGTCCGGCGAAAACTGGCACGTCACCTACAACCTGGAAAAATCCAACCGCACCGCGCTGTGGGGTTCGGATCGTCCGTATCAGGATTCGGTGGCCGATGCAGGCTACGGTTCCTGGGGTCCGGCTGACCGCATGTTCGGCTACCAGTATGACCAGCGCGGCTCGATTGCGCTCTCCGCGATGGACGCTTCGGGCCACTACATCACGCCGCCGTCGGGCACCTGCGGGAAGTTCACCAATTCGCAGTTGAGCCACTCCTACACCACGACAACTAATGGCACCCAGGTCACCGGCGTGACCGATAACGGTTTCTATTGTTCGCAGCCCACGATGTGGCAGAACTGGGTTTTGACGCCCGGTAGCCGCAGCAACAACGCTTACGTGGCCGGCGAGTACGATTTCAAGAATGGTCTACAGCTCTACGGCTCGGTGGCCTTGTACAACACGGTGGGTATCTCCAACACCCAGTTGATCGCGACGGGTACTGGCGAGTTCTACGATTCGACCACCGGACAAGTCGTCAAACAGGCCATTCGCCAGCTGACTGCGCAGGAAATGGGCACGGCGGGCAACACCCACGATCGCGAGACGAACTGGAACATCCAGACTGGCCTGCGCGGCAGTTTCTTCGACAGCCGCTTCAACTGGGATTTGAACCTCAACTCCCAGAAGTACATCGTGCGCGAGGACTACACGGGCATTAATCAGGACGGCATCAACAATTTCTTCCTTGGGAAGCAGCAGGGCACCACCACCGACAGCGGTGGCAACACCATTCCGATTTACGCCTTCAATTGGCAACAATGGTGGAACCCGATCACGCCGCAGCAATACAGCCAGTTCTCGGTCAATGGCGAAGACACCGCTACGTCCTGGTTGAACCAGGTGCAGTTCCGCGTCAACGGCGACCTGTACACCTTGCCGTGGGTGCATGACCAACCGATCGGCTGGGCGGCGGTGCTGGAAGCGGCGGACAACGGCTACAAGCTCTCGCCCGATGTGCGCGGCCTGGACCCGAACACCTTCGTCAACCCGTTCTATGCCTACCTCACCGGCGGCGGTACCCGTCAGCGCTACTCGTTCGGCAACGAATTCCGCGTACCGGTGCTCGACTCGGTGACCTGGACCATCTCCGGCCGCATCGACAAATACCACGATGCGAGCAGTGCCGATATCGCACGCACCTGGGGCACGGGCCTGGAATGGCGTCCGTATGATGGTCTGTTGCTGCGTGGCAGCTACGGCACCAACTTCAAGGCGCCGGACATGCAGGCTATCTACCTGACCGGTTCTACCTCACCGGTCGGTTTCTACGCCGACCCGTACCAGTGCATCAAGGACGTCAACGCGGGTATCTCCAACAGTAGCTGGTGTACCTCGCAGCAGCGCCCGGCTTCGCAGTACTACACCTTGTACACCAACGGCAGCCGCCTCCTGAAGCCGCAGACCGGTCATTCCTGGACCTACGGTTTCGTGTGGCAGATTCCGGGCGTGCAGAACCTGTCGTTCTCCGCCGACTACTGGCATATGGGCGTGGACAACGCAATCCAGTACCTGGGTGGCGACACCGTGCTGGCCGACGAGGCGGGTTGCCTTACCGGCTTGCAGACCAACGGCAACGCGCTGTCGCCGTACACGGCGCATACCCCGGGTTCGGCGTACTGCAGCATGGTGACTCAGATGGTCCAGCGCAATGCGGCCGGCCAGATCGTCTCGGTGCAGTCCGGTCCGATCAACGAGGCTTCATTGTATGTAAGCGGTATCGACGCCTCGCTGGACTACAAGATGCACACCGACGACTGGGGTGACTTCCGCGCCAACATCAACTACACCGACAACCTCTCGTACAAGCAGCGCGTGCTGGCTTCGGACCTGCTGCAGAACACCCGCTACAATTACGCGGCGAGCAGGATCACGTGGATTGCCGATTGGCACAAGGGCGACTGGAGTGCATCGATCTCCGGCGTGCGTGTCGGTGGCATGCGCGCGCCGAACTACGGTGGTTGTACGGTGCTGCCAAACGGCATCCAGCCGGGCATGGTGACGGTGCAGAACGGCACCGAGTCGGTCAGCACGGGCGTCTGCCAGGTGAAACTCGATGGCAACCCGGTCACTGTTCCGGAAAGCACCACCTACCAGGGCCACACGCCAGTGTGGATCACCTGGAACGGCTCGGTCAGCTGGCAGATCAACCATATGACCAAGCTGAAGCTGACGGTGAACAATATCTTCGACAGGGTCTCGTCGATTCCGTACTACGCCGGCGGCTTCGAGTACGTCACCACCGGTCAGACCGGTAGTGAATACAACGGTCGCGAGGTATTCCTGACGTTCGACTACAAGCTTGATTGACGCAACAAAGCGAGCCCGGCCCAAAGCCGGGCTCGCTGCTTTAGGGTGTAATGCAAGTGTGCCGCGAGCGTTTCCCGATTTACGGTCGTCATTCCCGCGAAAGCGGGAGTCCATGTTGCTCTGATGCACCATCTGAAAACGGATTCCCGCTTTCGCGGGAATGACGTTCCTAGATGCAAGTGTTCTCGGCTATTGCACGTCTGTGCCGGCACGTCACAAGTTGTTAGGAGTCCACCGATGCTGAAACCTCTCCTGGCCTGGTGCCTTGGTCTGTCCATCGTCCTCGCGAGCACGCAGGCGGTTGCGGAGATCACCATCATTCCGAAACCGCAGCAGATAGAGACAGGGGAGGGGAGTTATCAGCTCGATGCGAAGACCGGCATCGACGCGCCGGAAGGGGCGCGCGCCGCGGAGATCGCCTTCTTCCTGCGCCAGGCGATTCATGCGCAGACCGGCATCGAGCTGTCGCGCAGTCCGCACGCGCATGGCATCGAGCTGGCCATCGACCCCACCGTGAAAGGCGAAGAAGCTTATCGGCTGGTGGTGACGCCGCGTGGCGTGATCATCCAGGCTTCGAGCGACAAGGGCTTGTTCTGGGGCGTGCAGACGCTGCGCCAGCTGTTGCCGCTGCAACGCGCTTCAGCGGTGCAGGTTCCCGCTGTGCATATCGAGGACGCGCCGGCGTTCGGCTATCGCGGTTTCATGCTCGACGTGGGGCGTCATTTCTATCCCGTGTCCTTTATCAAGAAGCAGCTCGACCTTTTGAGCTACTACAAGATCAACACCTTCCACTGGCATCTGACCGAAGACCAGGGTTGGCGCATCCAGATTCATCGTTATCCGAAACTCACGGAAGTGGGCGCGTGGCGCACCGAGGCCGATGGCAGTCGCTACGGCGGCTATTACACGCAAAACGAGATCCGCGAAGTGGTGGAGTACGCGCGGGCGCGCAACATCACCGTCATCCCGGAAATCGAGATGCCCGGCCACAGCGTGGCTGCGCTGGCGTCGTATCCGGAATTTTCCTGCACCCAGCAGCCGATGAGCGTGCCGATCACCTGGGGTGTGTTCAAGGACATCTATTGCGTCGGCAACCCGAACACTTTCACCTTCCTGCAGCATGTGCTGGACGAGACGATGGCCTTGTTTCCGTCACCCTACGTGCACATCGGCGGCGATGAAACGCCGAAGGATCGCTGGAAAGCGTGTGACGCCTGCCAGGCGCTGATGCGCGAGCAAGGTCTCAAAGACGAGGAAGGCCTGCAAAGCTATTTCATCAAACGCATGCAGAGCTATGTTGCCGAGAAGGGCAAGACCCTGATCGGCTGGGACGAGATACTCGAAGGCGGTGCGGACAAACATGCCATCATTGAGATCTGGCGTGGCGACGACGAAGCGCGCAAGGCATTGGCCAATGGCAATCGCGTCATCGTGGCCGGACCGTTCTATCTCGATGCACCGCTGGATGTGCTTACGGTGAAGAAGATCTACGGTACCGATATTACTGGCCGCACGTCCGATTCCGCGGCGCCGGAAGACGAGGCGGTGTTCCATCAACATCGCGCGCAAATCCTGGGCGGTGAGGCGCCGCTGTGGAGCGAGCGCGCCAATCCCTTCAATGCCGAATCGAAGATGTATCCGCGCCTGCTGGCCTTGGCGGAAAATCTTTGGACCGGCACACATGACGATGCGGCGTATGCGGATTTCGAGCATCGCCTGCAAGCGCACTACCATTGGCTCGATGCGCAGAAAGTGGCCTACGGTCCGGAAGACAAACCGGTGGTGACCTACACCGTCACCCACGATGCTTCGGGCAAGGGATGGCAATTGCATGCCAAGCGCGGCTTCGACGATCTGAAAAGCCATTACACGGTCAGTGGCGCCGAGCCTACGGTACACTCACCGTCGTTCGATACGGAAGTGGGCATAGCAAAGGCGGGTACTATCCAAGTGGTGCCTTTCCGCAAGGGACTGCGTTACGACAACGCCGTGCGTTTCACGCTGGTCGACAATCTCGCATCAGACCATGCCATCAGCTTCAGCCATTCACCCTCGAAGGACTACGCGCCTGGTGACGTACTGATCGATGGCGTGATGGGCGGCAGCGATTTTCATGATGGCCGCTGGGCGGCCTGGCACGACGAAGACCTCGACGCCACTATCGATCTGCAGAAGGAAACGGCGATCCACAGCATCGAAGTGGCCTTCCTGTTCGAGCCCGCATCGCGCATCCTCCTACCGGAACAGGTGACTTATGCCGTGTCGTCCGATGGCCAGCATTGGACCTCGCTGTACAACGATACTGTCAGCGTCGATTTCGCTTCCGCTGGACGCCATCATGTTTTCCGTTTTCATTCGGATAAGCCGGTGACCGCGCGTTATGTCCGCATCCAGGGGACACAGTGCAAAACCGTGCCGGCCGATTTTTCCAACGGTGCGAAAGACATCTGGCTGTTCGTCGACGAGTTAGTGATCCACTAACGAAGGCTGGAATGACAATCCCAGCATTGCAATGCGTGCGTACATGGCGATGTTGGGATTGTCATCCAGCCTACGAAGCATCGCTCCCATCGCCTTCATATCCGCAAGGCGCTGACGCATAGGTCAGGTAGATCAACCTCAAAGAAGATATCGCTACGGCTCAATCTTTCTTTGAGGGGAAAAACATGACTATTTTTTATGTACGCCGTCGCGTGCTCGCTGGTTCCTTGGCATTGGCGCTGGCCGCGCCGTGCGCTCTTGCGCAAGTATCGGCCGCGTCGTCCGGCGAACAGGAAACCTCGTCCAGCCCCAAGACCCTGGAAAAAGTGACGGTGACCGGCTCGCGCATTCCCCGCTCGGAAATCGAAGGTGACGCGCCGGTGTCGGTGATCACCGGCGAGCAGATCAAGGCGCAGGGTTACACCACGCTGTACGAATTCCTCGGCTCCATGCCGCAGGTATCCACACCGGAATTCGGTAACGGCATTTCCACCTGGGGCAACAACGCCGCCAATGCGCGCTCCATCAACCTGCGCAATCTCGGTGCCGATCACACGCTGCTGTTGATCAACGGCTATCGCGTTACCGATTACCCGGTGCCCGGCACCTTCGGCCAGAGCACCTTTCAGAACTACAACAATATTTCGGTCGGCATGGTCGATCACATCGAAGTGCTCGGATCGGGCGCTTCGTCCATCTACGGCTCGGATGCCGTGGCCGGCGTGATCAACGTGATCCTCAAGAAGACCTACCAGGGCGACAATATCAAGCTCACCGGCGGCGGCGCCACGCGCGGCGGTCGTGCCTATGGGGATTTTCTTTACACCGGCGGACGTTCGGGCGAGAAATGGCATCTGTTGTATACCTATGAGCACACCAATCGCTCGCCGCTGTGGGGGCGTGACCGCCCGTACACCGATGCGCAGTCGGATGCCGGCTACGGCGCGTGGAACCCTAGCCAGCGCCTGTTCGGTTTCGGCAATGGCACGGGTCTTGCGCTGGTCAATGGCGCCAACAAGCAGGTCGATGGCGGTAAAGGTCCATACATCGCGCCGCCTGTGGGCGCCTGCGGTCGATTCGGCAACAACTTCAGCCTGTATCACAAGCAGACTGTCGCCACGAGCGGCAACCAGGTGCTGCCTGGCGTCATGGATGGCGGCTACTACTGCCAGCTGAACGCCGACTACGGCAACTGGGTGTTGTCGCCGGGCCTGCGCGCCGACAATTTCTACGTAGCGGGCGATTACCAGCTCACCGACAAGCTGCAGGCGTACGGCTCGGTGGGCTTGTTCACCAATACAGGGACCACGAACACCCAATTGCCTGGCCTGGGGCCGATCGCCGGGCTTCCCGGCTCCGGCAACTCCGTGTTCTACGACCAGACAACCGGGCAGGTGATCGGCAATTACAGCCGGCAGCTCACGCCGCAGGAACTCGGCAGCTACGGCAACACGCATACCCGCGAAAAGAATTGGGATATCCACGCTGGTTTGCGCGGGCGGATCTTCGACGATCGCTTCAACTGGGATGTCAACGTCGGCTCTTCCAAATACATCGTGCACCAGTACTACACCGGCCTTAACCAGCAGGGCATGTTCGATTTCTTCTTCGGCCCGCAGCTCGGCGACACCACGATCAACGGCGTCAGCATGCCGGTGTACGCACTCAATACGGAGCGATTCTGGAATCCGATCACGCCGTCGCAATACGCCACCTTTGGCGTGAACGGCGAGGACAGCGCCTATACCTGGATGAACCAGGCTGTGTTCAACCTCAATGGCGATTTGTTCGAGATGGGCAATGGCCAGTCGGTGGGTTTCGCCGGCGTGCTGGAAATGAATCATCAGGGCTTCCACCTCGCACCGGACCCGCGCGGCAATACGCTTCAATTCAGCAATCCTTTCCAGAACTACATCACCGGCGGCGGCACGCGCACGCGTTACTCCGCGGCCACCGAATTCCGCGTGCCGCTGCTCGATTCGCTCACCTGGACGGTCTCCGGCCGCCTCGACAAATACCAGGACCACAGCGTAGCCAACATCGCCAAGACCTATGGTATCGGCCTTGAGTGGCGTCCCATCGACGGCCTGCTATTGCGCGGCACTTACGGCACCAACTTCCACGCGCCGGACATGCAGGCCATTTACCTGGCCAATTCACAGCAGACCGTGGGCTTCTACGCCGATCCGCTGCTGTGTATCCAGACCGGCGATCGCACATGCCAGGCGTATCAGCATTCCACCTACTTTCCGCAATACCAGACCGGCAGCCGCGACCTGTTACCCGAAACCGGCCATTCCTGGACCTACGGCTTCGTGTGGGACGTGCCCGGTATCGATGGCCTTTCGGTATCCGCCGACTACTGGAAGATGGGCATCAACAATGCGATCAAGTGGATCGGGCAGGGCACGGCGCTGGATGACGAAGCCGGCTGCCGCACGGGCTTGCAGGTCAACGGTGCGCCGTATGTCGCGCATGCGATGGGATCGGCGTATTGCCAGCAGGCAATCCATAACGTAACGCGCGACGCGAGCGGCAATATCATTGGTCTGCGCACCGGACCCATCAACGTGGCGTCGCTGTATGTCAGTGGCGTCGACAGCACGCTCACCTACAAATACAACACCTCCCACTGGGGCAGCTTCAAGTTCGACCTCAACTACACCAATAACCTGTCGTACCAGGAACGCGACCTGCCAACCGACCCGCTGCTCAATACCCGTTACAACTACCCGGCCACCAAGACGGTCTTCAATGCGAATTGGCATATCAATGCCTGGGACTTCACCTTGCACGGCGAACGCACCGGCGGCGTGCGCGCACCGAACTATGGCGGTTGCACAGTGCTGCCCAACGGCATCCAACCGGGCTTGGGCGATACCGATTGCGTGATCTACAAAGGCCACTATCCGAACTGGGTGATCTTCAGCACCGCCGCCTCGTATGCCATCAACGACAAGCTAAAGGTAGGATTGAACATCGCCAATATCTTCGACAAGGTCGGCGTCATTCCGTATTACGCGGGCGGCTTTGAATACATTGCGACGAACCAGGGCGCGGGTTATGTCGGGCGTGAAGTTTTCCTGTCGTTGGATTGGAAGATCGACTAAGGCCGCATCTCCCGAGATGCCCTCCCTCCCCTGCGTAGTAGGGGAGGGCTGGGGTGGGGTTGCTTGTGCTTTAGCGTGCGGACGAATCCCGCACGATGAGGCTTGCGATGACGTGTGGTCTCCGCCGCTCGCTTCGCTCGCACCCCACCCTGAAAACTCCGGCGGCGAAATGGTGACCCTCCCCTGCAAGCAGGGGAGGGAACGGTCATGCGGCAGGCTCAACTTGCGCATCAATAATCGTACGTCGCCGACAATCGCACATACCGCGGTGCCTGCCGGTTCACTGCCGATCCATACAGCGGATCAGGCGTACCAGGCGAAATCTGATAATACGGATACGCATTCAGGACAGCCTGCGAGTTGAACAGATTGAACACGTTCAACGACAACGCCAGCTTGCCCGCCGCGGCCGAGGGCAGATAGGTCAACCCCACGTCCACCTGCTTGTACCAGGGCAAGCGATACGTGCCAGGCGGCGAGGGCTGGCCGCCGCACCAGTGATAGAAGCTGCCGTAGCCGTCCGGGTCGGTCTGGTTTGGGCCGTAGTAGCCCAGGCAGTTACGCGGACTGCCCGAGACGAGTTGCACGCTGCCCGACACCAGCCATTGCGGGTTGATCTGGTAATAGCCGAACAGCTTGAACTGATGCGTGTGATCGTTGCTTTGTGCACCATTGCTGTATGACATCAGTTCAGGGAAATCCCAGTCGATGCTGGTCGATGCGGCCGTCTGCTGGATGTCCGAACGCAGCTGTCCTTCGGTGTCGCCATAGCTGCGAGAAAACACGTAATCGACCTTGCCGTACCACTTGCCGTCGAACGGGTGTTCCAGGAAGGTCTCTAGTGCGTAGTACTTGCGCTTCATCTGTGGGAAGCCCATTTCCGCATTGGTCAACGGCACGCTGCGGTAGCTGCCGCCAGCGTCGATCACCGTGAAGACGTTTTCGCGTCCCGGGTTGATCAGGTAGCAACTGTTGGTGGCGTTGACGGTATAGCCGAGCGAAGCAGCCTTGTTTTCGATCGCCTGCACGTCGCAGTAGTCGTCGATCACGTTGCGCAGGATGCGCCGCGTCAGCTTGGCGCCATACACCCAGCGGTTGTCGATCGCCTTGGCGAAGCCGAGGATGAATTCATCCTGGTATTCGGATTTCAGGTTCGATGCCGTTACCGTCTTCGGATCGGGCAGGATGCCGTAGGTATTGTTGGCCGATACCGCATTGGAGAACGCCGTAAGTCCAGTCGGTGTGCCGTCCGCGGCGATGCCACCGTAGGTGAAATACTGCTGCGTGGAAACGTACGCGCCGGCCGCATTCAACGCGGGATTGAGCGGCATGCCCAAATAGTAGCGACCCACGTTTCCATACACCTTCAGGCTGGCGTCGCCAAACACGTCCCAACTGAAGCCGAGCCGTGGCGCCCACTGCGGCCGGGTCTGGCGGATATAGGCTTGCCCATTGGCGTTGTAGTCGATGAACTGGTCGTTGCGCAAACCCAGCGACACCAGCCAGCGATCGCTTACCTGCCATTTGTCCTCGATGTACTGCGCACGCTGCGCGGAACGCACGCTGGCAATCGAGTTGTTGACGTGCTGGATGGCGTAGTAGCCCGAGGCGCCGTTGGGGTAGTTCGCCGGCGCACCCACGCCAAGGCCGGGAATCAGCGCCACCGTCGGTGTAGTGGTGTATTCGTAGTCCCAGTAATAGCCCGGTCCGGAAGTCTGGCTACCCTGGTCGATCGCGCGCGCGTTCTGATTGTCGATGCCGAGCGAAATCGAGTGCTGTCCCAACTGGTAGGTGAGGTCGACGCGCAGGTTGTCGCCTTCGTTGCGGCGATGGGGATTGTAGAGCGAGCGCGTCACCTGGCTGTTGCCGATCGGTGCGCCGCCGTTCAAGGCCGGGTTCTGGTTCTGGATATTGGCAAGATAAGTAAGGCTGCCGTCGTAGCCGCCGGGTACGTCGTAGTTGTCCAGCCGCATCTTGCCGTAAGTGGCGGTCAAGGTAAGGCTGTCGGTGATGTAGCTGGTGAACTTGCCGATATAGAGATCGCCGCCGGTCTTGACGCGGTCGGCATAGTTGATGAACCGGTCCGGTTGTAGCGTGTTGTAGTCGTAGCTGTAGATGGAACCCTGGGTCTGCTTGCGGTTCGACGCTCCGGTGATCTCCAGAATGTTGCTGTCGGTAATGTTCCAATCCAGCTTGCCGTACCACTTCGGCAAGGTGTAGTGGTAGCGCACGTAGGGCTGAGCATTGGAAACTTCATTGACGGTGGTGCCGTTCTGCGTGGTCGCCTCGGCGGCAAGGAACAGGAACAGCTTGTCCTTGATCAAGGGGCCGCCCACGTAGGCATCGTAGGTGCGTGTCCACTGCTGGTTCTTGGCTTTGGGATCGTAAAGATTGCCCGCCACCGGCGATGTCGGAAGGCCGTTGGTGTAATAGGTGTTGGTTTCGTTGGCGCGTGCAAAGTCCGGTTCCCACAACGCTTGCGCGCCGAAGTGCCAGTCGTTGCTGCCGCGCTTGCCCACCATATTGATCACGCCGCCATCCGAGCGCCCGAATTGCGCGCTGTAGCCGCCGGTGTAGATTTCCTGCTGCTCGATGGCGCCATAGGGCAGGGTTAGCCCGCCCAGTCCGCGCTGCGTTTCGGTGACGTTGAAACCGTTGATGTAATACGCGTTCTCGCTCGCCGCGGAACCGCCGAAACTCACCAACGACTGACCGGTAGGGCCGCTATAGCCACCGCTGTTGTTCACCACGCCCGGCGCGAGCAGGGCGATCGCCTCAGCCGAACGCAAGAGCGGCAACTGCGCCAGTTCTTTGGACGTGATCACCGTGCGCGAGTCGGTACTGGTCACGTCGATCGGCGGCACTGAACTGGCCGTTACGGATACTGTGCCGAGATTTTTGGCCGCCACTTCGGTGAAGGAAATCTCGGTGCCTGTGCCAACGCGCAGGTTCACGTTGTCGCGCGAGTCGATCACCGTACCGTTGCGCAGCAGCGATACCGCATACACGCCCAGCGGCAATTCCGGTGCGACGTAGCGCCCACGGCTATCGACCGGCACCGTGCGCGAAATACCGGTGCTGCTCCTGATCTGCACGCTCTCGCCGCTGGCGGCAGGCACCTGGCCGAAGATGCTGCCGGTGGTCGATTGCGCGAAGGAGGGCGTGCTGGCCAAAGCAAGGCTTGCCGCGACGGCCGCGGCGAGTGTTCGGAACGGGAACGCGAAGGTGTTTTTCATGCTGGGGACTCTCGTTGTCGCATCGCGAACAAGCGGCCGTCATGCGCGCGAAGTGGGGTGGCTTCGCAGGCGGCTTGTCGGGATGAAAATGGGTTAAGGCGCGCGGATTTTCCGCTGCTTTCGCGTCCCCGGTGCGACGGCGCACCGACGGAAAGCTGCCTATATAAATACTTTGCTGCTTTGCAAAAGGAAACGTTTGGATCGATGAACGATGCGACTGTCGGTATGGCGAGCAGTGATAACAAACGCATGCGCGAGTGCGTCCAACGCGCGCATCGCATCGCGCATTTTTGTTGATTTTGTCGTAACGTTACGATAAATTCGGGCCGCCAAAACCGCGGAGAAAGCGCCCATGGTCGACCCACGCGACCCAGGAACCATTGACATGTCTTTCAGGCGACGGCGCGGACGTCCGCCCAGCGGCAACGCAAAATCGGCGGCCGAACGCATGCGGGCCTATCGCGCTCGCCATGTGACGGTGAAGTGCGATGTGCTGCAGTCGGTGATCGCGCAGTGCCAGGAAATCAAGCAATTGCTGGAAAGCAATCAAGCGTTGCGGCATGAATTGGATGAGGCCTATGCGGAAATCGCGCGGCTTCGTTCAGGCCAGTAAGCAAAAACCATAGGCACAAAAAAAGGGCGCCGCTCCGAAGGCGCCCATCGAGCAAGAAACACACCTGAAATCTTAAAAACCGGCGCTACCGCTACCTCCGCCGTTAGCTACGGCGGCACTCGTCACCAGGCTGCCAATCGGAAGCAGTTGCTGCAGGAAACGGTTCCATTGCGTGATGGCCGCCGGTCCCACCCACACCACATCACCAGCGCGCACGTGAAAATTGTCCGCCAGCGCGTAGGATGCCGGGGAACGTGCATTGAGCTGGTAAACCGTAGCCGGCTCGTGCGCCAGGTCTTTCACGCCGCGTATGACATACACCGACTTGCTGCTCGACGTGACAGGATTTAGTCCGCCAGCGCGTCCGAGTGCTTGCGTGAGCGTCATGTCATCCGTTCTGAAGGACAATGACTGCGGGCGCAAGACTTCGCCGAGCACATAGACTTCCTTGGCGTCGTTGTAGGTCAGGAACAAGCGATCGCCGGGCTTGAGATAAATGCGCTGCTCGGCCGTCTTGCTCATGGTGTTCAGGTCGAGGTGATAGTCGCGACCATCGCGCGTCAGCACCAGGTCCGAAAGATCCGCATGCGCAAGATCGATGCCGGCCGTGCCGATCGCCTGTGAAAGCGTGAGCGGAACGGTGGTGGCTTGCTGCGGATCGCTCTTGCTGAAAGCACCCTGAAGCGTTATCAGCTGGCTGCCATAGCTTGTGACGGCTACGTCAACCTGAGGCTTGGTCACGAACTTCGTCAATCGGCTGGTAAGCTCCTGACGCAATTCATCCACCGTCATGCCCGCGGCCTTGACGGTGCCCGCATAGGGATAGAACAAGGTGCCATCCGAGCGCACCAGACGGCTGTTGGCGCTGGTTTGCTGTTGCGATCCTGCTGGCGCCGTCAGCTCTGGGTGATCCCATACCGTGATGTACAGCATATCGCCGGGGCCGATGCGATACGGCTCAGGCTGGTAGTTCAATAATTCCGGTGGGATGGCTTTTTCTTCTGCCGCGGGCTGGCTTGCCAGCCATTCGGGGGTGATTTGCACCACCTGGACATGATCCTTCTCCGGGCCATGCATAGACATGTGCTGTCCAGGTAGGGCGGCACATCCGGATAGGGCTACGGTAAACACTGCTGCCAGAACAAACGATGCTTTCATGTGCACTCCACATGTTTTGATGTTGTGCCGCTTTGGCATGGAGCACTGCGCGTAAAAGTGCTGGATATAAATCGGAAATCCTCGAATCGGCCACGTTTGTTTAATTAATTAAGCTCGCGGGGTCGTCGCCGGCGCGTAAATGAACTGTGGTCGAACACGACTTTTTTTCGTCACGTGTGTGCACGGAATGTCGTGTGATGCCAAATGTTTTGGAAAATCTATGCGGCTTTGACAAAGGAAGCGCTATACCTTCATCCGTTTTTTAGATGATGGGCATGGAGCGTGGGAGATCGACGGGCGCGCTGCAACGGCAAGCAGCGTTGAAATGCAAAGCAATGAAATGTTCGGCTGAAAGAGCAGTGATTATGGGTTTGTACGATTTGACAAGCGGCGGGAGTGTTTTCATACGTGTTCGAACGCATCCTGATCGTCTGCGTGGGCAACATCTGCCGAAGTCCCACGGCGGAATTCATCTTTCGCGAGAAGTTGAAGCATCGGGACATCCATGTCAGCAGTGCAGGTCTTAGAGCACTGGTGGGCCGCCCTATGGATGACCATGCCATGCAGATCCTGAAAGAACGCGGCATCGATGCGGCCGAGCATCGCGCGCGCCAGCTCGACCCCGCCATGCTTCGCCAGGCCGATCTGGTGCTTGCGATGGAGCGCGAACATCTTTCCGCCGTATCACGCATGGCGCCGGAAGCCAGCGGAAAAATATTCCTGCTCGACAAATGGCACGACGCCGATGATGTTCCAGACCCTTATCGCCAGTCACGGCAGATGTTCGAACATGTCCACGGCATGATCGAGCGCGGTGTCGAAAGCTGGCTTCGTTATTTATGAACGTGACTATCTGATCCCTTGAGGAGCGGCCTATGACCACCAAGCAGACCTTCGCGACACGCGACGAAGATATTGATTTGCGTGCATTGCTGGGATCGCTGCTCGACAATAAATGGTTGATCGCGTCGATTACCGTCGTGTTCCTGCTGATCAGCGTGTTGTATTCGATATTGGCTACGCCGATCTACCAGGCCAGCGCGTCCGTGCAGGTGGAGCAAAAAGCGCCGACCTTGCCGGGCATGAGCGATCTCACCGAAACCCTTGGCATTTCCACGTCGCAGGCGGTGACTGAAATACAGTTGCTCACCTCGCGCAAGGTGATCGGCCAGGCGGTCGAGAATCTCAAGCTGGATATCGAAGCCCATCCGAAGCGCTTGCCGCTTATCGGTTCCTTCCTGGCGCGGCAGTTCGTGGCCGATCATCCGGGCGAAGTGGCTTCGCCGGTATTCGGCATCAGCCGCTACGACTGGGGCGGTTCGCAGCTGGACATCTTCCGGCTCGACGTGCCGGCCGACCTGCTGGATGAAAAACTGTCGCTGATCGCCGGCGATCATGGTGCCTACGTGTTGAAGGATCCGGACGGCAACGTGCTGGTCAGTGGCCGCGTCGGGCAGACGGTGTCCGCCAACGGCGTCACTCTGCAGGTGCGCGCGCTACAGGCCAATCCCGGTACGCGCTTCCGCGTCGTGCGCCATTCGCATATGGACACCATCGCGGCGTTGCAAAAGAAAGTCCAGGCAGAAGAGGAAGGCAAGGATTCGGGCATCATCCAGCTCACCTACAACAACGCCGATCCGATTCTCGCCACCAATCTGCTGGACCAGGTCACCAACTTGTACGTGCGCCAGAATGTCGACCGCAGCGCGGCCGAAGCGGCCAATAGCCTGCAGTTCGTGCGCGAGCAGTTGCCGCGGGTGAAGCAGGAACTGGAACGCGCCACGCAGGCTTTGAACGCGTTCCAGCTCAAGGCGCGTTCGGTGGATCTATCCATGCAGACGCAATCGCTGTTGGATCAAAATGTATCGATCGATACCAACCTCGATCAGTTGAAGATGCAGATGGCCGAGGTGCAGCGCCATTACACGCCGGAGCATCCGGAATACCGCTCGCTGCAACAGCAGATCGGCCAATTGCAGGCCGAGAAGGGTGCGCTGGAACACAAGATCGGCCAATTGCCCAACACGCAGCAGGAACTCTTGAAACTGACGCGTGATGTCACTGTCACCAGCCAGACCTACACCAACCTCCTCAACCAGGCGCAGCAACTGGATATCGCGCGTGCCGGCACGGTCGGCAACGTGCGCATCATCGACCAGTCGGCGGTGAACCTGGCCAAGCCGTGGTGGCCGCGCGCGATCTGGGTGATTCCGGGCGGCGCGGTGCTTGGCTTCCTGGCGGCGCTGGCTTTCATCTACGTGCGTCAGTTGCTCAGCCGCGGCGTGGAAGATCCGGTGGCGATCGAGCGTCTGGGCCTGCCGGTCTACGTGTCCATTCCGCTCAGCGATACGCAGCGCAAGGCGACTGCGATGCGCCTGGGCCATCGACATGTCAGCAACCATCAGCATCTGCTGGCTTTGAATGCGCCGGCCGATATGGCGACGGAGGCATTGCGCAGCTTGCGCACCAGCCTGCACTTCGCGCGCATGGAAACGAAGAACAACGTGTTGATGATTTCCAGCGCGAGCCCCGGCGCGGGCAAGAGCTTCGTGGCGGCAAACCTTGCCGTGGTGATGGCGCAGGCCGGCCAGCGCGTGCTGCTGATCGATGCGGATATGCGCAAGGGCTTGCTGCACCGGATGATCGGCGGGCGGCCTGAAAACGGTTTGTCCGAATTGATTTCCGGACAGATGCAGATCAGCGATGTGATACGCCCGGTCAACGGCGTCGGCCAGCTGATGTTCATTCCGCGCGGCAAGATTCCGCCGAATCCGTCGGAGCTGCTGATGCATGCCAACTTCAACACATTGCTGGAGACGCTGCGCCCACGCTACGACCTGATCATCATCGATACGCCGCCGGTGCTGGCGGTGACTGATGCGGCGGTGATCGGCCATCACGTCGGTACCAGCCTGCTGGTGGTGCGCTTCGGCATCAACCAGGTGCGCGAAATCGCCCTGGCCAAGCAGCGCCTGGATCAGAACGGCGTGCCGATCAAGGGCGCCATCTTCAATCTGGTGGAGAAGCGCGCCGCCGGCTACTACGCGTATGCTTATTACGCGTACGAGCCGACCAAGGTCTAATCGACCTTTGGCGCGCCAATGCAGGTTCGCACCTCTCGTGCGAGAGAGGTGCGAGGCAAGGAGAGGTTTTCCATCCGTCACCCCCGGCGAACACCGGGGCGAGGCAGCGTGGCAAACCGTTGCAACCTTGCAGGACAGTAAAGGGCTTTCACCGGAACCTGTGACGTGAACTCTTCCGCCTCCGACATTCCATGGTTGGGCCGACTGCCGCAGGGATGGCGCCGCGCATTGGGCGCCATCTCCGTGTTGTGGATCGCTACCGCGCTGGGCGCGGTGATGGCCTTTCTTACCCAGGCTTTGCTGGCGCGCGAGCTGGGCCCGGCCGAATACGGCTTGTTCGCATCCTCGCTGGCCACCGTCACGATGGTGGCGCCGCTCGCAGGCTTCGGTCTGCCGCCGTATTGGTTGCAGATCTACGGCGTGGAGGGTTGGCAGGGCAATCGCTGGCTGAAGCCTTCGTTGCGATTCATCACCGGCAGCACCGTGCTCACGTTGAGCCTGGTAGCGATGTGGTCGTTCGTCGGCGCACCGCTGGACGCACGGCCGTTGTTGCTGCTGCTGTTGCCGATCGTACTGGGCGTGCTGGCGGTGAGCCTGATCAGCAGCCAGTTGCGCCTGGAAGAACGGCATTACGCGTTGGCGCTGTGGCAATTGACGACGCCGGGCAGCCGCATGCTGGTGGCGGTGGTGCTGCTGCTGATTCCAAGCCTGGATGGACGCTTCGTGGCGATCGGCTTCAGCCTGATTTCGCTGCTGGTAGCGGCGCTCGCGCTGCCGCGGCTGGTGGCGATGATGCACGGCGGTATCCAGTTGCACGGGCACGGACCGCGGCCGAGCGAGCCAATGGCAGGCCCATCGCCCAGCGTGGCGCGCCTGTGGTCGCAGGCCTGGGCGTACGGCATGGAGGCCACGCTGTATCCGATCTTTTTCCAGGTCAGCACGGTGCTGCTGAAATACCTCGACGGCAACACGCAGGCCGGCATCTTCGGTATCGCGCTCGGCGTGATGATGGCGATCTACCTCATTCCCTCCACGGTGTACCAGAAATTCCTGCTGTCCAAACTGCATCGCTGGGCGGTGCACGACCAGAACAAATTCTGGAAAGTCTATCGCCACGGCGCGGTCGCGATGCTGGCTTCGGGTATTGTCGTGGGGCTGGCGATGGTGCTGGTGTCGCCATGGGTGGTACCGATCATCTTTGGCGAGAAATACCGCCCCGTGATCCACGTGCTTGCCGTGCTGGCGATATGCGTGCCGGTGCGTTTTCTGTCCACCGCCTTGAGCTCGGCCTTGCTCAACGAGCGGCATATGCGCTACCGCGTGCTGGCGATGGGTTTGAGCGCGGTAGTGGTGGTGCTGTTCAACGTGCTGCTGGTGCCACGCTTTCACGAGATGGGTGCGGCGTTCGCGACGGTCGCTGGCGAAATGTCGCTGTTGCTGGCGATGTATGGAGGCGTGCGCTGGTTTCATGCGCGCAAGCTGGTTTAGGCGACCGAAAAAGAAAAACCCTCTCCCGCAAGGGAGAGGGTCCAATGGAATGACAACAATAAAGCCGATTACTTCCGCAACGGCGACACCACGTTGTTGTACTGCGTAACGTACTTCGCCGTGCCGGCGATCGAGATGTCGCGCGGCGACCAGCCTGCGGTGTAGATCGACACGCCGTGGGCGTAGTACCAGGCGTCACCGTTGTAGTTGATGGTGTTGTCGAAAATCTTCACGTAGCTGGTGGTGCCGGAGATGCTCACGCCGAACAGGTAGTTCTCGGTCAGCGTGCTGCTCTGGACCGTTACATTGGTCGGGCCGCCGGTGTACACGCCGAAGCCCTTGTTGTTCTTGGCAGTCACCTTATAGAGCGCCAGGCCGTTCACGTTGTTGTGCACTTCAAGCCCGTTGCCGGCGTTGTTCGATAGTGTGGTGTTCTCCAGGCGCACCTGCGAAACCTTGCCCTGCGTCTGCGGCTCGATATCGATGCCCGCCTGCGGCGCAGTGCCCTTGGTTCCGGTGAAACTGCTGTTGACGACATACACTCGATAGGCCGGCGTAATCGTCAAACCCTGGCGGCGGTTATTGGTACCTTTCACGCCGTTCAGCACCACGCCGTCCGACATCACCAGGGCGCTGCCCCAGCCATAGCCACCCACCAATACACCGTCGCCCCAGCTGTCGGCGACCGCGACGTTATGCAGGTACACATTGCTCGATCCGGCAATGTTCACGCAGTAGCCCCATTCGCCCGTGGTGCCACGGTGCTGGCTGCGTTCGCCCAGGATATGGCCGCCGACGATTTCGACGTTGTTGAGCTTCCAGATCTTTACGACGTTATAGCGCTCCGCGCTGTTCGGAATGGCCTTCAGATATGCGCCGCTCGACAGCGACAGACGCGTATGCGAACGCAGGCTCACGCCCTTGACCGCATCGATCATATAGGTGCCGTCCGGCACGACAATGGTGCCGCCGCTGGAGGGCAGGGCATTGATCGCGGCCTGGATGGCGGCGGTGTCATTGGTGGAACCGTTGCCCGTCGCGCCGAAATTGCGCACGTTCAGAACGGTGGATCCGATGGTTTGCGGTGGCGCGGGGTTCCACCAGTTGGTTGCGGAAGCCGGCAAAGCAACCGCCGAAAGCGCCAGCGAGGCGGCAACGATCGACAACAGCTTGCGACGTGATGTGAAGTTAAAATTACGTACAGTGAATACGCTCGAGTATGTGTGGGAATTCCCCTTCGCGCCTTTCAGCACTGAATTACTTTTCACCTGGAAATACGCCTCTTTTTTGTCAACGGCGGGCGTAAGGTGCGTCATTCCCTCGTGAAAAATCAAATGTGAAATTATGCTCCGGTTCACGGTCGTCAAAATTACGACATATGAACACACACCTGCGTACGCTTACGCGCTGGCGCGGGGCTTTTAGGCGCATGCGATCGCCGGATGGACGTCCATACGTCTATTTAGCGTGAATAGCGGAATTGGATCGTGCCAGAGCGTTGGCGGCCAAAGAGCAGCCATTCGGGCTTGGAATTTTCTTCCGATCAGGACACCGAACGAATCGCGCCGCTGGTGCCCGCCAGCGGATTGATCAGTTCCGCATACACGTCCAGGGTGCGCTGGATCACTAGCCGCTCGTCGAAATCGCGCAAGGCCTTCTGGCGTGCATGATGGCCAAGCTGCAACAGCAGTTCGCGATCGTCGTCCAGCCGGACGATGCAATCGGCCAATGCGCGTGCATTGCGCGGTTCCACGCGCAATCCATCGAAGCCGTCGCTCGTCACCACCTCGCGGCAACCGGGCATGTCGGTGGTGATCAGCGCAAGGCCGCAGGAGGCGCCCTCGATCAGCGATTTCGGCACGCCTTCCCGGTAGTAGCTCGGCAAGGCCATGACGTGCACTGTTTTGAGCAGGGCAGGCATGTCGTCGACGTGGCCAAGCCAGCGCACCAGGCCGGCCTGCGCCCATTGCTGCACCTGGTCCTGCGTGACCGAATGTGGATTGCCGGGATCGGGCGTGCCGGCAAGAATGAACTCCACGTCGCGTCCCCAATCGCGCAGTAGCGCCGCCGCGTCGACGAACTCCTGGATGCCTTTTTCGCGCAGCAAGCGTGCCGCCAGTAATACACGCAGGCGTTCATGCCGGTTGGGAAAACGCTTTGGCGGCTGGAAACGCGCCGTATTGACGCCGGAACTGCGGATAACGCGAATCTTCTCCGGCGCGATCAGGCCGGCGGTGTTGAAGGCGATCGCATCATCGGGATTCTGCAATATCAACAGGGAACGCTCGTTGTCGAGCGCCATATGCAGCAGTGCCTTGACCAGTGGACGCAGCGTACGCGCCTTGCGGGCGTCGCTGGTGAACACATAGCCCATGCCGGCCACCGCGTTGACCACGGCGGGAACGTGCGCGGCACGCGCGGCGATGGCGCCATAGATGGCGCACTTCAGCGTGAAGTTGTGCAGCAAGTCGGGCCGCTCCCGGCGCAGCACGCGCATCAATTGGTAAAGCGTGACCGCCTCGCGGAAGGGGTTGAGGCTCGCGCGATCCATCGAGTCCAGCGGCACCCAGCGACAACCATGTGCGGCAAAACGTTCGCCGAATGAACCCGGCGGCGAGATCATCACCACTTCGTGTCCGTCGTGGCGCAGACGCAACGCGGTCGACAGGCGAAAGTTGTACAGATACCAATCGGTGTTGGCGAAGAAGGCGTATTTCATTCAATTTATCCGCTTGCCGAAGGGATGATTGCTGCTTTGCCGTCAGCCTGGCGAAAGCAGGCATTCGGTGCAGAGGCGTCGTGCGACGCAGACAACATAAAAGCTGTCGTGTCCTTCGAACGTATATTTGGATGGCATCCCGACGCGTGCCTGTGTCATGGTCGGGCATGGTTCATGCACGCCGAGCGCGTACGCCCAGATCCATGCCGCGCAGGGCTTACTGCGAAAATTTCGTGCTCGTCACCGAAACATCGCTGGTGCCGGCATCTACGCGCAGTTCGCGCTTCTGCACGTTCGCCAGCGCGGCGGGTGACGCCAACGCATTGGCGATACGCCGTGCATAGCGCGCACTGTTGCCGGTGAGCGTATTGCCAGTGGCCTTGACGTGGGTGGTCTGGCCGGCGATCACCAGGCCAACCAGCCCGTTGTTGGTGATGACGTTGTCGGTGATGGTGAGATTGGAGGGGCTGTCGACGGTCAGCAGGCCGTAACCCTGGTTGTTCCGGAACGTGCAGTTCTTGATGGTGACGTTGCTGACGTTGTAGTGGATCTCCATGCCGGTGCCATGGTTGCCGCTGATGATGCAGTGGTCGATGGTGATGTTGCGCGCAAGACCCTGCGCCTGTGGCTCGATGTCGATGCCCGACATCGGCTTGGTGCCGTCGCTGTTGCTGAAGGTGGAGTTCATGATCACCACACCATCCACCGGTCCGATCGACAGGCCTTGCCGGCGATTGTCGGTGGACACCACCCGGTCGATGGTGACGTCCGTGGAAGGCGTCGCATGGCCATCCGGGCCGAGCGCGCCGATCCAGATGCCGTCGCCCCAGCAATCGGAGATATGCATGTCCGACACGCGCACGTGGTTGGATGACTGGATGTTGATGCCGTAACCCCATTCGCCACCGGCGCCGCTGTGTTCGTTGCGCTCGCCCACGATGCGTCCGCCGGTGATACGCACATTGTTCGCGTTCCAGACCTTGATCACGTGCGAGCGGGGCGAATTGTTGGGAATGGCGGTGAGCGTCGCATCCGGCGCCAACTGCAGCAGCATGTTGGAGCGCAGATTGATCGAGCGCATCGCATCGATGATGTAGTTGCCGGATGGCACCGTCACCGTGCCGCCGGACGGCGGCAGCGCATCGACCGCTGCCTGGAAGGCCGACGTATCGTCATGCACACCGTCGCCCTTGGCGCCCTTGTCGCGAACATTGATCACCGTGCCGCCCGAACTTTGTGCGCCCCATGCGGTGCTCGGGAACAGCGAAGCCGACAAGGCGATCGGAGGCAGGATCAGCAAGGATTGACGCAGAAAATCGCGGCGAGTACTGCACATCGAGTCATGACTCCTTACTTTTCATGGCACGCGTTCCTCCGCCAGTACGGTCGGCTGCGTTGCGCCGTGCATGCGGCTCAGCAGCCACGGCAGGGTGACCGCGAGCAGATAGAACTTCGAAGCGAAGTATTTGTTGTCCAGCCGATCCCGATGCGTTTCCAGCCATCGGGTTGCCCCTGGCATCAGGTGGCGGGTCTGCTCGGCGAAGGCATGCACCTGATCGAAGCGTTGCCGGGCCAGTCCGCGCAGGTCAAAGCGGAAGCAGCCCTTGGCCTTCACGTACGGCAGTTCCTGGAAGTGCTGGGCGATATGCCTGCGCATCAGCACCTTGTTCATGCCGCCGGCGCTGATCAGGAGTTCGTCGGGCACTTTGTTGAACACCCAGTCGCGCAGCTGCGGATCGAGATAGGGCTGCGCCAGCCGCATCGACATTGCCTTGGCGGTATAGATGCCTTTGGCCACGTGCGCCGAGCCCACGATGATCAGCGAAAGACGGCGCTGGGCTTCCTTGGATGCGGCCGCGGCGATGTCGGCGCGGAAGGTTTCCAGGCGCTGGCGCGAGCTGGAGGAAATGTTCCAGCCGAACAGCTCGTCCACTTCGGCATCGCTGAAGCGCGAACCAGGGAAGAAGCGCTCGAACTGATCCATCTGCAGCGTCGCCAGGACGAAGCAGAGCTCGAAGCTGCGGCTCACCCAGCGTGGCTTGAACAGCGCCTGCGGCAGACGCAGGCGGCGCGCCAGCAAGGCAAGGATGCGCTCCTTGCTGTGCACTGGCGTGCCGAAATATTCGTCCGCACCGATTGCATCGATGATGCCGTCGCCACGCCGTTGGCGCACTTCCGTGGCCATGTCCGCGTAGGAAAGCGCGGCGAAGTCGGCAGTAAGCAAGGGCATGCGCGGCACGATCGCCAGGTAGCGGTCGTAGGCGCGGCCCGGATCGCATACCAATGCTTCATGGCGCAGGCCAAGCTTGCGGGCCACAAAGCGCGCCGAGGCCACTTCGTTTTCCTCGCGGCCGCCGAGATAAGTCAGGCAGGTGGCGTCTGGACGAACGTCAGCGAGCGCGATCGCCATCGAGGTGGAGTCCTTGCCGCCGCTTTGGAACAACCATGGTGCACGCATGCCGGAGGTCGCATGTGCCGCCGCTTCGCACAACAGGCGGTGATAGGTCTGCACCAATGTGTCGTCGTCGACCGTGTCAGGCGGCGGCCGCGACTTGGCCAGGGCCGATTGAAAAGGGTAGTGGAACTGCGGGTCGGCGTGCATATCCTGGGCCGGGTCGAAACCCGAGGAGGCAACCTTCACATTCCGATAGATGGTGTGTGGCGGGTAGACGAAGGTGTTGCGCAGCAGGTCGGCTATCGATACCGGGTCGAGCGATGCTTCCCCACGCTCGAGTTTATCGAGCGGGGAGAAATCCACTTCATCCTGATAGGGCGACGTGTTGAGCTGGATATGCGTTCGTCCGAACGCATCGTGCTTTTTTTTAGGAAGCATGGCGGATGTCATAAAATCACCGGGTGCATGCCTGCGTAGGCGGCCGTGAAGCTTTTTCCGCTTCAACCATGGGTAGCGCAAAAGCGCGGAACGGAGCTTTCCACCTGGCAACGTCCTGGCGAACCGATGCTCGCTCGATGACGCGTGTGCTTGCCTTGGGAACATCTTCCTTGTCACGGCGCCACCTTTTCCTCGGCAGCGGCGTGTTGAACAGTCGTGGCCGTGTGCATGCGGCTCAGCAGCCACGGCAATATCATCGCGAGCAAGTAGAACTTGGACGCGAAATACTTGTTGTCCAGCCGATCGCGATGCGTGGTCAGCCAATGCGGTGCGCCTGGCAACAACACCTGTGCCTGCTGAGCGTAGGCATAGACCTGGTCGAAGCGCCGCCGCGCCAAGCCGCGCAGATCGAAGCGGAAACAGCCCTTCGCCTGCACATACGGCAGATGATCGAAACGCTTGGCGATATAGCGGCGCATCAGCACCTTGTTCACGCCGTCGCGGCTGACCAGCAGCTCGGTTGGTACGTGATGGAACACCCAGTCGCGGAATTGCGGATCGGCGTAAGGGTAGGCCAGGTGCAGCGATAGTGCATGCGCGGCGTTCATGCCCTTGATCAGGTGTGACGATTCGCCGATCACCAGCGACAGCCGGCGTACCGCTTCGACGGAGCCCGCGGCTTCCAGGTCGGGGCGGAAAGTTTCCATGCGCCGGCGCGAGCACACCGATACGTTCCACCCGAACAGCTCGTCGACTTCCGCATCGCTGAAGCGCGAACCGGGGAAATAGCGCTCGAACTGGTTCATCTGCAGCGTGGCCAGCAGGAAGCACAGCCTGAAGCTGCGGCGGACCAGGCGCGACTGGAATACTCGCTGTGGCACGCGCAGGCCGCGCGCCAGCCAGGCCAGCACGTAATCCTGCCGATGCAATGGCACCCCGAAATATTGATCCGAACCCAGCGCGTCGATCAGGCCGTCGCCATGGCTCAGGCTCACTTCGGTGGCCAGATCCACATAGGACAACGCCGCGAAGTCCGCGGTGAGCAGCGGTATGCGCGGCAGCACTGCCAGGTAGCGGTCGTACGCGCGGCACGGATCGCAGACCAGCGCTTCATGGCGCAAGCCCAGCTGCTGCGCGACGAAGCGCGCGGACGCCACTTCGTTTTCTTCGTTGCCGCCCAGGTAGGTCAGGCAGGTGGCGTCGGGCCGCACGTCGGCCAGCGCGATCGCCATCGAAGTAGAATCTTTGCCCCCGCTCTGCAACAGCCAGGGTGAGCGCACACCGGCGGTGCTGCGCGCGACCGCTTCGCACAGCAGGCGATGGTAGGTGCGCAGCAGGGCTTCTTCGTCGACCGCGTCCACGGGCGGACGCGAAGTCGCCAGTTCCGATTGGAACGGAAAGTGGAAGCGCGGCTGATCGTGTAGATCCTGGGCGGGATCAAAACCCGTCGCGGCGACTTTGACGTCGCGGTAGATGGTATGCGGCGGATAGACCGATGCATTGCGCAGGATGTCGGCAAGCGATACCAGGTCCAGCGATGCGAAATCCCGCCCGTGGTCGCCGAGCGGCGAGAGGTCCACCTCGCCGGCATTGGGCGAAGTGGTGATTTGGATACGCCTGGGAGGCTCGAGCGACGTACGGGTGTACTCGTTGACGGATGCGTTCATACAAGCACTTGGTTGACCACGTAGTAATAGAAAACCGCGCAGGAAATCACCAGGCCACCACGCAGCAGGATGGGATTGCGCAGCACCGATAAACGACTATGGAAAAATATCGCAGCGACCATCATCGAGATCGCCATATAGGCTGAGAGCAGGTAACGGTTGGAGAAATTGCCCCATCCCAGGGCGAAAAACGGCAGCAGCATGACCAGGTACACCGCCGTGCTGTCCTTGAGTCGCGCTCTGAACGGCTCCCGCACGATGCTCGAAAGCATGAACGGCAGCGCGTACCAGAAGATCGAAAACGCCGCAAAGTCGAGGCGTACGCCCGATTTGTATTTGGATGCCAGGCTGTAATCCATGACCGCGTTGTACAGCGAAGGTACGGCCGCGCGCACCACGATCATGGTCAGGCCGGTGCAGTAGGCGATGAACGCCAGCAGGGCGATGATGCGCAGCGTCTTCAGATTGATCAGCAGCAACGGCGCAAAGGCAAGATAAACCAGCGAGGAATAGTGAAAGCCGGTTGCGATCACGCCGTAGATGAAGAACGTGCGCCACTGGCGTTGGTGAAAGGCCAGCAGGGCGATGAACACCGGCAGCGAGGCCAGGCCCTGGCGCACGGCGTTGATCGAGGCGTTCACGAACATCGGCGACAGCAACAGGAACGCCAGGCCGGCGATCACGAACGTGAGTCGCCCGCGTCCGCCACCCAGGTAGGCGAAATAGTGGCGTGCGGCGATGATCGCCAGCAGCAGCAGCAATCCGAACAATACGCACTGGTAGGCATGCACGCTGAAACCGGCCACGCTCATCAGTCGCGTGATCAGCAGAAAGCCCGGCTCGAAACGCGTTTCGATCATGCCGCCGCGCAGATGCTCGAAGACGTCTGCGTAGACATAGGTATCCGAACCCACGTCGATGCCGCGCAGGCCCACCACCAGATCGACGAACACGCAGGCGGCGAGAATCAACATCGTGCTCAGCACGATCCGCGCGTTCGTCATGACGTTCGACGTGTTGGAATATTCCAGATAGGGTGTTGCGGATGTAGGCATGGAGTGTTCGCTTAAGCGCTGCGTCGGGCCAGCAGCCAGCCGTCATGACGACGTTTGAAGGTAAGCACGCGCCGCCGTGCGTAACGCACCAGGCCCATGGCGTCGGCAAGCTGCCACTGCCACCAAGGGAGCAGGCCTTGCTCGTAGAGGGTTTTGCGCACGTCCACGGCCGCTTCGTACATGGCGGTCAGGTCGCCGCTCAGTCCACCGGCGCCAAATGGCGGCTTGTGCCAGGAGGCAAGCACCTGGTTGAGCTTGGCGCAGCGATAGCCGGATAGCAGAATCTGCGCCCACAGCATGAAATCTTCGGCGCGCCAGCGTGCTTCGTCGAAGCGGAAAGGAAGATCGCGGCGCAGCACGATCGATGCGGTGGGCAGCGGACTGCGCAGCATCAGCAAATGGCGCGGCAACACGCGCACCTGCAGCGGATAGTGCAGGGCGGGCGCCGGCGCCGAGCGCGACTGCACGTTCATCTCGTGCGCAATCAGCGCGATCTGGGGATCATCCGCCAGCGCTTTCATCTGCAGCTTGAGCTTTTGCGGATGCCAGGTATCGTCAGCGTCGAGAAAGGCGATCCACGGCTGGCTGGCTTGTTCCCAGCCGCGGTTGCGTGCGGCGGACGGTCCACCGTTGCGCGGCATGGCGACTACCTTGACCCAGCCCGGCGGATAATCGCGCGCTACGCTCCATAGTGCTTCGAGCGTGCCGTCGCCGCTGCCGTCATCCACCAGCAGCACTTCGGCCGGCCGAACGACCTGCGCCGCGACTGATGCCACGGCCTGGCCGATGGTGTGCGCACAGCGGAAGCAGGGGACGACCACGCTCACCGGAGCCGTGTCGCCGCCGTGGATGGAAGCATGCAGAGGGCGAGGCTCGCGCTGCGCATCCCCGCTGGTTTTCGGCTGTTCCGTCCGGTGTATCACGTCGTCTGTATGGCTCATGGCGATCACGTCCTGTTCTGTTTTCCGAAGGGGTGTTCGTGCTGGTCTTGGCAAGCCCTTATTGCTCCGACGATTCGGCAGCCTCTTGCTCGGCTTCGTCATCGTCGTCCTGGTAGCTGGCCAACGTGGACAGGTGCAACTGCGCGACCATCGGCAGCTTTCCCGCCAGCGACGCAAGCGCCGGTTCGACCGCATCGGACAGCTTGCGCGCCTGCTGTGCGCGGTAGACGCGCCCGGTCAGCGCCACATAGATAAGCGTGAGCGCGGCGAAGGTAAGCAGGTTGCTACCGGGCGCCAGGTTGCGCGTCAGCGTGCCCATGAACACAAGCGCCATCGCCAGGCCCACTAGCATCACCAGGGCGGTGTGCGCGCTGAAACCGGCATTGAGCAGAATGTGATGGATGTGCCCGCGATCGGGCTTGAACGGCGACTTGCCTTCGCTGAGGCGCCGGATCATCACCGCCAGCGTGTCGAGCACGGGCAGGGCGACGCACCACAGTACGTCCACCGTCGACAGATGCGGCTGCGGCTGTTGGCTGAGCTGGATCAACGTCCACGCCAGGAAGTAGCCGATCATCACGCTGCCGGCGTCACCCAGGAACACTTTGCGGCCGACCAGCTCCAGGTTGGCGGCAAGATCGGGAATCAGCGCGGCGGCAAGCAACAACAGCAAGATGCAGCTCTGCCATTGCGAGAAACCCTGGAACACGTTGATCGCGCCGATGCTCACCAGGGTGAGCATGCCCGCCAACCCATCGATGCCATCCATCATGTTGAAGGCGTTGAGCAGGCCGACCACCGCCACCAGCGTCAGCGGTATGCCCGCGGCGCCCAACTCCAGGTCATGGCCAAACAGACGTCCAAGCGTGTGCACGTACACACCGGTGGTGTAGATCATGGTGAGCACGGCGCCGGTCTGGATCACCAGGCGAGTGCGCACGCTCAAGTCGAAGCGATCGTCCAGCGCGCCCGTGAGTGCGAGCACGGCGCCGGTGCCGAGCAATGCGTTGGTGAACAGCAGCGACTGCCCCTCGAAGCACATGCTGACGATGACACCGAAGAACGCAGAGAGCCCACCGATGAGAGGAATGTTGCCGACGTGACGCTTGCGTTCGTCAGGTCGGTCGACCAGTCCGATCGATTCCGCGTGGTGGTACAGCAGAATCATGGCGGCCGCCGACGACAACACGGCGATGACACACGAAATTAGCATCCGGTACTGCATGGATTCTCCCGACTACACGACTTTTACATGTAGCGCGATGGCCCCTGCTTCCGTCGCGATTACTGCAGAACTGCACCAGGTGTTGGTGAGCGATCCTAGGGTTTAGGGGGTGTATGTGGCGTTAAGAAACGTGCTGTAAGTCGCATAATTTCATTCAATATTGTGATAGCGAAAATTCTTTTGAAAGTGATTGCGACGTGAATTGCCTGACGCAGTGCGCTTTCTGTTTTTGCCCAGTGATCGTGGCGGAAAAGATGTATTCGTCGTGTCGATCTTTGACACTTCATCCATGTGATGTTCATGAACGTGGATGCGAACGTGGTGATGCATGCATGAGATGCACGTTGCGATGATGTTGTGCGTGATGTGTTTTCGTGATGATGGTGTTGCGTGTTCGCTGCGCAATTCCTGCCGATCTGCAGGGGGATTTCACGCGCGATGCGAGTTGGCGAACTCAACTATGCATGTGTGGTTCGCGTTGCTTTGTGTAGCGTAACGATCGTTGTTGTCATTCCGATGAACGTGTAATCGCGTGTAGTCGTCATTTGCAAGAGAGCCTTTGGAAGGATGCTCTGATCTATTCCGCGCACTCGGCATGACGTCCAGAAGGCTCGCAGGGTGTGTTGCGCGGCGCAGGGCAGACTGGCCGTCTGTTCAAGCGGCGAGGCGCGCATACAGCGCGGTGACGGGCGCGTGGAATAGATCAGAGCATCCTTAAGGCAACACAGATCAAGTATCGCCGTCGTCACCAGCCCTGTCTGTTCGCAGGCCACAGGGCCGTCGGCGAAGGCAGACTGGCGCATCGTCGAGACGGGTACCTGCGGCATGCGGACAAACAGGGCTGGCCCCCACGTATTGAATTCAAATGATGGGGTGATGCCTGGAAGGCCCGCAGGCTGCGCCGCGCGGCTTGGCAAGACGGCCGCCAGTCTTCCCGGCGCCGCGCAACACACCCTGCGAGCCTTCCAGGCATCATGACGACGGCGATACTTAATCAGTGTTGCCTTTAGATTTCACCGTTGTGCGCGATCGACCGCCACGCGTGCCCAGCGTCAAGCAAGCGCTTCTGACTTGCCGGCCCATCGGAACCGGCCGCGTAGAAATCCGGCGTGCCGCTTTGCCATGCTTCCAGCACCGGCGTCAGCAGGCGCCACGCCCACTCCACTTCGTCAAAGCGCAGGAAATGGGTGCGATCGCCATCGATGGCGTCGGTCAGCAATTGCTCGTAGGCGGAGAACTCACGATCGTCCGCGCTGGCGTAGGGCGCGGTAAGCACGATCGGCCGCCCGGCCAGGTCCAGGCCCGGGCGCTTGGCCGTCACCAGCAGATCCATCTGCTCGGTGGGCCGGATACGGAAGATCATCCAGTTGTTGCCCGCATGCACGGCCTTGGGCAGCGCACCCGGCACTTCGCGGAACTGCACGGCGATTTCCGAATAGTTGGTCGCCAGGCGTTTGCCGCTGCGCAGATAAAACGGCACGCCGCGCCAGCGCCAGTTATCGATCTCCAGGCGCAGGGCGGCGAACGTCTCGGTGCATGAGCCGCGCGCGATGCCCGGCTCGCTGCGATAACCCGGCACTTTCTTGCGGCCGATCTGGCCGGCGCGGTATTGCCCGCGCACCGCATGCGCATCCACGGTGGCCGCGGTGATCGGCACCGTCGAGCGCAGCACCTCCACTTTATGGTTGCGCAGCACTTCCGCGTCCCATTCGGCCAAGGGCGCCATGGCGGTAAGGCTGAACAGCTGCATCAGATGGTTCTGCAGCATGTCGCGCAGCGCGCCGGCCTTGTCGTAGTACGTCGCGCGCTTTTCCACACCCAGCGTTTCGGCGTAGGTGATCTGCACTTGCGCGATGTGCTGCGCGTTCCAGATCGGTTCGATGAAGCGGTTAGCGAAGCGGAACACCATCAGGTTCTGCGTGGTTTCCTTGCCCAGGAAGTGGTCGATGCGCAGGATCTGTTCTTCTTCCCAATACGCATGCATGGTCTGGCGCAGAGCTTGCGCGGAAGCCAGATCGGTACCGAACGGCTTTTCCACGATCAGGCGCCGCCAGCCGCCACGCGGCGGCTTGGCGAAACCCGCCTCACCCAAGGCCTTGGCCGCCACGCCGAACAACGGCGGCGGCAAGGCGAGATAGAACAGCGTGGCCGGACTCAACTTGTCCTTGAGCGCAGCCAGATGATCGGCATGCAGCTCGCCGCCGACGTAATCCAGCTGGCGGCGGAAGCGATTCCAATGCGCCGGGGTGTAGTCCGGCGCAAAAGATTGCAGGGCTTCCTGGATATGCCGTTCGAAGTGCTCGCGGCTCCATGCTTCCATCGCGTAACCGACGATGCGCAGATCCCGCGTCAAGCCCAACGTATGCAGGCGATACAACGCCGGCATCAGCAGCCGCTTGGTGAGATCGCCGCTCGCGCCCAGGATCACCAGCGTGGTGGCAGCCATGCTAGCCCTTTTTCTCTTGATGCCCGCCGAAGGAGTGGCGCATCGCCGACATCACCTTGTTCGCGTACAGATCATTACCCTGCGACGTGAAGCGACCGAACAACGCGGCGGTGAGCACCGGCACCGGTACGCCTTCGTCGATGGCCGCCTGCGCAGTCCAGCGGCCTTCGCCGGAATCGGAAACGCGGCCGGCGTAATCCTGCAGGCTCGGATCGCGCGCCATTTCGTTGGCGGTGAGATCGAGCAGCCAGGAACCGACCACGCTGCCGCGGCGCCATAGCTCAACGATCTCGCCGATGGGAAAATCGTATTGATAGAGCTCAGGCCGTTCCAGCGGCGCCGTCTCGGCGTCGGCGGTGCGCTTCTGCTTGCCGGCGTTGGCGTTCTTCAGCACGTTGAGGCCTTCGGCATACGCGGCCATCAGGCCGTATTCGATGCCGTTGTGCACCATCTTCACGAAGTGTCCTGCACCGCTCGGGCCGCAATAGAGATAACCCTTTTCCGCCGGCAGCGGATCGCCGCTGCGGCTTTCGCTGCGCGGCGCGGCCTCGACGCCCGGCGCCAGCGCGGCGAAGGCAGGTTCCAGCCGCTTATAAGCCAGCTCGGGGCCGCCGATCATCTGGCAATAACCGCGCTCGCGACCCCATACGCCGCCGCTTACGCCGACGTCGACATACATTACCTGATGCCTGGCCAAAGCTTCGGAACGGCGCAGGTCTTCCACGTAATGCGAATTGCCGCCGTCGATCACCGTGTCGCCCGCGGTCAGCAAGGGCACGAGCTGATCGAGCACCACATCCACCACGGCGGTGGGCAGCATCAGCCACACCGCGCGCGGACCGTCCAGCTTGGCGACCAGATCCTGGATGGATTCGGCCGCCGTCGCACCGAAGCCTGCCGCTTCGCGACGCGCTTCGACGTGGGTGTCGAACACCACGCAATCGATGCCCGCTTCCAGCATGCGCCGCACCATGTTCAGGCCCATGCGGCCCAGGCCGACGAAGCCGAGCTGCAAGGATTTCTGTTGTGCTTTTCCGGCACTCATGTTCGGTCCTCCCACGCGCGGAAGCCGCCAAGGAATGCGTTGTGGTTGTCGCCACGCCGCACATCGGCCGGCAGTTCATTGAGATGGCGCACGTTGCCGCCGCCGAGCACGACATAGTCAGGCTCCAGCGCGGCACGCAACTGCTCGATCACGTCGAACACGTGCGCATGCCATTTCTTCTTGCCGTGTTCCTTCAGGCCGCGTGCGCCGACATAGTCCTCGAACGTGCCTTTCTTGTACGGCAGATGCGCCAGCTCCATCGGCTCGACGATGCCATCGACGATAAAGGCTGAACCCAGCCCGGTCCCGAGGCCGAGGAACAGCATGCGCCCGCCTTCATAGCTGCCGAGCGCCTGCATCGCCGCGTCGTTGATGATCTTCACCGGGCAACCGAACGCAGCGCCGAAATTGAAGCCGACCCAGCCCTTGCCGAGGTTGTACGGTTCGCGCGCGATGCGCTCGTGCACCACCGGTCCGGGATAGCCGAGGGTGACCGCGTCGTATTTCCAGCCGCGGATGGCCGGGCGCAGCTGCTTGATCATGTCGACCGGCGTCAGCGTGCGGCTGGATTTGATCTCCACCTCACGCTTGTTGCCGCTTACCATCGCCTTGACATGGCTGCCGCCGACATCGATGACCAGCACCTTCTGCTTGGCCGCGCCGACCGGAACGGCAACGCCGTCATCCGTCTTGCGCCGCGCTTTGCGATACCAGCTGATCGCTGCGTTGGTGGCGCTGTCGTGGCGCAGCGGCTTGCGCGGGGATTCGATCTCGTCCACCACCCGCAACGCGAGCTGCTTGCCAAGCTCCACGCCCCATTGATCGAACGGATTGATGTCCCAGATCGCCGCCTGGGTGAACACGATGTGCTCGTACAGCGCGATCAGCGCGCCTAATGCATGCGGCGTAAGACGCTCCGCCAGCAGCAGGCTGGACGGACGATTGCCTTCGAACACGCGATGCGGTGCCAGTTGCTCGTCGACGCCCTCGGCGCGAACCTGTTCCAGCGTCTTGCCCATCGCCAGCGCTTCGGCCTGCGCGATCATGTTGGCCAGCAGCAGATCGTGATGGCGCCCGTACGGATTGAGCGATTGCCCGAAACCGACGAAATCGCAGGGAATCAGCCGCGTGCCCTGGTGAATGAGCTGATAGAACGAATGCTGCCCGTTGGTGCCCGGCTCGCCCCAATACACGGGACCGGTGGCGTAATCGACCTGCGCGCCTTCGATGGTGACGTGCTTGCCGTTCGACTCCATCGTGAGCTGCTGCAGGTATGCGGGAAAACGCTTCAGGTACTGCTCGTACGGCAGCACCGCCTGCGTTTCGGCGCCGAAGAAGTCGGTGTACCACACGCCCAACAGACCCATGATCACCGGCAGGTTGCGTTCCAGCGGCGCCGTGCGGAAATGCTCGTCCATCGCATGGAACCCGGCGAGCATGTCGGCGAAGCCATCCGGGCCGATCGCGA
Source organism: Dyella sp. (assembly GCF_051954575.1). Classification (GTDB taxonomy): domain Bacteria; phylum Pseudomonadota; class Gammaproteobacteria; order Xanthomonadales; family Rhodanobacteraceae; genus Dyella_B. Next base: position 7,515 of record NZ_JBQCHP010000134.1, on the reverse strand, counting down.
TCATGGTGGACAGGCCGATCGCCGAATCCATCGAATAGCGCCCGCCCACCCAATCCCAGAAGCCATACATCTGCTCGACAGAAATGCCGAATTCTTCCACCGCCTTCGCATTGGTCGACAGCGCCACGAAGTGCTTGGCCACTGCGCCCTTGTCGCCGCCCGCCGCCTTCATCAACCAGTCGCGCGCGCTATGCGCATTGGTCATGGTTTCCAGTGTGGTGAAGGTCTTGGAGGCGACGATGAACAGCGTTTCTTCCGGATGCAGATCGTGCACCGCTTCGGCAAAATCGGTGTAGTCGACATTGGAGACGAAACGCAGCCTGAGCTTGCGGTCGCTGTAGTGGCGCAGCGCTTCGTACGCCATCACCGGGCCGAGATCGGAACCGCCGATGCCGACATTGACGATGTTGCGGATCGGCTTGCCGGTGAAGCCGAGCCAGCGTCCCGCGCGAATCGCCGTGGCGAACTCGCCCATGCGCTTGAGCACCGCATGCACCTCGGGCACCACGTTGGCGCCGTCGACCTTGATGGTCTTGCGTGCCGGCGTACGCAGGGCCACGTGCAAGGCGGCGCGCTGTTCGGTGGTATTGACCTTCTCGCCGGCGAACATGGCGTCGCGGCGCGTCTCCACGCCGCACTCGCGCGCCAGCGCAAACAAGTGTTGCAAGGTTTGATCGTTGATGCGATGCCGGGCGTAATCCAATCGCCAGCCGGCCGCGTCAGCGCGATAACGCTCGGCGCGGCCCGGATCGGCCGCGAACATGTCGCGTAGATGTTGCGTTGCCAGTTCTTGCTTGTGCGTTTCCAGAGCGCGCCACGCTGCCTTCTCGCGCAACGCACTCATGCAGTCGCCCCCAGGCGTTCGCTGACCGTATCGATAAGCTCGCGCCAGGATTTCACGAACGAATCGGCGCCTTCCTTCTGCAGCGTCTGCGCCAGCGGCTCGACCTGGATGCCGTGCGCCTCGAACTGGGCGAGCGTGCTGGCGACGGTGGGATCGTCCAGCGTCATCAGCCGCTCGGCCTTGCCGTGATCGGCGAACGCGAGCAGGGTTTTTTCCGGCATGGTGTTGACGGTGAGCGGCGCGATCAGGTTCTCGATGTACATCACGTCGCTGGCGTTCGGATCCTTGGTGCCGGTGCTGGCCCATAGCAGGCGCTGTACGCGCGCGCCGGCATTCTGCAGGCGCTGTACGCGCGGCGAATTGATCAGCGCGCGATATTTGGCGTAGATCTGCGCGCACACCGCAAAGCCGAGCTTGTTGTGCAGTTCGGTCGGCACCTTTTCCGCCACTTTCACGTCCCAGCGGCTGATGAACACGGATGCGACCGATGCCACGTCCAGGTCCAACCCTGCCGCATGACGGCGCTCCAGGCCACGCAGCCATGCATCGGCGGCGGCCTGATATTGCTCGGGCGAGAACAGCAGCGTGACGTTGATCGGCACGCCGCGGAAAATCAGTTCTTCGATTGCCGGCACGCCGGCCGGCGTGCCCGGCACCTTGATGAAGAGGTTATGCACCGCCGCCTGCTTGTGCAGCGCCACCGCCTGCTCGATCGTGCTTTGCGTGTCATCCGCCAACAGCGGTGACACTTCCAGCGAGACCCAGCCGTCCACCCCGTGCGTGTGCTGGTACACCGGTTCGAAGATCGCGGCCGCGCGGCGCAGATCGTCGATGGCCAGGCCAAAGAAGACGGTTTCCGGATCAGTGTGCCCGGCACCGCGGATGGAAGCATCGTAATCCTTGCCGGCCTTGATCGCCTGGGCAAAGATCGTCGGGTTGGAGGTGAGCCCGGTCACCGCCTTCTGCTCGCGATAGCCAAGCAAGGTGCCGTCACCCAGCATGCCGCGGGTGATGTTGTCCAACCACAGACTCTGGCCGAGCCCATGGAGCGTGCGGGTCGGTTGTTCCATTGCAGTACTCCTTCGTGAAATGAGGCGAATATTCGCTCAGGCCGAAGCGCAACGCATTGCGACTTAGGCCGCGAATCCGGCCGGCAGGGTAGCAAGATCGATGTCACGGTCTGATGACCGTTAGGACTATACGCCGGAAGGGCGCGCCCCGGCACCCGCCGCACAGGCCGCTAGGCTACTTCCTGCCAGCGATAAAACTTCTTGTGCGCCATCGCGAGCATGGCGAGATCTTCCTTGGTATCGCCATAGGCGTAGACCAGCGGAAAATCTTCGGGCGTGCATAATTCGCGCACGCGCCGGCACTTTTCTGCGCTGACGCATTGCGCGCCCTGAAAGCGTCCTGTGAGCACTCCATTTTCGACATGTAGCCGCGAACAAATCAGCTCCAGGCCGTGCTGCTCGCACCAGGGAGAAAGATAGGTATCCAACGCGCCAGACACGACCAGCACCTTGTCGCCACGCGAACGGTGCCAATGAATACGTTCCAGCGCAGTCGGCCGCACGATCGCAGGCAGGCATTCCTGCGCAAAATGCCGCCCCGCGCGCTTCAACGCATCCGCATGCAAGCCACGAAAACCGAAATGCACGACCTGCGCGCGAATGTCATTGGCGGAAACCAGTCCGAGCCGATAACCGGCCACCAGCGGAGCAAAAAACGGCGCGCCAAGTACACGGCGGAAACGCGGGGCGGCAAAGCGCACGAAGGCGCCGAAGGTTTCCTTGCGGGTGATCGTTCCGTCGAAGTCGAACAGGGCAAGGTTCATGCGTGCATGGTTGCCAAGCAGAGGGAAACCGCAGGATACCTTTCTGGAAGCAAGACAACGATTCGGCGCAACAGGAAAAGCGGGTCGATGACACGCACCATTGATCGATACGCATAACGACTGTGGACATCGATCCCTGTAATCGGAGCGTGCCGGCGAACAAGCCGAGCAACAGCCGCATCGACGGGCCGAAAACAAACGAGACAAGGAAATGGTGGCTATGGGTGGACTCGAACCACCGACCCCAGCATTATGAGTGCTGTGCTCTAACCGGCTGAGCTACATAGCCAAGGGGTGCGCCGTCCGGGGTCCGGAGCGGGCTTTGTTCAGGCGGGGCGCGGCAGTTTAATCGGGCTGCCCTTTCGGTTCAAGTGGTTGGCTTGCTCCCGCTTCGTAGGCTGTGGTTGAATCGATCCAGGGTCGCGCACGCTGACGTCTCTGGCAGACTGCAGCGACAGGCCCCGAGGAGGCTGGATGATCGACGCAGATGGCTACCGTCCGAATGTTGGCATCGTGCTGCTAAACGCAGACGGCCGGCTGTTCTGGGCGCGCCGCGTCCACCGCGACGGCTGGCAGTTCCCCCAGGGCGGCATGCGCAGCGACGAAACCCCGTTGGAAGCCATGTACCGGGAACTGCAGGAAGAAACCGGCCTGCTGCCGCAGCATGTGGAAGTACTGGCCAGCACCCGCGGCTGGCTGCGCTACAAACTGCCCAGTCGCTATATCCGCCATCACCAGCATCCCACCTGCATCGGCCAGAAGCAGGTCTGGTTCCTGCTGAAACTGGTCGGGGGCGAAGACGCGCTGTGCCTGGATGCCTGCGAGAAGCCCGAATTCGACCTGTGGCGCTGGGTGGATTTCTGGTACCCCGCCGCCCACGTGGTGAACTTCAAGCGCGACGTCTACCACCGCGCCCTGCGCCACTTCGCGCCGCTGGTGGAAACCACCCTGTGCATCCAGCTGGGCCCGCAGCCGCAGGTCCACAGCCGTCCCGGCCGAGGCCAACGCGCTGCCTGAACCCGAAGTCTAGTTGACAATCATTCGCATTCGCGTTGAAATGCGCGCATGTACATCTGCCTGTGCAACGCCGTTACCGATCACGACATCCGCCGCGCGGCCGCCGATGGCGTACGCAGCTTCGCTGAGTTGCAGGCGCGTACCGGCTGCTCCGACTGCTGCGGTTGCTGCGAGACGGAAGCCCGCGCCACGCTGGATCAAGCAATCCAGCAAGTCGCGCTGGATTTGCCGATCTTCGTCACGGCCTGATCCGACAAGCTTTTCAGCGCAAAGCTTGCAGCCATGAACGCCATCGCCCCGCGCGATGGCGTTTTGCTTTTGGCGGCAAATCATTCTCATTGCGCCATCGCTTTGCGCAGGCCTTTATAGTTCCGCATCAACCCCTGCCCGGAGAACAGCCATGAAAGGCGACGCCAAGGTCATCGAGTTCCTCAACAAGGTGCTCTACAACGAACTGACCGCGATCAATCAATATTTCCTGCATGCCCGCATGTTCAAGAACTGGGGTTACAAGGAGCTCGCCGAGCACGAGTATCACGAATCGATCGACGAGATGAAGCATGCCGATCGCCTGATCGAACGCATCCTGTTTCTGGAAGGTCTGCCGAACCTGCAGCATCTGGGCAAACTGCGCATCGGCGAGCACGTGCTCGAATGCATCCAGGGCGATCTGGATCTGGAACTGATGGCGGTGCAGGATCTGCGCGCGGCGATCGCGCACAGCGAAGGCGTGGCCGATTATGTGAGCCGCGATCTGTTCAAGGAGATCCTGCGCTCCGAAGAAGATCACATCGACTGGCTGGAAACGCAGCTCAGCCTGGTCAAGGACATCGGCGCGGAACGCTACCTGCAATCGAAGATGCAAAGCTGATTCGGGCGCCTGTGCGGCTGCTCTGCACGCGTCGTACGTTAAGAACCCATTTGCTCGTGCCGGATCAAAGCGATCTACAGCACAAGGCGCCGGTTGCTTTCTTGACGGTCTCATCACGGACGGGCTATATCCAGCGTTTGCCGTAAAGATCACGCATGGCCTCCCGTCCACCGCCCCGCTACGTCGTACGCCCGCACGACGCTGCCAGCCAGCGTCGCCGTATGCTGTGGCTCGGCCTGGCGTGGCTGGGCAGCCTGCTGTTGGTGGCGATTCTCGGCGCCCTGCTCGGCGGCGCGTGGAAGAGCGTGGGACCGAGCCTGGTGGATCGGCGCGCGCTGCGCGCGCTCAATGCGGAGAACGAAAAGCTCAAGCAGGATGTGGCCAACCTGCAGCGCTCGCAGCAGGTAAGTGACGTTGCCAACCAGGCGCTGCGCAAGACCATCACGCAACGCGACGAGGAAATCAGCGGCCTGCGCGCCGACCTCGGCTTCTACTCGCGGCTGGTGGGCGGCGATGCGCAACGCGAAGGCATGAAGGTGCAGGAAGTGTCCCTGCAGCCGGTGCCGCATTCACCGGCGGCGTGGAACCTGACCATCAGCCTCACCCAGAACGTCAAGCGCAACGACGACACCAGCGGCACCACCACGGTCAGCGTGGAGGGCCTGCGCAACAACAAGGTGGTGCAGCTGGACTGGTCCACGTTGGGCGACTCCGCTGAGAAGAACGGCATTCCGTTCCGCTTTCGCTACTTTCAGCAATTGCACACGACCATCGCGCTGCCCGCCGATTTTCGTCCCACGCGATTGCATGTCACGGTCACGCCCGAAAATGGCGACCCGGTCAGCCGTGCGGTCGCCTGGAGCGACGCCCTCACCAGCCCAGTTACGATCACCCAAGGGGAATCCGATGCTCAGCCGTAATAAACGCAACGAACCGACCTCATCCTCGCGCCACGCCGAAACCAGCCTGATCTCGCAAGGCACGATCATCCGCGGCGACGTGCGCTTCACCGGCACCCTGCACGTGGAAGGCCGCGTCGAGGGTTCGGTGCTCGGCGAAGGCGCCAATGCGGTGTTCACCTTGAGCGAGCACGGCCAGGTACAGGGCGAAGTGCGCGTGCCGCACGCCATGATCAACGGCCAGGTCACCGGCGACATCTACGCCAGCGTCCGGCTGGAGCTGGCCGCGCAGGCCCGCGTCACCGGCGACGTTCGCTACAGCTCGCTGGAGATGGCCGCCGGCGCCCAGGTGAACGGCCGCATCGCTCACCAGGGCGACGACCACGTGCAGCGCGAGCTGCCGGCGCCGGAAGTGCGCACCGATCCGGTCACCGCCTGAATGGGCTACACGGAGCATGGGCTCGAGCTGATATGCTTGAGTCCGCAGTGTCCGAGCCCCATGTCCGCGCTATGGAAACCATCGTAGCCATCCCCGATTACCGCCAAGCCGGCGCCCCCCTCGTCTTCACCGAGGCCGCCGCACGCAAGGTGCATGAACTGATCCAGGAAGAGGGCAACCCCGACCTCAAGCTGCGCGTTTACATCAGCGGCGGCGGTTGCTCGGGCTTCCAGTACGGTTTCACCTTCGACGAAACGCAGGCCGAGGACGATTTCGCGCTGGCCCGGGAAGGCGTCACCCTGCTGGTCGATCCGCTGTCCCTGCAGTACCTCACCGGCGCCGAGATCGACTACAGCGAGAACCTGAGCGGTTCGCAATTCGTCATCCGCAACCCGAACGCCAAGACCACCTGCGGCTGCGGTTCCTCGTTCTCCACATGAGTTTGAGCCGGTCCGGATGATCGCGACGAAGCTCAACACGTTCGCCGGACTCAGCCTGATTCTCGACCGCGTTTCCGAACAGCGCGACGCCATCGACTGGGTCACGGCCAAGGCCGGTTCGCCGCACGCGCGCTATCTGTTGCTGGATGCCGCCGGCGACGCGTTCCTGCACCGGGAAGAAGAAGCCCTGCGCTGGCTCGACGCCGACGAGCGGCAGCGATTGCTGGCGCACGCCTCCTGGAGCCTGCTCGGCATCGCCGATGACCAGCCGCATTTCATGCTGGTGCTCGACGAGCACGAAGACATCGCCGCGCTGGAACACGCCTTCAACGCCCGCCGCGTCGGCCTGCGCGAAGCCGGGCTGCGCCTGGCCGCCGAAGAAGCCGGGCTGTTCGCCTATGCCAAGGGCCTGGCGCATTGGCAGCGCGAAACGCGGTTCTGCGCGCGCTGCGGTGCGCCGCTGCAGATGGTGTCCTCCGGGCATCGCGCGCAGTGCACGAATCCCGATTGCGGACGCCTGCACTTTCCGCGCACGGACGCGGCGATCATCGTCATCGTCGAATACCAGGGTGCCTGCCTGCTTGGCCGCCAGGCCGGTTGGCCGCCCGGGCGCTATTCCACCCTTGCCGGTTTCGTGGAGCCAGGCGAAGCGCTGGAAGACGCCGTGCGGCGCGAAGTCGCCGAAGAAGCCGGCGTGCTGGTAGGCGAGGTGCACTATCACTCCTCGCAGCCCTGGCCGATGCCGGCATCATTGATGGTGGGCTTCACCGCCACCGCGCTGTCGCCCACCATCCGGTTGCGCGATGGCGAGCTGGAAGATGCCCGCTGGTTTACACCGCAGCAGATCATCGACAGCCTGGCCGACGGCAGCCTGAAACCGCCGACGCCGCTGTCCGTGTCGTACCGGTTGCTATCGCATTGGCTGCAGCAGCGGGCGGGGCTGGACCTGGATGCGCTGGTCGCGCGCTGACACCGCAAAGTTCACGTAACGATGTGCACGGCGATGCTTGGGGGTTCGGCTGCGCCTCATCCCAGCCTATGTATGGACTCGCCCCCTACGTCAACCGCTTTTTTCATTCCCCGAAGGCCGGCTGCATCTATGTATAAGGCCTCATCAAGGTGGCAACACGTGCCACGGGCACACCATCGTTTGAGCTCGCACCATGCCGAT
>NZ_JBQCHP010000133.1:0-22153 GCF_051954575.1 Dyella sp. | reverse complement strand
GAGCGAAGGAGTGTACTTCGGTAAACGACTTAAGCGATGAAGCGGAATGGCGGGCAAACTGACCCGGCCCTTCGGGTTGTCGTTGAGTGGGCGCCATGCGGCAGCGCGCGGCTTGCCTTGGCAGATAAGCCAAGGCTGCGCCACGCACTGCCACCTGCCAGCCACTCAACGACAACGCGGGCTACGCCAATCGTGTGAACAGGCCCTAGGCATAGCTGTTGTTTTCGGCATTGCTTTAATCGCCAGGTTGTTCCAATCACCTTAAAGGAGGAGCGTTTCATGGATCAGGACCTTGTTGCAGACCAATCGCGTGTGGCTGCGCTTTCCGCAGAAATTCCTACCCTGTACTGTCCATCTCCTATCCGTACCGACGAGCATCTAGCCAGCCATATCGACAATCTGCTGTTGGACTGGATCGGGCCGATCGGCATTTATCGTGGTGAGCATCGGATGCTGCGGGAATCAAGTTTTGGAAGGCTTGTGATGCTTTGCTATCCGGATGCCCATGATGCCGATCGCTTGCTCCTGGCTGCGCAATGCTTGGGGGCACTCTTCGCGGTGGACGATTACTATGGTGACGATATACATCGTGGGGCCGTCCCCACCTTGGTCGCTCCTCGCCTGTCGCTCGCCCTTGCTGCATTGGAACCCGCATATCTGGTCGAGCCTTATTCGACCGCGCTTGGCACGGCTTTGAATGCAGATCCGGTTTTGGTTGGATTGAACGCATATCTGCAACGAGTGCAGGCATTGGCCACGCCTTCGCAAGTTGCCAGGGTGCGCCACGAAATCATCGCGGTATTCGTGACCATGACCTCGGAAGCGGCATTCCGCATCTTGGGGTCGACTCAAGCGATCTATGAATACCTGGCGCAAAGACAAGTCAATAGTTTCATGCCCTGCCTGTCGTTGATCGATGTGGTAGGTGGCTATGAATTGCCGGCAAACATCTATGCGTCGCAAAAGGTGCGCCGCGCGTCCGTACTTGCCGCCAGCGCAACCAGCATCGTGAACGATCTCTACTCGTGCTCTAAAGAAAGCGTGGCCGAGATAGGAAATTTCAATTTGCCGCAGTTGCTGACAGCCGAACGCGGCTGTTCTCACAAGGAGGCCGTGGCGCTCAGCGCTGAAATGCATGATGCCCTGATGTGCGAATACGAGCACACCGAGCGAGAATTGCTGCAGAACGCCACTGTGGAACTCACGCGCTATCTAGGCGGGCTCAGAGCCTGGATGGCGGGAAACCTGGAATGGCATCGCACCAGCGGGCGCTATCGAGTGGAGCAGGCGTAGCCATCGGTTGGAACTTGCTGCCGAACCCGGCGCAAATCCGATCACTCCCGACCAGCCTTGCAATGGCAGGCATCAATGCGCAATGGCGTGCGCGTTCTGCGCAGACGCAACGGCCGCTGCGGCGTTCACCTGCAGCATGCCGTTGGAGGTTTTGCTGGTGCGTAGCAGGAGATCGCGCACGGCGTTCGCGTCCAAGTGCGGATCGGCGGCGAGCAGCAGGGCGACGATGCCGCTGACGTGGGCGGCGGCCATGGACGAGCCGGAGGTGAAGTCGTAGCCGCCGCCGGGCTGGGTGGTGAGGATATCGTTGCCGGGCGCGCTGAGCACGCCCGATGGCGCGGGGCCAGTGGCGCTGACGCGCACCACGATCACGCCGGGCGCGTTGTCCGGGAAGCCGCCCAGGTTTCCGTTCGGCGGCAGCGCGGCGACCACGATGCGGCCCTGGTTGAGCAATTGCCCCAGCAACTTATCCAGCAGCGGATCGGCGGGGCCGCCGAGGCTTAGGTTCACGATGCGCGCATCGGTATCGATGATGGCGGCCAGCGCCTTGGCCAGCGTGAACGAATTGCAGTGCGCGCCGGCGCTGCTGGCCGCATACCAGCAGGCCTTGTAGATGCTGAGCACGGCATCCGGCGCGATGCCGACGATGCCTTGGTGGTTGTTCGCATCCGCTGCGATTACGCCGGCTACTTCGGTGCCGTGATGATCGCGACCGAACGCCCTCGCATCGCCATCGACCATGTCGTGCGTATCGTGGATGCGCCCTTGCAGATCTGGATGGGTGAGGTCGGCGCCGGTGTCGACAACGGCGATATGCACGCCTTCGCCCTTGCTCAGGTTTTGCGCCAGCGCGGCATCGGTTTCGACGAAGCCGCGTTGCAGGTCGACGTACGGGTCGTTGTAGCGATGATCGTCTTTCGGCGGAAGGTTGGAATAGACCGAGTAATCCTGCAGCGGCTGCGCCAGCTTGACGCGATGGTCCTGCGCGAGGGTTTTCAGCAGCGCATCGCGATCCGTACCCGCAGGCGTTTCCACCACCACGCAATAGACGCCCAGCGCCTTGATCGGCCAGCCGGCCACTTCATGCAGGCTGTAATGCTGCTTCAGGTCGTTCAATTCGGATGCGGCGCGCTGGCCGGCGCCGTAATAGCCCGACGGAACATAGCCGATCAGGCTGGAGCCGGCATGCATCGCCGGCGGCTCGATCGGATTGTTCACAGCCAGCACGATGTCGCGCTGGCTATCCATGCTGGACGCGACCGGCGGGTCCTTGGCCGATGCGTGCGATGCGCCCAGGCACGCGAGGACGCTGGCGAGCGCGAACGCGCCATGTTTCATGACGCGCTTCATGGAGTGCCGGTCACCGGTTCGGCCAGGCGGACGCCGCGCGCGGCGCGCAGTTGCTGTACGGTGTCCTGGGTTTTCGGTGTGCTGGCGCTGGGGGCGACGGTGTAGGCGCCCACATCGTTCGGGCCGCCCACCACCTGCAACTGCAGCGAGTGCAACAGGGCGTTCCAGTCGGCCAGCGTCATGCCTGCGTCAGGCACCACGCGGATGGCGCCGGCCGTCGCGGGCGTCGACGGTTCCTGGCTGAGCGTGCGATACGCCGTGTTGCCGCCGCTCGACCACACCTTCAGGCCGAGTGCGCCGATGCCGATGGCCTGGATCAATACCGCCGCCGCCAAAGCGCGCATCAGCCATCCGCCCGATCGTGCGCGCAGCGGTTGCGGTTCCTGTTGCACGGGTGCATCCAGGCGGCCGAGCAGGCGTTGCAGACCCGCTTCCATGTCCACGTGCACATCCGAAGGCAGCGACATCGCCTGTTTCAGGCGGCTTTGCTGCGCGAACTCCGCGCGGCATGCCGCGCATTGCGCCAGGTGCTGCGTCAGCCATTCGCTTTGTTCCTGTGTGGCGCTTTGCTGCAGCACCCACGGCATCATTTCCCACGCGCGTGGGCAATCCTGGCTGGAATAGGTCGGTAGCATCGTCATGGCGCTTGCTCTTTCACGGTAAGTGAGCGTTCGGCGAGAGTCGGCAGTACGTTGCGCAATTTGACGCGCGCATGAAACAACCGTGCTTTCACCGTGCCCACTGGGCATTGCATGATGGTGGCGACATCGTCGAGGGTGTGGCCTTCGCCGTAGACCAGTTCCACCACCGCGCGCTGGTCGGCGGACAGGCGTTCGAGGCCTTTGCCCAGCCAGTCGCGCAATTCGCGGTCTTCCTCCGGATCGGTCGCCGGTACGCGGTCTTCCGGAATGTTGTCGTCGACCGGTTCGTCGCCGTGCTGCCGCAGCGCTTTCAGGCCGCAGCGATAGGCAATGCCCATGATCCAGGTGGACACGCGCGAGTCGCCGCGGAAATCGCCGGCTTTCTGCCAGGCGATCCAGAAGCAGTCGTTGATCACTTCCTCGATCACGTCCGCGCGCCGGGTCAGGCGCGACAGGAAGCGACACAGGCGGCCGTGGTAGCTGCGGTACAGCGTGGCCAGCGCGACGCGATCGCCCGCCGCCATGCGTTGCAGCAGCAGGCGATCGGTGGCGTCGGTGGATGATTCGGCGTCGTTCATGGGAGTCGATGGCGTCGGTGGACGGAGGATGCTCTGATCAGTTCCACGTAGGCGGCATCACCCTTCGGGCCGGTCCTGTCTGTTCGCATCTCTTCGGTCCATTGTCTCGACAGACGGCCAGTCTGTCTTCGCCACTGGCCCTGTGATCTGCGAACAGACAGGACCGGTGACGCCTGCGTGGAACTGATCAGATCATCCTTAGGTGCCATTTCGGCGCCAAAAGGTTGCCTTCGTGTTTAAAAAGCCCACGAGACCGTGCCGACCCAGGGCGCGGCGGCGGCGCCCTGGCGGCGGATGTCCGGGTCGGTGAAGACGCGGTCCAGCTCCACCCGCCACGGGCCGTAGCCCCAAGCCAGGCCGACATGGCCGTAGCCGTAGTATGAGCGCATCCGCGCGTGGCGGTAGACGTAACCGCCGTACGGGCCGTTGGGGACGTAGCTGCCGTAATCGACCGGACCGGTCAGCGGCTGGGCTACGCCCAGGCCGGCGGAAACGGCGAAATGCTGCGGCAGCGGCCAGTGCACGTCGACGTCCGCCGCGCCGCGTGGCGAATGGTCATCGCCATGGGTGAGCGTGATGGCGGAGAGGCCGAAACTCAGTACGTCCCGGTACATCCAGTTCACGCCGGTTTCGACCCGTTCGAACGGGCGGCTAGGGCCGTTGCCGGGATAACCGTAATAGACCACGCCGGCCTGCATGCGCCAGTCGCTGGTAAGCGGCCAGTAGTGCGCCACCTCGGCCATCGCTTCGGAGCCGTGCCCGACCGAACGCAGTTCGGTCGCTGCGGACATGCCCAGGATCCAGCCGGAGGCCGAGCTCCAGGTGACGTTGCCTTGCACGATCGGCGTATTCGGCGAAATGGCCAGGCCGCGATCGATCAGCTGGGAGCTCACTGCCACGGCGCCGCTGAGGGTGTCGGATTGGGCGAGGAGCGGTGTTGTGAACAGGATTGCCGGCAAGACGGCAAAAGGGATGCGCTTGAGTACGTAGAGGGGCGTCACTGTGCGAAGCTCCGCAATGCTTCTTCGCCCCGGCGAACGCCGGCGCCCAGTGTCTTTGGCGGTGTGCAGGTCGCTGGGTGATTCGCTTTGCTGACCCCTTCGGGGCCGTCCTTCGGACGTTCTCCGCGCTTCGCGCCGCGTCCGGCGTTCGCCGGGACGACCCATCTGTCCTTGGCGACCTTCCGCGCGAGCGGAGATGACAGCTTGTCGGGGCCAGGCCCGGAAAGAAAGGAGTACGGCATGACCGCCTTATAGACGATCGCTCCGGACAAGGGAATGTCATCACCGGCGGGAAGGTGTCATCAGTGAAGAGTGCCTAGGTAGCTAATGAGGTCGTCCAATTGCCTGGGATCGTTCAGGCCGTCGTACTTCATGCGGGTGCCCGGATTGGCCTGCTTGGCCGGTTGCGACAGGTACCAGTGCAGCTTGTCTTCGGTCCAGTTCCAATGCGCCTGCGTGAGGGCGTCGGTGTACTTGTAGTCGGGTGCGGTGCCGGCCGCACGCCCCACGATGCCGAACAGGCTGGGGCCTTTCTTGTTCTTGCCTTGCTTGGGGCTATGGCATTCGGCGCATTCGGATTTGAATACGTCCGCACCCGCGGACGCATCGCCGGCGTGGCTCAAGGGTGAGGCCAGCGTCCAGCCGAAAGCCAATGCTGCCATCGCCGTAACGCGCAGGGACCGGCGCAAAACTGATCGGATCACTCTCTGACTCCTGTTCGGGCTTGTTGGATAGTGCGAAAGCTGTTTACACGCCTCACCGTCATTCCGGCGAACGCCGGAATCCAGTCGAAACAATCCGTGCGAAGCACTCAAAAACGGTTTTGTGTCCTACGGACGCCGTATTTGAACTGGATTGACCAGCTTCGCTGTTGTGAAGCGCCTCGGCGTTCGCCGGAATGACGGTGAGGCAAGATCAAATCGCACGGATGCGAAGAAAAAAACTAGAACGCCACGCTCGCAAAAAGCAGAAACGCATTGAGATCCTTCGCGTTGGTTCCCGGCACACCAAACACATTGGTGCTGCTGCCGTTGAACTTGTTGAAGCGGAACCAGGTGGCGGCCAGGCGCAGGTTGGCGGTGGAGGTGAACGAATCGTCCTTGCCGAACGGCGTCCAGAACACGGTGAAGGAGTTGCTGCTGGTATCCGGTTCGCCATACGGCACGAAGCGCACCACGTCGTGCGTGCCGGTGCTGAGCAGGTGGGAAATGATCACGCCGTAGCTTTGCTTGAACGTGTAGGTGAGCGTGGCGGTCTGGTCGTGCACCACGCCGCGCGGCAGCGCGAGCAGGCCGGGTATCGGGCCGGCCGGCGTGGTCGCATAGCGGCGGCGCTCCATGATGTTCACGTAGGCAAGCTGGATGATGTGTTCGCGGTTGCCCAGGTATTGATACGTGACGTCATAGCCAAGATCGGTGACGTGCTCGCTCGGGCCGCTGCGCGGCAATTGGCGATCGGTAGTCAAGCCGACCAGGCCGGCCGAGAAGAACTGGCGCTTCAGATCCTTCATGTACGCAAAGCGCCCATACACGGTATTGCTGAGCTTGCCCGGGTCGCCGCCGAGCGAATAACCCAGGTCGTACTGCATCGAGGTCGGCAGCGAGCTGTAGGTGCCAAGCTCGCCATACCAGTTCTTGTCATACAGCGCGTACACGCTCGCGCCGACCACGCGATGGGCGAGCGTGTTGGAGCTGGACGGATTGAGCAAGGTGCCCGATACCGTGGGCGGGCCGTTCAAGGTGGACGCCGGCAGCGCATTGACCGGATCGTTGAAGCCGGGATTGTTGTTGACGCTGACGCCGACCAGCGCGTCCTTGCCGCCGAGCTTCATGTCCTTGGCAACGAAGCGCAGGTCCACGTCGCTCAACTGCGTGTTGAATTTGTCCTGCCCGTTGTTGTTGACCTGCACCTTGACGTAGCCGCCCACTTGGTCCGACACGCGCCCGGCCAGATAGATGTCCGCTTCGCTCAGCAGGTTGCTGCTTTTGCCGGTGGCCGGCACGGTGCGCCTGCCGGTGAGCTGCACGGCCGCGGGAATCTTCGTGCCCTGGCCATCCGTATCGGTATAGCCATTCATCTTGAAACGCATGCCGTACGGCGTAAGCCCCGGCCCATAAGCGCCGGCGTGGCAGTCCGCACACGCCGAACCGGTCTGGCGCGCGTAGGCGGGAACGGCTTGCGCGCCAGGGCTGGCGAACAAGGGAAGTACAGCCAGGCCGTACCACCAAAGCTGTTTCCCAGGTCGGCTCGTCGCGCGTCGGTGCAGAGAAGTGGACACAAGAATCTCCTTGGGTTTCAGTCGTGGGTGGTAGGCCGTGGTGCGCGACGGCTCGGCCACATCGCGCGCAGCACGTCGTCGCGCACGATGAAGTGATGCCAGAGCGCCGCGCCGGTATGCAGCAACACCAGCGCAAGCAGAGCCCACGCCGCATCGATGTGCCAGGCCTGCAAGGAATCGGCGAGATCTTCATCCGCGCCGACCAGCGCCGGCAGCGTCAAGCCGAACAAATGCACCGGACGATCCTGCGCATTGCTCAAGGCCCAGCCGAGCAAGGGCAGGGCGAGCAGCAGGCCGTATAAAGCGATGTGTGTGAGCGCGGCCACGATACGTATCGGCTTGGACATCCGGCCGACCGCGGCGAGCTTGCCGGTGCGGATGCGCACCACCACGCGGATGAAGAACAAGGCCAGCACGAACAGGCCGAAGTGGCGATGACCTTCCAGCAGCCACAGCTTGAGGTCGCGACCGCTGACCACTTCGTCCCTCAGCAAGATCAGGATCGCCGCCACGCATACGCACAGCACAGTCAGCCAGTGGAACAGCACGATGTTTCTTGGGCGCGCCGGTTTGCTCTCGATCGTTTGCGTTGACGTCATGCTTCCTATTCCCGAACCCCGGCCCGATGAAGCAGGCTTGATGCGCGTGAGTGCGCGGCGGGAAGCGAAAGGTTGCGTGAACCGACATCCCATCGAAATCTCCCCGTAGGGTGGGGGGGGGGGGGGGGCGCGCCCCCCCCCCACCCCACCCCCCCCCCCCCGGGTGGGGTGGGGTTGGGGGGGGGGGGCCCCCCCCCCCCCCCACCCTACGGGTGCACCTCGCAGAAGCGAACACAACCTTTTCCTGACAGCCTGGCACTCATTTCCGTCACGCATCCACGGATACCGACGGCCGGTTCACTCCATGCACATTCAACGAGTCCAGTTGCAGCAGCACGGCGACGATCGCGGCATGCTCATCGCCCTGGAAAAGGACCGCAACGTGGCCTTCGACATCCAGCGCGTGTACTACCTGTTCGCCACCAAGCACCAGGTGCATCGCGGCCAGCATGCGCACCGCAACTTGAACCAGTTGGCGGTGGCGGTGCGCGGTTCGGTCACGTTTCTGCTCGACGACGGTTCCGGGCCGGTGGAAGTGGTGCTGGACGATCCGTCGCAAGGCCTGCTGCTGGGGCGGATGGTTTGGCGTGAGATGTACGACTTCAGCGAAGACTGCGTGCTGATGGTGCTGGCCGACCAGTTGTACGACCCCACCGACTACATCACCGACTACGACGAATTCCTGCGCGAGGTAAAAAATCCCCTAGGAGACCTGGCCGCATGCCAAAACGGCTGAATCTTGCCAATGCGGAATGTCAACGCAGTTCGCCCGCGGGCGTGGGTAGCGCCGATATGGACATTCCCTTTCTTGATCTCAAAGGCATCAATGCCCGCTACGCCGACGAGCTGAAGGCTGCCGCCGCACGCGTGATCGACTCGGGCTGGTACATCCTCGGCCAGGAACTGGCCGCCTTCGAGCGGGAGTTCGCCGATTACTGTGGCGTGCGCCATGCGATCGGCGTGGGCAACGGGCTGGATGCGCTGTCGCTGATCCTGCGCGGCTACAAGGCGCTGGGCGCGCTGCATGATGGCGATGAAGTGATCGTGCCCGCCAACACCTTTATCGCCAGTTTCCTTGCCATCACCGAAAGCGGATTGGTGCCGGTGCCGGTGGAGCCCGATCCGGACAGCTTCAATCTCGATCCGTCACGCATGGCGGCGGCAATTGGCCCGCGCACGCGCGCGATCATGGCGGTGCATTTGTACGGCCAGCTGGCGGATATGGTGGCCTTGGGCAAGCTGGCCGAGCGTCATGGCTTGCTGTTGATCGAGGACGCCGCGCAGGCGCACGGTGCGCGCAGCGGCGAACGCAAGGCCGGCGCGTTCGGACACGCCGCGGGTTTCAGTTTTTTTCCCGCCAAGAACCTGGGTGCGCTGGGCGACGGCGGCGCGATCGTCACCAACGACAGCGTGCTGGCGGCGCGCGTGGCCGCGTTGCGTAACTATGGTTCGGAAGTGAAATACCAGCATCTCTACCAGGGCATCAATTCGCGCCTGGACGAGCTGCAGGCGGCATTGCTGCGCGTGAAGCTGCCGTATCTCGACAAGGACATCGCATGGCGACGCCAGGTGGCGAAGCGCTATCGCGAAGGCATCCGTCATCCGTTGATCCGCCTGCCTGAAGTGATCGACGAAGCGCGGCATGTCTGGCATCTGTTCGTGGTGCGCTGCGCGCAACGCGACGCCTTGCAGCGGCATCTGGCCGCGCACGGGGTGCACACGCAAGTGCATTATCCCGTGCCGCCGCATCGCCAGTTGGCTTATCCCGCACTGCATACGCTTCAGTTGCCGGTAACCGAACAGTTGCACCGGGAAGTGCTGAGCCTGCCGATCGGGCCGACGCTGCGCAGCGAGGACGTGGAGCGCGTCATCGCCGCATGCCAATCGTTCCAGGACGTGGCATGAGCATCGTGCGCGCCGGCTTCTATTCGAGTATCGCCACTGCGGCGCGTTTGCTGGCGGCGTTGGTGATCGTGAAGCTGGTAGCCTGGCTGGCCGGACCGGAAGGCGTGGGCAAGCTTGGGCAGTTCATGAGCCTGATGTCGTTGCTGGCGGTACTGGCCGGTGGCGGCATCAGCGCGGGCATCGTGAAATACGTGGCGGAATACCGTCACGACGCGCAAAAGCTTTCGCGTCTGCTGTCCGCGGCGCTTTGGTACGCATGCGTCGCTTCGGCCGTGATGGGTTGTGCTGCGCTGCTGATGAGTCGACCGCTTTCGCTATGGCTGCTGGGCGATGCGCGGTACGAAAACCTGATCCGCCTGCTGGCCGTCGCGCAGCTCGGCATTGCGCTGGCCAATTACATCCTGGCTGTGATCAACGGCTTTATGGATGTGCGCCGGCTGGCGTTTATCCAGGTGCTCGGCTCAACGCTGAGCGTGGTATTGGCGCTGGGCCTGTCGCGCTGGCTGCATTTGTACGGCGCGCTATTGGCACTGGTGGCGGGGCAACTGTTGTTGCTGGTGGTGGGCCTGCCGGCCTGGCGGCGCAGCCCGTATTTCCGGCGCGGCATGCTGCGCTTGCAGTTCGATCGCGAGATGAGCCTGAAGCTGGCGGCGTTCTCGATCATGACGCTCACCTCGGCGCTGCTGCTGCCGCTGATCAATATAGCGGTACGCAATCATCTGGCCCTGCAGTACGGCTGGGAGCAGGTGGGTTACTGGCAGGCGGTGAGCAAGGTGTCGGATGCCTACCTGCTGTTCCTTACCACGGCGATCAACATCTATTACCTGCCCAAGCTTGCCGCCACGCACGATCGCACCGCGTTGACGAGCGAGCTGCGCCATGCGTATCGCTATTTGATGCCCGCGGTGCTGGTGCTGGCGCTGCTGGTCTACGCCATGCGCGGCTGGGTGACGCGCCTGTTGTTCAGTGCGGACTTCGCTGCGGCCAATGTCTTGTACGCCCCGCAGCTGCTGGGCGACGTACTCAAGGTCGCCTCGTTCCTGCTGTCGTATCTGATGCTGGCCAAGGCGATGACGCGGCTGTTCGTGATTTCCGAATGCGTATTCGCGCTGAGCTACCTCGCGCTGGTCTACGTGTTTACCGCCTGGTTCGGCCTGGTCGGCGCGATGTACGCCTTTGTCGTGAATTACTTGTTCTATCTCGCGTTCAACCTGGTCGTTGCGCGACGTTACCTGGGGGCGCTATGACGACAGCAGCCAAAGTGATGCCCATGCATGCCGCGGCGCGGCCGCTGGTTTCGATCTTGATTCCGGCCTACAACCACGAACGTTTCGTGCAGCGCTGCCTGGACAGCGTGCTGGAAGATCCGTATCCGGCCAAGGAGATCGTGATCATCGACGACGGCTCCACCGATCGCACTGGCGAGAAGATTGAAGAATGGATCGCCGCGCAGGGCGATCTGTTGCGCGTGGAGTACGTGCAGCGCGAAAACCGCGGCATCAGCGCCACCTGGAACGAGCTGGCCGCACGGGCTCGCGGCGAATTCCTGCGCCTGTGCGCCAGCGACGACTATCTGCTGCCGGGCGGCCTGGAAGCACAGGTGCGTTATCTGCAGAAACATCCGGCCAAGCGCGCGGTGGTCGGCGATTCCGTCGTGGTGGACCAATACGGCAACAGGCTGCATGACAGCGGCATGCGTGACTTGCATCATGCCGACAAGCGTTTGTACGGCAGCGACGAGGGCATTCGCCGCGCGGTGATCAGCCAGTGGGCGATCGGCGGTCCGGTGGCGTTGCTGCACAAGAGCGCGCTGGAGATGGTCGGTCGCTGGACCGAAGGCTTGCGCATCGACGACTGGGATTTCTTCCTGCGCCTGGCCGCATGCGATGCGCTGGGTTTCATCGACCTGCACGTGGGTTCGTATCGCCTGCACGGCAGCAATGTGAGCAAGACGCGGCATACGGCCACGCGCATCGTCAATCTCACCGAATCCTGCCAGGTGGCGCGGCGCCGGGCGGAGCTGTTCGACGAGCCGCATCGCACGCTGCTCAAGGCGCAGGCGCATTACATCTGCGCGAAGATAGCTTTTCTGCAGAAACGCCTGTTCGCGCTGGCTTTCCATCTGCTGGTGTACGTGGCGCTGCTGGGTGTGTCCAAGCTGAGGCTGCCGCCGATCGGCGCGCTGCTGGAAAAGACATGAGCCGGCTGCTGCGCCTGCCGTCGATCTATCTGGTGCTGCCGATGCTGCTGGCGTGCGTGCTGGCGCTGTATAGCTTCGACATGCCGGATGCGTATCTGGAAGGCCTGGGGCTGCTGGCGCTCGCAGCGCTGGGCGTGCTGCTGATCGACCTGCCGTTCGGTACGCGCCTGCCGCCGCTTGCCAGCTTTCGCCATCATCGCTATGCCGGTACGCGCGAAGCCTTCGTCGCGTTGGCCTATGCCGTGGCGGTCGGCTTTTTCTGCCTGCTCGATCTTGCGTTGTTTCCGATACCCTTGCTCACCAATCCGTCTTCCTACGCCACGATGGAGGGCGGTCACGAGCATATCCGGCATATCTCGGACATGTGCTGGACCTTGCCGCCGATCGGCCTGCTGTGCGCGCGCGACCGCCGGCTGCGCTGGATGTTGGTCATGATCGGCCTGGTGTTTCCGGTGCTGGCGATCGACCGCAATCGCATCTTCGCTTCACTGTTCGCGCTGGCCATGGTGCTGCTGCTGCGCCGGGACGAGCACAAGCCCGTGCCATGGTTGCGCGTGATGTTGCTGGCAGTGCTGGGCGGTGCGGTGTTTTCGGTGCTGGGCATGTTGCGGTCGGGTTCGCTGGATACGGTCACCTTGCCGTTCAGCGAGGCCTACCGCGATGCATCGCAGGGCGTGAAATGGCTGCTGCTTTATATCGGCGCCGGCCCGTACAACTTCGGCGCGATCTACGCCAAGCACTACGTCAATGCGTCGTTCCTGCTCAGCCAGCTGGTGCCGGGCGCTGCCGTGGCGACGGGCGACACGGACATTCCGCTGGATGCGCCGAACATCAACGTGGGCACGGAATTCTTTCCGTTCCTGATGGCGTTTGGGCCGGCCGGCGCGGTGCTGTCGATGCTTGGGTTGTATGCCTTGCTGGCATGGAGCGTGCGGCGCCTGCGCGCATCGACGGGATTGTTTCCCTTGCTGATTTTCTTGCGTGTTGCGTACGTGTGCGTGATGTCCCCGTTCGCGCCGCAAGCCTATACCTGGACCAATGGCGGCTTTATCGCCGTGTGCCTGCTGCTGCAGGCGCTGGCCACCTGGCTGCCGAATCGCAACGCGCTACATCCACTTTCCGACGAGCACGACTATGCAACGAGATGAAATCTATTTGATCGATATGTGGCGCATCCTGCAACGCGAATGGCGCTGGTTCCTGGCCGTGTTGGTCGTGGTACTCGCAGCCGTCTTCGTTTTCCTGCGCGTGGCCAAGCCGCAATGGCAAGCCGATGCGTGGATCCAGATCGGGCAGGTCGGCGCGGCGCCAGCTGGGCAGGACCCCAAGGCCGAACCGCTGCAGCGCGTGCTGGAACGCCTGAAGCTGATTCCGTTCCAGAACCAGACCTTGCAGAGCATCGGCATCGGCGAGCGCACGGCCGAAGGTCGGCTTTACCGCCATAGCTTCAAGCTGGAGCCGCTGCCGTATGCCGGTCCGCTGATCAAGCTGAGCGTGCGCGCGCATTCGCCGGAATTGGCCAAAAAGCTGGCTGAAGCCACCGTCGAACAGCTGAAAACCGTCCATCACGACGCCGAGTCCATGCAGCTGAATTTTGCCCGCGCCCGCCTGGCCCAGGTGCAGGAGGATTTGCAGCAGGTGACGGCGGAACGGGATCACCTGCAACAGGTCGCCACCCAGACCAAAGATGGCTTCGCAGGCTTGCTGCTGACCAGCAAGAGCGACGAGATCCGCTCCCTGCAACAGGCGCGCAGCGATCTGGAAGCGCGCCTGAGCAGCACCTACACCTACGACACATCGTTGATGTGGCCGGTCTACGTGCCGGAGAACCCTACGTTTCCAAGTCCTGTGTTGACGTGGGGCTCAGGTGGCGTGCTGGGCTTGTTCCTGGGAACCCTGGCGGCGGTGTGGCGCAACGCGTTGCGGCGGCGTGCGGCGGTTGCTGCCGCGACGTCGCGGCTGGTCGCGGAGCTGTCGTAGGCTGGGATGAAATCCCAGCATCACGACGTAGATGCCAATGCTGGGATTTCATCCCAGCCTACGCGGAAGAATTCACTACATGAACGACCGGGCCACGATCCATCCACTCTCCGATGTACAAAGCCCTCATATCGGCGCGCGCACGCGGGTATGGCAATACGTGGTGGTCCTCGAGGGTGCGCGCATCGGCGAAGACGTCAACATCTGCTCCCACTGCTTTATCGAGAACGACGTGGAAGTCGGCAATCGCGTCACCATCAAATCCGGCGTGCAGCTATGGGATGGCCTGCGCATCGAGGACGACGTCTTTATTGGCCCGAACGCCACCTTCACCAACGACCCGTTCCCGCGCTCGCGCGTGCGTCCGGCCGCGTTCCTTGGGACGCGGATATGCAAGGGCGCGTCGATCGGCGCGAACGCCACCATTCTCCCCGGCATCACCATCGGGGAGGGCGCGATGGTCGGCGCGGGCGCCGTGGTGACCAAATCGGTGCCGCCGTTTGTGATCGTCGTGGGCTCGCCCGCGCGCATCGTGGGCCACGTCGACACGTAGGTTGGGGTGCAAACCCCAACATTGCCATTTCCATGCATCCGGATGTTGGGGTTTGCACCCCAACCTATGTATGGCCCTGGAACTGCGCGAGCAACGCCACGATCGCATCCAGCGTGCGGCTGGGACTCGGCTCGTCCTCCCCACGCACAAAGTTGTTCAACATGATGGCGAACGCCAGCCGTTCGCCTGCTGCCGTGGTCATGTAACCAACCAGGCAGCGCACGTTGTTCATGCTCCCGGTCTTGGCGTGGACGTTGTCCGCCGCTGCCGTGTTGCGCATGCGCCATTCCAGCGTTCCGTCCACACCTGCCGATGGCAGCGCGTCGCGCAGCTGCGCGCCGTAGGGCTGGCTGGCCAGGTAGCTCAGCAGATGCACCATCGCCTCGGGCGTGGACAGGTCCTGCCGCGACAAGCCGGCACCTTCCTCGATCTGTGTCGCGCCGGACGCGATGCCGATACGTTCCAGCAATTGCTTCAGCGCGCGCGTGCCCCAGGTTTCGCTGCTCAAAAAGCCGGGTGGCGGATCGCCCGCCTGCTCGGCATTTGCCTGTGCCTTGATGCCGGCGATCTGCAGCAGGTTCTGCAGGTAGAGGTTCTGCGAGCGCTTCAAGCCGCGCGCGAGAATCTCCATCACCGGCGGCGACAGCACCTGGGCAAGCACCACCGCCTTGTCGATGTCCGGCGTCGGCTCCGGCCAGTGCCGCACGCGCAGCGCGCCATGGACGCGCACGCCATGGCGTTCCAGCGCCTCGCGCAATTGCGCACCGGCATACCAGGCCGGATCGGCCATCGCCAGCTTGAACGTCAGTGTTTCCGCTTGCGCCGGGATGCTGCCGAAGGCGTACAAGGTCGGGTCGCCGGGTGCGCGATAGAGATTGACGTCGCTGCGTGTGCCTCGCGCTGCGGTGGTGAGATGGCTGTCCACGTGCGGCATGGCGCCGGTCGGATCGAACGTCAGTAGCGCCGCATGCCCAGGCACACCTGCCGGTCGTACCGTAAGAGCCACCACGTTTTCCTGCACGCTCAACGCGGACGCGGGCACGGCAAACCAGCTTTGCAGATCGCGCGCTTCCCAGCCGGCGCCCACTTGCGGCCCCTGGAAATAACTGTCGTCCGCGATCAGGTCGCCCTGCACCTCGTGCACACCGCTGGCGGCGAGTTGCCCGGCCAGCTGATCGGCCCAATCCACGTTGGTACCCGGCGTACCGAGCGAAGGATCGCCCATGCCGCGCAGGATCAGCGGCCCTTCCAGGTGGCCTTGGGCGACCGGGCGGGTGGCGAGCAATTGCGTGGGGATGCGGTAATCGGTACCGATCGTGTCGAGCACCAGCGCGGCGGTGTAGAGCTTGGCCGTGGACGCCGTTTGCAACAGGCGGCGCGCATCGTGCGCATACAGCGTGCGGCCGGTATCGAGCGACACTACGGCAATGCCCCAGCTGGCGGATGCGAATCGCGGATCATCGATCTGCGCATCGATGGCCGAGGCGAGTTGCTGCGTGGTCGCCATCGCCGGTGCACCGCCGGCCTGGACCGGCGCCACGGCGAACATGGCCAGCACGAGGCAAGCTGCGTTGATACGCAACGCAAAACGAAGGGAGGCGAGATTCATGCGTTCAAGTATTGCCCAAGCCCGGTCTTGCGCAACAGCTCACGCCATCCACGCGCGGCGTCGGCGAAGGCGCAGGCCGAACCAGGCCAGGCTCATACCGCGCACGGCCATGAAGGCAAGAAAGGTCAGCCACAAACCTTCATTGCCCAGGCCGCGCGTAAGCCATGCCAGCAATGCGAAGAACAGGACGGACATCAGCATGCCGTCGCGCATTTCGCGGGCGCGCGTGGCGCCGATGAACAGGCCATCGAGCAGGTAGCTCCACACGGCCACGATCGGCAGCGCGGTCAGCCATGGCAAATAGCGGTAGGCGGCGTTGCGCACTTCAGGCAGGTTGGTTTGCAGGTCGACGAACACATGGCCGGCGCTGCCGAAGAACAGCGCATAGGCAATGCTGCCGATCAGCGACCATCCTCCGGCGACCACCAAGGCGCGACGCAATGCGTGCGGATCGCGCGCGCCGATCGCATGTCCACACAGCGCTTCGACCGCATTGGCCAAACCGTCCAGGCCGAAGGCCGTCAGCATCAGGCCGTTGAGCAGCAGCGCGTTGGCGGCCACGGTCGCATCGCCGAGGCGCGCGCCCAGCAATGAAAGGCTGAAGAACACGCCTTCCAGCGCCAGCGTGCGCAGGAAGATGTCGCGGTTCACGCGCAACAACGGCAACCAATGCCGCCATCCGCGCAAGGCCTGCCAATCGACCCGCCCGTGCAGCGCGCGCACCGCTTGCAGCCCGCGCCACAGTCCGTAGAGCGCACCACACCATTCGCCGGCCACCGAAGCCAACGCGATGCCGGGCACACCCCAGCCAAAACCGGGCACGAACAATAGGTTCAAGATGATGTTCACCAGGTTGGTCACCAGTAGCAGCGCGAGCGTGGTGCGCGCACGCTGCGCGCCGATGAACCAGCCCGCCAGCGCATAGTTGAGCAGTGCCGCCGGCAGCCCGAACAGGCGCAGATGCAGGTAATCCAGTGCACGCCCGGCCATCATCGGCGTGGCGTGCATTTCGGCCACCAGCCACGGCAGCGCCGGCACCATCAGCAAACCCGCCAGCACACCGAGCACGGCGGCAAGCAGCAGCGCCTGTGTCTGCACGGTACGCAAGGCGAAGGCATCGTCCGCACCCATGGCCTGTGCGGCGAAGCCAGTAGTGCCCATGCGCAGAAAGCCCAGGCTCCACACCGGCAAGGCATACACCGCGCTACCCACGGTGACGGCCGCCAGATCCTGCGTATGCGGCAGATGACCGGCCACGGTGCTGTCCACCAGCGACACCAGCGGCACGGTAAGGTTGGAAAGAATCATCGGCGTGGCCAGCGCCCACACCTGCCGGTGCGTGGGACGGTGGCGCCAGGCTTCGAGCAGCGTTGTCATGGGGCATGGCGGGGAGGCAACCGATGCGCATTCTGGCACGTTTTGGGCCGCCGACAGGTGAGGTGATACCCTTGTACGCCCCATCGTCGGCGAAGGTCGGCGCTCATCCATAGACAGCGAGACCACCATGCAGATCGCCGATAACTCCGTTGCTACTTTCCATTACACGCTCACCGACGACAACGGCCAGGTGATCGACAGTTCCGAAGGCCGCGAGCCGCTGACCTATCTGCACGGCAGCGGCCAGATCGTGCCGGGCCTGGAAAAGGCGATGGTCGGCCGTGCCGTCGGCGACCAGTTCAAGGTCGAAGTGGCCCCGGCCGAAGGCTACGGCGTGCATCACGCCGAACTGGTGCAGCAGGTGCCGCGCGAGGCGTTCCAGGGTGTGGACGATATCCAGCCCGGCATGCAGTTCCAGGCGCATGGCCCGCAAGGCGCGGTGCATGTGACGGTCACCAAGGTCGACGGCCAGACCGTGCACATCGACGGCAATCATCCGCTGGCCGGCCAGACCCTGCATTTCGACATCCAGGTGACCGACGTGCGCGACGCCAGCGCTGAAGAGCTGACGCACGGACACGTGCACGGCCCGGGTGGTCATCACCATTGAGCGATACCCCAGACCCGTCGTATGACGGGTCTGGATACAGGGGAACACCATCATGCAGGGACGCTTGCGTATCGCAATTGTCGGCTACGGTACGGCCGGCCAAGCGGCAGCCTTGATGCTGCATGCCCAAGGACACGCACTCACCGTATTTGAGCAGGCTCCAGCGCTGGGGCCTGTCGGCGCAGGTTTTCTGCTGCAACCGACGGGCCTGGGCGTGCTTGCGCGCTGGGGCTTGCACGAAGCGGCCTTGGAACACGGGCAGCGCATCGATCGTCTCCACGGCTGCAATCAGCGTGGACGTACCGTCATGGACATGCGCTACGCCAACCATGCCGAGCACTGTTTCGGCCTTGGCATGACGCGCGGCAGCCTTTTTACGGTGCTGCGCGACGCCTATCCCGATGCATCGGCCATCACCACCCATACCCGCATTGAACGTATTGCAGACGATGGCCGCTGTCTGATCGACAGCCAGGGTGGCCGCTACGGTCCGTTCGACCTGATCATTGCGGCCGATGGCGCCCATTCGTGCCTGCGCCGCGCTGCGCCGGCACTGGTGCGGCGCGAGGCGATGTATCGATGGGGCGCATTGTGGTGCCTGGTTCCGGCAGGCGACTGGCCTTATCCGGATCAATTGAGGCAGCGCTATGCGGGCACGCGCGAGATGATCGGCCTGCTGCCGGTAGGGCGGCAGGTGGGGCGCAAAGGACGCTGGCTGACGTTTTATTTCAGCACGTTGGGTGATCAGCTGGACGCGTTCGATGCACAAGGGCTTGCCCGCATGCACGAGCGGGCTGCGGCGATCTGGCCGGAAGCTGCGGCGTTGCTGGCAACGATCCAATCGCCGCAGCAAATGAACCGTGCGCGTTACCGCGACGTCGTCATGCGCAAACCTGCCTTCGGCAGCGTTGTGTTCCTGGGCGATGCCGCGCATGCGATGAGTCCGCAGCTCGGGCAGGGCGTAAACATGGCGCTGCTCGATGCTCAGGCATTGGCCGATGCGCTGGCTGCCTGCAACGAGGTGGCCGATGCGTTGCACATGTATCAACGCCATCGCCGCGCGCATCTGGCGGTCTACCAGCGCCTGAGCCGATGGTTGACCCCGTTGTTTCAATCGGAACGGGATCGGTTGGCGCGGATACGGGATCTCGGCTTCGGGCCGCTTGGCCGAATGCCGCTGGCGAGCGGTCAAATGCTGAAAATACTCACCGGCACCAAGCAAGCATGGTGGCGCTGAGCGGACCGGTTCGCTCAATACCAATCCAGTAACGACACCCCAACGCCCAGATACGTGGCGTTGTGGTTGTAGTCGAGGATGTTTTCGCCGTAGCCCTTGAACAGCTCCATATAGCCGCGGAAGTTGCCGGCCAGCGGGAAGGTCCAGGTCAGGCGTGCTGCGCCGTGCTGATGGCTGCCGCCGCGCAGGGAGTCGCGCAGCATCAGGGTGAACTCCTGTCCACGCCATTCATGGATGATCTGTACGTCCGCGCGGCCGATGTAATTGCTGATGTCCGGATTGTTGTCGTCCTTGTCGCTTTCCGGAATGCGCCACCACGGACGGAACATGATCGTCCAGTTCGCGCGCTCGAAGCCGACCTGCGCCATCACGCGGTTCCAGCTGCGCGAAAGCGGATCGGACTGCCCGTTGGACTGATGATTGAGTCCGATGCTGAGCAGCCTGCCGTTCCAGCCGAACAGCTGGTAATCGGTGTTGAACACCAGCATCGCTTCGGGCTGGTAGTCCGTCTCGCGGAAGGGGCGCGAGTGCTTGGCGTTGTAGACCTGCCAGTAGGAATCCTGGGTGTAGCCCACCCACAGGTCGCCGGTGTCGCCGAACACACCTTGCCAGATCTTGGTTTTCAGGCTGAGCTGGAACTTGCCTTCGACGTTCTGCATGCCCAGCGGCGTGCTCACCGCGTTGAGCGGGTTGGGGCTGTAGGGCAGGTTGTTGCGACGTGTGGTGCCGAAGAACGGCATCACGTAGATCGGTTGATAGCCGCGCAGATTGAACGTGCCCAACTTGCTGTCCGGCGAGAGCTCCCAGCGGCTGTCCAGCAGCGAAAGCGGCGGTGCTGCGTTGCCGGTCGCGCTGGCGACCTCGTTTTCGCGATGAAAGGATGCGGCTTCGGGCTTGCTCGGCGCGGTGCGTTTGCGCGCCGTCGGCATCTGCGTACGCCCGCTGGCACGGTCGTAGCAGGCGAGCCGTTGCGCGTCGCTCTCGATGCCGGTGCAGGCCTTGATGTCGGCAGGGTCGGTATGTTGGGCATGCAGGGGCGCGAGAGCCAGGCAGGCGCCGATCCCAAGCAGCAGGTGACTGATCCGATAGTTCATGGAAGTTCCCTCCCCATGCGCCGGTCCGGGCGCGACCGCGCCAAGTCTATCCTTACCAGGCATGCGTACAAAAAATCCGGCCATCGAAGGATGGCCGGCGTGACGCATGACGCAAAGCTAGTATCCGCTCACTTGAGGTCTTTCAGCCAACGCTCGTATTGCGCCTTGTAAATGCGGTTTCCATTATGCGATACGTACAGGAAATCGTTGGCCAGCGGCGGATAGGCATCGGCACCGCCCTTGGTGATGTACTTCTTGCCGTTCGCCAATTGTTCGAACGACGGAGGCGATCCGGTCGCGGGGGCAGGCGGCACCGACGACTTGACCACGAGCTGGCCTTGCGAGGTGTTGTACGTTGCGCTACTGCCGGGCGTGCCCGAGGACGAAGACGCAGCGGGCGATGCCGAGTTGGTGGGACTGGTCGACGGTTGAGACTGCGTCGACGGTTGAGCTGAAGGTTGAGGCGCCGCCTGGGGCGCGGGTTGCGACGATGGCATCGACTGCTGCGATTGGGAAGGCATCGGCTGGTTTTGCGCCTGGGCCCATGCAGACCCTGCCAGAAGCAGGCCCATGCCGAGGAAGGAAACTACGACGGGGATACGCTGTTTCATTGTGATGGCTCCATGCAACGCTTGAATGAGCTCGCCGCCGTTGATGCGGCACGTCGGCTCGCCAAGCTCGATAGGCACGTTAGCAATGCAGCTGTAAATATCAGCAGAATACGCATGTGACCATTAAGTGAAGGTGTCTTCTTTTGAGCGAACTCTCACACGGCGGAAAAGCTCTAACGCTCTCTCAGGCGCGCGCGTTGCAACTGGCAGCGCAAGGATTGCTGCAGGCACCGCGCCGTCGCGCACGACGTGAGGACCTGATCGCCGCCATCCAGCGCATGCGTCTGCTGCAGATCGACAGCATCCATGTTGTGGCGCGCAGTCCTTACTTAGTACTGTACGCCCGCCTCGGCGATTACCCGCAAGTGTGGCTGGAGGAAGCGCTGGAGTCCGGACGCATCGCCGAATGCTGGGCGCACGAAGCGTGCTTCGTTACTGCGGCGGATATCGGTCTGCATCGCGCATGGCGTGCGCAAGTGGAAAGCAATCACTGGGCAGACAAGCATGCCGCGCGCATGCGCGATGCCAACCTCAAGGACATGCACGCCTTGCTCGAACGCGTGCGCACGTCCGGCCCAGTGCGCGCTTCGGATTTCGAGCGTGCGGACCGCGGTGTGTCCGGCTGGTGGGAGTGGAAACCGGAAAAGCGCTGGCTGGAAGCATGGTTCGCGTCCGGCGAATTGATGGTGACGCGCCGCGAACGCTTCCAACGTGTCTACGACCTGGCCGAACGCGTGCTGGTCAAGCTCGACCCGCCGCTGGATGCGTCGCTGTCGGACTGGCCACTTCAGGCGATTCGGCGGCGTTTCATTCTCGACAGCGTACGCGCGCTCGGCATTACGCAGGCGCGCTGGATCGCCGATTATTTCCGCCTGAAACCGGCGGTGGACGAACGCGAGCTGGCGCCGTTGGTGGCGTCCGGCGACCTGCTGCGCGTGCAAGTGGCCGGTTGGGACAGCGCTGCCTACGTGCATAGCGAGCATGTGGCATGGCTGGACAGTGCCCGCCAAGGCCGCCTGCGCGCCACGCATACCGCGCTGCTTTCGCCATTCGATCCGCTGGTGTGGGACCGGGCGCGCGTGCGCGCGATGTTCGATTTCGACTACACCATCGAGTGCTACGTGCCGGCGGCCAAGCGGCGCTACGGTTATTACGTGCTGCCAATCCTGTATCGCGGGCGCCTGATCGGACGCCTCGACGCCAAGGCGCATCGCGCCGAAGGCGTGTTCGAGGTCAA
>NZ_JBQCHP010000132.1:0-5228 GCF_051954575.1 Dyella sp. | reverse complement strand
TATATCTCGCTGGGCTATTTCAAGCAGGCGTTGAAGGCGGGCGAAGTGGGCTCCTCCACCATGCCGCACAAGGTCAACCCGATCGACTTCGAAAACGCCGAAGGCAATTTCGGCCTGGCCAATGCGCTGCTCGGCCATTTCGCCGAGAAACTGCCGATCAGCCGCTGGCAGCGCGACCTGACCGACTCTACTGTTTTGCGCGCGCTCGGCACCGCCTTCGGCCACACGCTGGTGGCGCTGGAATCGCTGCAGAAGGGCCTGGGCAAGCTCAACGTGAATGCCGATCGCCTGGCCGCCGACCTGGACGCCAGTTGGGAAGTGCTGGCCGAGGCAGTGCAGACAGTGATGCGCCGCTACGGCCTGCCCGAACCCTACGAGCAGTTGAAGGCGTTGACGCGCGGCCAGGGCATCACGCGCGATTCGATGCGCCAGTTCATCACCGCCCTGGCACTGCCGGAAGATGCCAAGCAGCGTCTGTTCGCCCTGACACCGGGCTCTTACATCGGCCTCGCCGTGGATCTGGCAAGGACGATTTAAGCTTGCGGACCGGACAAAGCATGGAGCATTTGTCATGATGGCTCCAGCCCGTTCCGTGCGAGCACCATGGCGCCCATTTCCGAATTCCTGATCTTCGCCGGCATCGGTGCGCTCGCCCAGCTCGTGGACGGCGCACTGGGCATGGCCTATGGCGTGACCTCGGCCGGCCTGCTGCTGAGCCTGGGCATGCCGCCCGCGCTGGCGAGCGCCAGCGTGCATTACGCGGAAACCTTCACCTGCGGCGCCTCCGGTCTCAGCCATTGGTGGGCGGGCAACGTGCAGCGCCGCTTGTTCCTGGTGCTGGTCATTCCGGGCGTGATCGGTGCGATCATCGGTGCGACCGCGCTCGCGCATCTGCCGCCGCTGTGGATGCGCTATTTCCTCACGCCGTATCTGCTGGCGATGGGTTTGTTCCTGGTGTTCCGCACTGCCCAGCGCAAGGATCGCCGCCAGGACGTGCCGCGCGGCACGGGCGTGCTGGGCTTCGTCGCGGGACTGCTCGACGCGGCCGGCGGCGGCGGGTGGAGCGCGCTCACCGTTACCACCATGGTGGCGCGCGGGCAGGAACCGCGCATGGTGATCGGCAGCGTGCACCTGGCCAAGTGCATCGTCAGCCTGGCGGCCAGCATCACGTTCCTGCTCAGCATCGGCCAGAGCAAGCTGCACGTGGTGCTGGGTTTGATCCTGGGCGGCGTGATCGCCGCACCGTTCGGCGCATGGCTGGTGCGGCGATTGCCTTCGCACGTGTGCACGCTAATGGCCGGCTTCGCCGTGCTTGCGCTCGGTATTTACAACTTCTACCGGCTGCTGCACTGAAGCGCTGCACCCGTAGGTTGGGTTAGCGCAGCGTAACCCAACGATGCCGCTGCGAATATGTTGGGTTACGCTGCGCTAACCCAACCTACGCGTACACCTCGACGCGCCATTTATCGCGACAGATCGCAGATCCAGTTCACTTCCCAATGTTGCCCGCCATCGGGTGAAAAGGCCTGCTCCATGTGTGCGGCGTGCGGCGACACGTTGACCCATACCCAGCGCACCAACACAACGCGGCCGTTCCAGGTGGTGCGGTTATAGAACACGCCGCGGTTGCCCTGAAATTGCCCCACCACAGGCGCGGCCGGATCGAGCTCGCCGTTATCCAGATCCAGGCCGTAGATGATCCACTGGTGCGTCTGCGGGTTGTACATGCGCAAGGTCTGCGCCTTGAGGTGCTGCTTCTTGTCCGTGCTGGTGACGTCGAACTGCTCGAAGTTGGCGTTGGTGTCGAGCAGCTTGTGATGGTTGGAAATGCCCTCGTATTCGACCCAGGCATGCGAGCCGTTGAGACGATCCGGCAGGCGGCGGACATGGGCTTTCCAGTCGCCGATGATGAAATCGAAATCGTGCGCGCCGTCGTGCTGCGGGCCGGCGAATATCGCGGTGGGGTCTTGCGCGTTTTCGTCCGCGGCCACTGGGAAGGCGCTCATCAACGCGGTCCCTGCGATCAACGATCTAAAGAACGTCGGTACGGCACATCTCGGTGCAGCCATACGATCCTCCCGTTGTACCCGCACAGGCGGGTGCGGCGCAGGCTACGCCCTTCGCCCGGCCGATTCCATACAATGCGCCCCATGACTCTCTCGCCCGCCCCCCGCAAGCCGTTGCCGATCGAAGTGCGCGGCACCTCCAGGCTGCCGCTAGGCATGCCGCCAGCGCAGTTCCTGCGCGATTACTGGCAGAAACGGCCACTGCTGATCCGCAACGCGTTTCCCGG
Source organism: Dyella sp. (assembly GCF_051954575.1). Classification (GTDB taxonomy): domain Bacteria; phylum Pseudomonadota; class Gammaproteobacteria; order Xanthomonadales; family Rhodanobacteraceae; genus Dyella_B. Next base: position 2,935 of record NZ_JBQCHP010000132.1, on the reverse strand, counting down.
CTTCACTACGCCGGTCGTGCCGGAAGACCTGGCCGGTCTCGCCTGCGAGGAAGGCGCGCTGTCGCGCCTGATCCAGCACGACGAAGACCGCGAGCGCTGGCGCGTCAAGAACGGTCCGCTCAAGGAAAGCGACTTCGCCAAGACCGGCAACGCCAACTGGACCTTGCTGGTGCAGGACGTCGACAAATGGGACATGGACGTGGCCGCCCTGCTCGACCATTTCCAGTTCCTGCCGAGCTGGCGCGTGGACGATGTGATGATTTCCTATGCCGAACCCGGCGGAGGCGTCGGCGCGCACGTCGATCAATACGACGTGTTTTTGCTGCAGGGATTGGGGCAGCGGCACTGGGCGATCAGCGACGACCCGCACGCGCCGAAGGAATTTCGCAGCGACGTCGAACTCAAGCAGCTCAAGCAGTTCGAACCCACGCACGAATGGCTGCTCGATCCGGGCGACATGCTTTATCTGCCACCCGGCGTACCACACGATGGCGTAGCCTTCGGCGGTCCCTGCATGACGTTTTCCGTCGGCATGCGGGCGCCTTCGCAGGCCGAGCTAGTGGGCGATCTTGCCGATTACCTCGCCGAGCATCTGTCGGAAGAACAGCGCTACGCCGATCCGGACCTCGCACCGGTCAAGCGCGCCGGCGAAATCGACAAGGCCGCGTTGAAGCGCGTGCGCGCAGCGCTGCCGCTCGCGGCGAGCCTGGATGACGCCACCTTGCTCGACTGGTTCGGCCGCTTCATCACCCGCTACCGCACCGCGCAGACGCCGCTGGCGCCGGCCAAGCCGCTGAGCGAAGCGGCGCTGACGAAGCAACTGGCCGGCAGCGTCTCGCTGTTGCGCCATCCATGGTCACGCATGGCCTGGGCGCAGACGGGCGCGCATGCTGCGCTGTACGCCAACGGTCACGCCTATCCCGCATCGGCGCGCTGGGCATCGCAGTTGTGCGCGCAGCGTGTGCTGCCAGGACCATTCGAAGTCTCGGCTACCGACAGCACGCTGCTGCTGGCGCTGATCAACGACGGGCACCTTATCCTGCGCAAGCTGCGAGGCCGCCAGACGTGAGCACTTCCCCCATCGCAACGGACGAAGGCGCCCGCGCCGTGGCCGGGCCCGAGGCCATCGCCAGCCTGCGGTTGCAGGTGCTGGCGGCGGCTCGTTACAAGCTGGCGATCCATCTGCCCACACTGCCTGCCGCCATGCTCAGCAGCCAGGATGAGCTGGCCGAACTGCGGCGCATCGCGATTTCCGGACGCGGCGCGGAGATTCGCCTATTGCTTGGCGATGTGGCCGGCGCCTTGCGCACGGGCCACCGCCTGCTCGATCTGGCGCAACGGCTGCCCAGCGCGCTGCGCATTCGCACGCCGGTGACCGATGACGAAAGCAGCGAAACCAGCGCAAGCGCCTGGCTGCTCAACGACACCGGCGGTTATCTATTTTTGCCCGACGCCGAGCGCCGGGAAGGCCGCGCCGCCCTGCGCGACGGACCGGGACTGGCGCCCTTGCTGCTGCAATTCGAGCAGATCTGGGAGCGCGCCGCACCGGCCACCCAGCTGCAGCCGCTGGGCTTGTAGTCGCGGCTGAATGCCCGCCCAAGCGATAGGTCGGCGGCGCCAACCTTACCGGGCCGTAAGGTAAAGCCAAGAGCTTGTTCCGGCTATCTTATTGTTCCTTCGACGGTCGCATCGCGGCAGGGTCATCATGCTTGCCGCAGCGCGGAAACCGCAGGCTATAATTAACAGGATTTTTCGCCGGCGAACCGGGCCTACGACAGGGCGGTTCGCTGAGGCTTCCCTTCCCTGCCGGTGGTGACGTGAGCACAAACCTGATCCGCGAGTTTTTTGAATCCTCGCAACTCGCAGGCGGCAACGCCGATTATGTCGAATCGTTGTATGACGCCTGGCTGTCCGATCCCGCATCGGTGCCGGCCGAATGGAACACCTACTTTCAGACCTTCAAGGGCCGCGAGTCGGGGGACGTCTCCCACACCGCGGCCATTGCGCGTATAGAGGCGGCGCAAAAGCAGCGCCCCGGCTACGCCGCGGCGGCACCCGTCAGCGATGAACATGCGCGCAAACAGGCGGGCGTGCTGCGCCTGCTTACGGCCTATCGTTCGCGCGGCCACCTGGCCGCCAACCTCGATCCGCTCGGCCTGGCGCCGAAGACGCACGCGCCGGACCTGGACCTGGCCTTCCATGGCCTGTCCGATGCCGACCTGGATACCGAATTCGATTGCGGCAATTTCGCCGGCGGCGGCCAGCGCATGAAGCTGCGCGAGCTGCTGTCGCGGCTGAAGAAGATCTACGCCAGCACCATCGGCGCCGAGTTCATGTACATCTCCGACCATGCGCAGCGCGCCTGGATCTACAGCCGACTGGAACAGGCCAACGGCAGCGCCGGCCTTGACGCCAAGGGCAAGAAGCGCGTGCTGGCAGGCCTCACGGCCGCCGAAGGCCTGGAGCGCTACCTGCACACCAAGTACGTCGGCCAGAAGCGCTTCTCGCTCGAAGGCGGCGACAGCCTGATCCCGATGGTCGACGACGTGGTGACCGCCGCCGGCGACACGGGCGTCAAGGACCTGGTCATCGGCATGGCCCACCGCGGCCGCCTGAACGTGCTGGTGAACATCCTGGGCAAGCCGCCCAAGACCCTGTTCAACGAGTTCGAGGGCAAGTTCGAGCATCCCGACGACCCGGCCCACTCGGGCGACGTGAAGTACCACATGGGCTTCTCCGCCGACGTCAAAACGCCCAAGGGCAACGGCGTGCACGTGGCACTGGCGTTCAACCCGTCGCACCTGGAGATCGTCAACCCGGTGGTCGCCGGCTCCGTGCGTGCGCGGCAGATCCGCCGCCATGACGGCGAGCGTACCCAGTCGATGGCGGTGCTGGTCCATGGCGACGCGGCCTTCGCCGGCCAGGGTGTCAACAT
>NZ_JBQCHP010000131.1:0-11969 GCF_051954575.1 Dyella sp. | reverse complement strand
GCCTTCTGGACGTCATGCCGGGTGCGTGGAATAGATCAGAGCATCCTTAAGTCCATAAAGGCATATCTTCCGTGGCAGCCTGGCGGAGGCGTGCCGAAACCAATGTTTGGTCTGGCGCGTTACCAGGCCACCGCCTGCCCGCGGTAATTGAGAAAGCGCAAACCACCTTTGCCGGCATTCGCTTCCAGCACATCCACCACGCGCGGAATGCTGTCCTCCACACCGAGCGGCGCTTCAGCGCCGCCCATGTCTGTGCGCACCCAGCCCGGATCCATCAACAGATAAGTACGCGGATCATCGAACTGGCGCGCGGCGTAGCTGCGCATCAAGGTGTTCAATGACGCCTTGCTCGCCCGATAAACCTCCCAACCGCCGTCGGTATTGTTGGCAACGCTGCCCAGCCCGGAAGACATCGCTACGATCGTGCCTTTGGGCTGCACCAGGTCGTGGAACGCATCGATGAAGCGCATCGGGCTCAAGGCATTGTTGATCAGCACGCGCGCAAACGCTTCCGCACTTACCTTGCCGATCGGCGCATCGGGATCGGAGGCGATGCCTGCACTGACGAACAACACGTCCAGCAATCTTGCATGCAACCGCTGATGCAACGCCGCCACCTGCGCAGTCTCGTTGATATCGACGTGTTCGATCGTCAGGCGGCCATGTGCGCTCGCTTGCGCTTGTTCCAGTGCACGCGATGGGTTGTTCCGGATTGTCGCAATCACCTGCCAGCCGCGCCCCAGGTACTCCTTCGCCAGCGCCAGGCCGAGCCCTCGCGATGCGCCTACAATCAGCGCGGTTCGTGTTTTCGTAGCCATCGGGCGTCACCTCTTCCATTGGATGCGAAGAAGGATACTCATCTGCCGTGCTTGGCCAGTCAACGCACGAAGCGATGCGTTTTAGTTCACCTCAAACCGCAGCCGCGATGAACTCCCGCAGCCATCGATGCGCCGGATCGCGATGCAGGCGTTCGTGCCACAGCATCGACATCTCGTAACCGGGCACTTCTACAGGCGGCTCCACGATCTTCAATTCAGGACTATCGCGGACCAGTCGCGCAGGCAGCATCGCCACCATGTCGGTGCTCGCCAACACCGACCTTACGAACAGGAAATGCGGGACGGAAAGCGCCACGATGCGTGTACGCCCTGCCCCAGCCAGCACTTCGTCCGTAACGCCCAGAAAACCGCCGCCATCCGGCGAAACCATCACATGCTCGAGCTGGCAAAACTGCGCCAAGGTCGGACGCCGCTTCAGTCGCGGATGATCCACCCGGCCGGCCAGCACGTAGCGCTCCTTGAACAGCGTGCGCCGGCGCAGACCCGGCGGTGAGCCTTCGGTGGTGTGAAACGCCAGATCGATCTCCCCCTGTTCGGCCTGTTTCGCAATTCGCGTCGGCACCATTTCGACGACCGCCAACCGTGTGCCGGGCGCCTGCGATCGCAGGCCGCTCAAGATGGGCAGGACAATGGTGGATTCGGCGTAGTCCGTCGCGGCGATACGCCAAGTATGACTGGCGTCGGCCGGATTGAACGGCTTGGTGGGCGACACCGCGCCGTGCACGGCTTCCAGCGCCAGCCGCAACGGTTCGCGCAACGCTTCCGCTCGCGCTGTGGGCTGCATGCCACGTGGCCCAGGCAGCAGCAGTGGATCGCCAAAGAACTCCCGCAGCTTGGCCAGTTGCACGCTCACCGCAGGCTGCGAAAAATTCAGCCGCTGCGCCGCGCGCGTCACGTTGCGCTCGGCCAGCAGCGCATCGAGCGTCACCAGCAAATTGAGATCCAGGCGCCGCAAATTACTCATGACAATACCAGAAATTTGAATAATTAATTTCCAATATAGCTTGCCGACTCCTATCTTGCAGCCATTCCATCCACTGAAGGCGCTGCCATGAACGTGCTTATCGTCTATGCCCATCCGGAACCCAGGTCCTTAAATGGCGCACTCAAGGACTTTGCCGTGAAACGTTTACAGGCCGCCGGGCACGCCGTGCAGGTATCCGATCTTTACGCCATGCAGTGGAAAGCGGTACTCGATGAAAACGACAGCCAGGACGGCAGGACCGGCGAGCGCTTCGAACCGTCGCGCGATTCCAAGCGCGCGTTCGAACTCGGCCGGCAGAGCGAAGACATCGCGCGCGAACAGGACAAACTGCGCTGGGCCGACGCCGTGATCCTGCAGTTTCCGCTGTGGTGGTTCTCGCTGCCGGCAATCATGAAAGGCTGGGTGGAACGCGTTTACGCCTACGGCTTTGCGTATGGCGTCGGCGAGCATTCCGACCGGCATTGGGGCGACCGCTACGGGGAAGGCACGCTGGCCGGCAAACGGGCGATGCTGATCGTCACCGCCGGCGGCTGGGAATCCCATTACAGCCCGCGCGGCATCAACGGTCCGATCAACGACATCCTGTTTCCCATCCAGCACGGCATTCTTTATTACCCGGGCTTCGACGTGCTGCCGCCGTATGTGATCTATCGAACAGGCAAGATGGATGAAGCGCGGTTCGAGCAGGCCCGCGATGAACTGGGGCGGCGGCTAGATAATCTCTGGAACACCACGCCGATTCCGTTCCGCAAGCAGAATGCAGGGGATTACGACATCCCGGCGCTGACGCTGCGGCCGGAACTGGCGGCGGGGCAATCTGGATTAGCTATTCATGTCACGGAAAGCAGCGCGCGCAATGAGGGCACCAAGCAGGTGAATGTAGTACCTGAGAAACTCGTATTTGCTTGAAGTTGGGAGAGAGACAGACCTTCACCATTTGCACTACGCCGTTCATCCATATGTCGAGCGCGGGGATACGTGGCGGCATGACTACCACTCGATGTCAGGTCGCGTTGTGGCTTCTTTGGCCGATCGGGTGCCCTTAGGTTGCAGCACGATCGCGATCCCCAGCAGCAGACATAGCCGATGAATGCGATCGAACGATGCACGGCCAGCACGGCTTTCGAGTTTAGATACCGCTTGCGTGGAAACGCCTAGCTGGCTGGCGACTTGGGCCTGCGTCAAGCGCTGCCTGATGCGAGCGGCACGCAGCAGGGCACCGAGTTCCTCGGGGGCGCGGATCGCATCCATGGTATTCAACCCGGTAGGCTGAGAACGGCGCTATCAACCTATAGGTTTAATTGTGAAAAATCAACCTGTGGGTTGAATTCGCTCCTTAGCGATCCCAAACTTAAACTAAGCTTCTGATTTTTTGACACTTACCGAGATGTCAGCGAGTTCGGTGCCTTGGACGCTTCAATGCACGGGACCTTACGACTCAAGGCTTCGATTAGCCGTGATACATCTGTTGCGTAAAAATCGAAACTGGTATGTGGCAAGTCTCGACGAACGCGCGAAATTCAGGCCAATTTCCTGAGCCTTTCCATCCACGTACGAAAATGCAAACATTCGGCCTCCATCACGGCCAACGTAATGCGCCCCGCCGCTAGCGGGCCATGACGAGTCTTCCTGTATCGAGGTTCAAGCAAAGCTTCAAGCCGGCGGGAAGGTTTGGTTTCGAAACTATCGTTGATGTGTTCCGGTGTCGGAAACGCATCCCTGATCGCCCGTAGCTTATTCAAATAATTCTTCCACCGAGGTTCGATCTCGCAGAGTGCCGTTACGTCTGCAAAAAGCAGCCCTTCAAATTCATAAGGCTGAATATGAGGAATAAAGCGCTCAGCTTGGCATCCCACTTTGGCAACCACTTCACGATGCAATGCCGCCTCCAACCTTGCCACTCTGCTTGTCACTTCAGCTTGTCTTCTGGCTTCGTGAAATTCGGGGAAGTCGGTGTCGAGACCATAGAGATCCAAAAAAGTGCTGAGCACTGCGTTGGGATACTGGCGCAGCACATTGCGCGCATAAAACGTCAAGCGATCAAAGGTAACCGCCCCGCCTGTCCCCTGTTGCGAGGTTTTCAGCGTTTGCGCCTTCAAGTAGATACGCTGATGCCGCAGCGATGGAGCCACGACTTGCTTGATGAATTGCTCTTCTGATTGACCTTCAGCGAAGACAATCACATCTACCATCTCAGGGTCTCCCACCTAGCACATTGCGCTTCCATAGCTCTCCCATACTGTACTCGGTGAGCCAACCTTCCAACTGCTCTTCGGTGAAGCGGTGGAATGTTGAATAGCCAGATTGCTGATCTACTACGATTACGTCTTCTGGCGAGAGCTCATTCACCAGTTCGACGGACTGCGTAGAGACAATCAGCTGCTTTCGTTCAGACACTTGCTTGAAGATGTCGGCCAATACTGAAATTGCATAGGGATGAAGACCCAATTCAGGCTCATCGATCAAAACCGTATCAGGCAATAATCCGGAAGGTTGCAGTAGAAGCGTGGCTAGGCACATGAAGCGCAACGTGCCGTCAGACAACATGTGTGCTTTGAAGGGCGTATCAGGGTAGCCTCTTTGAGTCCATTCCAACTCAATATGCTCCTGATCGCCAGGACGTTCTACAAAATCACCAAAAAAAGGTGCTACCAGCTGAATCGTATCAACGATCCGCTGATACGACTGCTCATGGTCCTTTCTCAGCATGCGCAGATAGGCGGCAAGGTTGGCCGCGTCTGATTTCAATAGGAGGTTGTCGTTACTGGCGTGCTGCTGTTTTACTTTAGCGGTATCGCTAGTGTCGTGAAAGTGGTAGATGCGCCAACTCTTGATGGCATCCCTAACATAAGGCGAATAGTTGTCCTTCGCGTCCCGCAACTTAGACTCTTCATGCCCTGCCCCCAAAACGGTTGCAGTATCAGTTGGGTAATAGACGCCGCCGAACCAACTCGCTTCACGCTCAAAAATTAGCCTATTGTCTGCTGTAGGGATCAGATCAAATTTATAACCGTTGCGGTTGAAATAAAATTCAGCGTGAAGCCGATCGGTCGTCTTACGGCCAAAATGCAGAAGCGCATCAGGGCCTCCCTGCTTTTGCACGTACAATTGCAACCGCTGCTCATACATTTCATTGAGCATGCGGAAAAGGCTGATAAAGTTACTTTTGCCCGCACCATTGGCGCCGATCAGGACATTCAGATCGTTGAGCTGGAAATCTTGGAGCGACCGGATTGATTTGTACCCGGTAACAGAGAGCGAGCCTACATTAGGCATACGAACACCGTCTCTTCGCGTGAATGTGTTTCACAAGTGTCCTTGCGGCAGCGATCATGGGCATTTAGTCAATACCAATAAACGACGACCTGCGCAGTTGTTGCAGGTCGTCACAGCATGCCCTGATGTTACACGCAAGCAAAGCCACCTAGTGGCGGAGCTTGAAATCAGGCAAACGGATCATCCAACACGATCGTATCTTCACGATCCGCACCGGTCGCCACGATCGCCAGGCGGCAACCTGACAACTCTTCCACCGCACGCAGATACGCACGCGCCGCGGGCGGCAGTTTGTTCCAGTCGCGGATGCCGGCGGTGGATTCTTCCCAGCCGGGGAATTCGAGGTAGACCGGCTTGCATTCGGCCCAGCCGTCGGCGTCGAGCGGGGCCAGTTCGCGGCGCTTGCCGCGGTATTCGTAGGCGATGCAGACCTTGATGGTTTCCAGGCCGTCGAGCACGTCCAGCTTGGTGATGGCCAGGCCGTTGATGCCGTTGATCTGCACGGCGCGCTTGAGCGCGACCAAGTCGATCCAGCCGCAGCGACGCGGGCGGCCGGTGCTGGCGCCGAATTCGTTGCCGACCTTGCGCAGGCGCTCGCCCATTTCGTCATGCAGTTCGGTGGGGAACGGGCCGCCGCCGACGCGCGTGGCGTAGGCCTTGCAGATGCCGAGCACGTAGTCGATGTCGCCGGCACCCACGCCGGTGCCGGCCAGTGCGCCGCCCACCGTGGTGTTGCTGCTGGTGACGTACGGATAGGTGCCGTGATCGATGTCGAGCAACGCGCCCTGCGCGCCCTCGAACAGGATGTTGCCGCCTTCCTTGCGCACGTCGTACAGGATGGTGGCGACGTCATCGACCATCGGGCGGATGAATTCGCCATAGGCGATCGCGTCGTCGAGCACCTTCTGATAATCGACTGGCTCGGCCTTCAGCCACTGGGTGAGGATGAAGTTGTGGTATTCGACCGCCGCCTTGATGAGATCAGGCAGCTCGTGGGGATACATGAGATCAGCCACGCGCACGCTGCGGCGGGCGACCTTGTCTTCGTACGCCGGGCCGATGCCGCGGCCTGTGGTGCCGATGGCCTTGCCGCCGGCGGCGACTTCGCGCGCCTTATCGACGGCGATGTGGTACGGCATGATCAGCGGCGTGGCCGGGCTGATCTTCAGGCGCGGGCGCACGTTTACGCCCTGCGCTTCGAGTTCTTCGATTTCCTGCTTGAGCGCAGCCGGCGACAGCACCACGCCGTTGCCGATCAGGCACAGCGCGTCGTCGCGCAGAATGCCCGAGGGAATCAGGTGCAGCACGGTCTTCTTGCCCTTGATGACCAGGGTGTGGCCGGCGTTGTGGCCGCCCTGGAAACGCGCCACTGCGCCGACGCGCTCGGTCAACAGGTCGACGATCTTGCCTTTGCCTTCGTCGCCCCACTGTGCGCCAAGAATTACGACTGACTTGCCCATGATGTGTCTCGCTCTAAAAGGACGTTCCGATCGGCGGAACGGGAAACTTGAAAAACTTAACTCGCGTCGATGACCGCGTGGTGAATCTGTTCAGTGCACCAGCACCAGCCGCAAGGTGAGCAGGCCGATGCCGATGGCAATGGCGCCGAACACGCGCAAGGTGCGCGGCTCCATCTTCGACGCTTCGCGCATCACCGACTGCCAGCCATGCGGTGCGGCGAACAGCACCAAGCCTTCGATCACCAGCACCAGGCACAACGCGGCGTAGAAATCGTGCGGCATGACGTGCTCAGCGCCGCGCCGGCGCGGCGGCCGGGTTGCCGAAGTAACGCAGGAACTCGGAATCGGGCTTCAGGATGATGGTGCCGCGGCCGTCGCCGAAGGATTTCTTGTAGGCCTGCAGGCTGCGATAGAAGGCGAAGAAATCTGCATCCTGCGCATAGGCCTGCGCGTAGATCTGCGCGGCCTGCGCGTCGCCCTCGCCCCTTACCTTGTCCGCTTCGCTCTCAGCCGTGGCGCGGATCATCTGTGCCTGCGTCTGGGCGTCGGTCTTGATGGATTCGGCCTGCTGCTTGCCGTCCGCACGAATGGCGGCGGCCTGCTGCTGGCGCTCGGTCTGCATGCGCTTGTAGACGGCGGTCTTGATGTCGTCGGGAAATTCGACGCCGGTGATGCGCACGTCCACCACCGTCACGCCGAGCGTCTTCTGCGTTTCGGCATTGGACTGCTGCAAGGCGCTGGTGATGATGTCGCCCTGGCCGCTGGCGATCAGTTGCTCCAGCGTGTGCTCGTTCACCGCGCTGCGCAGCGCATTGCTGACGATTGGGCTGAGGCGCTGGCCGGCCTGCAGTTCATCGCCGCTGGTGGCGCGGTAATAGTTGGCGGCATCGGCGATGCGCCACTTTACGTAATAGTTGACGTTGACGCTCTGCTTGCCGGAGGTGACATAGCGCTGCGGCGCGCCGTCGAATGAGAGCACGCGCTCATCCAGCATCAGCACTTGCTGCAGCAGCGGCACCTTGGCGTGCAGGCCGGGCTGCCGATCGGTGCGCAGGATCTTGCCGAACTGCAGTACCAGCACGTGCTGGCCTTCGCCCACGGTGTAGAAACTGTTGAAGCCCAACAAGATGAGCAGAACGATGACGATCGCAGCAGTGGTCTTCATGGCTGCTTCCCCTTGTCCGCATCTTCGCCGGATGGCTGCGCCACCGTGCCGACGCCCGGCAGGTTAGTGGCCGGCAGCGCGTCTCCGCGATCGCCGATGTTGATCACGGCGCGGCCGTCGGAGCCGTCGATCACCTTGTTGTTGGTGCGCAGAATCTCTTCCATCGTTTCCAGCCACAGGCGTCGGCGGGTGACTTCGGGCGCGGCGCGGTATTCCTTCAGGATGAGGTTGAAGCGCTCGGTGTCGCCCTGAGCGCGCGCGATGCGTTCGGCCTTGTAGGCGTCCGCCGCCGCGGTCAGGCGCTTGGCCTCGCCCTTGGCGTTGGGAATGTCCTGGCTGGTGGCGGCCTTGGCCTGGTCGATCACGCCCTGGTGATCCTGATGAGCGGCGATCACGTCGTCGAAGGCGTCCTTGACTTCCTGCGGCGGCGTGATGGCCTGGAAGCTCACGTCAGTGACCTGAAGGCCGCAATCGTAGGCGTCCAGCGTGTGCTGCAGTTGGTCGCGTACCTGTTGCTGCAGCGCGCTCAGATGCGGCGCGGGCGCGCTGCTGTCGCCCTGGCCGGTGAGCACCTCGTCCATCGACTGCGACCCGACCACCGCACGCACGGCGGCCTGCGCGGCTTCGTTGAGCGTGCCGTCGGGGTCGCGCGTGCTGAACAGGTATTTCCTCGGGTCCGTCACCTGGTACTGCACATTGAAATCGACCGAGACGATGTCCTGGTCGCGGGTGAGCAGTCGGATCTGATCGGACATGGCGCGTACGCGCGAGGTCGCCACCGGCTGCACGGTTTCGATCGGCGCCGGAAGCTTCAGGTGGAAGCCTGGGCTGAGCGTGCGCACGTAGGCGCCGAAACGCTGCACCACGCCCACCTGCCCGGTGCCCACCACGGCGTAGCTGGTCAGCAGCAGCCAGGCCAGCAGCATGGCCACTACGATGGTGAGGATGCCGCCCGGCCCGCCCAATCGGCCGAGCCGGTGAAACAGCTGCTTGAGCGCGGCCTCGATGCCGGGCTTGCCGCCACCGGAACCGCGCTTGTTCTTGTTCCATGGATCACGTTGCCCGTTGCCGGGTTCGTTCCAGGCCATGGTCAGTCTCCTTGAGGCCGCTGGGAGGCCGGCAACAACGGCCGGAAAACGCTGGGGTCGGGATGGGACATGGTGACGGTTAGTGAACGTGCAAGCACCCCGATCGGGCTGACGCACAAACGGTCGCATTCTAGCAGAGACGGTTGGATTAAAGCCCCCCGCTGGGATTGCGATAGGGCCATCGTAGGTTTGGCTGAGGGGCAGCCCTACCCCCACATAGAGATGGTGGTTGCGACGTTGGGGTTGGGCTGCGCCTCAGCCCAACCTACGGGGAGGCTTCCTCAGGGTTGCCCAGCAGGCCGCGCAGCAGCTCTACATCTTTGCCCTGCCCGCCGGTCAACGGCGCGAGCACGCTTCTGGGCGCATCGATGCGCAAGCGCCAGCCCTCTTCGTCCACCGCTTCCTCGGCGATCGCGCCGGCGGCGCGCAAGCGGGCATGCAAGCGGCCGGCAGAGAGCGGCAGGCGCAGTTCGGACTGCACGCGCTCGCCACCCAGGCATTCGCCGAGTGCCTGGCGCAACAGATCCAGGCCCTGGCCGGTGACGGCCGACAGCCATACCTGCTGCGGCACGCCTTCGGCATCGCGCACGATGCGCGGCGCGGCTTCGGTCAGGTCGATCTTGTTCATCACCTGCAACTGCGGCACGTCGCCGGCGCCGATTTCTTCCAGCACCTGGTCGACCACCTGGCGCAGGCGTTCGCGTTCTTCATCTGCCGCATCGCTGACGTGCAGCAGCAGGTCCGCATCGCGCGCTTCGGCCAACGTGCCGCGGAAGGCGGCGACCAGGTCATGCGGCAATTCGCGGATGAAGCCCACGGTGTCGGCCAGTACGGCGGGGCCGCAGCTGAGATCGTCCAGCTTGCGCACGGTGGGATCGAGCGTGGCGAACAATTGGTTCGCCGCGTACACCTCGCCCTGCGTGAGCGTATTGAACAGCGTGGATTTGCCCGCGTTGGTGTAACCCACCAGGGCTACGCGAGGCACCGTGTTGCGCAAACGCGCGCGGCGTTGCTGGCCGCGCTGGGTCTGCACTTTTTCCAGGCGCTTGGTGAGCATCTTGACGCGCTCGCCAAGCAGGCGGCGGTCGGTTTCCAGCTGCGTTTCGCCGGGGCCGCGCAGGCCGATGGCGCCGCCGCGCTGGCGCTCCAGGTGGGTCCAGCCGCGGACCAGGCGCGTGGCCAGGTGCTTGAGCTGGGCCAGTTCCACTTCCAGCTTGCCTTCATGGGAGCGGGCGCGCTGGGCGAAGATGTCCAGAATCAGCCCGGCGCGGTCGACCACGCGCACGTTGAGCAGCTTTTCCAGGTTGCGTTCCTGCACCGGCGTAAGCAGGTGATCGACCAACACCACGTCCGCTTCCAGCGCGCGCACGGCTTCGCCGACCTCGTCGGCCTTGCCCGTGCCGATGTAGTAACGCGGGTTGGGCGATTCCACGCGTGCGGGAATGCTGGCCAGCACTTCCGCGCCGGCGGATTTCACCAGCTCGACGAATTCCTCTGCGCGCTCGGCCGCGTCGTCTCCCCCCCGCGAATGCGGGAGGACCAGCACAGCTCGTTCGCCTTTCTTTTGTCTATCGAACAGAGTGAATCAACCTTCGCTTTCGACCGAGGCGTGCTCGAGATGGCTCTCATGGCCTTCGTGCCCTTCGTGGCCATTGCCCACGCGCACGTTTCGGCTGGGTACCACGGTGGAGATGGCATGTTTGTAGACCATCTGGCTGACCTGGTTGCGCAAGAGCACCACAAACTGATCGAACGACTCGATCGTGCCCTGCAACTTGATGCCGTTGACCAGATAGATGGCGACCGGTACGCGCTCGCGGCGCAATGCATTGAGAAATGGATCTTGCAAGGATTGCCCTTTTGACATTTTTTGTTCTCCCCCTCATCCACGGATGGACCGAAAAAGGTGACACCAAATGGCGCCCCGGTCCGAGTTTCCCGAATGTTAACCGCTTTTAAATCAAGGATGAAAGAGTTTTGTAAGTCGTGACAAAGACATAACGAAAAGACGTCATCTTTTTTACGACTCCCGCTCACTTTTGCCGAGGAACAGGCGTACAGCGTCGGCCGCCCGATCCACCGGGCTCGCCCGCTCCGGATCGAGCACGCGAGCGTCAAGTTCGCTGCGCAACCATGTGATCTGCCGCTTGGCGAGCTGGCGGGTGGCGAAAATGCCCCGGTTGCGCAGCTCTGCCGCGTCGTAGCACCCATCCAGATGCTCCCACGCCTGGCGATACCCCACCGCGCGCATCGCCGGCAGGTCGGCCTTGAGATCGCCGCGCTCGCGCAGCGCACGCACCTCCTCGAGCAGGCCATGCTGCAGCATCTCGTCGAAGCGCTGTGCGATGCGCGCATGCAGCGGCGCGCGATCGTCCGGGATCAGCGCCAGTTTCAGCACCCGCCAGGGAAACGGCTGCCCGCTTCCGCCCTGTTGCTGGGCGCTGAGCGGCTGCCCGGTCAGCGCGATCACCTCCAGCGCGCGCTGGATGCGTTGCGCATCGCCGGGCTTGATGCGCGCGGCGGCAGGTGGGTCCAGTTCGGCCAGCCGGCGATGCATGCCGTTCCAGCCGATCGCCGCCGCGTCCTGCGCCAATTGCGCGCGCAGCGTTGCATCAGCCTCCGGCAGGCTGGACAAGCCGCGTTGCAGCGCACGGAAGTACAAACCGGTGCCGCCTACCAATAACGGTATGCGGCCGGCTTCGCTGATGTGCTGCATGGCGCGTCGTGCGTCGGTGCTGAAGTCGGCGGCCGAATACGGTTCGGCCGGATCGCGGATATCGACCAACGCATGCGGATAGCGCGCGAGCGTGGCGGTGTCCGGTTTCGCCGCACCGATGTCGAGCCCGCGATAGACCAGTGCCGAATCCACGCTGATGAGTCCAAGCGCAAAGCGCTCGCTCAAGGCGCACGCCAGCGCAGTCTTGCCCGACGCGGTCGGGCCCATCAGGAATATGGCGAGCGGGCGACGATCGGCAGGCATCCGGTCATTTTAGGGCCTGTTCGCACTATTGGCGTGGCCCGCGTTGTCGTTGAGTGGCCATCAGGTGGTAGTGCGTGGCGCAGCCTTGGCTGGTTGCCAAGGCAAGCCGCGCGCTGCCGCATGGTGGCCACTCAACGACAACCCGAAGGGCCGGGTCTGTTTGCCCGCCATGCCGC
>NZ_JBQCHP010000130.1:0-14097 GCF_051954575.1 Dyella sp. | reverse complement strand
GGGGCCCCCCCCCCTCCCGCCCCCGGCCCCCCCCCCCAACCTACGTGATCGCGCGCGACGCAGGCGGTATTCGTCGTAGCCCACATAGATGCCGGCACCCAGCACCATCAAGGCCAGCAGGTACCAGGTGATCAGGTAGCTGAGATGGTTGTTGGGGAAGTCGATCACGGTCTTGCCGCCTTCCGGCCACTGCGCGTCCTTGCCCGCCGACGCATCCGCATCCACGAAATAAGGCGCCACGTCTTGCAGCCCGCGCGCTGCGGCGATCGCCGGCACGTCGCGCGTGTACCAGATGTTGTGCGCCGGATCGTTGTGCCGCATGAACGCGTTCGGCTCGGACATGCGCAGCAAGCCGGTCACCGTGGTTTCACCGTCCGGACCGGGCGCGCAATGGCCATCGCGTCCGCACCAGTCGGCCGGTGCGAAACCGCGATTGACCAGCACGATGGAACCATCCGCCATGCGCAGCGGCGTCATCACCCAATAGCCGCTGCCTTCATCCGTGGCCGTCCATACCAGGGTCTGGCGGTCGTGCAAGAACTGGCCGCTGAGGCGCACGTGCAGGTATTCGTCTTTTTCCGCGGTGACGCTGGACCATTCATTGCGCGACGGTGGCGCGACAGGCGGCGCGTGCACACGGCTATCGACGCGGGCGATGAGCGCACGCTTCCAGGCCAGGCGATGGACCTGCCAGTTGCCGAGGGCAACGAAGCCGATAAAAAGCGCCGCGCCAAGCAGGGCGAGCAGCGTCAATGCGATGGGACCACGCGGACGCCGCGGCGTGTCGTAGGGAGAAGTATCTTGGAGAGCCATGCGGAGCATGATCGCATGACTCGCCGCCATCTACCGTAGGTTGGGTTAGCGCAGCGTAACCCAACGTCATCGGCGGCATCGTTGGGCTACGCTGCGCTAACCCAACCTACGGGTAACTCACGGCAAGCTGCGCACGTCCTTCATCATCGACGGCATCATGTTCTGGTTGAGGTGGTACATCACCCAGATCGAACCGCTCAGCGTGATCACCACCAGCACGATGGTGAAGATCAAAGCGAGCATGTTCCAGCCGCCTTCGGATTTCGCGTTCAGATGCAGGAAGTACACCATGTGCACCACGATCTGGATCGCCGCCAGCAGCAGGATGAATGCATCGGCGGGACCGGTCTTCGAGAACGCACCCGACATCACCAGCCAGAACGGAAGGATGGTGAGCAGCGCGGCGGCGGCAAATCCGGTGAGATAGCCTTTCAATGTGACGTGGATGGCGTCCACGCCGTCGTTGCCGTGCTCGTGATGACCATCGTCATGCGCATGCGCAGTAGGTTCGCTCATGACAGTTTCCCCATCAGGTAAACGAAGCTGAAAACGCCCACCCACACCACGTCGAGGAAGTGCCAGAACATCGACAGGCACATCAGGCGGCGCTTGTTTGCAGCGATCAGCCCTTTCTTGCCGACCTGCACCAGCAGCACGATCATCCAGATCAGGCCGCAGGTGACGTGCAGGCCGTGCGTGCCGACCAGGGTGAAGAACGAAGAGAGGAACGCGCTGCGCTGCGGACCGGCGCCGATCGAGATCAGATGCGCGAATTCGGTCAACTCCAATGTGATGAAGCCAGCGCCGAGCAACCAGGTGACCACCAGCCAGGCGACCATCGGCCCACGCCGGTTCTGCTGCATTTCCAGCACGGCGAAGCCGTAGGTGATGGAAGAAAACAACAGCAGCGTGGTGTTCACCGCCACGATCGGCAATTCCAGCACTTCAGCCGCGGAAGGCCCACCGGCGTATTCGCGCCCCAGCACGCCGTAAGTGGCGAACAGGCAGGCGAAGATCAGGCAGTCGCTCATCAGGTACAGCCAGAAGCCGAGCAGCGTGGCGTTTTCCGGATGATGGCCTTCGGTGACATGGAAGCGCAGCGTTTCTTCCGCCCCGCTGCCTCCGCTCACGGTCATCGTCGTCATGGCTAGGCTCCAGCGTGGGCGGCTTCGACGCGCCGCACTTCGTCGGCGGGAATGTAATAGTCGCGGTCGTAGTTGAAGGTGTGATGGATCGCCACCGCCAGCAAGGCAACGAACGACACCGCCGCGATCAGCCACATGTACCAGACGATGGCGAAGCCGAAGATGAAACTCAGCACCGACAGATACACACCCGTACCGGTGTTCTTCGGCATGTGGATCGGCACGAAGCCTTCCACCGGCCGGCGCCAGTTGTGCTGCTTCATCTGCCACCAGGTATCCACGTCGTGCACTTGCGGGGTGAAGGCGAAGTTGTACGGCGGCGGCGGCGAGGAGGTGGACCACTCCAGCGTGCGCCCGTGCCACAGATCGCCGGTGGCATCGCGCAGCTTGTCGCGGCGCAGGATGCTCACCGCGAACTGCACGATCATCGCCGCGATGCCCAGCAGGATCAGCACCGCGCCGAACGCCGCGATCTCGAACCAGATCTGCAGCGACGGATCGTCGATATGGCGAAGGCGGCGTGTCACGCCCATCAGGCCAAGCAGGTACAGCGGCATGAAGGCGAAGTAGAAACCGACCACCCAAAACCAGAACGACACCTTGCCCCAGAACGGATCGAGCCGGAAGCCGAACGCCTTGGGGAACCAGTAGTTGATGCCGGCGAACATGCCGAACAGCACGCCGCCGATGATCACGTTATGGAAATGCGCGATCAGGAACAGGCTGTTGTGCAGCGAGAAATCCGCCGGCGGCACCGCCAGCAGCACGCCGGTCATGCCACCGATGGCGAAGGTCACGATGAAGGCCACCACCCACAGCATCGGCACGTCGAACACGATGCGTCCGCGGTACATGGTGAACATCCAGTTGAAGATCTTCGCTCCCGTGGGAATGGAGATGATCATGGTGGTGATGCCGAAGAACGCATTGACGCTGGCGCCCGAGCCCATGGTGAAGAAGTGGTGCAGCCACACCAGGTACGACAGCACCGTGATCACCACCGTGGCGTACACCATCGACGCATAACCGAACAGGCGCTTGCGCGAGAACGTCGAGGTGACCTCGGAAAACACGCCGAATGCCGGCAAGACCAGGATGTACACCTCCGGATGGCCCCACACCCAGATCAGGTTGATGTACATCATCATGTTGCCGCCGCCATCGGCGGTGAAGAAATGCGTGCCTGCGTAGCGATCCAGCGCCAGCAGCGCCAACGTGGCGGTCAGCACCGGAAACGCGGCCACGATCAGCACGTTCGCGCACAACGCGGTCCAGGTAAAGATCGGCATCTTCATCATCGTCATGCCGGGCGCGCGCATCTTCACGATGGTGGCGATCATGTTGATGCCCGATAAGGTGGTGCCGACGCCCGCTATCTGCAGCCCCCAGATCCAGTAATCCACCCCGCTGTCGGGGCTGGAGGAAAGCTCGGACAACGGCGGATACGCCAGCCAGCCGGTGCGCGCGAACTCGCCGATGAACAGCGAGGTCATCACCAGCAGCGCACCCGATACCGTCATCCAGAAGCTGAAATTGTTGAGGAACGGAAACGCCACATCGCGCGAGCCGATCTGCAGCGGCATCACATAGTTGATAAGGCCGGTGATCATCGGCATGGCGACGAAGAAGATCATGATCGTGCCGTGCGCGGTGAAGATCTGATCGTAGTGCTCGGCCGGCAGGTAACCCTCGTGCGGGCCGAACGCCACCGCCTGCTGGGCGCGCATCATCAGCGCATCGGCGAAACCGCGCAGCAGCATCACCAGCGACAGCACGATGTACATGATGCCGATCTTCTTGTGGTCCACGCTGGTGAACCATTCGCGCCACAGATAACCCCACAGCTTGAAATAGGTGACCAGACCCAGCACCGCGATGCCGGCGATCGCCACGCCGATAAACGTTACGATCAGGATCGGCTCGTGATAGGGAATCGATTCCCAGGTGAGTCGCCCGAAAATCAGCTTGGCCAGATCGGGATATTGGAGGGTCATCGTACCGGCGCCTTCTTTAAGAGCCTATCTAGGTCTTAGGGATGAGCCATCGGCATGGCCGCATGGTTGTCGGACGATGCGGCTGCCTCCGCCCCGCTGGGCGGCTCGGACATACGCAACATGTTCATGCAGCCCGCGCCTGGTTGCACGCAGCGATTGAGGATAGACGCGTAAAGTCCCGGCGCCACGCTGCCGTAATAGCGCACGGGCTCGCGCTGGCTCGGCGCTTCCAGCTTGGTGTACTCGGCGTGGTCCAGCGTGCCGCCCCCGCTCTTGGCATGCGCCACCCACTTGGCGAAATCGTCCTCGCTCATGCCGTGGAAGGTGAAGTTCATGTACGAGAAGCCGGCGCCGCTGTAGTTGGCGGAAAAGCCCCAGTAATCGCCAGGTTTGTTGATCACCGCCTGCAGCGTGGTCTGCATGCCCGGCATGGCGTAGATCTGCCCGGCCAGCGCGGGAATGAAGAACGAATTCATTACTGTGGAGGCGGTGAGGTTGAAATGGATCGGCCGGTCCACCGGCGCCGCCAGCTCGTTGACCACCGCGACATTTTGCTCGGGATAGATGAAGAGCCACTTCCAGTCGAGCGCGACCACGTCCACTTCCAGCGGCTTGGTGTCGACCGCCACCACCCGGCCAGGCCCAAGACGATCGAGCGGACGGTACGGATCGAGCTTGTGCGAACTCACCCAGGTGACCGCGCCCAGCGCGATGATGATCAACAGCGGCGCCGACCAGATCATCAGTTCCACGATGGTGGAGTGATCCCATTCCGGGTCGTAGTGCGCCTTCTGGTTGGATGCCCGGTAGTGCCAGGCGAACACCAGCGCCGTGATGATCACCGGCACCACGATCAGCAGCATCAGGATCAGCGCGATGATGATCAGGTTGCGCTGCTGGAGCGCCAGATCGCCGGACGGCGACATCAACACCGTGTGGCAGCCCGTAAGCGCCAGGACGAGGGCCAGCAGTAGCAGTCCGCGGAGAGCCTTCATGGACATGACCGACGCAACCGAATGGGAGGGGGTACTGCTGGGTCGAAAGGTACGCCGATCGATGGGCGATGCGCAAATGGTCCGACCATCGTCGGCGGTGTACTGCGACAATTCGCACGGCTGCGTGCGGGTGATGTCCGCTTCCGTGCAAGGGCTGAAACAACGGGTGCGCAGGTCATGATGCATGCATGATGCCGAGTTGCGGCATGAATGCTTCGTCGTCGCCTGATGAGCGTTGCATTTCAACTTGCCGTCATCTGTCCCCTCCCCTGCGTAGTAGGGGAGGGCTAGGGCGGGGTTACGCAACCTCGCGATGAATTCCAGCTATGCCGCAAGCGCGTGCAACCCCAGCCCAACCCTCCCCTGCACGCAGGGGAGGGAGTAACCATCCGCTACGCTGATCAGACTCTGCATTGCATGCAAGCAAACGCAGTGCCGCAGCTGTGCAACCGACCATCCTTGCCAATGACCAATCGCCGCACGACACAAAATAGACCCTCCCATCCCTAGCCTTGGCCGCGCAACGGTGCCATGCTGTCGCCGCCGCATCTCCCTATCCGAGCAACGACTATGTCCAGTACGTTTGAGGATCAGCGCGAACCAGCCGGCTTTTCTCCGGACGATCTTGGGCGCATCCATGCCCATGCCCGCCTGGCTCCCGGCGAGATCGCCGTCGGCGTCATCGTCGGGCGAACCGCGGAATATTTCGACTTCTTCGTGTTCGGCATCGCCTGCGTGCTGGTGTTTCCGTCGGTGTTCTTTCCGTTCGAAACCCGGCTGGACGGCATGCTGCTGTCATTCGCGATCTTCTCGCTGGCGTTCGTCGCACGCCCGCTCGGCACCACCCTGTTCATGGCCTTCCAGCGGCGCTGGAGCCGCGGTACCAAGCTGACCATCGCCATGTTCCTCTTGGGCAGCACCACCGCCGGCATGGCCTTCCTGCCCAGCTATAACGTCATCGGCGGCTGGGCCATCGGCCTGCTGACTTTCTTTCGCTTTCTGCAGGGTATTGCGCTGGGCGGATCGTGGGACGGCCTGCCGTCCCTGCTTGCGCTCAACACCCCACCGGAGCGGCGCGGTTGGTACGCCATGCTGGGCCAGCTCAGCGCACCGATCGGTTTCCTGATTGCCAGCGCGCTGTTCCTGTTCCTGCACGAGGAACTGGCCAGCGACGACTTCCTCAACTGGGGCTGGCGCTATCCCTTCTACGTCGCCTTCACGATCAACGTCGTGGCGCTGTTCGCGCGCCTGCGCCTGGTAGTGACGGAGGAATACACCCGCGCCATGGAAGAGCGCGAACTGGCGCCGATCGGCATCATCGCCATGCTGAGGCGCCAGGGCTACAACATCTTCGTCGGCGCATTCGCCGCGCTTGCCAGCTACGCGCTGTTCCACCTGGTGTCGATTTTTCCGCTGTCGTGGATCGTGTTGGGTACCACCCAGTCGGTGCGCGCGGTGCTGACGATCCAGATCATCGGCGCGCTGGTAGGCATCTGCGGCACCATCGCTTCGGGCATCGTCGCCGATCGCATCGGCCGGCGCACCACACTAGGCACCGCCGCCGCGCTGATCGGCGTGTTCGCGCTGTTCGCGCCGTGGCTGCTGGGCGACGGCCAGGCGGCGCAGGACGCCTTCATCCTGATCGGCTTTGGCTTGCTGGGCTTCTCGTATGGGCAGGCGGCCGGCAGCGTCACATCCAACTTCGAGATCCACCTGCGCTACACCGGCGCCGCGCTGACATCCGATTTCGCCTGGCTGATCGGCGCCGCGTTCGCGCCGCTGGTCGCACTGGGCTTGTCCGCGCGCTTCGGCCTGGTGGCGGTGAGCGTGTACCTGCTCTCCGGCGTGGCGTGCACGCTGATTGCGTTGCGGGTGAACAAGGCGCTTGCCGAACGGGAGTGATTTCGCACTCTCCATTTCGCTTCAACGTCATTCCGGCGAACGCCGGAATGACGTTGAGGTGTGAGTGAGGCAGGTCGATCAAGTTCGAGTACGCAAAGCCGAGCCCGCCCGCTCGCAAATATTCCCCACACCTCACGCACAAAAACTGCACACCCCCTGTACGCCGCTCTGCCTAGGTTCCCATAAGAACTGCGTCGCCCAGCGCCCGCAGCACAACCGGAGCCAAGCGCATGAGCAAGCCAACTGTCGGAGACTTCATCGTCGAGCGATTGCACGACTGGGGCGTACGCCGCATCTACGGCTACCCCGGTGATGGCATCAACGGCGTATTCGGGGCGTTGAACCGCGCCCATGGCAAGATCGAATTCATCCAGGCGCGGCACGAAGAGATGGCCGCGTTCATGGCGTCCGCGCACGCGAAGTTCACGGGCGAGCTCGGCGTTTGCATCGCCACTTCCGGCCCGGGCGCGGCGCACCTGATCACCGGCCTTTACGACGCACGCATGGACCACATGCCGGTGCTCGCCATTGCCGGCCAGCAGGCGCGTGCGGCGCTCGGCGGTCATTACCAGCAAGAACTGGATCTGTCGGCCATGTTCAAGGACGTCGCCGGCGATTTCGTGCAGTTGGCGAGCGTGCCGGCGCAGGTGCGGCACATCGTGGATCGCGCGATTCGCATCGCCATGCATCGACGCACGGTCACGGCGATCATTTTGCCGAACGATCTGCAGGAAATGCCGTTCGAGCCGCCCGCGCGCAAGCACGGCACGGTGCATTCGGGCATCGGCTATCAAAAACCCAAGACGGTGCCGTACGAAGCCGATCTGAAGCGTGCCGCCGAGGTGCTCAACGCCGGCAAGAAAGTCGCGATCCTGGTCGGCGCCGGTGCGCTGCAGGCTACCGACGAAGTGATCGCCATCGCCGACAAGCTCGGCGCCGGCGCCGCCAAGGCGCTGCTCGGCAAGGCGGTGTTGCCGGACGATCTGCCATGGGTGACCGGCTCGATCGGCCTGCTCGGCACCGAGCCCAGCTACAAGCTGATGACCGAATGCGACACGCTGCTGATGATCGGCTCGGGTTTCCCGTATTCGGAATTCCTGCCCGAGGAAGGCAAGGCGCGCGGCGTGCAGATCGACATCAAGGCCGACATGCTCAGCCTGCGTTACCCGATGGAAGTGAACCTGGTTGGCGACAGCGCCGAAACGCTGCGCGCACTGCTGCCGATGCTTGAGAAGAAAGAAGACCGCGCCTGGCGCGGCAACATCGAAAAATGGATGGCCGATTGGTGGAAGAAACTGGAGGCGCGCGCCAAGGCCAAGGCCGAGCACGGCATGAATCCGCAGCGCACGGTGTGGGAGCTGTCGCCGCGCATTCCGTCGAACGCGATCGTCACCAGCGATTCGGGTTCCGTCGCCAACTGGTATGCGCGCGATCTGAAAATACAGCGCGGCATGATGTGTTCGCTGTCCGGCGGCCTGGCCTCGATGGGCGCGGCGGTGCCGTATGCGATCGCCGCCAAGTTCGCCCATCCGCAACGCCCGGTGATTGCGCTGGTCGGCGACGGCGCGATGCAGATGAACAACATGGCCGAGCTCATCACCGTCGCCAAGTACTGGCGCACCTGGGCCGATCCGCGCTGGATCTGCATGGTGCTAAACAACGCCGACCTCAACCAGGTCACCTGGGAACAGCGCGTGATGGAAGGCGATCCGAAGTTCGAGGCCTCGCAGGAAATTCCCTCCGTGCCGTATCACCGTTTCGCCGAGATGATCGGCCTGCGCGGCATCTACGTGGATGATCCCGAACGCATGGGAACAGTGTGGGACGAAGCGCTGAGCGCGAACCGTCCGGTGCTGATAGAAGTGAAGGCCGATCCGGAAATTCCGCCGCTGCCGCCGCACATCACGCTGGCGCAGGCCAAGGCGTTCGCCTCCACGCTGATGACCGGCGATCCGGAGCAGGGAAACATGCTGCGCGATACCGCGCGGCAGGTGTTGAGCGCGGTGTTGCCTGGGCATAAGGACGGTGAGAAATAGCCGCGCAACGCCGGATCTGCTCCCTCCCCTACGTGCAGTAGGGGAGGGTTGGGGTGGGGTGAAGCAGGCTTGCGGGAAGTTCCATCATTGCGCATCCCGGAAGCCCTTTCAGCGCAGCGCAAAGCGAGCTTCGCTCGCATCACCCCACCCCAGCCCTCCCCTGCACGCAGGGGAGGGAGCCGTTCTCCGCAACGCTGCCTTGAACATGCTTTTTTTTGCAAATTAGGGACGAGCAATGGCGATGACCCTCAGCCGCCAAACCTGGACCGGCGTCGCCTGCGCATTGGCTGGCGCCGCCGCCGTGGCCGCCATCAGCCGCCGCCGCAAAACCGAACGTCTGCTGCATGTCGAAACCTCGCGCGCCTTCAACCGCAGTTCCGCCCTGCTCGCCTGCTCGGTGCTCACCGACAGCGCCATGGAGCACTACCGCGGCGCGTTCTCCAACGTCGCCATGTACGTGCCGCCAGCAGTGGCGACATTTTCGTTGCTGGCCGGTTTCCACGGCGGCGCCGATCGCACGCCGAGCACGCACGCGGTGCGGCACGCCATCTACTGGAGCGCCGCACTCACCGGCCTGGCCGGCACCGGTTTTCATCTCTACAACGTGATGAAGCGTCCTGGCGGCTGGAGCTGGCAAAACCTGTTCTACGCCGCGCCGCTGGGTGCGCCGACCGCCTTGCTGTTGTCAGGTGCGCTGGGCGCTGCTGCCGAACGCCTGCGCAACCAGCCTGCGCACGAACCTCGATTGCTCGGCATGCCGGCGGGCAAGGCATTGGGCTTGCTGAGCGGCATCGGCCTGGCCGGCACGGCGGGCGAAGCGGCGTTGCTGCATTTTCGCGGCTCGTTCCAGCACAAGGCGATGTATGCGCCGGTCAGCGTGCCGCCTGCCGCATCGGCGCTGCTGCTGCATGCATCGCTGGCCAAACCGCAACCGCGCTGGCTGGCGCGCGCGATGCTGCAGCTGAGCTGGCTGGTCGGCTGGGTCGGCACCGCGCTACACGTGCGCGGCGTTGCACGTCATCACGGTGGTTGGCGCAACTGGAGCCAGAACCTGTTCAACGGGCCGCCGGTGCCGGCGCCGCCGAGTTTCTCCGCGCTGGCGCTGGCTGGCCTGGCCGCGCTGCGTTTGCGGGAAGGAGAACGCCAATGAATCCCTACACTTCGCGTTATCCCGGCTACGACGTGCTGAACAAGCGCGACACACCTTCGTGGGATGCGATCACGCGCAAGGTGATCGCGCAGCGCATGGCCACGCCATCGGAACCTGGTTTTCTCGATATCGTCCGCTGGCGCGCCCTGGAAGCGCTGTGCGCGTGCATCGTTCCGCAAGCCGCCGATCGTCCGCAGGCGCCGCTGGCCGGAATGGTCGACATGCGGCTGCAAAAAAACGCCGGCGACGGTTTTCGTTATGCGCGCTTGCCGCCGTTGCGCGAGGCGTGGCTGACCGGCCTGCATGCGCTGGACGAGGAAAGCAAGGCCCGCCACGAACTCCCGTTCGCGAGCCTGGAACGTTCCGCGCAGAACGCTTTGCTCAGCCAGATGCAGCACGGCGAACTCACCAGCGCGCACTGGAAAGGCATGGACGCGCAGCTGTTTTTCACCCAGCGCGTGCTGCCGGACGTCTGCGGCGCGTACTACTCGCATCCGTATGCGTGGAACGAGATCGGCTTCGGCGGTCCGGCCAATCCGCGCGGCTACGTGCGCATGTACTACGACCGCCGCGATCCGTGGGAAGCGGTCGAGGCCAAACCGGGCAAGGAACGGCAGGCGATGGAGAAAAACCGCCGTGTCCGCTGACGCGCAAGACGAACCGCGCGGCAAGCACGGGCGCGCGCCGGACGTGCTGCGCGTCGGTGGCTGGCTGCCGATGCGCGAATACCTGCAAAACGACGAGGTGGATTTCGCCATCGTCGGCACCGGCGCCGGCGGCGCCACACTCGCCTGCCGGCTGGCCGAAAAAGGCTTCAAGGTGGTGGCCTTCGATGCCGGCGCATGGTGGCGGCCGCTGGAGGAATTCGCCTCCGACGAATCGCACCAGAAAAAACTGTTCTGGACCGACGAACGCCTGTGCGACGGCGAAGATCCGGTCAAGCTCGGCAACAACAACAGCGGCAAGGCGGTCGGTGGCAGCATGGTGCACTTCGCGATGGTGTCGCTGCGCTTCCGGCCCGAATGGTTCAAGGCGCGCAGCCAACTCGGCTATGGCGTGGACTGGCCGCTCGACTGGCGCGAGATGTGGCACTACTACGGCATCATCGAAGACGCCTTGAAGATTTCCGGCCCGGTGAATTATCCGTGGGGCCCGGACCGCGGGCGCTATCCGTATCGCGCGCATGAGTTGAATGCGGCCGCACTGGTGCTGGCGCGCGGCGCCGAAGCGCTCGGCATCGGATGGACGGCGACGCCGCTGGCGACCGTTTCGGCGCCGCGCGGCCTGGCGCATCCGTGCGCGTATCGCGGCTTCTGCGTATCGGGCTGCTCGACCAACGCCAAGCAGAGCACACTCAACGTGTGGATTCCGCGCGCGCTCAAAGCCGGTGCGGAAATCCGCGATCTGGCGATGGTCGGTCGCGTCGTCGTCAACGATGCGGGCCGATGCACCGGCGTGGAGTATTTCCGCGAAGGACGCTGGCAATTCCAGCGCGCCAGGAACGTGGTGGTGGCCGGCTACGCCATCGAAACCCCGCGCCTGCTGCTGCTTTCGGCCACCAGCCGCTTTCCCAATGGCCTGGCCAACAGTTCCGGCCTGGTCGGCAAGAACTTCATGGTGCAGTCGAACCAGGCGGTATGGGGCGTGATGGATCAGGAGATCCGTTCCTACAAGGGGCCGCCTTCGCTCGCCATCACCGAGCACTGGAACTACAACGACAAGAAGGATTTCTTCGGCGGTTACAGTTACATGAGCCAGGGCCCGCTGCCGGTGGTGTGGGCGCTCACTGAAACCCGCCGCGGCCTGTGGGGTGACGCGCTGCTGAAGGACATGCAGCACTACAACCACTACGTGGGCCTGAAGATGGTCGGCGAAACCATGCCGCAGGAACGCAACTGCATCACGCTCGCCGACGAAAAGGACGACTACGGCCTGCCGATCGCGCGCGTGACCCATTCGAACTGCGACAACGATCGGCACATGATCCAGCATGCGCTCGACTTCATGGAAACAGCCCTTGCCGCCGGCGGCGCGAAGGATATCTGGCGCGAAACCGACGACACCTGCCATCTCAACGGCACGGCACGCATGGGCAGCGATCCGCAAACCAGCGTGGTGAATGCCGATTGCCGCAGCTGGGACATTCCGAACCTGTGGATCTGCGATGGCTCGGTGTTCCCCACTGTCGGCGGAGTGAATCCATCGTTGACGATCCAGGCGATCGCCTACCGCACGGCGGACCGGATCGAAGCGCTGGCCAGCCGCGGCGAGCTGTGATGCGGTAAACGTGTGCGAAAACGGCGCATGAAACATGGCGCCCGTTCCACATAACCACCGCACGCCGTTCACCCACGCATGACCTTTTTCCGCGCAGGATGATTTTCTGTAGCGCATTCCGGTCGCCATCATGCCCATACGCATCGAACCAGACATCATCCAGAGGGCGCTTCGATGAGTAGCGCCGCGGCGCAGATCGATTGCGTCGAGGCAACGGCCTACACCGTTCCCACCGACGCGCCCGAAGCGGACGGCACGATCCGCTGGGATGCGACCACCATCGTGATCGCCGAGGTTCGTTGCGGCGATTACGAAGGCTTGGGCTACACCTACACCCACCGCGCCGCAGCGGCACTGATCGCCAAGCCCTTGCGCGACTGCCTGCTCGGCGCCGACCCGATGGATATTCCGCGCCTGTGGCAGGCGATGCGTCGCAGCCTGCGCAACATCGGCAGCCCTGGCGTAGGCTTGATGGCCGTCTCCGCGGTCGATCACGCGCTGTGGGACCTGAAGGCGAAGATGCTCGGCGTATCGGTGGCGACGCTGCTCGGCCGCGTGCGCGATGCTGCGCCGGTCTACGGCAGCGGCGGATTCACCTCCTACACCGTGGATCAGCTGCAAACGCAGCTCGCCGGTTTCGTGGAGCTGGGCATCGGGCACGTCAAGATGAAGGTCGGCTCGCAGCCGTCGGACGATCCCAAGCGCGTATTTGCGGCGCGCGAAGCGATCGGCGCGGATATTGGCTTGATGATCGACGCGAACGGCGCATACACGCGCAAGCAGGCGCTCGCGCTGATGCAGCAGTTCGACGAATGCAAGGTCGAATGGTTCGAGGAACCAGTGTCGTCGGACGACCTGCAAGGCCTGCACATGCTGCGTCAACACATGCCTTCGCGCACCGAAGTGGCGGCCGGCGAATACGGCTGGGATACCTGGTATTTCCGCCGCATGCTGGAAGCCGGCGCAGTGGACGTGCTGCAGATCGACGGCACCCGTTGCGGTGGTTTTACCGGCTTTCTGCAGGCGGCGGCGCTGGCGCAGGCTTATGGCGTACCCAGCTCCGCGCACTGCGCGCCGCACCTGCACGCGCACGTGTGCTCGGCGGCGCCGGGTTTGCGCGATATCGAATATTTCCACGACCACGTCCGCATCGAATCGATGTTCTTCGATGGCCTGCCGGAACTGCGCCATGGCGAGCTCGTCGTCGACGTCGGTCGCGCCGGCCTGGGGCTTACGTTGAAGAAGCAGGACATCGACGCTTATCGCGTCTGAGGAGGTTCAGCCATGCAGCATCAGCTCATCCGTCATGGCCAGGGCTCGCGCACGTGGTCCATCGTGCTGGACGCCGGCGAAGAAGTGGCCGGCTGCCTGCAGGCGTTCGCCCGCGCCGAGGTGCTCAACCCCACGCATTTCACCGCAACAGGCTCGCTGCAGGACGCCGTGCTGGGGCAGCTTGCGCCGAGCGAGCATGATTTTCGGCGTGATCCGCTTGCTCATCGCCTGCAGATCATCTCGCTGGCCGGCGACATCGACCTGCACGACAGCCAGCCGCGCCTGCGCATGCGCGCCGTGCTCGGCGACAGCAACGGCGCCACCTTCGACGGCCATCTGCTGGAAGGCCACGCCGACGCCGGCCTGGAAGTAATCATGACCGAAGCCCCCGTGCAACTGCATAAGGACTACGACACCGACGCCGGCCTCGCGCTGTCTAAGGCAACACTGAATAAGCACAAGGAGAACTCCTGATGATCGCCACGCATACTGTCGGCAGCCGTTGCTGGGCCA
>NZ_JBQCHP010000129.1:0-8753 GCF_051954575.1 Dyella sp. | reverse complement strand
GGCCCAGGCGCAGGCACGTCGGACCGCGAAGCCCGCCTGCGCAGGGCATCGCGGCGCACTCCCGGAAACGCAAAACGCCCCTTGCGGGGCGTCTTTGCATGTCTGGCGGAGAGAGAGGGATTCGAACCCTCGATAAGGCTTTTGACCCTATACTCCCTTAGCAGGGGAGCCCCTTCGGCCTCTCGGGCATCTCTCCATGTTTTGTTCCCCCGCGACGTCAAAGGGAGGCCACGGGAGCCGGCAAGGATACCGGCCGATGCCCGTGAGGTAAAGAGGGAATATCAGCGTCCGCCCGATTCGCCGGTCTGGCCGCCGCCGTTTTCGCTCTCGCCCTTGATGCGTTGGTAGATCTCTTCGCGGTGCACGGCCACGTTCTTCGGCGCATTGATGCCGATGCGAACCTGGTTGCCTTTAACGCCGAGAACGGTAACGGTCACCTCGTCGCCGATCATCAGGGTTTCGCCGACCCTGCGGGTCAGAATCAACATAGCTGTTACTCCATTTAATGCTTGTGGTTACAGGCCCGTCTGCATGTTCTTGCCTCACCCCTGAGCACAGTCACAACGCAGAGCTGACGTTAACGTCCGTCAAAGGCCTTACCGCCTTCCCCGGCTCCAAACACCAAGATGCCTTTTAGGTATCTGGTGCCACCTTCAGCGCCACCGCAACCAGCGACACCGATATCTGATCGATACTAGCCGAGCCCCGGCGTTGCGTGCAATCTACACACAATCTTGACGCGTGGTCCATACGCGGCGCATCAACTTTTCAGCTGCGTACCGATCCAGGCCACTGTACCTGCCAGAACGTCAGGCAATTGTGGTTTGTCCACGCCACCGCCTTGCGCCATATCCGGGCGACCGCCGCCCTTTCCATCGATCTGACCGGCCACGTGCGCCACGATATCCCCGGCCTTGATGCGGCCTGCCGCTTTGCCGTTGACGCCGGCCACCAGCGAAACGCGCCCGTCGGTGGCGCCAGCCAACACCACCACGCAATCGTTGAGCTGTTGTTTGAGCTGGTCGACACCGTCACGCAATGCCTTGGCGTCCAGGCCTTCCAGGCGCGCTGCGACGACCTTGATGCCGGCGATCTCCTGCGCGGTCTGGGCAAGGTCGCCGGTCATCGAGCCGGCCGCTTTGGCGCGTAGCGATTCCAGTTCGCGCTCCAGCTTTTTCTGGCGATCGAGCAGTTGCTTGAGCTTTTCCGCCACCTCGTCGCCGCTGGTGGAAAGCAGTTGCGACAGCTCACCCAGTCGGCGCTCTTCCTCGGCCACGTAGGCCAGCGCGCCGGCGCCGGTCACCGCTTCGATACGACGCACGCCGGAAGCCACGCCGGCCTCGCTGACGATCTTGAACAGGCCGATGTCGCCGGTACGGCTCACGTGCGTGCCGCCGCACAATTCGGTGGAAAATTCGCCCATTTTCAACACGCGCACTTCATCGCCGTACTTCTCGCCGAACAAGGCCATGGCGCCGAATTCGATGGCGTCGTCGTAGGCCATGTGGCGCACTTCGGCTTCCACGTTGCGGCGCACCTCGTCGTTCACCAGCGCTTCAACCTTCGCCAGTTCCTCGCGGCTGACCGGCTTGAAATGCGAAAAGTCGAAACGCAGGCGATCGGGCGCGACCAGCGAACCTTTCTGCGTGACGTGGGTGCCCAGTACCTTGCGCAACGCGGCGTGCAGCAGATGCGTGGCCGAGTGATTGAGCACGGTGGCTTGCCGGCGCGAGGCGTCGACGGCGGCATCGATTACATCGCCGGTGCGCAAGGGCTGCGAGCCATGCCAGCGGCCCGCATGGCCGAAGAACACGCCGCCCATCTTGATGGTGTCGCCGACGTCGAAACGCCCAGCGCCGTTCGACAGCGCGCCGGTGTCGCCTACCTGGCCGCCGGATTCGGCGTAGAACGGCGTTTGATCGAGAATGACCAGGCCTTCTTCGCCTTCCGCGAGCTGGCCGACCTGCTTGCCCGCCTGCACGATGCCGACCACTTTGCTGGCGCGGCTGGCGAGGGCTTCGTAACCCAGGAAAACCGTGGGCGCGAGCTGGCTGGCCAGTTCCGCCGGCATCTGGCCCTTGGCTTCGAAACGGCTGGCGGCGCGGGCGCGTTCGCGCTGCTGCTCCATGGATTGCTCGAAGCCGGCCATGTCCACGCTGAGGCCGCGCTCGCGGGCGATGTCGGCGGTGAGATCGACCGGGAAGCCGTACGTGTCGTACAGGCGAAACGCGTCTTCACCGGCGATCGTCTTACTCGACTTGGCGGCGATCTCATCGAACACACGCATGCCGTGCTCCAACGTTTCGCCGAAGCGTTGTTCTTCGGCGCGCAGCGCCTCCTCCACCAACCGCTGATTTCCGGCCAGTACCGGATAGGCACTACCCATTTCCTCGACCAGCGGCTGCACCATTTTCCAGAAAAAATCGCCGCGCACGCCGAGCATCCAGCCGTGGCGAAGCGCACGGCGGATGATCCGGCGCAGCACGTAGCCGCGGCCTTCGTTGGAAGGCAGCACGCCGTCCACGATCAGGAAGGAGCAGGCACGGATGTGATCGGCGATCACGCGCAGGGATTTGTTGCCCAGGTCCGGCGTCTTGGTCAGCTCGGACGCCACTTTGATCAGATGCTGGAACAGATCGATCTCATAATTGGAATGCACGTGCTGCAGTACCGCGGCGAGGCGTTCCAGCCCCATGCCGGTATCCACGCACGGCGCCGGCAGTGGCGACAACGTGCCATCCGGCGCGCGGTCGAACTGCATGAACACCAGGTTCCAGATCTCGATGTAGCGGTCGCCATCCTCATCGGGCGAGCCGGGCGGGCCGCCGGCGACGTCGGGGCCATGGTCGTAGAAGATTTCCGAACAGGGGCCGCAAGGGCCGGTATCGGCCATCTGCCAGAAGTTGTCGGACGCGAACGGCGCGCCCTTGTTGTCACCGATGCGCACGATGCGTTCGGCCGGCACGCCGATTTCCTTGTGCCAAATGTCGTAGGCCTCGTCATCGGTGTGATAGACGGTGACCCACAGCTTGTCCGCCGGCAGCTTCAGTACGCCGCTCAGCAATTCCCACGCGTAATGGATCGCGTCGCGCTTGAAGTAATCACCGAAGGACCAGTTGCCCAGCATCTCGAAGAAGGTGTGGTGGCGCGCGGTGTAGCCCACCGAATCGAGGTCGTTGTGCTTGCCGCCGGCGCGCAGGCAGCGTTGCACGTCGGCCACGCGCGCATGCGGCAGTTTCTCACTGCCCAGGAACACGTTCTTGAACTGCACCATGCCCGAGTTGGTGAACAGCAAGGTGGGGTCGTTGGCCGGCACCAGCGAGCTGGATGGCACGATGGTGTGATCCTTAGAGCGGAAGTAATCGAGAAAAGCGGAACGGATGTCAGCGGTTTTCATTGAGTTCGGGGCTTAAGACGAAAAAAAGGGACGCGAAACGACGACGTCCACCGGCCCCGAAGTTCAGGGGTTTTCGTCGGAGGCATCGTCCACTTCGGCGTGGGTAACATCCCGTACTGTGGCGGCGGCAAAGCCGCGGCGCAAGAGGAATTGCGCACGCCGCGCGCGTTCGGCGGGGTCTACCGGGCCTCCGGCGCCGTAGCGGCGGCGTAGCTGGGCGGCGGCGGATTGGGCCCAGTCGATATCGGCGGCGTCGAGCAGGCTGCGGATGCGCGCATCCGGAAGGCCGTGGCTTTTCAGTTCCGCGCGCAGGCGCATGGGGCCGTAGCCCTGGCCGAAGCGATTGCGGATCAGGGCTTCGGCGAAGCGGTCATCGTCCTGGTAGTGCTGGGTGCCGAGGCGTTCGAGCGCCTCGCTGGCTTCATCGCGGGCGTAGCCGCTGCGATCGAGCTTCTGGCGCAGTTCCTTGCGCGAGTGTTCGCGGCGGGCGAGCAGGCCCAGCGCCTTGTTGTAGGCGCTGGGCTTGGGTTTGGCATGCGGATCGTCGGCGCGTTTCTTCATGTTCGTGCGACTCTCTCCTTAGATTGAGGACCGAGAGCCGGGGACGTCAGAACACCTTGTAAACCTGCCCTGTCTGCGCACCTTCCACGCTGCGGCTGAAGGCCAGCGCCGCACGTGCGGCGCTCACCGGTTCGAAACCGCGGAAGAATGGCGCATACGCCGGCATCGCCTCAGTCAGCACGTTGGGGCTCACCACGTTGATGCGCAGCCCACGAGGTAGCTCGATGGCGGCCGCACGCACGAAGGCTTCCACCGCACCGTTGACCAGACTGGCCGAACTGCCTGCGACGATCGGCTGCTCGGAAAGAATGCCGGTGGTAAGCGTGATCGAACCGCCGTCGCGCAGGTGATCGCGCGCAGCCAGCGCAAGATTCACCTGCCCGAGCAGCTTGTCAGCGATGCCCAGCGTATGCAGCGATTCACCGTAGGGTGCCGGCTTGAAATCCGCCAGCGGGGCGAACGTCACCTTGCCGGCCGCGCTGATCACGGCATCCAGTTCGCCGGCCTGTTGCAAGGCGCTCTGAATGCTTTTGACATCGGTGAGGTCGAGGCGGATGCTGCCGGAATGGCGTCCGGCAGCGATCATGTCATGGCGTGGCGCGAGTTCCGCCTCAACCGCGCGTCCGAGCGTGCCCGAGGCGCCAATCAGCAGGATGCGCAGGCGACGCTCGCCCGGCATCAGGCTTCTTCCATGGCTTCTTCGGAAGCGGCCAGCGTGCTGCTGCCGCCGACCAGCAGGCGGGCGCGCAGCTCGCGGTCGACTTCATCGGCGATCTTGGGGTTGTCGCGCAGGAACTGGCGTACGTTCTCCTTGCCCTGGCCGATGCGGTCGCCCTTGTAGCTGTACCACGCGCCGGATTTCTCGATCAGGTTCTGCGCTACGCCCAGCTCGATGATCTCGCCCTCGCGCGAGGTGCCTTCGCCGTAGAGGATCTCGAACTCGGCCTGGCGGAACGGCGGCGCCACTTTATTCTTCACCACCTTCACGCGCGTTTCCGAGCCGATGACTTCCTCGCCCTTCTTCACTGCGCCGATGCGGCGGATGTCCAGGCGCACCGATGCGTAGAACTTCAACGCGTTGCCGCCGGTGGTGGTTTCGGGGCTGCCGAACATCACGCCGATCTTCATGCGGATCTGGTTGATGAAGATCACCAGACAGTTGGATTTCTTGATGTTGGCGGTGAGCTTGCGCAGCGCCTGGCTCATCAGGCGGGCGTGCAGGCCCACGTGGGAATCGCCCATTTCGCCTTCGATTTCGGCCTTGGGCGTGAGCGCGGCGACCGAGTCGACCACCACGATGTCCACCGCGCCGGAACGCACCAGCATGTCGGCGATTTCCAGGGCCTGTTCACCGGTGTCAGGCTGCGAGACGAGCAGGTCTTCCACATTCACGCCAAGCTTCTGCGCATAGGTGGGGTCCAGCGCATGTTCGGCGTCGACGAAGGCCGCGGTGCCGCCATTCTTCTGGCAGTTGGCGATCACCTGCAGGGTGAGCGTGGTTTTGCCGGAGGATTCCGGACCGTAGATTTCGATGACGCGGCCACGCGGCAGGCCGCCGACACCCAGGGCGATATCCAGGCCCAGCGAACCGGTGGAGATGGTTTCGATGTTGTCGTCGGTGCGGTCGCCCAGGCGCATCACCGCGCCCTTGCCGAATTGCTTCTCGATCTGGCCGAGGGCCGAAGCGAGCGCCTTGCGCTTGTTGTCATCCATCGTCTTGGTTCCGGTCGTGTTCGTGGTCATGGCGGTCATGATGCCCGGACTGAGTCTCACGGGCTGGGATGCGGGATAGAGCTTGAAGTATCCCACATCGGTCAAGCCGGAAAGCTGGTCAATTTCTACTCAATCCGTCAGCGTCTCCAGCACGCCTTCGAGCGCCGCCGCCACCGTCTGCCGCCGCACCGCCTCACGGCCGCCTGGGAAATGGAACAGCTTCGCACGCGCGGCACCGTCGCGCCGCTGCCAGCCGACCCAGACCGTACCGACCGGTTTCTGCGGCGTACCGCCGGTGGGGCCGGCGATGCCGGTGACGGCCACGGCGACATCCACATTCAGGCGATCCAGCGCGCCGGATACCATCTCCAGCGCCGTGTCTTCGCTGACCGCGCCGGTGCGTTCCAGCGTCTCCCTGCGCACGCCCAGTAGCGATACTTTGGCTTGATTGCTGTAGCTGACCACGCCCGCTTCGAACCAGGCGGAGCTACCTGGCAGGTCGGTGAGCGTCTTGGCGATCCAACCGCCGGTGCAGGACTCGGCGCAACTCAACGACAAGTGGTAGTGCAACATCGCGGCAGCGACGCGCGTGGCCAGCAGCTTTAATTCGGCATCAGTAGGAACGGACGACAACTCCATGCGAAACTCCGCGACTTGCGAATTTCCCGTTGTACTCGTTCCACCCGACGACGCCAAGACCAGAACGCATGAATCAGGACGAACTTTCACTGCACACCCCCTTGATGCGCCAATACCTTGCGGCCAAGGCCGCGCATCCGGATGTGCTGCTGTTCTTCCGCATGGGCGATTTCTACGAGTTGTTCTACGAAGATGCCCGCAAGGCCGCGCGCTTGCTGGACATCACGCTTACGCAGCGTGGGCAATCGGCAGGACAACCGATTCCGATGGCCGGCGTGCCGTATCACGCGGTGGAAAACTATCTGGCCAAGCTGGTGCGGCTGGGCGAGTCGGTGGCGATCTGCGAGCAGATTGGCGATCCAGCGCTGGCAAAGGGACCGGTGGAACGCAAGGTGGTGCGCATCGTCACGCCGGGCACGGTGACGGATGCTGCGTTGCTGGAAGAACGCCGCGACAACCTGCTCCTATCCATCGCCGCCGGCGCGCACGGTGCATACGGTCTGGCATGGGTGGATCTTTCCAGCGGACGCTTTCTGCTCAGCGAAGTCACCAATGCCGAAGCGCTCGCCGCAGAACTGGCGCGCCTGCAGCCGGCCGAAACGCTGGTGGGCGAAGATGTTGCATGGCCAAAACTGGTCAGCGCCCTGCCCGGCCTGCGCAAGCGGCCACCGTGGCATTTCGACAGCGACGCGGCGCGGCGTGAATTGAACCGTTTTTTCGGTACGCGCGATCTTTCCGGTTTCGGCATCGACAATTTACCGCTTGCGATCGCCGCCGCCGGCTGCCTGCTCGGCTACGTGGAAGAAACGCAGAAGAGCGCATTGCCGCATCTTTCCGGCATGGCCGTGGAAAGCGCCAGCGAGACGATCGCGCTGGATGCTGCCACGCGCCGCAATCTGGAACTGGATACACACCCAAGCGGAAGGGTCGAGCACACCTTGCTTGGCGTGCTGGATGAAACCGTGACACCGATGGGCGCGCGTCTGATGCGTCGCTGGCTCAACCGCCCGCTGCGTTCGCGCGACACGTTGCGTCGTCGTCACCAGGCGATCGGCGCGCTGATCGAAACCCGGCGTTACGAAGCCTTGCGCGAACAGCTGCGGGGCATCGGCGATCTGGAACGTATTCTCGCGCGCGTCGCGTTGCGCTCGGCCCGTCCGCGAGACCTATCGACGTTGCGCGATGGCTTGTCGGCCGCACCGGCCTTGCGCGAATCGATCGCCTCGCTGGACAGCCCGCTGTTGCACGATCTGGTCAACGGCATCGGCGATCACGCCGGCACCGCGGATCTTCTGAAGCGCCACATCGTCGAACAGCCGCCGGTGCTGCTGCGCGACGGTGGCATCATCGCCGATGGTTACGATGCCGAACTGGACGAACTGCGCCGCCTCGCCACGCACGCTGATCAATACCTGGTCGAACTGGAAGAACGCGAAAAATCCGCCAGCGGCATTCCCACGCTGAAAGTCGGCTACAACCGCGTCCACGGCTATTACATAGAAATCAGCAAGGCGCAGTCGGACAAGGCGCCCACGCACTACACGCGCCGGCAGACCACCAAGAATGCCGAACGCTACATCACCGAAGAGCTGAAAACCTTCGAGGACAAAGTGCTTTCCGCCAAGGAGCGTTCGCTGATGCGCGAACGGGCCTTGTATGAATCCCTGCTCGACACGCTCACCGAGCAACTCGAACCGCTCAAGCACGCCGCCGCTTCCATGGCCGAGCTCGACGTGCTTTGCACTTTGTCCGAACGCGCCGAAGCCTTGGATTGGAGCGCGCCGGAACTTTCGGATGAGCCCGGCCTGCTGATCGAACGCGGCCGCCATCCCGTCGTGGAAAAAGTGCGCGAGGAGCCGTTCGAGCCGAACGACCTGGTGCTGGACGATCACCGCCGCATGCTGGTGATCACCGGTCCGAACATGGGCGGTAAATCCACCTACATGCGCCAGAACGCCTTGATCGTGTTGCTCGCGCATATCGGCAGCTACGTGCCGGCGGCGCGCGCGGTGATCGGCCCCATCGATCGCATCTTCACGCGCATCGGCGCGGGCGACGATCTTTCGCGCGGCCAGTCCACCTTCATGGTGGAAATGAGCGAAACGGCGAACATCCTGCACAACGCCACGCCGCAAAGCCTGGTGCTGATGGATGAAGTGGGACGCGGCACCAGCACCTATGACGGCTTGGCGCTCGCACGCGCGGCCGCTGTGCACCTGGCGGCGAACAGCAAGGCCTACACCTTGTTCGCTACGCACTATTTCGAACTGACGGAACTTGCCGTCGAATATCCCAACATTGCGAACGTGCATCTGGACGCCGTCGAATACGGCGATCAATTGGTTTTCATGCACGCGGTGAAGGAAGGCCCAGCCAATCGCAGCTTCGGTTTGCAAGTGGCCGCGCTGGCAGGCCTGCCCAAATCGGTGATTGCCGACGCGCG
>NZ_JBQCHP010000128.1:0-2943 GCF_051954575.1 Dyella sp. | reverse complement strand
TTTCTATCTGGACGTGAGCGCTCAGGCTCTTAACCTTCCCATGCCGTGAGCCTTTGAGGCCATTTCTTTGGGTTACTTTTCTTTGGGCCAGCAAAGAAAAGTGACTCGGGCCCTTTAGGGACCGAAAGCGCCGCAGGCAATGGTCACCTTCGCGTGCGGCTCCATTCCCTCAGCAAATGGGATATATCAGGGTGCGAAAAACCAACCATTACCATGCACGCATACATCACGACGTTGGGGTTTGCACCCCAACCTACGAACGAAACGCGTCAGCGCGACAACACAATCCGCTTGTCGCCAGCACGCGTGACGCGAATCGACCAACCTTGCTGCAGCATCGCAAGGAAGGTCTGCTGATCACCGGTGCGGAAGACGCCGCTGATATGGATGTTCTGCAAGGACGGATCGCCGATCGCGACCTTGGTGGCGCTGTAGCGATTCATCTCGGCCAAAAGCTGCGGCAGGCGCCAGTCGTGCACGAACAGCTTGCCCTGCGTCCAGCCTTGTGCCTGCTGCAGGTCGATCGCGCGCACGGGCGTGATGTTGCCGCGTTCGTCGAAGCTCAGGCTTTGGCCCCCGACCAGGGATGCATTTTGTTGCTGGCCGTCCGGCGATTGCGCGGCGATGGCCAGCTTGCCTTTCAGCAGCGCCACGTCGGTAGCGGCGCCGTCCAGACGCACCTGGAATTGCGTACCGACCGCCGTCACCGTGCCGTTGCCGGCATGCACCACGAACGGCCACGCATGATTGCCTTGCACCGAGAATTGCGCGCGACCGCGCAGCAGATCCACGCGGCGCGTGCGGGCGCTGTAGCGCACCACCACTTCGGTATCCGTATCGAGCAATACCGACGAACCGTCGGCGAGCTGTTCGGTACGCTCCTGGCCCGCGCTCGTCGCATACACCGTGCCGACAGGATCCTCCGGCGCCGCCAACCAGCGGGGCAGGGTGACGACGGCGACAAGCAGCGCCACACCCGCGGCCAGTGCGGGAAACCACCAGCGCCGCGCGTGCGTCGCGGGCTCACGCCGCAGGGCGCGGTTGGCGGCGGCCACCAGGGCCGGGTCCCTCACCGCTTCGGCGCTGCGCTTCCACAGCATTTCCAGTTCGCGGTACGCCGATGCATGTTTCGGGTCGGCACTGCGCCAGCGCTCGAATGCGGCGCGTTCGGCGGGCGGGCATTGGCTGTCGAGCAGGCGCGCAAACCACTGCGCGGCCTGATCCTGCAAGCCCGCCTGCGTACCCTTGTCTGCGTTTTCCCTGTCCATGCCCATTACAACGTTTCCGTCGACGAATCACCTACCTTGCGCCGCAGCTGCGCAAGCGCGGTGGTCAGGTGTTTTTCGACCATCTTGACCGAAATGCCGCAGCGCTCGGCGATCTGCGCATGGCTCAGGTCGTGCACGCGCTTGAGCAGGTAGACGCGCTGGCACTTGGGCGGCAGTTCCAGGATGGCGCGGGTCAGGCGCGCCACCTGCTGGTCATAAAGGGCACGCTGTTCCGGGCTGTGCTCGCCGGCGGCGATCTCCAGGCCATCCAGCGCCACGTGGTCCTTGCTGTGATGGCTGAGCGCGACACGGTACTGGTCGTGCGCCACATTCACCGCAATGCGGTAAAGCAGCTGCTTCCAGGCCGACGGCGGCTCCGACTCGCGGTAGCGCAGCAGCTTGGCCATGCTTTCCTGGGCGGCATCCTCGGCGTCCTGCTCCGAAGCCGTGCGCGCACGCAAGAACTGCAGCAAGCCACGGAACTGGCCCCGCAGAAACGCTTCAAAACGATGTGCATTGGCACGGACGTCGATGGCCTGGATATCCGGCAACGGCCTCATCGACGCACCTTCCCGCTTGTCTTTCATTCCCGCTACCGCACCCGACCCCAAGAGCGTCGGCCGAATGTGACGCAAAACGGCAGCGTATGCAAATGGGATCGCCGGCCGTGGGGCGCTAAGCGGGGCTGGGCTGTAAGTCCGATTATGAAAGCGATTATGGCAGTTGGCTTCTGCGCGCGGGCCCGTCAGGACTGCCCGATTTAAATGAAATGTCATTTTTGTTCGCGCGAATCGGCAATGCGTCTGAAAAAAGACCGGCGTAAATATTCAAGCACGTCCACGACGATATTCGACTGCCGGGTTCAGTCCTGGCCGAACCGTCGCGCCGTGCATAGGGGCACGGCGCATTTTCTCTCGTGCGTCAGTCAAGGAGTAGCGCTCATGAATATCGCTTCACGTCTGAAAACGCTTGCCATGTGCATGTCCGCAGGCCTGCTTTTCGTTGCTTCCGCGTCGTATGCGGCGCAATTCACCTATGTTCCCAGCAGCTTGAAGGTCACCTTGAGCAACAGTGCCGGCCAGACGGACAGCCTGTCGTTCCAGCAGGGCGGAAAACTGGAAGTGGCCGGTACGGCCACCAACTCCACCAGCGTCAACATCGCCACCACGGGGGCTTATGGCCTTTCCTACGTGGCGTCGGCCAGCAATAGCTCCTCGACGGTCACCAGCATCACCGCCGGTACGCTGCCCGAACAGGTCAACTCCAGTGCCGATACCTATTTTGTGCTCAGCGGCCTGGTTTCCTTGAACAATCTCGCCGACAACCTGAGTCTTCAGTCCGGTGCGGGCGGCGTGCCTCCGTACATGCTGCAGGACAACGTTTCGGTATCCATCTCGGGCAACGGCGTGTCCATTCCGACCGGCACCTATCAGGCAGGCAAGAAGTTCGCCGTGTCCGGCCCCGTGTCAGTGACCAATGCTGCCGGCAAGAGCGAAACCGATACGTTCACCGGCAAGATCGTACTGGGCGAGTTGCGCGGTATCCGCGACGGCTGGGGCAACCTGGTTGGCACGCGCCTGATCGAGATCCACGTGGTCGGCACGCTCGCCGACAGCACTGGCAATACCTATAAGATCAACCAGGTCTACGGCCAGAACGACCTCAACGGCATTAC
>NZ_JBQCHP010000127.1:0-23300 GCF_051954575.1 Dyella sp. | reverse complement strand
GTCGAAGTAGTCGGCGATGGCGTGCTTGTAGCGATTGGTGACGAAGACCAGCGTATCGGCCCCGGCATCGACGGCTTCGTCGACGGCGTACTGGATCAGGGGCTTGTCCAGCACCGGCAGCATTTCCTTGGCGACCACCTTTGTGGCGGGAAGAAAACGGGTGCCGAGGCCGGCCACCGGAAACACCACCTTGCGCAATGGTTTACTCACTCACTTCTCTCCAATTTCGTTACGGCGCAGCGGAATCACATTGTTCGGTTGGGCAGCTTCGCTCCAGCTGAACGAGGGGAGCAGACTGGAAACGCATTGGCGCAGATCTTCCTCGTTGAAGCTCTGCACGGCATCGGTGGCGCGGACAATCTGCGCTTGCAGCAAATCCCACGAAACCGGCCGGTGCTGCGCTAGAAATATCTTGGCGTGTGTCGTCGCGCTGTAGTTTTCCAGTGGATGGAACAGCTCTTCGAACAATTTTTCGCCCGAGCGCAGGCCGGTATAGACAATCGGTATCTCCGTGCCGGGTTTCTTGCCGGCCAGCCGGATCATCTGTTCGGCCAAGTCGCGGATCTTGACCGGCTCGCCCATGTCCAGCGCGAAGATTTCGCCACCCTGCCCGATCGCCGCCGCCTGCAGGATCAGTTGCGTGGCTTCCGGAATGGTCATGAAGTAGCGCGAGATTTCCGGATGCGTGACGGTCACCGGGCCGCCGGCATGGATCTGCTGGCGGAACAGCGGCACCACCGAACCCGCCGAATCGAGCACGTTGCCGAACCGCACGGTGATGAAGTGCGTGTTCGAATGCGCATTGAGGTTCTGGCAGTAGATTTCCGCGATGCGCTTGCACGCGCCCATCACACTGGTGGGGTTGACGGCCTTGTCGGTAGAAATCAGCACAAAGCATTCCACGCCGCTTTCGCTCGACAGATCCGCCACGTTGCGCGTGGCCATCACGTTGTTGCGCACCGCGGTGCGCAGTTGCCCTTGCAGCATCGGCACGTGCTTGTAGGCCGCGGCATGGAACACCACCTGCGGCTTGGTCTCCGCGAACAAGCGGCGCATCCCCACGGTGTCGCCGCAATCGGCAAGTACGCTGTTGAGCAGCAGCTCCGGATAGGCCGCGCGCAATTCCTGCGAGATCTGATACAGGTTGTATTCGCAGGATTCGACGATGGTAAGCGCCTGCACACCCAGCCGCGCGACCTGCCGGCACAGTTCCGAACCGATCGAACCGCCGCCGCCCGTGACCAGCACGCGACGTCCGGTCAGCGTCTCGCGGATGCGCGTCCAATCCAGCTCGACCGCATCGCGCCCCAAGAGGTCTTCGATCGAGACTTCCTTGATCTGGTTGAATTGCGCACGGCCCGCGACGACGTCTTCAAGCTTGGGCACGGTGCGATATGGCAGGCCGGTGCGATCGCACAGTTCCACCACCTGGCGCATCTGCCGCGCGCTGGCGCCCGGCAAGGCGATCAGCAGCATCTGCACCGCGGCTTCCTTCGCCACTTCCGGCAGCTGCTCCAGCATGCCCAGCACCGGCTTGCCGCTGATACGCGCACCGCGCAGCGAGCGGCGATCGTCGACGAAGCCGACCACTACATAACGCGTGTCGCGATGCAGGTCGCGCGACAGTGCTTCGCCGGCGCTGTCGGCGCCTACGATCAGCACGCGCTGCGTCTTGGCGTTGACGAACAGATCGATGCGGCTGTCCTTCCAGAAGCGATACGCCAGGCGTGGCGTACCGAGGAACAGCGACAGCACGAACGGATACAGCAGCAGCACCGAACGCGGCACGCCGTCCAGACGTCCATACAGGAACAGGGAAACGCCGATCGCCACCGTGCCTACGATGGCCGCGCGCAGGATGTTCCAGAGATCCGGCAGGCTGGCGAAGCGCCACACGCCCTTGTACAGGCCGGTCCATGAGTAGACCAGGCCCTGCACCAGCAGCACGATCGGAAATTCGTACGATTCGAAACCGACGATCAGCTTGGGGTCCAGCGCATAGCGCAGTTCCTTGGCGACCCACCAAGCCAGCGCGGTGACCAACAGGTCATGGAAGACCACTGCCGCTCGCGGATGAACTGTACCGACCCATTTACGTATGGACATGACGAACCTTGTATCGATTTCGCCGGATCAGGCGCCGCTTGGCCGCCAGCCAAACTGCCGCCGCAATCCCATAAGTGACGATGCAGGCCAAAAGCCCCATCCCTGGTTTTGCCAACGCCAGCGCGGCCAGGGGTGCTGCGATCAGCAGATTCCACCCCAGATACCACGCTGCGCTTACCGCATGCGTATGGCCCCTGCGCACAATCCATTGGTACAGATGTTCGCGGTGCGCAGTGTACCAGCGCCGCCCTTCCGCCATACGGAGCAGCAGGGTAAGGCTGGCATCCGTCACGAAGGCTGAACTGAGGATCAGCGCCGGCCATACCAGCGCCTCGTCGAGGCGCCAAAGCATCGCGGTCAAGGCAAACAGCAACAGGCCGATGGCGCCGCTTCCCACATCGCCCATGAAAATGCGTGCCGGCGAACGGTTGTACCACCAGAAGCCCAGGCACGCCGCGGCCACGCAAAAAGCTGCGCCTATCACGGTGGATTGGCCGGCGTGCCATGCGATCACTGCCAGGCCGCAGGCCACGAACATGCCTTGCTGCGCGAGCAACCCGTCGATGCCGTCCATGAAGTTGTGCAAGTTGACGCTCCACGCTCCACCCAGCACCCACAGCGGCAGCCACAGCCAGCTCGGGCCATCCATCATGAGCGCCACCGAAAACAGGGCAACGGCCAGTATTTGCACCCCGAAGCGTGGAAGCACTGGCAAGGAACTGTGATCGTCCCACCAACCGATCAACGCGATCATGGCGGTGGCGGCCCATAACGTGACGACCACGTGAAGCGACCATGGCGATCCGGCTTGCAGCAGGCACACCGGCAGCGTAACCAGGGTCGCCACGACGATGCCGATGCCGCCGCCGCGCGGCGTCGGGATTTTATGCGAGCGCCGCTGTCCCGGCTGGTCGAACATGCCGCGCCGATGCGCATAGGCGATCGCCGCGCGCACCACGCCCAATGCGATCAGGAAGGCAAACAATACGGCGAGCGCGATCGGGATGGAGCCAACCACGACCGCGTCACTCATTGGCCACACCGTGGATCGGCCTGATCGTGCTCCATCCTTTGCAGCTCGGGCACTGCCAGTGATGGGCCTTGGTGCCGAAACCGCAGTGGCTGCAGCGATACATCGCCTGGCCTTCGAGCAGCTTGCGCGTGAGGTCGCGCAAGATCAGGAAGTTCTCGCGCGCCTCGCCTTCGATCTTGTCCATGGTGGCGTCGATCAGCGCCATCAGGCCGCGCACGGAAGGACGCTGGCGCAATTGCGAGGTGAGGAAATCGATCGCCGGTTTTTCGCCATCGCGCTGTTGGTACAGATGCGTGAGCGCAAGCACCGGCGAGATGCCGTGATAGCGCGCGAGGATGTCGCGCAGGAAACGCTCCGCACGCGCCATCTGGGCGGAGCGCGCATAGCTATCGAGCAGCGGCGGAAGGATTTCCGGCACAAAGGCGATATCGGCTTCCACCGCGCGCTCATAGGCGTCGACGGCTTCCGCATGCTGCCCTTCTTCGGCATGCAGGCGGCCGGTAAGCATGAAGGCGCGCACGCAATCGGGTTGCGAGGCGAACGCCTGCTGCAGGTAATCGCGCGCTTCGGCGCGGGCGCCATGCTGGCGCGACTGCTCGGCCAGCTCGCAATAGAACTGCGCGATGGTGGTGGCTTCTTCCTCGCCGGTCATGGTTTCCAGGCGGCGCGCATGTTCGATGGCTTTGTGCCAGTCGCGCTCGTGCTGGTAGATCGCGATCAG
Organism: Dyella sp.; assembly: GCF_051954575.1. Taxonomy (GTDB): domain Bacteria; phylum Pseudomonadota; class Gammaproteobacteria; order Xanthomonadales; family Rhodanobacteraceae; genus Dyella_B. The sequence goes on along the minus strand of NZ_JBQCHP010000127.1, from coordinate 19,440 downwards.
ATGGCGCAAGGCCGATGGCGCGTGCGCGTTCATCGCCACCAGATCGGAAAACAAGGCTTCGGCGCGATCGAGCAGACCCGCGCGCATATAGTCCTCACCCAGCTCGAGCAAGGCCACGGTCTTCATGCCCTCGGACAGGCCAGGCCTGGAAACCAGATGTTGATGGAGACGGATGGCTCGGTCCACTTCGCCGCGACGCCTGAAAAGATTGCCTAACGCTAAGTGCGTTTCTACGGTGTCGCGGTTGTATTCGGCCAGCTTGAGGAAAACCTCGATCGCCTTGTCCTGCTCCTCGTTGAGCAGGTAGTTGAGGCCGCGGAAGTAATCGGACGACAGCTCGCTGACCTGCACCCCGGAACGGCGCACGCTGGCGCGCCGCGCGGTCCACCAGCCACTGAGGAAGGCCGCCGGTATCAGCAGTGCCAGCAGCGGGTAGAAGGTGATCATGCTGTTTTCGATGCCTTGGCACCCTGCGTCTTGGCGATGCGCCGCCGCTCGCGGCGATGGCGTGTAGTGACGCCCAGCCACGCCGTCAGGCCGCCCAGGATCCAGCCGATCGCCAGCATGGCCAGCAGGGCCGCGCCCTTGGGCACCTGGATGCGCGCAAACGCGAGGTCGTATCCGACGAGGTCCGCATTGAGCGCCCCCAGGATCACTCCCCCGGCGATGAAAAGTAGCAATAGCAGCGTGACGATCAATCGCATCACGCGACTTTACCCGATTGGCTGAATGGCTCACAGGGGACTGTGAAGAGACAATTCAGTCGGATGGTCGGGAATCGGGAATCGGGAATCGGGGAGCATGGCCATCATGCGCAAGCTGTCGACTTTGCCGCGCACCGCTCTCAACGATTTCCGATTGACGATTTACGATTCCCGCAAAAAGAAAAGGCAGGACCGGCCCATGGCCGCCTGCCTGTCGGAATAAGTTGATGGGCCGCGGTACTAGCCGTTTTGTTGCTCCAATCGCATGTTGACGCGCTCGCGCAACTCCTTGCCCGGCTTGAAGTGTGGAACATGCTTACCCGGCAGGGCCACCGCTTCGCCCGTCTTGGGATTGCGGCCCATGCGTGGCGGACGGTAATGCAAGGCGAAGCTTCCAAAGCCGCGGATTTCGATGCGCTCGCCGCCGGCCAACGCCTGGCTCATCTGTTCGATGACGTTCTTCACCGCCAACTCGACGTCGCTGAACGCAAGATGGGTCTGGCGCCTGGCCAGCGCCTCAATCAGCTCGGATTTGGTCATGGGTCCCCAATGTCCGTGACGTGGAACGAATCGGGGCGGCGCAACACCGCCCCGATGCAGGCACTTATCGATCGGCCTTGTTGAGCTGCTCCTTGAGCAGCGCACCAAGCGTGGTCGTACCACCGGACGCGGACGAATATTCGGCCATGGCGTCTTGCAGCTCTTCCTCATCCTTGGCGCGGATCGACAGCGACAGCTGACGGCCCTTGCGATCCATGCCGGTGAACTTCGCTTCCACCTTGTCGCCCACCTTCAGATGCTGCGTGGCATCGTCAATGCGCTCCTTGGCGATATCGCTGGCGCGCAGATAGCCTTCCACGCCTTCGCCCAGGTCGATCACGGCACCCTTGGCGTCCACTTCCTTCACCGTACCGGTGACGATCGCGCCACGCGGATGGACGGCCATGAAGTGGCCGAACGGATCCTGCTCCATCTGCTTGATGCCGAGCGAGATGCGCTCGCGCTCCGGATCCACCGCCAGCACCACGGCTTCGATCTCGTCGCCCTTCTTGAAGTTGCGCACGAGGTCTTCGCCGGACGCCTGCCAGGAGATATCAGACAGATGCACCAGGCCGTCGATGCCGCCGTCCAGGCCGATGAAGATGCCGAAGTCGGTGATCGACTTGATCTGGCCGGACACCTTGTCGTTCTTCTTGTGCGTGGCGGCGAAGGCTTCCCACGGGTTGGCGCGGGTCTGCTTGATGCCGAGCGAGATGCGGCGACGCTCTTCATCCACATCCAGCACCATCACTTCGGTCTCATCGCCGACCTGCACCACCTTGGCCGGGTTGACGTTCTTGTTGGTCCAATCCATTTCGGACACGTGCACCAGGCCTTCCACGCCCGGCTCGATCTCGACGAAGCAGCCGTAATCGGTGACGTTGGAGACCTTGCCGAACAGGCGGCTGCCGACCGGATAACGGCGGGCGATGGCGACCCACGGATCGTCGCCCAGCTGCTTCAGGCCCAGCGAAACGCGGTTGCGCTCGCGGTCGTACTTGAGCACGCGCACATCGAGCTCGTCACCGACGTTGACCACTTCGGACGGATGACGCACGCGCTTCCATGCCATGTCGGTGATGTGCAGCAGGCCGTCGATGCCGCCCAGGTCCACGAACGCGCCGTAGTCGGTGAGGTTCTTGACCGTGCCCTTCACCACCGCGCCTTCGGTCAGGCGTTCCAGCAGCTTCTCGCGCTCCTCGGAGAACTCGGTCTCGACGACGGCGCGGCGGCTGACCACCACGTTGTTGCGCTTGCGGTCCAGCTTGATGATCTTGAATTCGAGATCCTTGCCTTCCAGGTACACCGGATCGCGCACCGGACGCACGTCGACCAGCGAGCCCGGCAGGAACGCGCGGACGTCCTTGATGTCGACGGTGAAGCCGCCCTTGACCTTGCCGGAGATCTTGCCGGTGATGGTCTCTTCCTTGTCGAAGGCCTGCTCGAGGTCGTCCCACACCATGGAACGCTTGGCCTTCTCACGGGAGAGCTTGGTCTCGCCGAAGCCGTCTTCCAGTGCGTCGAGGGCTACCTTCACCTCGTCGCCCACGCGTACTTCCAACTCGCCGTTCTCGCTCTTGAACTGCTCGATCGGAACGATGCCTTCGCTCTTGAGGCCAGCGTTGATCACGACGACGTCGTTGCGGATTTCGACAACGATGCCGGTGACGATGGCACCCGGCTTCAGCTTGGAGATGGCCTGTTGGCTCTGTTCAAACAGCTCGGCAAAACTTTCAGTCATGTTGATTCCAGAAATAAGAAAAGGCCCTAGCCCCAATGCGCGCGGTTGATTGATTGCGCTTGGGCAGGCCCGCCGGTTGTGGGTGTGTCGGGACGAGCCCTTGCACCGTTGACCCAAAACTTCATGCCGCGACATGAAGCACCAAAGCCGCCGGAACCTTTTACGGTTTCACGACGGCCAGAACTTTAGCGACCACGTCCTCGATCCCCATGCCGGTGGTATCGACCAGCATTGCATCGGCGGCGGGCTTGAGCGGCGCAACGGTTCGCGATGCATCGCGGGCGTCGCGCGCTTCAATTTCGCTCTGAAGGGACGAGAGTGTAACGCTCAGCCCCTTTTCCTTCAACTGCTTATAACGCCTTTTCGCCCTTTCGGCGGCGCTCGCGGTCAGGAATACCTTGTAGGGCGCATCGGGAAAGATCACCGTCCCCATGTCGCGTCCGTCGGCCACCAGGCCCGGCGCCTTGCGGAAACTCAGCTGTTGCTCGACCAGCGCCTTGCGTACCGACGGGATCGAGGCGATGGCGGAGGCTGCGGCGCCCGCCGTCTCGGTGCGCAACTCGTCGGTGGCGTCGTGCCCATTGACGAGGACGCGCGTTTCGCCATCATGTGGCGCCGCACGAAACTGGATCTTGGTGGTCTGGGCGCAGCGGGTTACGGCCTCGGCGTCGGAGAGATCCAGGTCGGCCGCCCCGGCGGCATAGCCGACCGCCCGATACAGCGCACCGGAGTCGAGCAAGCGCCAGCCCAGGTGGTCCGCCACCAGCCGGCTGATCGTGCCTTTGCCCGAGCCGGACGGACCGTCGATGGTGAGTACGGGCACGGCAGCCTTGCGAGTCGGCATGGATGGTCCTGGTGGCACGGGAAGTGCTTAGCTTAGCTTGTTTTAAGGGGGTTCCCAGCCAATGCTCAACCGTTCCACTTCGACCGCATCCGCTTATCCGCCGCCTTCCGTGAATGACCTTCACCACCAGTTCCACCAAGCTGCCGACGAGCTTCGGCATCTGAAAAGCCGGCCCGACAACGACACCCTGCTGATGCTCTACGGGCTCTACAAGCAGGCGCTGGAAGGCGACGTGCACGGTTGCCAGCCGACCAGCTTCTTCGACTTCATCGGTACCGCCAAACAGGAAGCGTGGGGACGCCTGAAGGGCATGTCCCAGGACGATGCCATGCGTCAGTACGTCACCCTGGTACAACAATTGCTGCCCTGATCGGGCACCTGCCGCGCCGCGGCCACTTGCGCCGCTGGTAAAGGGGTTGCATATTCATACGATCGTTTGAACAACGGTCGCGCATGAACTACCCCAATCTGTTCGCCCCGCTCGAGCTGGGCCACGTCACGCTGCCCAATCGCATTCTGATGGGTTCGATGCATACCGGCCTGGAGGACAAGGCGGCCGATTTCGACAAGCTCGCCACTTATTTCGCCGAACGCGCGCGTGGCGGCGTGGGCCTGATGGTGACCGGGGGCATTGCGCCGAGCATCCAGGGCTGGCTCAAGCCCTTCGGCGGACGCATGACCCTGCCCTGGCACACGCCGCGGCACCGCAAGATCACCCAGGCGGTGCACGCCGAAGGCGGGCGCATCTGCATGCAGATCCTGCACGCGGGGCGTTACGGCTATCACCCGCTTTCGGTGGCGCCCTCGCCCATCCAGTCGCCGATCACGCCGTTCAAGCCGCGCGCTCTCAGCGCCCGCGGCGTGGAGCGCACCATTCGGGATTTCGTCCGTTGTGCCCAGCTCGCGCGCGAAGCCGGCTACGACGGCGTGGAAGTGATGGGTTCGGAAGGCTATCTGATCAACCAGTTCATCGCCGCGCGCACCAACCAGCGCAACGATGCCTGGGGCGGCGATACCGCGCGGCGCATGCGTTTTCCGATCGAAATCGTGCGGCGCATGCGCGAAGCCGTCGGCAAGGACTTCATCATCATCTATCGCCTTTCCATGCTGGATCTGGTCGAAGGCGGACAAGCCTGGCAGGACATCGTGGCGCTCGCCAAAGGCATCGAAGCGGCGGGCGCCAGCATCATCAACACCGGCATCGGCTGGCACGAGGCGCGCGTGCCGACCATCGTCACCAGCGTGCCGCGTGCGGGCTTCAGCTGGGTCACGAAAAGGCTCAAGGGCGAAGTGGCGATTCCGCTGATCACCACCAACCGCATCAACATGCCCGACGTGGCCGAACGGATTCTTGCCAGCGGCGAGGCTGACATGGTGTCGATGGCGCGTCCACTCTTGGCCGATCCGGAATGGGCGATCAAGGCCAAGGCGGGGCGCAGCGAACGCATCAACACCTGCATCGCCTGCAACCAGGCTTGTCTCGATCACGTGTTCCTCAACCAGCGCGCGAGCTGCATGATCAATCCGCGCGCCTGTTTCGAAACCGAATTGCGCATCGAGCCGACGAGCGCGCGCAAACGCATGGCCGTCATCGGCGCCGGGCCTGCCGGCATGGCGTGCGCCGCCACGCTGGCGGAACGCGGCCATGAAGTCACGCTGATCGAAAGCGCCAATCAGATCGGTGGCCAGTTCAACTACGCCAAGCGCATCCCGGGCAAGGAAGAGTTCCACGAGACGCTGCGCTACTTCAGCCATCGCCTGGGCGATGCCGGCGTGCGCCTGCAGTTGGGACAGGCCGCGGACGTAGCATCGCTCACGATGGCGAACTACGACCACGTCATCGTCGCCACCGGCATCAAGCCGCGCCAGGTGCGTTTTCCCGGCAGCGATGATCCGCGCGTGCTGAGCTATCTGGACGTGCTGGCGCGCAACCATGCAGTCGGCGCGCGCGTGGCGATCATCGGCGCCGGCGGCATCGGGTTCGACATCGCCGAATTCCTCGTTGAACATGCCCCCTCTCCCACCACCGACGTCGCGCGCTGGACGCGCGAATGGGGCGTGGACATGCAGCTCGAACAACCCGGCGGCTTGCAGCCCCCGCAGCCGGAGCCGGCGGCGCGGCAGGTCTGGCTGCTGCAGCGAACGGTGGGCCGACCCGGCGCCCGCCTCAACAAGACCACCGGCTGGGTTCATCGCGCCACCCTGAAGAACAAGCACGTGACCATGCTTGGCGGCGTCAGCTACGACTGTTTTGACGACCAAGGCCTGCATATCACCGTCGACGGCCAGGCCCAGGTGCTACCCGTCGACAACCTGGTGATCTGCGCTGGGCAGGAGCCCTTCCGCAGCCTGGCCGATGCGCTGAAAGAACAAGGCCACCCCAGTGTGCACGTGATCGGCGGCGCAGATGTCGCCGCCGAACTGGACGCCAAACGCGCCATCGCGCAAGGCACGCGACTTGCGGCGGCGCTTTAGCAAGGCGCCGTAACGTCTTTTTGGGGAAGAAGAAAGGAAGCGCCCCGCCAGCGATGCGTCGGTAGTGGCTCTGGGGAGGGAGGCCGAAATACCGCGGGGGTAGCATCGCTGCGGGGCGAGGTCTGCGCCACTCGGGGGGAGGGGGTCAGTGGCGCGACAGGGAAGATATTATGATCGACCCGATACAGAATCAAATATATATTTAGACCCGTATTTATACGGAATCACTATATGTTTGATTTCCGCCAGCTGCGCTACTTCATCGCGGTCGCCGAGGAGCTGAGCTTCACACGCGCCGCGCAGCGCCTGCATCTTTCGCAGCCGCCGCTTTCCCAGCAGATCCAGGCGCTGGAGCAGGACCTGGGCGTGCGCTTGCTGGAGCGCGACAAGCGCAACGTCACCCTCACCGCGCCGGGGCGGCTGTTTCTCGACCAGGCCAGGCAGATCCTGGCCATGGCCGACGAGGCCCGCAGCCAGGTCGCCGAGGCCGCCGCGGGCTTCAGCGGGCATCTCAAGCTCGCCTACACCGTCTCGGTGTCCTTCCATCCGGCCTTGCCGCAGACGCTGCTGCGGCTTGGTCAGAACGCGCCCAATGTGCGCGTGTGGTTGAGCGAGATGTACAGCGAGCCGCAGTTTTCGGCCATTCGCAACGGCCAGATCGACGTGGGTTTCGTGCGCGACGTGCCCACGCACGAAGATGACGCCCGCGTGCTGCGCATCGATGTGATCGACCGCGAACCCCTGGTGCTCGCCCTCCCCTCCGGCCATCGCCTGGCGGGTCGGCAATGCGTGGAGCTGAGCGAAGTGGCTGGCGATCCCTTCGTGGTTCAACCGCGCGAATTGGCCGCCACACTGTACGACCGGCTGGTGCGCCTGGCCGCCAAGGCCGGCTTTCACCCTGTGATCCGCCAGCACGCCCAGCAGATCAACGGCCTGCTTGCCCTGGTCGCCGCCGGCATCGGCATGGCGCTGGTGCCGGCCAGCATGCAGGTGGTGAAACTGGCCGGCGTGAGCTACGTACCGCTGGGCGATCCGGATGCCTATCTGCTGCTCGCGGTAGCCAGCCAGGCCGACAGCGCCTCGCCGGTGGTGCAGCAGTTTCTGGAAACCGTCAACCAGGCCAAGGCGGCCTTGGGCTTGTGATAAGTAATTCAAATCGTTATACTTGCGCGCTTTCTTCGTTTCATTTCGTTCCAGGAGCCTGCCGTGAAGGTGCTTTCCTCTTTGAAGTCCGCCAAGCAGCGGCACCGCGACTGCAAGGTTGTGCGCCGCCGCGGCAAAGTGTTCGTGATCTGCAAGAGCAACCCGCGTTTCAAGGCGCGTCAGCGCTGAGCCGTGCGAACACGCAATAAAAAAGCCGCTGCGAAGCGGCTTTTTTATTGCGTGTTTCCTTGAAACGTCGTTCCCGCGAAAGCGGGAATGACGGCCTTGCAGATACGAAACCTTCTGCCAGGTTGGCCTCTCACCCCTGTCCTCTCCCCGGAGGGAGAGGGAGTTATAGCGCATCACTCGTAGCTGACGCCGGTGATCTCGTAGCGCTTCACGCCATTGGGCGCCCGGAACTCGAAGCTTTCGCCCTCGCTCTTGCCGATCAGCGCACGCGCGATCGGCGAGGACACGGCAATCAAGGCCTGCTTGATGTCCGCTTCCAGGTCGCCGACGATCTGATACTTCACCGCCTCGCCGCTTTCCTCGTCTTCCAGTTCCACGATCGCGCCGAACACGATCTTGCTGCCCGGCTTCAGGCGCGACACATCGATCACCTCGGCGGTGGACAACGCCGCTTCCAGCTCGTTGATGCGTCCTTCGATAAAGCTCTGCTGCTCACGCGCCGCGTGATATTCGGCGTTTTCCTTCAGATCGCCGTGCGCGCGCGCCTCGGCGATAGCCGCGATGATCTTCGGACGCTCGACCGACTTCAGACGTTCCAGCTCGCCACGCAGACGTTCGGAACCGGCCTTGGTAATGGGTGCGCGACTCATGCGTTCAGCTCCTTGTGTAGTTCTTGCAGGCTGTGAACCTCACCGCTGTCGTGATAATCCAGCGAATGCACCAGCGCACGCGCGCCGGCCACCGTAGTGGAATAGGTCACGCGATGCTGCAGCGCCTCGCGCCGGATCGAGAACGAGTCGGCGATTGCCTGCTTGCCCTCGGTGGTGTTGACGATATACACGATCTCGCCGTTCTTGATCAGGTCGACGATGTGCGGGCGGCCTTCGGCCACCTTGTTGATGCGCTCGCAAACCACGCCGTGCGCGGTGAGATAGCTTGCCGTACCGGCGGTGGCCACCAGCGTGAAGCCGCGCGTGGCGATGTCCGCCGCGATCGGCAGCAGGCGATCCTTGTCGGCATCGCGCACCGACACGAACACCTTGCCCTTCGGCGGCGTCTTGATGCCGGCCGCATCGTGGCCGCGCGCGAACGCGGCGCCGAAGCTGCGGCCCACGCCCATCACCTCGCCGGTGGAGCGCATTTCTGGACCCAGGATCGGATCGACGTTCTGGAACTTCAGGAATGGGAAGATCGCTTCCTTCACCGAGTAGTAGCCCGGAATCACTTCGCGTGTGGCGCCCTGCTCCGCCAGCGTGCGGCCGGCCATGCAGCGCGCGGCGATCTTCGCCAGCGCCACGCCGGTGGCCTTGGACACGAACGGCACCGTGCGCGAGGCGCGCGGATTCACTTCCAGGATGAACACCGTGTCGCCCTGGATCGCGAACTGCGTGTTCATCAGGCCGATCACCTTCAGTTCTTTCGCCATCAGGCCAACCTGGCGACGCAGTTCGTTCTGCACCGCCGGCGACAGCGAGTACGGCGGCAGCGAGCAGGACGAATCGCCCGAGTGCACGCCGGCCTCTTCGATGTGCTCCATGATGCCGCCGACCAGCACGTTGCCGTCGCGGTCGGCGATGATGTCCACGTCCACTTCCACGGCGTGATCGAGGAAGCGATCGAGCAGCACCGGCGAATCGTTCGATACCTGCACCGCCTCGCGAATATAGCGCGACAGATCCGCATCGTCGTACACCACTTCCATCGCGCGGCCGCCGAGCACATAGCTCGGACGCACCACCAGCGGGTAACCGATCTCACGCGCCAAGGCGAGCGCTTCGTCGGCATTGCGCGCGGTGCGGTTCGGCGGCTGGGTCAGGCCCAGCTTGGCGATCATCTGCTGGAAGCGTTCGCGGTCTTCGGCCAGGTCGATCGAATCGGGCGTGGTGCCGATGATCGGCGCGCCCGCCGCTTCCAGCGCACGCGCCAGCTTCAGCGGCGTCTGGCCACCGTACTGCACGATCACGCCCTTGGGCTTTTCCAGGTCGACGATTTCCAGCACGTCCTCGAGCGTGAGCGGCTCGAAGTACAGGCGATCGGACGTGTCGTAGTCGGTGGAAACGGTTTCCGGGTTGCAGTTGACCATGATGGTCTCGAACCCGTCCTCACGCAGCGCGAGCGCGGCGTGCACGCAGCAGTAGTCGAATTCGATGCCCTGTCCGATTCGATTCGGACCGCCGCCCAGCACGATGATCTTGTCGCGCGTGGTCGGATCGGCTTCGCACTCTTCCTCGTAGGTGGAGTACATGTACGCCGTGGTGGTGGCGAATTCAGCCGCGCACGAATCCACGCGCTTGTACACGGGGCGCACACCCAAGGTGCGGCGCAGGTGGCGAATGGCCGCTTCGTCCGTGTTGGTGAGTTCGGCCAGGCGCGCGTCGGAGAAACCCAGGCGCTTGAGTTCGCGCACGCGCGGCGCATCGAGCGCGCTGATGCCCTGCGCCTGCACTTCTTTCTCCGTAAGCACGATGTCTTCGAACGCGGCCAGGAACCACGGATCGACACGGCTCAGGTCATGCACTTCTTCCAGCGTCAGGCCGGCGCGGAATGCATCGGCCAGATGGAACACACGATCGGGACGCGGTTCGCGCAATTCGCGCTTCAGTGTGGCCAGGCCATCGTCGCTGGCCAGGTCCAGGCCGGTCGGATTCAAACCGGTCTTGCCGATTTCCAATCCACGCAGCGCCTTTTGCAGTGATTCGTGGAAGCTGCGACCGATTGCCATCACCTCGCCCACGGATTTCATTTGCGTGGTAAGGCGCGCATCGGCCTGCGGGAATTTCTCGAACGCGAAGCGCGGGATCTTGGTGACCACATAGTCGATGGTCGGCTCGAACGAAGCCGGCGTGAGGCCGCCAGTGATGTCGTTCTTGAGCTCATCCAGCGTGTAGCCCACGGCCAGCTTCGCCGCCACCTTGGCGATCGGGAAACCGGTCGCCTTCGAAGCGAGCGCGGACGAACGCGACACGCGCGGATTCATCTCGATCACCACCACGCGGCCGGTCTCGGCATTCACGCCGAACTGCACGTTGGAGCCGCCAGTATCCACGCCAATCTTGCGCAGCACCGCGATGGAGGCATCGCGCAGGCGCTGGTATTCCTTGTCGGTGAGCGTCTGCGCGGGCGCGACGGTGATGGAGTCGCCGGTGTGCACGCCCATCGGATCGAGGTTTTCGATCGAGCACACGATGATGCAGTTGTCCGCCTTGTCGCGGACCACTTCCATCTCGAATTCCTTCCAGCCGAGCACGGATTCTTCCACCAGCACTTCGTGCACCGGTGAGAGTTCCAGGCCGCGCTTGACGATCTCCTCGAATTCCTCGCGGTTGTACGCGATGCCGCCACCGGAACCGCCGAGCGTGAAGCTGGGACGGATGATGGTGGGGTAGCCGACCGTGGCCTGGATTTCCACCGCCTGTTCGAACGAACGCGCCACGGCTGCCTTCGGGCATTCCAGGCCAATTTCCGACATGGCCACGCGGAACAGCTCGCGGTCTTCTGCCATGCGGATTGCTTCGCGCGACGCGCCGATCAGCTCCACGCCGTATTTTTCGAGCACGCCGTTGTCAGCCAGATCGAGCGCGCAGTTCAAGCCGGTCTGGCCGCCCATGGTCGGCAGCACCGCATCCGGGCGCTCCTTGGCGATGATGCGTTCCACCGTCTGCCAGCTGATCGGCTCGATGTACACCGCATCGGCCATGTTTGGATCGGTCATGATCGTGGCCGGGTTGGAGTTCACCAGGATCACCCGGTAACCCTCTTCGCGCAGCGCCTTGCACGCCTGCGCGCCGGAGTAGTCGAACTCGCAGGCCTGGCCGATCACGATCGGGCCGGCGCCGATGATCAGGATGCTTTTGATGTCGGTACGTTTTGGCATCTCAGCGGGTCTCCTGCATCAGCTTGGCGAAACGATCGAACAGATAGCCAATGTCCAGCGGCCCGGGGCTCGCTTCCGGATGGCCTTGGAAACAGAACGCAGGGCGATCGGTGAGCGCGAAGCCCTGCAGCGAACCGTCAAACAGCGAGGTATGCGTGATGTGCACATTCGAGGGCAGCGTGGACGCGTCAACCGCAAAGCCATGGTTCTGCGAGGTGATCAGCACACGGCCGTCGTCGTGGTCCTTCACCGGATGGTTCGCGCCGTGGTGGCCGAACTTCATTTTCAAGGTCTTCGCGCCGAGCGCGGCGCCCATGATCTGGTGGCCCAGGCAGATGCCGAACAGCGGGATGCTGGCGTTGAGGAATTCGCGCGTGGCGGCGATGGCGTAATCGCAGGCGGCTGGATCGCCAGGGCCGTTGGAGAGGAACACGCCGTCGGGCTTCATCGCCAGCACTTCGGCGGCGGGCGTCTGTGCCGGCACCACGGTGATCTCGCAGCCGCGCTCGGCGAGCAGGCGCAGAATGTTGCGCTTCACGCCGTAATCGTAGGCGACCACGTTGAAACGCTTGTCCGTTTCGTGGAATACGGTGCGGTCGAGGTCGTACACCCCTTCGTTCCAGTTGTAGGGCTTAGGTGAGCTGACCACCTTGGCCAGGTCCATGCCGTTCAAGCCGGGGAAGGCGCGCGCCTTGGCCAGCGCGGCCTCGGCGTCGATCGACTCGCCGGCCACGATGCAGCCGTTGAGCGCGCCCTTGTCGCGCAGGATGCGCGTGAGGCGGCGCGTATCGATGCCGGCGATGGCGACGATGCCGTGGCGCTTGAGGTAATCAGGCAGGCTCTCGGTATTGCGCCAGTTGCTGGGGCGGCGCGGTACGTCGCGCACGATCAGGCCGGCGGTGTGCACGCGGTCGGATTCGGCATCCACCTCGTTGCAGCCGGTGTTGCCGATATGCGGGTACGTAAGGGTGACGATCTGACGGGCGTAGGAGGGATCGGTAAGGATCTCCTGGTAGCCGGTCATGGCGGTATTGAAAACCACTTCGCCGACGGTTTCGCCAGTCGCACCGACGGCATGGCCGTGGAATACGCTGCCGTCTTCGAGGGCAAGCAGAGCGGGATGAGGCATGTGGAGGGCCGCCTTTTAGGTACAGCAAGGTCCGCAAGCCGCATCGAAGCAGGCTTGTGGACCTTAGGTGAAGGAAAGTCTCGGGCGGGTTGAAATGATAGGCTTCGCGCGGCTTTCTGTCCACCGCAAACGAATGCGCAAAACCGATGGTCATAAGGCGCTAGACTGAGCCGCCACTTAGCCGGGACTGCTGCGAAGCTTGATGAACACCACCGTATTGCTGGACCCCGCTCGACTCGATCGCCCGGACACGGATGTGCGCCAGCAGCCGTTTCCGTTCATGATCGCGCACGGCCAATTGCCGGACGAAGCGCGCAACGATTTGGAGCGGGATTTCCCCAAGTACACCAGCGCCGGCTTTTTCCCCTACGACCCGGCCGATTGCGGTCCTTCCGTCAACGCCCTGGTGCAGCAGCTGACCACGCCCGAATTCGCCAGCGCGATCGGCCGTTACCTGGGCATCGAGAACCTGGGCCGGTACCCCACCCTGATCACCCTCTGCCGCGCCCTGAACAAGCGCCACGGCACCATCCACACCGACAGCCGCTCCAAGGTGGCCACCGCCCTGCTCTACCTCAACACGCAGTGGCCCGATACAAGCGACGGCTGCCTGCGCTTTCTCAACCGCGTGGACAATATCGACGACCTGGTCGCTCCGGAACTCAAGCCGCTGTACGGCGAATTCGCCGTGTTCAAGCGTTGCGACAATTCCTTCCACGGCCACCTGCCGTACGAAGGCGAGCGCCGCGTGATCCAGGTGGCCTGGCTCACCAGCGAAGCGGAAAAGCTGCGCAAGACCAAGCGCGGCAAATTCTCGCGCGGCTTCAAGAAACTGTTCGGCGTGCTGGACCGCAAGCTCGGCGCCGGCCGCGATCGCAACGCGTCGCATCGCAACTGACGACCTCGCGCCCCCTCCATGACGCCAGTTGCGCTGCACACGGTCTGCGAGGCACTGGCCTATGCGGTCGGCTTTCGCACGTTTCTATGGACGCGCCAGCGGTTCGCACCCGACGCCTTCAAGCATAAGGATGAAGTGGCATGGGTCGCAGTGAGCGCGATCGTCGGTGCGGCACTGGGCGCCAAGCTTTCCTACTGGCTGGATGACCCGCTCAGCGCGTTCGCCAACTTTCCCGATCTGCGCCACCTGCTGCTGGGCAAGTCGATCATCGGCGCGCTGCTCGGTGGCCTATTGGGTGTGGAGCTGTGCAAGAAATTGGCCGGCATCCGGCAATCCACCGGCGATGCGTTCGTACTGCCACTGACCGTGGGTATGTGCATCGGCCGCGTCGGCTGTTATCTGGCGGGGCTGGGCGACCACACCTACGGCAATCCCACTTCGCTGCCCTGGGGCGTGGACTTCGGTGATGGCATCGCGCGGCATCCCACCCAGCTCTACGAGATTCTCTTCCTGCTTGCGCAGTACGCCTGGATCCAGCTGCGGCACCATGATTTTGCGCAACCGGGTGACCGTTTCCGCGCCTTCATGATCGGTTATCTCCTCTTCCGCCTGCTGGTGGAATTCATCAAGCCGGTTTTCTACGTCTATCCGGCCCATCTGAGCGGTCTGCAACTGCTTTGCGTCGGCGGTCTGCTCTACTACCATCGGGACATACCGCGAATCGCGAAGATTCTATTCAGGGGAAGAAGCCGCGTATGGGAGCCAAGGTAAGGCCGTACCTGTTCTACGACAGCGCGGTATCCATCTGCAGCACCTGCCTGCGTCGCGTCGAAGCGAAGATCCTGATCAAGGACGAGCGCGTCTATATGGAAAAGTGGTGTCCGCACCACGGCCGCGAACGCGTGCTGCTCGCCGACGACGCGGCGTATTACCGCCAATGCCGCGAGCTGTATATCAAGCCGCCGGAGCTGCCCAGGCAGTTCAACACGGCCCAGCACTATGGTTGCCCATACGACTGCGGGCTGTGTCCGGAGCACATGCAGCATTCCTGCCTGACCCTGGTCGAGATCACCGACCACTGCAACCTGCGCTGTCCGATCTGCTACGCCGAAAGCGGCCCGCACCGGCCAGGTTACCGCGACCTCGCTACGGTTGAGCGCATGCTCGATGCCGTGGTCGCCAATGAGGGCGAGCCTGACGTGGTGCAGATTTCGGGCGGCGAGCCGACCCTGCATCCGGACTTCTTCGCCATTCTCGACGCTGCCAGGCAACGGCCGATCCGGCATCTGATGGTCAATACCAACGGCCTGCGCATCGCACGAGAGCCGGAGTTCGCCGCACGGCTGGCGGCGTACCAGCCGGGCTTCGAGCTCTATCTGCAATTCGATTCCCTACGCGATGACGTGCACAAGGATCTACGCGGCGCGAAATTGCGCGACGTGCGCCTGAAAGCACTGGAACACCTCAATCGCCACGGCATTTCCACCACGCTGGTGGTCACTATCAAGAAAGGGCTCAACGATGACGAGCTCGGTTCCATCATCGAATTCGCCCTCACTCAGCCTTGCGTGCGTGGCGTCACCTTCCAGCCGATCCAGGCGGCCGGGCGTCTGGAGGGCTACGAGGCCGAACGCGACCGCCTCACTTTGAGCGAAGTGCGCCGGCGCATTCTCGAGCAAAGCGCGATCTTCCGTCCTGACGACCTTATCCCTGTCCCCTGCAATCCCGATTGCCTGGCCATGGCTTATGCCTTGAAGCTGGAAGACAAGGTGCTGCCGCTGACCCGTTTCGTTTCGCCCGAAACCCTGGTCAGCAAGGGACGCAACACCATCGTGGTCGAACGCGATGAAGCATTGCGTGCGCACGTGTTCGAGTTGTTCGCCACCAATCATTCGCCAGAATCGCAAGCCTGCTCGCTATCGGATCTGCTGTGCTGCCTGCCGCAGGTGCAGGCGCCAGCGGAGCTTTCCTACCGCAACGTGTTTCGTGTGTTGATCATGCAGTTCATCGATGCGCAGGGCTTCGACCTGCGCGCCGTGAAGAAATCCTGCGTGCATATTGCGCAGCCGGACGGCCGCATCATTCCGTTCGATACGTTCAATTTGTTCTATCGTGACGACAAAGTGGCGAAGCTTGAAGCGCTAAGGCGCGAGATCGACCAGACCCGCGCCATCGAAAGGAGCGCGCCATGAGCAGGACTTACGCATGAGCCCCATTGACGTGCCCCCGCCCGGCGAATTCCGTCCGGACATGCCAACGGCGGGCAACGGCTCGCTGGGTGCCGGCATCGCCTTGGCCTGGGTGATTGCCGTGGTGGGCACGCCCCTGTGCGGCTCGATGATGGCTGTGTTCAGCACGCGCTTTAACGAATGGTTTGTAGTGCTTTGGCTGCTGCCTTACTTGTTCATCGTCGTGCTGGCCATCTTCCAATATCGAAAAGGCAAAACACGGACAGGCCTTGGATTGATGCTCGGATTAGTGTCGATGATCGCCGTCGCACTGCTGCTTGTTGCGGCCTGTTTCGGCATGTTCTCCACCCATTGAGGCGACGCGGTCGCACCAGGGCCCTGGTCAATCCCGTGCATCCGGCCCATGCCATACTATCGCGCGCTTGAATCGCTTCGGGGGAAGCCATGTCTTTCGTGTTCCTGCTGTCCTTGGCGTTGCAGATTGCCTGCGCCGTACACGTCATCCGCAGTGGCCGCCCGCTGTATTGGCTGTTCCTGATCCTGATTGGCTCTTACCTTGCCGTGCTGGTTTACGTGCTTGTTGCGGTCATTCCTGATCTTCAACACGACCCGCACGGGCGCAGGGCGGCCCGCACGGCGATGAAGGCGATTGATCCGCAGCGCCGCCGACGCGAACTGCAGAAGCAGCTTGAACTCAGCAACACCATCGACAATCGCCGCCGGCTTGCCGAGGAATGCCTGCAGCAAGGCGACTACGCCAATGCGCAGGAGTTGTACCGGAGCTTGCTCACCGGCATGTACGCCACCGATCCGCACTTCATGGAAGGATTGGCGCACGCACAAGCCGGCAGCGAACACTTCGCCGAAACGCGGCAGACTTTGGACGCACTTGCGCAGGCCAATCCGAATTACAAATCCAGCGAAGTGCAGCTGCTCTACGCGCGCTGCCTGGAAGAACTCGGCGACACCGAAGCGGCGCTCAACGAATACCGCGTACTGGCCGACAGCTATCCCGGCGAGGAAGGACGCTTCCGCTATGGCCGCCTGCTCGCGCAAAGCCAGCGTCACGCGGAAGCGCGCAACGTGTTGCAAGGCCAGCTGCGGCGCGCCGAAATGATGCCCCGCTACTATCGGCGCAAAGAGCAGACCTGGCTCAAAGCCGCAAAGCTGGAACTGTCTCGCCTGGGTGAATCCTGATTCGTTATCCCATCAGCCAGAACATGTAGGCCGCAAACACACCGTAAAGCAGCCCCACCGGCGCAAGCTTTCGTCCATCGACGTGTCCGCGGCGGAACAGCCACCACAGATAGACGATCGCAGCAGCCGTCATGATGCCAGCCATGATCAACGGCTTGTCGAACATCCACGGCGTGGCGAAGATCGCCAGCGCGCTGGGGATGGTGGCCTGGATCATCATGGCACCGGAAATATTCGCCAGCGCCAGTCGCTCCTTGCCCTGGCGCACCCAGATCAACGCATTCATGGTTTCCGGCAGCTCCGTCGCGACCGGGCTCAATACCAGCGCCACCAGATGCGGCGGCAAGTGCATGGCGTTGCCGATGCTTTCGATCTGCAGCACGAAGACATGCGAAGCCACCGCGATGACCAGCAGCGACAGTGTCGCCTGCAGCACCACCATCGGCACGGACGGATTGGACGAACTCGGCTGGAATTTCAGCGCTTCCAATTCATCGCCGTGCGCCGTGTCGCCCTCGCCTTTCAGCTCGCGCCATACGTAGATCGCATACCCCAATAGAAACAGGATGCCCAGCCAAGCCTTGAACGCAAACGCGATCAAGCCCAACCCGCACTTCACCACAAAAATCGAAAGGAACCAGGCCTGGTCACGCGCCAGGCGTGCATGCTCGACCTGCACGCGCACCGTGGCACGCCCCAGGCGACGACGATTACCCCACAACGCAAGACCGACCACCGCATAGGCGATCGTGGCCAGCACCAACGGGCCGCCCATCGCAGCGCCGACACCGATATCGCGCACCTCGGCGGTACGCCCCATGATCACCGCCACGAAGGTCACCGCGCTTTCCGGCAAGGCCGTGCCGAACGCGGCCAACACCGTGCCGGTAGCCGTCTCGCCGAGGTTGAGCTTTTTTCCCAGCCACTCGATGCTGTTGACGAAGTATTCGCAGGCAGCGTAGATGGCCGCCGCGGAAAGCAGGAACAGCAGTGCAGTGAGCGCCATGAAACATTCCGGGCCGGGCGAGCGAAGTCCAATGGCGCACGCGCGTCGCTCGCCCGGCCGGGGTGAGCACGTCGTGGCCAAAGGTCTCGCCGAGCGATCGCAAACGAATGCTGCGATAACCATCCGCGCCATGAAGCGAACGCTTCAAGTGTGTTGACACGGATTCCCCGCCGCACCTGGGTCGAACGCCCGATGCAGCGAAGATGGCTACTCCCCAATGACAGTGAGTGCTGCGGATGCTACAGCCTTCGCACCAGCCTCACAACATGTTGCGGGCGCCGGAAGGCATCGCCTTCAGCGCCCATCCACCGCCTTGCGCCCGATCGCCGGATCGTCAGTGAAAAACGCATCGATGCCCGCCGCGAGATAGGCGCGGATTTCCGTGATCGAACCCGCCTCGTTGAAGGTCTTCGGATCGCTGCCCTGCCAGAAATTCCTGGCCTGGAAATGATTCTCAGGGCGGAAGGTATACGGATGCACTTCCAAACCCGCCGCATGCGCGTCATGCACCAGCGAGGTAGGCGAGCTCAAGCTGCCGTCAGGTTTCAATGGGATGATCGAGCGGATATTGGGGCCGATCGCATCGGCATAGTCGGCGATCTCGCGCAGGCCGGCGGGCGTCACCATGTCGCCATAACTCAATTTGCCGCCCGCGGATGTCACGTCGTAAGGCTGCTCGTGCAGATCATCGATCAGTTGCAGCAGCCGAATAGTGGGGTGACGCTTGCCCAGCTTTCCATGCAGATAACGCAGGTTGGCGATTTCGAACGACTGGATTTCCACCGGCGCATGCTGCGTGTAGTGATGCGCAGCGATGATCGCCAGCACGCGATCCTCCATCGGCAAGCCGATCTTTTGAAAATAGGTGCCGTGCTTGATCTCCGGAATGATGCCGATGACACGCCCGCGCGCAGCCGCTTCGGCCGCGACGAAATCGATGATTTCATCAAACGTGGGTATCTGGAAATCGCCGTCGTATTGTGTGCTGCGATATTCCGGCAAGCGCTCACGTGCACGCAGCGTCTTGAGTTCGGCCAACGTGAAGTCTTCCGTGAACCAACCTGTGACGCTGTGCCCATCGATGGTCTTGGTGGTCTTGCGCGAGGCGAATTCCGGGTGGCTGGCCACGTCGGTGGTGCCGCTGATCTCGTTCTCGTGGCGGGCAACGGGTACACCATCCTTGGTCATCACCAGATCGGGCTCGACGTAATCCGCGCCATCGGCGATCGCCTTCGCGTATGAGGCCAGCGTATGTTCGGGCCGAAGGGCGCTGGCGCCGCGGTGGCCGATCACGAGCACCTTGGCGGCGAGCGGCTTTTCATCGGCATGGATGGCGGCGGACATCAGCACAGCTCCCAGACAGCAGCCCAGCCATAGTAGCGTTTTCATCCCGACGCCCTCCCGAGGATGCTCTAATCTATTCCACGCACCCGGCATGACGTCCAGAAGGCCCGCAGGGTGTGTTGCGCGGCGTTTAAAAAATGTGCCTCAGGTGAATGCCCGCCGCGCCC
>NZ_JBQCHP010000126.1:0-45766 GCF_051954575.1 Dyella sp. | reverse complement strand
GTTGTGCTTCCCGTAGTTTGGGTTGCGGCGCCGCCGAAACCCCACGGTCTTCTTTTATGCATCTCGGGTTGGTTTTTGGGCGGCGCCTCAACCCAACCTGCTGGGCATTGCGCAGGCTTTGCGCCTTTACGCCAATTCGTTCAATGCTTTTTGAAAGCGATTCGCATGCGAACGCTCCGCCTTGGCTAGTGTTTCGAACCAGTCGGCGACTTCCTCGAAGCCTTCGTCGCGCGCGGTCTTGGCCATGCCTGGATACATGTCGGTGTATTCATGGGTTTCGCCGGCGATGGCGCTTTCCAGGTTCAGCCTGGTGGGGCCGAAGGGTTTGCCGGTGGCAGGATCACCGCACTGCTCCAGGTATTCCAGATGGCCGTGCGCGTGGCCGGTTTCGCCTTCGGCGGTGGAACGGAACACGGCGGATACGTCGTTGTAACCCTCTACATCGGCTTTCGATGCGAAGTAGAGATACCGACGGTTGGCTTGCGATTCGCCGGCGAACGCGTCTTTCAGGTTCTGCTCCGTCTTGGAGCCTTTGAGCTTGCTCATGACATCACCTCGTGGCGTTGGGCTTGAGAGGGCAATGCAAGAGGGGACCTGACGGTCGATTTTTCGAGCCTAGCGTTCGTTAGGGCAATTATGAAATTGATTATTTTTATGAGGATGATTGGCAGCGGCTATAAAGCTGCCATGGCTGGCATTACGTCGCCCCGGCAGACGCCGGGGCGACGTAAGGGACATAAAGCCAACGCTTAGCGCAAAAGCATCGCAGGGTTCTGTTTCGCCTTCAACGCGGCGCACAGCAGGGTCTGCTCACGCGTTTGCGCCAAGCCGCGGTCGGCACCGGTGATGTCCTTCAGGCGCGGCTTGAAGTACGCCTGCAGGCGATCGGCTTCGGCGGTGGAGCAGCTGCCACCGCCCACCAGCTTGGGCAGCACACCGCTGGCGAAGCTGCCGGTGCGGCCAAGCACCTGGTCGTAGTGGCCGGTGAACCACTGCCACAGCGCTTCGCGGGCGGCAGGTGTATCGCGACCGCCGCGCAGGATCGCCGCCATCTCGCCGACCTTCACCTGCTTGCTGAGCGCAAAATCGCGTGCCTGGTTGGCCAGCTCCGGCGTATCGGCCGCGGCAAGTCCGGCCAGCATCGCATTGCGCTGGGCCGGATCGGTGGTTTGCGGCAGTTCGGCGATCAGTGCATCGAGCGCGGGCTTGCCGTGTTCCTGCACGGCGACGGCCAACGCGTCGCCGAGCAGATCCGCATCGGCCGCGGCGAGATCCAGATGGCCGTCCGCTTTCTTCACCAGCGCGACATCGCCTTGCTTGAGCAGTTCCGCACGCACTTCCGGCAGTTTGAAATCCAGCGCCAGTGCATGCACCAGCGCCGCGCGCAGCAAGGAATCGCCGTCGGGCTCGCCGGCCTTGCGGTGGTAGCCCAGCTGCATCACGCGTGGCAGGTAGGCGTCCTTCACCCACTTCACGATGACGGCGCGCTGCGCGTCGGTGGCGGCTTCATGCCGGTAGATCCAGTTGACCGTGCCGAGCGGAGCGACCACCACTTCACGCGTGCTCGCACCAGCCAGCGGCTTGAGCGCGGCGAGTGCGTCGGCGGCGTTCAGATCGCCGTGGCGGAAGCCGGCGTCGATGCCGTCGGCGTACGCAAGCTGTTCGGTATCGGCCAGCGCGGCGACGTGCTGGGTGAGCGCATTCCATTCCGGCTTGGCCAGGCTGAAGCGGTAATAGCCGCGCGAGTTGGCGTTGGGCATGATCCAGGTGGGCGTGCTGGCGCCTTCCAGCGTCATGGTGTCGGAAGCTTTATCGAGCATTTCGCAGCTCACCTTGCTGCCTTCGGCGGTGCCATAGCGCACGCACACCGGAACGCCCCATACACGTGCTGCATCGCCGGTGCTGCCGGCCGGCAGGTAACGGTTCTGGCTCAGGTGCAGCACGGTTTTTCCGTTCTTCTGCTCCAGCCTGGTTTGCACGTACGGTACGCCGGCCTGGTTGAGGAAGCTGTCGAAGGCATGCTTGAACGCGTCGCCTTGTTTTGCCGCGGTGGCGATGGCGTCGATCAGGTCATCGGCGGTGGCGTTGCCGAACTTGTGCTGCTGGATGTACGCGCGCATGCCCTGCTGGAACGTGCCTTCGCCAACGTAGCCTTCGAACATGCCCAGCACCGCGGCACCCTTGCGATAGGTGATGCTGTCGAACGCGGTTTCGATATCGCCGTTGCCGGTGATCGGCTGGCGGATCTTGCGCGCGCTGACCAGGCTGTCGTTCTCCATCGCGTCTTCGGCGGTGGTGATGCGATCGAGATCGGCGCGGTATTCCGGATGCACCTTCATGGTGACTTTCTGCTGCATCCAGGTGGCGAAGGCTTCGTTGAGCCACAGGTCGTCCCACCATGCGAGCGTCACGGTGTCGCCGGTCCATTGATGCGCCAGTTCGTGCGCGGTGACATTGAACGAGCCGCGCACGTACTTGGCCGGCGAATCCGGATCGAGCAGCAACAGCCAGTCGCGGAAGGTGACCAGGCCGGGATTTTCCATCGCGCCGGCGGAGAAATCCGGTGCGGCCAGCAGGTCGAGCTTGCCGAACGGATAGCCGAAGCCGTAGTAATTCTCCAGCGTGTGGATGATGCTGGGCGTTTCGCTCAGCACGTGTTGCAGGCGATGGCCTTCGCCATGCGCTGCGATGCCGCGTAGCGGCAATACATCGCTACGATATTCGCTCGGTGCGATGTCCGGACCGTTGACGATATCCCACGGCCCGACAGCGAACGCCACCAGATAAGTGGGTAACGGCTGCGTGCGGGCGAAGCTCAATGTTTTCCACCGGTCGCCCGCGGCGGTTTCGCTGATCTGCTTGGTGTTGGCTACCGCGGTGAGATCCGACGGAATGGTCAGCGTGATGTCATAGGGCGTCTTGAAATCCGGTTCGTCGAAACCGGGAAAGGCGAAGCGTGCGCTGATCGGTTCCATCTGCGTCATCGCATACGGCGTGCCGGCGTGGCTCACCTTGTACAGGCCTTGCAACTGCTGGTTGAGCGGCGCGCTGAATTCGAGCGCGATGGTCAGCGCCTGCGGTTGCAGCACGCTGCCGAAATCGACGCGTGCCACGCCTTCCTGCAAGGCGACGACAGCGTACTTGCCGTCGTGCTGCGTACCGTTCGCATCGGTGACCGTCACCTTGCTCACGTTCAAATCGTGGCCGTTGATCCACAGATGGTCGGCCGCTTGTTTCAGGTCGACCTTGATGACGGTGGTGCCGGTGAAATCCTTCTGCGCGGGATCGACCTTGAACGCCAGTTGATAGGACTGCGGTTGCGCCCAGCGCGGCAGCCTGCCGTGCGGCACCTGGTCGGCCGGCGTTGCCGCGAATGCAGCGCTACAACATGCGGCAAGCGCAGTCAGTACGAATGAGCGGGCGAGACGGTGCACAGTGAGCCTCCTACGACGATCAAAAAGGAACCACGCTAGGTTGCGTAAGCGGTTTGCCACAGTGCCAAAAGGCATGGCCCGCCGGATGCTCCGCTGCCATACCCATCCAGCGCTGCTCATGCAGGGCGGACATGGATCACAGGGACAGCAGGGCCGAGGAGCGCAACGCAAGGTTCGTTGCCTTGGTATCGCCTGCCGCCCCGGGTGCGTCCTGCATCTTTGCGCCGGGCAGGGTTTGCGGCATCGGCCCTGCCTTTTGTCAGCAAGGACAGGGGGAATTTCGTTCGCCCGCCGTCTATGAAGAGGTGCGGCTCGCTCGCGGGCGCACAGGTCGGAGCTTATTTTCCAAGACATCTTTCCGGTCGATAGTATTTCAATTATTTATAGTTTTTATCTATTATTGGTGCGACCCCTGCCGAGGTGGCCATGAACCTGCGCGACCTGCACTATCTCGTTTCCCTTGCCGAGCATCGTCACTTCGGACGTGCAGCGGAAGCCTGCTTTGTCAGCCAGCCCACGCTGTCCACCCAGATCAAGAAGCTGGAAGAGGAGCTGGGTGTGGCGCTGGTCGAGCGAACCCCGCGCAAGGTGCTGTTGACCGAAGTGGGCCGCGACATCGCCAATCGCGCGCGCGAAGTGTTGAACGAAATCGAGCAGATCAAGAGCATCGCACGCCGCACGGTCGATCCGGAATCAGGCACGGTGCGGCTCGGTATCTTCCCGACGCTGGGTCCGTATTTGTTGCCGCATGTGATACCGATCGTGCGCGAGCGTTTCCCGCGATTGGAATTGCTGCTGGTCGAGGAAAAGACCGAAGTCGTGCTGCATCGCCTGCGCGAGGGCAAACTCGATGTCGGCATTCTCGCCCTGCCGATCCATGACGATAACCTGCACGCGGAGCTGTTGTTCGAGGAGCCGTTCCTGTTGGCGGTGCCGCAGTCGCATCCGTTGGCGAAGCGCCAGTCGCTGAAACTCAACGATCTGTCGGACCAGAACCTGCTGCTGCTCGAAGACGGCCACTGCCTGCGCGACCAGGCGCTGGAGGTGTGCCATATGGCCGGCGCCGGCGAAAAAAGCGGTTTTCGCGCTACCAGCCTGGAAACCTTGCGCCAGATGGTGGCCGCCAACGTCGGCATCACCTTGCTGCCCACACTCGCGGTGAAGCCGCCGGTGGCGCCGGCGCCGAATCTGCAACTGGTGGAATTCAGCGGGCATCCGCCGAGCCGGCGCATTGCGATGGTGTGGCGCAAGAGTTCGGCGATGAGTGGGTTCCTGAGGCAGTTGGCGGATGTGTTCAAGCATCTGCCGAATGATCTGCTTGATCCGCATACGGCGGCTGTCGCGTCGGCGAAGCGGCGGCGGGTGGCTTGATGAATTGGTGAATTTACCTCACGTCATTCCGGCGAAGGCCGGAACCCAGTTTAAATATGCGTCCGAAGGACACGATATCCATTTTGTATTGAGTGCTTCTTGTATCGAGTGCTTCGCACAGCATGCTTGTCCTGGATTCCGGCTTTCGCCGGAATGACGGGGGGCGAGAATGATGGCCTCGCAAACGAATGACACCCATGCGACACGTTCCGTCTCAAACCATACGCCAAGCACTCGCCGAAGCCACACAACAGCTCGGCGATCGCATCGACGCGGAAATATTGCTGTGCCATGTCCTGGACAAGCCGCGCAGCTGGCTGATCGCGCATGTGGACGACGCGCTCTTGCCCGATTGCGCCGCGGCGTATGCCTTGTTGCTCGAGCAACGCGAAGCGGGAAAGCCTGTCGCCTACATCACCGGCCGTCGCGGTTTCTGGTCGTTTGATCTGGAAGTCACGCCCGCCACACTGATCCCGCGCCCGGAAACCGAGTTGCTGGTGGAGCTGGCCCTGGAACGCCTGCCGATCGATCGAACCTGTCGCGTACTTGATCTGGGCACGGGTTCGGGCGCCATTGCCATGGCGATCGCGCACGAGCGTCCTGCGGCGCAAGTGACGGCGACCGATGCGAGCAGCGATGCGCTCGGCGTGGCGCAACGTAATGCACGGCGCCATCACATCGGCAACATTAGCTTCTTTCATGGCGACTGGTTTGCGCCGCTCGGTGATAAGCGCTTCGATGTGATCGTTTCCAACCCGCCGTATATCGAAAGCAGCGATCCGCATCTGCAGCAAGGTGATTTGCGGTTTGAGCCGATGAGTGCTCTTGCCTCGGGCATCGATGGATTCGACGATATTCGCCGCATTGTTCGTGATGCCGGTCTTCACCTGCTGCCCGGTGGATGGCTGTTGTTCGAGCACGGATGGCAGCAAGGCGACACGGTGCGTGCACTGCTTCGTGACGCAGGTTTCGTGGATCTTTCGACGGCGCGCGATCTGGAACAACGCGATCGCGTAAGTTTGGGGCGTTTGCCACAGCAGTTGTGATCGATCACGAGCCTGGGCGTAGACTGCAGCCGTCAATAAGGGGCCTGGATTAACTTTGGCGCATCCGGGCATGAACGCATAACGTTTGCCCCGGACGTACTGCCATGAATATTCGTCGTGTTGTCGTTTGTCGTCCTTTTGCATTGCGCCGTTTGCCACGCGCGATCCATCTGCTGCTGATGATGCTGGCTGCACCGCTTGCGATGGCGCAGAACAACCCGTTGCCTGCACCATCGAGCAGCGCTGCCGCACCACCTTCGAACGGTCAGGCCGTAACGCTGAGCGAAGTGATGGTGACGGCCAACCGCCGCCGCGAACCGGAACACGAAGTGCCGATGCACGTCGACGCCGTGCAAGCCGCAACCTTGCAGCAGCTCGGCGCAAAGAACCTCAACGATTACGTGTCGTACCAACCCGGCGTTTTCTTTGCCAGCGCAGGCGGTGCGGGGCAGGGCGAGCTGGTGATGCGCGGCGTTTCCACCGGCAACCAGACCAGCCCCACGGTATCGCTATACATTGACGATGTGCCGGTGGGTGGCAGCACGGTATATGCCGCATCGGCCACGTTCCTGTTCGATCCCGCCTTGCTCGATCTGGATCACATCGAGTTTCTGTATGGCCCGCAGGGCACGCTGTATGGCGCGGGGTCGATGGGCGGGTTGGTGAAATACGTGACGGTGAAACCCGATCTCAGCGGTGTATCCGGCAACGCAGGCGGCGATATCTCCAACACCAACCGCGGCGGCATGAGCTATGCGGAACACGCTTCGATCAATCTGCCGCTGGTGAAGGACAAGGCGGCGGTGCGCATATCGGCCGTCGATCAGCACACTACCGGCGTGTACCAGGCGGTGGGTGAAACGCCGGCTGGCGGCGCCGATCGCACGCACACCAGGGGCGCGCGCGTGCAACTGGAAGTGGATCCGGTCGACAAGCTCACTTTGAACGTCACCGCGATGGCGCAGAAGATCATGGCCAACGGCTTGTCGATGGGCGATTTCGATCTGCAAGGACAGCCGATTTCCGGCGGACCGTACAGCCGCGCGCTCAATCACCGCGAACCGTTCACGCAGACGCTGCAGCTCTATGCGTTCCACGCCGGCTACGACTTCGACTGGGCCACGCTGGACTGGATCAGTTCGTACCAGAAGTTCGTCAATCACAGCGTGCAGGATTATCCGGATGCGTTCCTGGGATTATTGAACCTGCTGGGACCGGAGTTTGGTCTTACCCAGCCGATGAGTTCGCTGTATGTTGATTCGCAATACACCGTGCACAAGAGTTCGCAGGAAATCCGCTTCACCTCGCGCAAGAACGACACGTTCGACTGGCTGTTCGGCATGTGGCTCAACCGTGAGAACGTGTGGGAGCAATACGCACTGCAAGGCGACAACCTGCCGCCGCCCGGCAGCACCGCGTTGATTCAGCAAGCGGTGAATGCACGTTTCGAGGAGTACGCCGGTTACGGCGATCTCACCTGGCACATCAAGCCGACGCTGGATCTGACCGTCGGGGCGCGCGCAAGCGGCAATACGCAGCGGCTGGCGAACGTGGAGCAAGGTCCGTTCGCGGGCAGCCCCGGCGGTTTTCGCGAGCACATGAAAAGCCAGGACATCACCAAGATGGTCACGCTGACCTGGCGTCCCACCGATCGGGACAGTTATTACGCGCGCGCCTCCACCGGCTATCGTCCGGGCGGTTTGCAGGCACCGCTTCAGGGCACGCTGCTGGGACCCAATCCAAACGCCACCAACACGTTCGGTTCCGACAACCTGGAAAGCTACGAGCTTGGCTACAAGGGCAGCTATCTCGATCGCCATTTGAACGTCGGCATCGATGGTTACGACATCGAATGGCATCACATGCAGCTTTACACCTTCACGCTGGGCAACGCGATCATCCAGAACGCGGGCGATGCGCGCATCAAAGGCGTGGAGATGCAGGGCAGCTATTCGAACGGCCCGTGGGAACTGGGCGCTTCTGGCGCCTACACCGATGCATTCACCAACAACGGCGCGCCGCAGCTCGGCATCCAGCCGAATGCGCCGTTGCCGTATTCGGCGCGCTGGGCGGGAACGGTAAGCGGCAAATACAAATTCCTGCTGGCCGGCACGGATGCGTATATCGGCGCCGTAGTGCGTGCATCCAGCCATCGCAATGCCGGTTTCGATGGCGACGTCAGCGATCCGAATTTCAAATTGCCCGGCTTCATGTTCCTCGACGTCAACCTGGGCGTGAACTTGCGCGGCGGTACGAATATCGATTTCTACGTGCGCAACGCGCTCAATCGCCAGGTGCCGATCGGCACGTTGAACGATGAAGCGGTGAATTTCCTGGCCACGGTGGGCGGGCCGATGCTGGTGCAGATGTCGACGCCGCGCACGGTGGGTGTGGCGTTCAATGTGCCGTTCTAGCCGAGCGTTTCATGCCTGCCCGTAGGTTGGGGTGCAAACCCCAACGTTGCCATGTCGACAAGGATCGCGATGTTGGGGTTTGCACCCCAACCTACGGTCAATGCCCCGTACCGCTCACCTGCGCCGGCGGCTTGATCGCATACAACAACGCCGGCAGGAAGATGAACGTGGCTAGCAGCACCGCGACCAGGCTTACCAGTAGCATGCGGCCCATGCTGGCCATGCCAAGGTCGTGCGACAAGGCCAGCGAACCGAACGCCGTGCCGGTGGTGAGTGCGGAGAACAGCACCGCGCGCGCCGAGGCGGAACTCACGAAGCGCCGCATGCCCGCGCGCCAGTTCATCACGAAATACACGTTGAACGACACGCCCACGCCCAACAACAGCGGCAGCGCGATGATGTTGGCGTAGTTGATCGCCATCCCCAACGAACGTGCGAGCAGCGCGGTGAGCAGCGCGGACATCGCCAGCGTGAGCAGGACGATGCCTGCGTCCTTCAAACGGCGGATCACCAGCAGCAGCACCACGGCAATGGCGACGATGGCCAGCGCCGCGGCCTGCTTGAACGCGCGCATGATGGTGTCGGCCGAGGCGATGGTGGTGACGGCCGGTCCGCCCGCATCGGGCGCGACGCGCTGCACGGCTTCCACGAATTTGCGCAGGCCGGAGGTATCTTGCTCGTTGACGGTGGGCGAGACCTGGATGCGCACCTGGCCGTTGGGGCTGACCCAATCGCGCTTGATCGATTCGGGCAGCGATTGGAGCGTGATGCCCTTTGCGTTCAACGCATCGCGCAGCTTGTCCAGTTGCGTGGGCAGGAAGCGGCTGATCGCCTCGTTCATCATCATCAGGCGGTCGTCCGGCGCCTTGGCCAGTTTCTGCAGCGAGGCCTCGATGCCATGCAGCGGCGAATCGGGCGTCATCTCCGGCTTGGCCTCGTTGATCGCGTCCAGCGTGTCGTTGATCGCCGCGCGCAAGGCTTGCGGCGTGACCGGCGGACCGGACGGATCGACATCCAGCGACGGCAGCATCAGCACCTGCGCCTGGTCGAGCTGGTCGAGCGAGGCCTGCTGATCGGCCGGCACGAAAGTGGCGCCGGAAATCGCGCGCGAGACTTCCGGCAGTTTGCCGAGTTTTTCCGTCAGGCTGCGCGCGGTGTCCAGGTTGGGCACCATGATGTTGATGTTGAACGGATTGGTGACCGGGTTGTCGGCCAGGCTGCGCAGCGTGCGCATCGGTTCGGAATTGGGGTCCTGCGTATTGAGCGGGTTGGCGTCGAACGGCATGCGCACGCCCGCCACCAGGCCGGCGATGCCGAGCAGCGCGAACACGCCCAGTACCGGCTTGTAATGGCAGTGCAGCAGGGAATCGAGTTTCGGCCCGAACGGCAGCGACAGTTCCTTGCTCTGGCGCGCCGGCTTCATCAGGCTCAACAGGGCCGGCAGCAAGGTAAGCGTGCAGACCAGCGCGATGCCCATGCCCACGCCGGCGATGGTGCCCAGCTCGGCCACGCCGACGAAGCTGGTCGGCGAGAAGGCGAGAAAGCCGCACGCGGTTGCGGCTGCCGCCACCGCGATCTGGCTGCCGGACACGCGTGCGCCGGCAGCCAGCGCCACGTCGATGTCATCGTGCAGCATGCGCTGCTCGCGCAGGCGCACCGCGAACTGGATGCCGAAATCCACCGCCAGGCCGACGAACAGCACCGCGAAGGCTACGGAAATCACGTTCAAGGTACCCACTGCCAGGGAGGCGAAGCCGGTAGTGAGCGCGAAGCCGACCAGCAGCGTGAGCAAAATCGGAATGATGCGGCGGAACGAATGCATCGCCAGGTACAGCCACAGCGCCAGCAGGAACAGGCTGACCAGCGTGCTGGCGACGATACCCTTGGTGAGCGCGCCGAATTGCACATCGGCCAGCGCGACCGAGCCGGTATAGTCCACGCGCACGCGACCGGCCTTCACGTCCGGCAGGTTCTTGGCGATGCCTTCCAGGGTCTGCGTCGCGGCCAGGCCCGGCTGCAGCGAGCCTTCCTCCAGCACTGGGTGGGTGAGCACGAAGGTGACATTCTGCGGCTGCTGGGTCACGTCCGAACCGAGCAGGCTTTGCCATGACAGCGGGATGGGATGGCCGTCGGCGGCCTTGTCCAGCACCTGGCGCAACTGATCCAGCGCGGGCTTGTACGGCGAAAGATCGGCGTGCTGGATGCGCACGCCCGCCGCCATCAGCGATACCCCGTTCAACAGGCCGCGCGCCGAAGGGTCCGCCGCAAGGGGGCCAAGCAAGGGCTGCGCGTTCATCAGCGAGCCGAGCATCTTGCTCAGGTCGTCCGGGTCGAGCAGCAGCAGGCCTTCGTGGCGGAAGAACGGATCGGCGTCGGGCCGGCTTACGTCGATGAAGTGCTTCTTGTCGGCCGCCAGCGCCTTGGCCAGTTGCGCGGCCGTTTCGTCGGATTCCTCCGGCGTCGCGCCACGCACCACTACCGCCAACACGTTGTTGAACTGCGGAAACTCGCGGTCGAAGGCCATGGCGTGCTGGCGCCACGGGAGTGTGCTGGCGAAGAGGTTGTCGGTATTGGTGTCGACGCTCAGCTTGCCCGCGGCGATCCAGATGGCGACGCCGGCCAGGGCGAAAAAGGACACCGCCACGAGCAGAGCGTAGCGGCGGCAGAATTGGACAACTCGGACGATGAACTCAGTCACGGGCCGAATGGCTCCTCAGTCCTTGGGAAAACGTTAAGGATATTCCATAACGCATCGTTCTCCCTTAGGCGGGGGTAACTAGGGCCTGTTTACACTATTTGCGTAGCCCGCGTTGTCGTTGGGTGGCCGTCAGGTGGTAATGCGTGGCGCAGGCTTGGCTGGTGGCCAAGGCAAGCCGCGCGCTGCCGCATGACGGCCACCCAAATAGTGTAAACAGGCCCTAGCCCAGCGGTTTGGGGGTGAAGGGAGCGTGCAAGCCTGCCCGTGCGACTCAGGCGCTTGCCTGATGCAGCTGCGGGAAACGAGCCCGTATCGCCCGACGGATACCCGCCAGATCCAGCCCGGCCTCGCTCAGCACTTCCTCGCGGCTGCCGTGTTCCAGGTATGCATCGGGCAACCCCAGATGCAGGATCGGCAGGTTCACGCCGTGGGCGGCCAGGCATTCGGCCACCGCCGAACCGGCGCCGCCGGCGACGACGTTGTCCTCCAGGGTTACGAAGGCCTCGTGGCTTTTCGCCAGTTCCAGCAGCAGCGCCTCGTCCAGTGGCTTCACGAAACGCATGTTGACCAGGGTGGCGTCGATCTCGGCGGCCAGTTCCGCGGCCGGCGCGAGCATGGCGCCGAAGCTCAGAAGCGCCAGCCGGTGGCCGCGCCGGCGCAGCTCGGCCTTGCCGATCGGCAGCGTATCCACCGTCGTGCGTACCACCACGCCGGGACCGCCGCCGCGCGGGTAGCGGATGGCGGCGGGGCCGGGGTGCCGGAAGCCGGTGCTCAGCATGGCGCGGCACTCGTCCTCGTCGGCCGGCGCCATCACCAGCATGTTCGGCAGGCAGCGCAGGAAGCTCAGATCGAAGCTGCCCGCATGCGTGGGGCCATCCGGACCGACCACGCCGGCGCGGTCGATGGCGAAGGTCACGTCAAGATTCTGCAGCGCCACGTCGTGGATGGTTTGGTCGTAGGCGCGCTGCAGGAAGGTGGAATAGATCGCCAGCACCGGCTTGGCACCCTCGCAGGCCATGCCGGCGGCCAGCGTGACGGCGTGCTGTTCGGCGATGGCGACGTCGATGTAGCGGTCGGGATGTTCCTGGGAAAAGCGCACCAGCCCCGAGCCTTCGCGCATGGCCGGGGTGATGCCGAACAGGCGCGCATCCACGGCGGCCATGTCGCATAGCCAGTCGCTGAAAACGTCGCTGTAGGTGAGCTTGCCGGGAGGCTTCTTCACCACGCCGGCCAGCGGATCGAACGGGCCCACTGCGTGGTATTCGATCTGCTCCAGCTCGGCCGGAGCGTAGCCCTTGCCCTTGGTGGTGATCACGTGCAGCAACTGCGGACCTTGCTGGGTTTTCAGCGCGCGCAGCACTTCCAGCAGCTTCGGCACGTCGTGGCCGTCGATCGGGCCGGTGTAGTCGAAGCCCAGTTCCTCGAACATCGAACTGGGCACGGACACCCCATCGCCACGCTTTTCCAGCCGCTTGGCTAGGCCGCCAACGTTCTCGCTGATTGACATGCCGTTGTCGTTGAGCACCACCAGCAGGTTGGCGCTGAGGTCGCCGGCGTGGTCGAGCGCTTCGAAGGCCATTCCGGCGGTCATCGCGCCATCGCCGATCACCGCCACGAACTTGCGCGCATCGCCCTTGCGCTGGGCGGCAATAGCCATGCCCAGCGCGGCGGAGATCGAGGTAGAGGAGTGGCCCACGCCGAAGGCGTCATAGTCGCTTTCCTCTCGGCGCGGGAACGGCGCCAGGCCGCCCTTTTTCTTGATGGTGGTGATGCGGTCGCGGCGGCCGGTGAGGATCTTGTGCGGGTAGCACTGGTGGCCCACGTCCCAGATCAGCCGGTCGTGTGGCGTGTCGAACACGTAGTGCAGCGCGACGGTCAGCTCCACCACGCCCAGGCCGGCGCCGAAATGGCCGCCGGAGCTGGCCACCGCTTCGATCAGGTAGCGGCGCAGTTCGTTGGCGATGGCGGGAAGCTGATCGTCCGGGAAGCGGCGCAGGTCAGCGGGGGACTCGATGGAGGCGAGGTGGGGGTAGCGGGAGAGATCGATCATCCGCGTATTGTGCGCCCTCTCCCCTCCTGGGTGAGGGGACACCTTGCCTCGCTTCTGAATCGGAGCCGCGTAGGTTGGGGTGCGAACCCCAACGTACATTCCATGAAGGTTTCTCGCGAGGTTCGCCCCTCATCCCTCTCTCTGAAAGGGATGAGGAGAAAGCGCTACGCCATCGCCTCGCGCCGGTGCCGCGGCAGATGGCTCACCAGGAATTCCATCTGGTCGGCCAGGATGTTGCGGTTGGACAGGATCAGGTGCTCCACCCAGCTCGGCCGGTACGGCACCGCGAGCAGCGGCATGTTGGCTTCCTGCGGGGTGCGGTTGCCCTTCTTGAGGTTGCAGGCCAGGCAGGCGCTGACCACGTTTTCCCATTCGTCGCGGCCGCGCTTGGAGATCGGCAGCACGTGGTCGCGGGTCAGCTCGCCGCGGCTGAAGCGTACGCCGCAGTACATGCACAGGTAGCGGTCGCGGCTGAACAGGGCGACATTGGTCAAGGCGGGCGCCGGATCGATGGCGTGGTCGTGGCAATGCCCGCGGCTGGCGACAATGGGATGCAGCTCGATGCGGCTTTGCATCCCTAAGTTGCGGTTATGGCCGCCGTGCACGGTAAGGCAGGGGTCGCCGAGAGTCCACGCGACGGCGTCCCGGACATAGAGGCATACCGCGTCCTGCCAACTGATCCAGTCCAGAATCCGGCCCGCGGCATCCAGTGACAGTACCCGGGTCGAGTTCAGGTCGGCCCGATGTGGCACTTCCATAAGCATGCGTTTCGTCCTTCACTTTTGGCGAAAGAGCGTCTTTCCAATGCAATGGCGCTCGGTTTTTCCGCAGCATAGACCAAATTGATTGCAAATCGCATGCAATGCGCGGCGTCAAGACCCTGCGCCGCCGGGATATTTGCCAACTCGCCCCGGAAATGCGGCGCTGATATAGTGCTCGTTCATCTGTAGACCCGACGCCGGGTTTGGGAGGGGGAGCCGCACGTGGCGACCCCGGCACGGCGGGGCAGAGGTATGAACGTGGCCGAAGTACTTTTCTACGAGCGTCCGGTTCCGCTGAACCGCGCTGCACACAAGGATCTGCGCATAAAAGGGCTGCAGAACCTCAAGTTCGCGCACAACGTGCACTCGGTGCCGTTGACCTGCACGGAATTCCCCATCACCGCCCGCGACATTCCGATCCTGTTCGCCGGCCCCGACGAGGCCAGCGCCGGCCCGATGGCACTGCTGGGCCTGCGCCAGAACGAAAACCTGTTCGTCGACGCCGATGGCCAGTGGGCGCAAAACGTCTACATTCCGGCCTTCGTGCGCCGCTATCCGTTCGTGCTGGCTGAGAAGCCGCCGGAAGTGGAAGGCGACGATTTCACCGTGTTCCTGGACGAAGCCTACGAAGGCTTCAACAGCGCCGAAGGCGAGCGCCTGTTCAAGGAAGACGGCAGCGAAACCGACATGCTGAAGAACGCCGTGAACTTCCTCGGCGAATTCCAGCAGCACGTGGCGCGCACCAAGCAGTTCATGGAAGACCTGCGCAAGCACGACCTGCTTGAGCCGCGCAATATCCGCCTGGAGCGGAACGGCAACGTGATCAACTTGAACGGCCTGTTCGTGGTCAACGAGGAAAAGCTGCGCAAGCTCGACGCCGAAACCACGCACCGCTTCCTCGCCGACGGCACCCTGGGCTGGATCTACGCCCACCTGCTGTCGCTGATGAACATCGACCGCGTCGGCCAGCGCCTGGCGCAGCGTGAAGAAGCCGAAGGCGTGGGCGCTACCAAGAACTGATCGTTCGTTGCAGCGTTGATGTTCAAGATCCCCCGTTCATCGAACGGGGGATTTTTTATTGCCGTAGGTTGGGGTGCAAACCCCAACGTCGCCATCTACGCAGATAAATCCATGTTGGGGTTCGCACCCCAACCTACGGTTTTGTCGCCATGTACTGCGGATGCATCGCCGTCACTTCCGCCGCCGTGATGCTGTTGATGTAGTGATTGCCCAAATGCGTGCGCACGTAGTTGATCACGTCGGCGATCTGCGCATCGCTGAGCTTGGCATCCTCGAAGAAATTCTTGTGATCCGAAGGCTTCATCACGAACGATGGCATGTCGTGCCGGCCGAACAGGATCACCGCCGCCATGTATTGCGGTGAAGCCAGCTTCGGGTTGCCGGTCAAGGCGGGATACGCACCGGCGCCGATCGCGCCCTTGGCGTCGGGCATATGGCAGCCCTGGCAGATGGCATGGAAGATTTCCTCGCCATTGGCGTGAGTAAGCGAGGCATAGGTGTAGAACGTCTGGCCGGATGTCTGCGCGCAGGCGAATGGCGTGCAGGCAAGCAAGAGCAGGGCGATGGCCGATAGTCGCTTCATGCTGCACCTTCCGCCACCACGCGTTGATGGATGCGTGTGATCACGTCCAGCGCGGACGTCACCGCACCTTCCTGCCATGCCGGCAGGTAGGACGCATGTTCGCCGGCCAGCGCGATGCGGCCATCGACCTGGCAAAGGTTCTGGTAGTGCTTGTCGCGCAATTCGTCCGTCCAGGTGGCGAAACAGCCGAGCGTGAATGGTGCGCGATGCCACGCCACGGCCACGCCGTTGTCGAATTCCTGTGCGTATTGCGGATGGATCTGGCTGCCGTACTCCACTGCCTTGCGCACGCGCGCTTCGGGCGTCATGGCGGTGAGCTGGTAGGCGTCCAGGCCGTAGGCGTAGCCGCCCAGCAGCACACCCTTGCCCTTGCCGTTGAAGCCGGTACTGGGATAGCTGATGGTGTTGATCGGCAGGTCGGTCAGTGTAATGCCGCCATAGATGCCTTCATCCTCTTCCCAGAAACGCCGCTTGAATTGCAGGCCGATTTTCACCGACGCCGCGTAGGGCACCGCGCCGATCGCTTCGGCCATCGGTGCACTCACGTTGATCGGAATCTGGCTGAGGATGGATAGCGGAATCGTGCAGATGCACCAGTCGGCTTGCGCGGTTTGCGTATGGCCAGGATGGTGTGTGTCTTCGTGGCTGACGGTAACGCCGTGGTCGTCCTGGTGAATGGCGATGACCTTGGTGTTGTAGCGGATGACTTCTTTGAGCTGTTTTCCGAAGGCTTCGCCGATGCGGCCCATGCCACCCACCGGCTGGAACAGCGTGGTCTGGAATTCGAGGATTTCCCCGTCCGTAAGGCCTGACCACAGCCGCGAGGTGAGTACGTCGTGCAGTTGCAGCGGCTGTGAATCCAGCGGTTTGGCGCTCAGGCCGCCGCCCGGCGGTTTTGCATAGCCGCGGCGGTTGCTGGCCATGGGGCCGGCGGCATACGCGTAGTTCTTGTCGAGCGCACCCCACTGACGCAGCGAGTCGAGCAGCAAGGCTTGATCGTCCTTGCTCACTTGCGCATCCAGCTTGCTTTGCTGTGTGGCTTTGGCGAGCAGTTCTGCGATGTGGCCGCGGTAGTCGGCGTTGATGGTGCGGTAGCGTTGTGGCTTGCCGCCGAACGCATCGGCGCGGTGCAGGTAGGCGTTGTAGTTGACCTGCACGAACGGCTCGAGCGGTATGTCGAGTTTCTTGCAGTAATCGAGCAGGGCGCGGTGGTGATACGGAATGCGCCACGGACCGGGATTGATGTACAGGCCGCGATCGAACTGGCAGTGCTGGGTGAAGCCGCCGAGTTCGGTGTAGCTGTCGCCGCCGCGCAGCGTCCAGTTGCGACCGCCGGGACGCGCGTTGTATTCCAGCACCTGCACCTGGTAGCCGGCGGCGCGCAGTTCATAGGCGGCCACCATGCCGGCCAACCCTGCGCCGAGAATCAGCACGGAGATACCCGGTGGCGCGCCTTGCAGCGCGGGTGCGCCTCGATATGGCGATTCGGCGGCAAAGCCCATGCGATGCATGGCCGCATACATCGCCGCGCCGCCGGCACTGACTCCGATCAGGCGCAGCAGATCGCGACGCGTCATCGCCAGCTTGGCATCTTCCCCTTGCATCACGTGCCCCTTGTTGGAGTAGTCAGCCCAACCTACATGCCATCCCGTTATCCGTGTACCGGCTTGGCCATGCGCAGCAGATCGAGGTTGAATCCGGCCGCTTCGTACAGTGCCTTGGCCCGTTCGTTGCCGGGAAACACCGCCAGCGTGACCAACTGGCATTGATGTTCCCGCGCCCATGCTTCGGCGTGCTGGATCAAGGCCTTGCCCACGCCCTGGCCTTCGTGGCGCGGCGCCACGGCAAGGTCGGAAATGTGGCAGTTGTAGCGGCCGGTGAAGTAATCCTGCGTGCGCTGCAGATGGATGAAGCCCACGCGGTCGCCATCGTCGTTCTCGGCGACGAAGACGTAGCTGTTCGAAGGCTGGTCGTCCAGATGACGGGTGAGATCCTTGCGGATGCCCTCGATGCATTCGTGCCGCTTGCGCCAGGCGGGCAGCGAAAAATCCACGAAACGCGGGACCAGGCCGAGGATAAAGTCGTCGTCATCCTCGGCCAGACGGATCAGGAAATGGGTGTCGCTCATGCGTCGGCCGGTTGATAGGAACGCGTAAGCCCGGTTCTACACCCAACGGGGTTGTGGGTGGAAGCCCCCACTGGGCACGAGATGCGAACTGCAAATCTACCCAGAACAGCTCCCTCCCCTACGTGCAGTAGGGGAGGGTTGGGGTGGGGTGAAGCCGTCTCGCGATGAATTTCAATTGTGCGGCAAGCTCGTTCAACCCCACCTCAGCCCTCCCCTGCCAAGCAGGGGAGGGAGTAGAGCGCAGCGCCTCAGCCGCCGATCACCGGCAGCGCGATGTAACTGGCCTGATGCCCCGAGTGATAGATCCGCTGCGTCGCCTTCTGGTAATCCGCCGGCTTCGCAAAAAAGATGTTCGGCACGAAGGTCTGCGGGTTGCGGTCGTACAGCGGGAACCAGCTCGATTGCACCTGCACCATCACGCGGTGGCCCGGCAGGAAAACGTGGTTCGCGGTGGGCAAGTCGAAGCGGTAGGTGAGCGGCTGGTTGGCGGCCAGGGCCTTGGGCTTGTCGTAGCCTTCGCGATAACGGCCGCGGAAGATATCCATCGACACCGCCAGCTGATAGCCGCCCATCTCCGGCTGCTCGGCTACCTGGTCGGGGTAAACGTCGATCAGCTTCACCACCCAGTCGCTGTCCGTGCCGCTGGTGGAGGCGGTCAGGTGGACCACCGGGAAACCGCTGATGATCAAGGGCTCGGTCAACACGTCGGAAACATAGCTGACGACATCGGTACGGCCGGACGCCTCGCGCTGGTCGTCCACCAGCCACTGCGACCAGGTAAGGCTGTTGTCGTAGCCGACCGGCTGGATCGGGCGCGCGCGGAACGGCACCGGATGCGCGGGATCGGAGACGTATTCGTCATACGCATCGCTGCCGCCGGGCGCGCTGAAGCCGAGCTTGCGATCCGCCTGCAGATACAACGGACGGCTCTTCACCTTGCAACCCTCCTCGCAGGCCAGCGGCCAATGGCCCAGGCGCTGCCACTGGTTGCTGCCGGTCTGATAGGCGGTTACCGCTGCGATGTCCGCCTTGGGCGAGCCATCCTTCAGGTATTGCGCCAGATACGGCCGCAGGATGTGTTCGCGGAAATACTTGGCCGTGTCGCTGCCGAAACGGATCGCGCCGAGCGAGCTGGCTTCATCGATCTCCTGGCCGTGGTGCCACGGACCCATCACCAGCTTCACCATGTCGCCATTCTTGTCCTTCGGCTTGATCGCGCGATACACGGCAAGCGCGCCGTAGATGTCTTCCTGGTCCCACAGGCTGTGCACCAGCATGGTCGGTACTTTCAGCGGCTGCGCGCCGAGCAGTTTATCGACGGCCTGTTCGCTCCAGAACGCGTCGTACGCCGGATGCGCCGTCAGCTTGGTCCAGAAGCCCAATTGCTCCATGCCATACGCGCGGCCCATCTCGCCGGCGGAAACGTAGTGCATGAACAGGTCGTATTCGTCGTGGAAGTTGGTCCACCACTTGTAGCTGTTGTCGCGGCTGGCGCTCTGTTCGTAGATGTAGGACATGTTCTGCTGGCGGAACGCGCCGTGATGGAACCAGTCGTCGCCCATCCAGCCGTCCACCATCGGATTCATCGGCACCGCCACTTTCAATGCCGGATGCGGACTGACCAGCGACATCAGCGGTTCGAAGCCGTCGTAGGAAATGCCGATGGTGCCGACCTTGCCGTTCGATTCGGGCACGTTCTTCACCAGCCAGTCGATGGTGTCGTAGGTGTCGGTGGCATCGTCGACCGGCGTGGGATTGAGCGGCCCGTGCACCGGACGGTTCATCACGTAATCGCCTTCAGAGCCATACTTGCCGCGAATGTCCTGGATTACGCGGATATAGCCGTCTTCCACGATCACGTCGGCGGCATTGTCGTAGCCTTCCAGCATCGGGCCGAGATGGCCGCTCATCACGTGATGCGTAAGCGCCTTGGCATCGTAGGGCGTGCGCGTCATCACGATGCCGGCGTGGTGCGCGCCTTTCGGAATGAGGATCACCGTGTTGAGCTTCACGCCATCGCGCATCGGGATCTTCACGTCGCGCTCGACGTAGTCGAAGCTTTCGGTGGCCGGCTTGAACGCGGCCGGGGTTTCGCTGGGGTAATTGGAATACTGCGGTGTGGTGTCATCCGTGGCGAGTGCCGCGCCGCTCAGGGTGAGCAGCAGCGCAAGCAAGGCGGGTTTGATACCGCATACAGCAGTCTTCATGGTGACTCCCCTTTGGATAAGCAGGCCTAGCCTAGCGGTAATTGTTGGGTGCGTGGGTACGCCAGCCGGCGGTGTGTAGGCGACTGCGTCGGCCCGTTGTGCCTTGTTGCGCATGTCCCGAGCGTATTTGCGCAGAAGTCCTGCTCGTGCCCGATTTGTATAGCTGTCCATCACGCTACACACATGATCCGCTCACACGGCTTCTTCTAGCGTCCGCGCATTCGTCGCCGGGGGGGGGCGGCGAATGACCTTGCCGGGGACATGCCGCACATCCGGACCATCGCTGTACGCGATGGTCTTTGCCACAGGGATCGGATCAGCAAACGCGGCTGGCCAAAGGTCGCAAGTGTGTTTAAGCGTGATTTTAGTGAACGGGTCCCGCTGTCGTGCAGATGCTTCTGAGGTCGTCCGGCCGCAGCGGGCTTTTCTGTCCATTTTGAATGGGGATACGAAATGTTCGGTTATTCCAAGTGTGCTCTCGTCAAAGTCGCCGTATCAGGCTTGCTGGTCCTTGCCGCTGGCACGGCCATGGCAAGCGACAACGCTGCGGCGCAAGTCGCCAATCCTTATTCGCCGGCTTACGGGCATGCCTATCGGCACGGCGCCGTACCCACGCGCGAAACCTTGAACCTGATGAAAACATTCCGCATGGCCTATCCGAACGCCGCCGCGACCGGTCCGGAAACGCTCGCCTATGGTGGCGGGATCGACAGTATCGGCGTCACCAGCGGTCCGCAGAAAGTGTACCTGGTGATCTACGGCTCGCAGTGGGGTACGGCGGGTAAGGATTCCAACGGCAACGTAGTGCTGTCCAATGACACCGCCGGGGTGGCGCCGCGTTTGCAGATGATGTTCAAGGGCCTGGGCACGGGTGGCGAGCTTTGGTCGGGCGTGCTCACGCAGTATTGCGATGGCGCGGTATCGGCGGGTGCCACGTCCTGTCCGTCGGGCGCTTCGTTCGTGCCGTATCCGAAGTCCACGGTGCTCGCCGGCGTGTGGTATGACAACTCAGCCAAGTCGCCGAGCCGGGCCACTGCCAAGCAATTGGCGCAGGAGGCGATCAAGGCGGCAGCGCATTTCGGCAATACCACCGCGGCAAGCAATCGTTATACGCAATATGTAGTGGTATCGCCGACGGGTACGCATCCGGACGGTTTCAACGCCGGCGGCGGTTTCTGTGCGTGGCACGATTACAACAAGGACGCCGGTGTCTCTTCGCCCTACGGTGATATCGCCTTCACCAACATGCCTTACGTCCCCGACGCCGGGGCAAGCTGCGGCGCGAACTTCGTGAATGCCGGTGCAGCCGGCACGCTGGACGGTGTCACCATCGTCGAGGGTCATGAATATGCCGAAACCAGCACCGACCAGAATCCCGCGGGCGGCTGGACCAACCAGACGGGCAGTTCCTACAACGGCGAGGAAAACGGCGACGAATGCGCTTGGATCAGCTCAGGCCAGGGCGCTTCGGCCAACGTGGCCATGGGCAATGGCAGCTATGCAATGCAAAGCACGTGGTCCAATGACACCAACCAGTGCGATATCGCGCATACGGCGCTGCACTGACACAAATAGGGAGTAATCATGCGGCGAACGCAGAAAAATTTCTGTGTTCGTCGTTATGTGTTGTAAGGCGTGAATCTTGTAAACGCCCAATCGTCATTCCGGCGAAGGCCGGAATCTATGCTGCGGACTGGCAATGGATGATTCGCTTCGCTTACCTCTTCGGGGCCGTCCTTCGGACGTTCTCCGCACTGCGCGCTACGTCCGGCCTTCGCCGCAATGACGGCAGGCGGCGTGTAGGTTGGGGTGCAAACCCCAACGTTGCCATGCATGGTCGGAGCTAAATGTCGGGGTTTGCGCCCCCAGCCTACGCGATCGCTGGAATGGTATCGATGCCCGCTTCGATCGCCGCCTTGTGCATATGCGTGCGCGGCAGCAGGCGTGCGAAGTAGAACGATGCTGTATCCCTTTTTGCCTGCTTGAACTCGGGCTGCTGCGTGCTGTGCGCCAGCGCCGCCACCGCGCGCGCCCAGAAATACGCCAGCGTGATGTAGCCGCTGTAGTAGAGATAATCGTTGGCGGCCGCGCCGAGTTCTTCCGGATTGGCCTGGATGCGCTGCGCCAGCTGCATGGTCAGCTCGCCCCATTCCTTCGCCAAGGCGCCGAGCGGGCCGATGTACGGTTTCAGGCTTTCGTCCGCCGCATGCTGCTTGCAGAACGCGCCGATCTCGGCAAGGAAGTGCTGCAGGCCCACGCCTTTCAATTGCAGGATCTTGCGGCCGAGCAGATCGGCGGCCTGGATGCCGGTGGTGCCTTCGTACAGTGTGATGATGCGTGCATCGCGCACGAACTGCTCCACGCCGTTCTCGACGATGAAGCCGTGGCCGCCGTACACCTGCAGCGCTTCCTTGGTGCATTCCTGCGCCAGTTCGGTGACCAGCCCCTTGGCGATCGGGATCAGGAAGGCGAGCAGTTCGCTGCCTTTTTGCCGCTGCGCATCGTCGATGCCGCGCGCTTCGATATCGGTCTGCAGTGCGGCGTACAGCAGCAACATGCGCGAGCCTTCCACGAAAGCGCGCTGGGTCAGCAGCATGCGGCGCACGTCCGGTTGCACCAGCAGGTTGTCGGCCGGCTTGTCGGGAAATTTCGCGCCGGAAAGCGAACGCGATTGCAAACGTTCGCGCGCGTAGTTTGCGCTGTTCTGCCATGCGCGTTCGGCCAATGCCAAACCTTGCACGCCCACGGCAAGGCGCGCCGCATTCATCATGGTGAACATCGCCGGCAAACCTTTGTTCGGTTGCCCGATCAGATAACCTTCGGCCTCATCGAAATTCATCACGCAGGTAGCCGAGCCGCGGATGCCCATCTTGTGCTCGATCGCGCCGGCGTAGACGTTGTTGCGTTCGCCCAGCGAGCCGTCGGCCTTCAGCTTGAATTTCGGCACGATGAACATCGAGATGCCGCGGCTGCCGGCCGGTGCATCGGGCAGGCGCGCGAGCACCAGGTGGATGATGTTCTGGGCCAGGTCATGATCGCCGGCGCTGATGAAAATCTTAGTGCCAGTGATCTTGTAATTACCGTTTTCGCCGGGTTCGGCGCGCGTCTTCAAAAGGCCCAGATCCGAGCCGGCCTGTGGTTCGGTCAGGCACATGGTGCCGGTCCACTGGCCGGCGACGATCGGCTTCAGATACGTGTGCTTCTGCTCGTTGGTGCCATGCAGTTCCAGCGCATGGCAGGCACCTTCGGACAAGAGCGGATACAGGCTCCACGACAAGTTGCCGGACTGGAACAGCTCGGTGGTGGCCGTGCCCAGCACCGAGGGCAGCGCCTGGCCACCGAATTCCTCCGCCATGGTGAGCCCGGCCCAGCCGCCTTCGGCGAACTGCCTGAAGGCTTCCTTGAAACCCTTGGGCGTGGTGACGGTGCGGCTGGCCTTGTCGAAATGGCAGCCCTCTTCATCGCCCGAAGCATTGGTGGGCGCCAGCACCTGCTCGCTCAGGCGGCCGGCTTCTTCCAGTACCGCATCGAGCAGGTCGCGGGTATGGCCCTCGCCCCCTTGCAGCTTGGTAAGTGCCGTTTCCGCGCCGAGTACATCGAAGAGTGCGAAGCGCTGATCGTCGAGCGGGGCCTTGTAGAGCGTCATGACGGGATCCTTCGTGGAGCGTTAGCGATACGTGTTGGGTACGCCGGGAACCGGCGAAAGGAAAGAGTTGCTGGTGAACGGAAAATCGCGCGGATTCTTGTTGTCCGGGTGATCTTCCAGATTGGGCACGGCATGCACGATGCCGTTGAGCGTGTAGGGCAGGGAGCCGGCGCTGCCCTTGCCGGCGATCGCCTGCAGGGCCTGGCTCATCTCCGGCGTGGGCAGCACCTGGACCTGCACCACGTCGCCGGCGAAGGTGGGGATATCCATCTCGAACTTGGCGTGCACGCGCACCGGCATGCCTTGCGCGATCTGCAGCCGGCCTTCGATCGACTGGTAGTCCATGCCGGTGTAGCTGTTGTTCTGGATGCGCAGGCTGAGCTGCCAGGCGCCGTTGGGCTCCACTTTCATTTGCTGGATGGTGATCGTGGGCGGGAATACGCTCTGGCGCTGCGGCCCACAGGCGGTGAGCACGCCAGCCAGCAGTACGAGAGCCAATCCGTGGAGCAGTCGTTTCATGGAAGCACCTCAAACGATTGTTTGAATATAGCAGGGAACGGGACAGGTGAAATGGGACCGCGCAACATGCCAAATGTTTGAAACGGCCCCGTAGGCTGGGTGGAGGCGCAGCCGAAATCCAGCTCGCCAGTCGCATCCCGATGTTGGGGTTCGCCCCGGTTCAAGTCCGGGGCTCAGCCCAACCTACGATGCATGTCGCTCATCGCATCGCCGTCACGGTTCCCAACGTCACACAGAGCAGGCATCATTAGCGATTGCACTTTCCATCCTTCCAAATCCGGATATCCATGTCCCGTCGCATCGTTGCTCGCCGCTCACCCATCCACGGCAATGGCGTTTTTGCCGTCGCCCCGATCAAGAAGGGTGAAGAAATCATCGAATACAAGGGCACGCTGATGACCCACGAGGACGCCGACGAGATGTACGGCGACGGTGGCGAAACCGGGCACACCTTCCTGTTTACGCTCAACGACGAGTACATCCTCGACGCCAACCGCAAGGGCAACATCGCGCGTTGGATCAACCACAGCTGCGCGCCCAACTGCGTGGCCTTCGTGATCGAAAACGAGAAGGGCGATCTGCGCAAGGACAAGGTGATCATCGAAGCCAAGCGCAACATCAAGGCCGGCGAGGAACTCACCTACGACTACGGCATCGTGCTGGAAGTGCCGCATACCGCGCGCCTCAAGAAGAAATGGGCCTG
Source organism: Dyella sp. (assembly GCF_051954575.1). Lineage (GTDB taxonomy): Bacteria > Pseudomonadota > Gammaproteobacteria > Xanthomonadales > Rhodanobacteraceae > Dyella_B. Next base: position 21,186 of record NZ_JBQCHP010000126.1, on the reverse strand, counting down.
CCTGTGCGGTTCGCCCAAGTGCACGGGCACCTTGCTCAAGCCCAAGCGCGCCAAGTAAGCCGCGTCACGCCGCCCTCACCGGCGGCATACGTAACTTGTATAGCGCTGTTTGCAGACTTCGGGCCTTACCATCCGGAGTCTGCGCCATGAGCCCCAGCAAATCCTTGTCCGGCAAGAAAATTGCGCTGCTTGCCACCGACGGTTTCGAATACGCCGAACTGACCGAGCCGAAGAAGATGCTCGAAGAAGCCGGCGCCCAGGTCGACGTGATCGCCCCCGGCGACGCCAAAGAAATCAAGGGCTGGAAAGTCAGCGACTGGGGCGGCGCGGTGAAAGTGGACCGGCCGCTCGACCAGGCCAAGCCCGACGACTACCAGGCGCTGCTGCTGCCTGGCGGGGTGATCAACCCCGACAAGCTGCGCATGAAAGAGGAAGCCGTCTCGTTCGTGCGCGCCTTCGGCGAAGCGAACAAGCCCATCGCGGCGATCTGCCATGGTCCGTGGACGCTGATTAACGCCGGCCAGGTGAAGGGGCACACCATGACCTCCTGGCCCAGCCTGAAGCAGGATCTGGAAAACGCGGGCGCGCGCTGGGAAGACCGCGAAGTGGTGCGCGACGGCAACCTGATCACCAGTCGCAAGCCCGACGATATTCCGGCGTTCGGCAAGGCCTTCATCGAGCTGCTGGCGGCGTAGGTTGGGGCGCGAACCCCAACATCCGATTCGTCCATACATGGCAACGTTGGGGTTCACACCCCAACCTACGAACCTTCGCGGGCACTTGTACGCCTGTCATGAGTTGCCCATATACTCGGGCGCCGGCATGGGGGCCGGTTCTGACAGGGAAAACAAGCCATGGAAAACAATCCGTATGCCGCGCCTGGCGCGGTGGTCGACGATGTGTCTGCGTTTGGCGGTGATGACCTGGAGGCACGCAAAGCAACGCGTGGACGACGTCTAGGGGCGGTTTTGCTCGACGATCTGTTCTTCGGCCTGTGCTTGCTGCCAGTCGCCGTTCCGGCATACACGGGTTACCTTGCAAGAGCGCGTGGGGAAACGGCGCCAGCTTCCACTTATGGGGCCGTTGCCGCGCTATGTGCCGCCATCTTTTTCTGCCTTGCTGTCTACAACTTGATTCTCCTCCATCGCAGCGGCCAAACCATCGGCAAGCGTGTACTGGGCATCAAGATTGTTCGAACCGATGGTGATCGGGCGTCGCTTGCGCGCATCTTTTTCCTGCGCGCCCTGCCCATTGGCTTGCTTGGCCTGATTCCGTTGGTGGGTCGGTTCGCTGCGTTGATCGACGCGCTCATGATTTTCAGCCAGGAAAAGCGCTGCCTGCACGACCGCATTGCGGACACCATCGTCATCAACAGCTGACGCAGGAGGAACACGAAACATGGAAACGAATCCGTATGCCGCGCCGGGCGCGGTGGTGGAAGATGCACCGGTCAATACAGATCTGGAGTCGCGCAAGGCGACGCGATGGCAGCGGTTCTGGGGCGCCTTCATCGATAGCTTCATCGTAGGCATGTTCGCCTGGCCCTTGTCGATGTGGTGGGCCTCGCATTACGGCATCAATCATGCCGCCACCGCGCAGCTGCTGGAAAAGCTTCCCTTTACCGGGACGACGGCCATGACCGTCAGCGCAGTCTTGTTGCTGGTGATCGTTGCCATCAATCTCAACTTGCTCAGCAAGAACGGGCAGACCATCGGCAAGCGCACGGTCGGCACCAAGCTCGTGCGCACCGACGGCAGCACGGTCGAAGTCTGGCGTGTGGTCGTGTTGCGTTGGCTGCCGCTGTTTGTCGTGCGCTGGATACCGTTTGTCGGCAGCTTGGCGGGCCTCGCCGACGCGCTGGTGATCTTCGGCAGCGACAAACGCTGCATCCACGATTACATCGCGGACACCATCGTCATCACCGACTGATGCTCGATACGGTACGCGAGATCGAAACGCCGGAAGGCGTCAGCCTGCGTCTGCGTGCCGCCGGCGCGTTCAGTCGTGCGCAGGCGTGGCTGCTCGATCTGGGTTTGCGCGCCATCGTGTATTCCACCGCGGTCGGCATCTTTGCCGCGCTCGGCCGCGGCGGCACGGGCCTGGCCTTGCTGCTGCTGTTCGCGCTCACCTGGGGCTACAACGTGGTGTGCGAGGTATGGTTCCACGGCCAGACGCTGGGCAAGCGCGCGCTGGGCCTGCGCGTGGTCAGCGCGGACGGCACACCGGTGACCTTGCTGCCGTCGATCACGCGCAACCTGCTGCGCGTGGTCGATGGCCTGCCGGGCATCTACGGGGTTGGCCTGGTGTGCGGCATGATCGATCCGTCCGCGCGCCGCATCGGCGACATCGTGGCCGGCACGCTGGTGGTGCATGCGGACGATCTGCCTGCGGGCAGCAAGGTGCCGGTCGCGCCTGCGCAGCCGCTGCCCTTGCCGCTGGATCAGGACGAGCAAGCCGCGGTGATCGAATTCGCCGAGCGCTCGCCGCAGCTCACGGTGCAGCGGCAGGAAGAACTGGCCGATATCCTGTATCCGCTGACCGGCCGCGAAGGCACCGCGGCGGTCGTGCAGCTCACCGCCTATGCCAATGGATTGCTGGGAAGACCATGAAGCAGGAGCAGTTCGTCGCCTCGCATGCGCAAGAGTGGGACACGTTGCAAGCGTGGCTCGCGCAACTCGATCGAAAACCGCAAGCGGCGATGCGCGCCGAGCGCATGCTGGATTTCCCGCAAGCCTATCGACGCGTCTGCCATCAGCTTTCATTGGCGCAGGCGCGCGGCTACAGCCGCGAAGTGACCGATCGCCTGCAGCGCATCGTGCAGATGGGACACCGCCAGCTCTATCGCCCGCCGGCGCCGCGCTGGCACAAGGTGGCGGTGTTCCTGCTGGCCGATTTTCCGCGCCTGGTGCGCCAGCAATGGCGCTGCATGCTGATCGCCGCGTTGCTGCTGTATCTGCCGGCGATCGTGGCGTACATCCTGATCCAGTGGAAACCGGCGCTGGCGTATTCGCTGTTCAGCACGCGACAGCTTGCCGACTTCGACAAGATGTACGACCCGGCCAACAGCCATATCGGGCGCAGCAGCGGTACCGATCTGCAGATGTTCGGCTACTACATCATGAACAATGTCAGCATCGCGTTCCGCACGTTCGCGTCGGGTTTGCTGTTCGGCGTGGGCGCGATCTACGTGCTGGCCGCCAACGGCGTGATCATGGGCGGCGTGGCGGGACACTTGAACGCGATCGGCTATGGCGGCCCGTTCTGGCGCTTCGTGGTGGGCCATTCCGGATTCGAACTGACCGCCATCGTGATCGCCGGCGGCGCGGGACTGCATTTTGGCCTGCGCCTGCTCGCGCCGGGACGATTGCGGCGCGAGGACGCGCTGCGCGAGGCGGCATGGACCGGCGCGCGACTGGCGATGGGTGCGTTCGCGATGTTGATCGCCGCGGCATTTATCGAGGCGTATTGGTCGTCGATTGCTGCGTTGCCTGACGTGGTGAAATTCAGCAGCGGCGCCGGCATCTGGTTGCTGGTGCTGTGGTGGCTGGCGCGCGGTGGCGCAGGGAGCCGTCATGCAGCTTGAACGCATCGGCGTCGCCTTGCGTCCGCGCACTTCGCCCGAAGCGATGGACCTGGGCATGACCATGCTGCGCGCGCATGCGCGTGCGGTGTGGCTGGCGTGGTTCGCCTTTACCTTGCCGATTTTTCTGCTTTGCCAAGCTTTGGCTTGGCTGCTCGGCGCACCGTGGCTGGGCTTGCTTTTGCCCTGGTGGCTGCGGCCGCTGTTCGATCGCATTCCGCTCTATGTGCTGTCGCGCGCGGTGTTCGAGCAAGCGCCGACCTGGCGCGCCACGCTGCGTGCGCAGTGGGCGTGGCCATGGAAGCGAACGCTCGCCGCCTTGTCCTACCTGCGCGTGGATACCAACCGTTCGCTGCGTTTGCCGATGGAACTGCTGGAAGGTGTGGCCGCCAAGCAGCGGCGTGCGCGCTGGCGCGTGCTCAGCCGGCCGCTGGTGGGTGTAGCGAGCGGCCTGACCTGGACCTGCATCGCGTTCGAGCTGACCATCTCGCTCAGCTTGTGCATCTTTGCGGTGTGGATGCTGCCGAGCGAATCGCTGCCCGATTCGATGCGTGATATGAACCAGGCCTTCACGATGCCGGCCTTCCGCCACGCGCTGGTGTGGATCGTATGGGGCGTGACATACCTGTCGATGAGCATCGTCGAGCCGCTGTACGTAGCGGCCGGTTTTGCGCTGTACCTCAATCGCCGTACGCAATTGGAGGCGTGGGATATCGATCTCGCTTTCCGGCGCTTGCGTCAGCGTCTGCTGGAAGCAGGCGTGGCAATGGTGTTGCTTGCGTGCATCGTCGGCGCGCCATCCATCGCACGCGCCGCCGACAAGCATGCGGACGCCGAGCCGGCACCGCAGAACATCGCCGAGGTGTTCCATCAGCCGGTGAACGACAAGGATGCCTTGTTCGCGCGCAAGGCCGCCGAGGTCTATCGCGATCCGCGCTTCGGGCAGGAACACAAGGTGATGCACTGGGTTTTGAAAAAGCCTTGGGACTTGAAACCGCCCAAGCCGTCGACCGATTCCTCGGGCGGGTGGCTGGCTATATTCGGCAATCTTGGATCCGGCTTGTTGAACCTGGGTTTATGGGCGTTGCTGGCGGCCGTGGTGGCAGCCTTGATCGTGTTCGCCGTGCGTCATCTGCGCGGCATCTCGATGCCTGCGATAAAACCCGCCGAAAAGCCGAAGGCGTTGCGCAGCAGTGTCGTCCACGAAGCGCCGGTGCCGGACGACTTGCCCGCCGCCGTGCGCGAACTGTGGCGCGAAGGCCGTCGGCGCGAAGCATTGGCCTTGCTTTATCGCGGCAGCGTGCAGCGTGCAGCCGTCGCCTTGCGCATGCAGCCGCCGATCGATGCGACCGAATCGGACTGGTTGCGGCACGCGCGTTCGCTGGAAGACGCTGCGCGGCGCGAGCGACTGATCATCATCGTGCGCACCTGGCAGCTTGCCGCCTACGCCGACCGTTATCCCGGCGACGCCGACATCGACGCGTTGCTGTCGGGCTGGCCCGCGCAGCAGGTGACGCCATGAAGAGCCGCAGCATCTTCGTGCTGCTGGCGATCATTGTGGTCGCTGCGTGCGTCGCGATGTTTTTCCAGACCTTCAAGCGCGAGTGGACCACGGAAACCACGCCCGCCACCGGCGAGGCACGCTACAACCGTTTCTTTGCGCTCCAGAATGTGCTCAAGAGCATGGGGCAACCGGCCAGCAGCAGCGTGCTGCTTTACAAGATCCTTCCCGAGCTGGATGCCGGCGACACGGTGGTGATCGGCGATGACATCGGCCGCATCAAGCCCGACGATGCGGTGAACCTGGCCGAATGGGTTCGCGAGGGCGGCCATCTGGTGTTCTCGCCTACCGCCTATGCCAAGCGCGACGTGCCTTTGCTGGACGAACTGGGCCTGCTCAGCAATCAGGAAAGCAAGTACACCTGCGTCGCGCTTGCGGGCAACGGCGACAAGAATCCCATGCGCATCTGCGGCAGCGGTTTTCATCTGACCAGGCAGGCGCTCGCGCATGCCCAGGTGCTGCTTGGGGACAATGCGGACAAGGGTTTGGTCTTTGCGCGCGTGGCCGAAGGCGATGGCGCTGTCAGCATGTTGAGCAATCTCGGCGTGCTGGCCGACAACAGCCTGAAAAAGCCTGCACAGCAAGCGTTCGCTTGGCGTTTGCTGGCGCCGAACTTCGGGCGCGGCCATTGCTATCTGCTGTACGAGTTGGCCGGCAGTTCGTTCTGGGTCAGCCTGTTCGTGCGTGGCTGGCCGGCACTGCTTGCATCGTTGTTGCTTGTCGCAGGCTGGATGCTTATGCGCAGCGAGCGGCTCGGTCCGCTGGTGCCGGCGCCCGCGGCGCATCGGCGCGCCTTGCTGGAACACATCCAGGCCGTCGGCGAGTTCCTGTTCCGGCGCGATGGCGGGCGCAGCCTGCACCAGCTGGCGTGCGAGGCGCTGCTTGCACGCCTACATCGGCGCGACCCGGTCAGCACCACGCTCAAGCGCGACGAGTTGTATGCATGGCTGGCGCAACGCAGCCGGCTGGACGCTTCCCATATCGAGCAAGCATTCCTTTCGCCCGCGAACGCCGCTGCGTTCCGCGGCAGCATGATCACGTTGGCGCGGCTGAGGAGCCACCTATGACGAAATCCGATACTTTGGCCGAAACCCTTGCGCCCGCCGCGCCGCCTGCGCCGATGACGGTCGACATCATCCACGCACGTACCAACGCGTTGCGCCAGCAGGTGGCGCACGCCTTCATCGGTCAGACCGAGGTCTTCGACCAGGTGCTGATGGCCTTGCTGGCCGGCGGACACGTGTTGATCGAGGGCGTGCCGGGTCTCGGCAAGACCTTGCTGGTGCGTGCCCTGGCGGCAGCGATGAACTGCAGCTTCGGGCGCATCCAGTTCACGCCGGACCTGATGCCCACCGACGTCACCGGCCACGCGATCTACGACGTAAAAGCCGAGCGCTTCCAGATTCGCCGCGGTCCGGTGTTCGCGAACCTGCTGCTGGCCGATGAAATCAACCGCGCACCCGCCAAGACGCAGGCGGCCTTGCTTGAAGCGATGCAGGAAGGGCAGGCCACCATCGAAGGGCGCCGCTTTCCGTTGCCTGCGCCATTCATGGTGGTCGCCACGCAAAACCCGATCGAGCAGGAAGGCACCTATCCGCTGCCCGAAGCGCAACTCGATCGCTTCCTGATCAAGGTGCTGATCGATTATCCCTCGCTGGATGACGAAAAGCGCATGGTGGAAAACGTGCTGCATGGGAAAGTCGCGGCGGATCTCGACGTATCGCGCGTGCAGCAGGTGATGACGCAGGAAGCATTGCAGGCGATGCAGCAGGGTGTAGCGCATATGCACATGGACCCGGCCGTCACCGATTACGCCGTGCGCATCGCGCGTGCAACACGCGAATGGCCGGCGGTGGTCGGTGGCGCGGGGCCGCGCGGTGGCCTGGCGCTTGCGCGTCTGGCGCGTGCGCACGCTGCCATGGACGGACGCGATTTCGTCACGCCGGACGACGTGCGCACGGTGGCGTTGCCGGCCTTGCGCCATCGCTTGCTGCTGGCGCCCGAAGCGCTGGTGGAACGGCAGCGTCCGGATGACGTGATCCGCGCGCTGCTGCACAAGGTGGCTGCGCCGCGGCAATGATGCGACCGGCTCCATTGCTGTTGTGGCTGCTGTTCGGCTGGACGCTGGTGGGCGTGCTGGCGAGTCTGGACATGCTTCCATTGAACGCATGGCTGGCCTGCGGTGCCGCGCTGGCGTGCGTGATGCTGCTGGATGCGTGGCGGCTGCAACGTACCGCGTCACCCGCCGTGCAGCGCGACGTGGCCCCGGTAGTGCCGCTGGGCGTGGACATGCTGGTGCGCCTGCGCATGCAGTCGGCCGGAAAAAACCTGCGTACGATCGACGTGCACGACCTGCATCCCGGCAGTTGGCCGGTACGTGGGCTGCCGCATCGATTGCACCTGCCTGCAGAAACCAATTACGCATTCGAATATGGCCTGACGCCGGACGAACGCGGATCTGCGCTGTTCGCCGGCTGCCACCTGCGCATGCAGTCCGCCTGGCGGTTATGGCGGCAGTGCCGCACGCTCGACGTGGTAAATACCGTGCGCGTCTATCCCAACTTCGCACCATTGGCGAAGATGGCCGGCCTCACGGTGGAACTGGCTTCGCATACCTTTGGCGCGCGTCTGCAGCGGCGGCGCGGCGAAGGGACGGAATTCCAGGAGCTGCGCGACTACCGCGTCGGCGACAGCATGCGCAAGATCGACTGGAAAGCCACCGCGCGCATGGGCCATTTCATCTCGCGTGAATACCGCGAGGAGCGCAACCAGCAGATCGTGCTGCTGCTCGATTGCGGCCGCCGCATGCTGGCAAAGGATGGCACGCTCTCGCATTTCGATCACGTGTTGAACGCATCCTTGTCGCTGGCCTACATCGCCATGCGCGAGGGCGATGCGGTGGGCCTGCTGGCTTGCACCGGGCGCACGCAACGCTGGTTGCCGCCCCAGCGCGACAGCGGCGGTATGGATCTGCTGCTCGGCACCGGCTACGACTTGCAGGCCACCTCCGCGCCGACCGACTACCTCGCTGCTGCACGCGCATTACAGGAACGGCAGCGCCGCCGCGCACTGGTGATCCTGATCACCAACGTGCGTGACGAAGACGACAGCGAGTTGGCCATGGCCGTGACGCTGCTCGCGCAACGTCATCTGGTGCTGGTCGCGAGCTTGCGCGAACAGGCGGTGGAGCAGGCGGCGCAGCATGCGGGCGACGAGCTGGAGAGCGCCATCCGCAGCGCCGCGGCCATGCATTACCTGGACGGGCGCGAGCGCGTGCATGACGATCTCAACCGTCGCGGCGTGATGACGCTGGATGTGGAATGCGCGCAGTTGTCCAGCGCGTTGATCGAGCGTTATCTGCGGTTGAAACGCGAAAGCCGCCTGTAGGTCGCAATCTCACCTCACCGTCATTCCGGCGAACGCCGGAATCCAGTCAAGAATTACGTGCGAAGCACACGGCATATGGGTTTTGTGTGCTTCGCACGATGTATTCAAAAACTGGATTCCGGCGTTCGCCGGAATGACGGTGAGGCACGAATTGAATGTCGGCAGCATCGAAGCGTATTGGTCATCAATCACCGTATTCGATCCGCAACACCTCGATCGTCATATCCCCCGCCGGCCGCTCCCAGCGCACTTCATCACCCACACTCGCACCCAGCAACGCCGTCGCCAGCGGCGATACATAACTCACCAGGCCATGCTCGGCATCCGCTTCATCTTCGCCGACGATCTGCCAACGCCGCTCGCCTTCATCGCTGTCCACGGTGACGGTCGCGCCGAACGCCACGCGATCGTGTGGCTGCTTGGAAAGGTCCACTTCGATCGCGCTGGCGACGCGTGCGTTGAGATAACGCAGGTCGCGCTCCAGCGCAGCCAGTTCGTTGCGCTGGGCGAGCGCATCCTGTTCGTTGGCCTTGAGCGCATCGCGGCGCGCCAGCGCATCGGCCAGGCGTTCGCGCAGGACGGCGAGGCCGCGCGGCGTGACGTAATTGGGGTGCGTGCTTGCCGGCAATTCGGGCAAGGCATCCTGGTTGTCGTCATCATTGTCTTTGACGAAGGCTCGGCTCATTGCGGCCCTCCTATAGGAATCATGTGTTCAAAACCTGCCTGGGCGGCGGGTGTCTTCTGAGTACATAAGGTCGGTCCGGATGGCTGCAACGCCATGCCGGCCGACCGGTTCAGTCTGGCGAAGTCAGTCTTCGTCCAGTTTGGGTTTCCACGCCTCGCTGAGCTGGCGTTGCACCGGCGGCGGCACCGGTTCGTAGTGGCTCAGGTCGAGGCTGTAGCGGCCGCGTCCGCCCGTCATGGCTTTCAGCTCGGTCGGGTAATCGGTGAGTTCGGCCAGCGGCGCCTGCGCCTTGATCACCAGCTCGCCGTCCCTTTTGGCGTCCGTGCCCATGATGCGTGCGCGCTTGCTGGCCAGGCCGCCGGTGACGTCGCCGACGCTCGGTTCGGGAATGGCCACTTCCACATCCATGATCGGTTCCAGCACGATCGGTCGCGCCTTGCCGACCGCGTCGAGAAACGCTTTTTTTCCCGCGGAAACGAAGGCGACTTCCTTCGAATCGACCGGATGGTATTTGCCGTCGTACACGGTAACGCGCAGGTCCTGCAATGGATAACCGGCCACCGCGCCGAACTCCATTGCCTGCCGCACGCCTTTCTCGATCGCCGGCAAGAACTGGCCGGGAATGACGCCGCCTTTCACCGCATCGATGAATTCGAAACCTGCGCCGCGTTCGAGCGGATCCACGCGCAGAAATACTTCGCCGAATTGTCCCGCGCCACCGGTCTGCTTTTTGTGACGATGATGACCCTCGGCCGAGCCGGAAATGGTTTCGCGATAGGCGATGCGTGGCGGATGCGTAATGACTTCGACGCCATAGCGCTCCTTCATGCGCTCCAGCATGATCTTCAAATGGAGGTCCGACAGCCCGCGGATGACGGTTTCGTTGAGTTCCTTATGGTGCTCGACGCGAAAGCAGGGATCTTCTTCGGCCAACCGCGACAGCGCCTGCGAGAGTTTCTGTTCCTGTCCCTTGTGCTTGGGTTCGAGCGCAAGACCGAACATCGGCTGTGGGAAATGCACCGGCGCCAGGCGAATGCTGTCCTCGTCATGGGAATCGTGCAGCACGGCGTCGAAATGGATGTCTTCCACTTTCGCCACGGCGGCGATGTCGCCAGGTATGGCCTGTTCCATTTCCATATGCGTTTTACCGTTCAGGCGAAACAGGTGTCCCACCTTGAACGCCTTGCGGTTGTCATCGATGAAGAGTTGGCTTTCGCGGCGCACCGTGCCTTGCCATACGCGGAAAATCGCCAGCTTGCCGACGAAGGGATCGTTCACCACCTTAAAGACGTCGGCGATCGCATGGGCGTTCGGGTCCGGTTCGACGGCGATCTGCAAATTCTGCGCATTGCGAAAGGGCGGCGGATTGGCCTCGGCCGGATTGGGTAGCAGGCGATCGAAGATATCCAGTAATTCGCCTACGCCCGCGCTGCTGCGCGCGCTGACGAAACAGATCGGCACCAGGTGGCCCTCACGCAGGCATTGCTCGAACGCATCGTGCAATTGCTGTGGCGTAAGCGCCTCTTCGCCGGCATCCAGGTACGCGCCCATGGTCGCTTCGTTGACTTCCACTACCTGGTCGAGAATCTGCTGGTGCGCTTCGGCCAGCGAGGAAAAATCGGTGGCGCCGTCGCGATGGAAAAAGCAATCCAGCACCTTGCCGGCGTCGTTCGCCGGAAGATTCACCGGCAGGCATTCGCTGCCGAATTCCTCGCGCAGCGCGTTCACCAGGGCGGGAAGGGCAGCGACGTCGGCGTCGATCTTGTTGATCACCAGCAAACGCGCCAGGCCGCGCTCGCGTGCGCGTTCCATTATCCGGCGCGTGCCGTGTTCGATGCCGTTGGCGGCATTCACCACTACGGCGACGGTTTCCACGGCCGCGAACGCAGCGAGCGTGCCGCCGCGGAAATCGGTGTAGCCGGCGGTGTCGATCAGGTTGATGTGGCAGGCGTTGCGGTCGATGCCGGCGATGCAGCTGTCGATGGAGTGGCCGCGCGCCTTTTCCTGCGGGTCGGTGTCCGATTGCGTGGTGCCGCGCTCGACCGATCCGGCGTTCTGGATGACGCCACCGGCTTGCAGCAAGGCCTCGAACAGGGTGGTCTTGCCGGCGCCGGCGTGACCGGCGAGCGCGATGTTGCGGATGTTTTCCGTGTTGTAGGACACGATGCGACCCTCCTCTGCAAGAGCCGCACGTGGCGGCTAGTTCGTGGCGGGGCGTCATGCTCGTCCTTTGCGTATGGGACGCTGGGCGGGTCATGGCGGGAATACCGGCGAGCCTGCTGGCTTCGCGTTCGGTTAGCCTTCTCTCATTGGCCGGGATGGTCAAGTTGCAGTGCGAAGACCCTGCTGGACGGCAGGCGTTAAAGCGGTGTGATTGCGCATGGAACTGCCGGGGAAACTCACGGTCTTTGTCTGCACCCACCGACACCGCCATCCCCGCAGCGAGGACGCTTATCGAACGCCCCGATCAGGTCGAGCATCACCGCTGGTCACCAGAAGCCCATCGCGGCCTGGCGCTGCTCGACGGCCCCACCCGCGCCATGCTGCACGAATTGCGCTGGCGCAAGCCGCCGCGCGATCACCGACGGCTGTGGATGGCGTTGGCGATCGCGCTGGTGCTGCATGCTTTGTTCGTGGTGGTGGTGTGGTACGAGATGAAGCCCACGTCGATGCCGCCACAGGTGGTGCAGGTGCAGCTCGACCAGGGCATCCAGGTGCGTTTCATCGCGCGCGCCCCGGCGACCGCCAAAGCCGCGCCACCGCCCATCACGCCGCCGCCATTGCCGCCGCCGGCGCGCGAGCCGGTATCGAAGAACGCGATGACCTTGCACATGCCTGCATCGCCGCCACCGCCGCCCGTGCCCGCCAGCTCGGCGCCGCGCCCGGTATTGTTCGATCGCACAGGGCAGATCGTGCTGCCGGCGAATGCATCCAGTGCGTCGGCCGCGCCTTCCGCCGACTACGTGCAGCGTGCGCCGCAAGGGGATACGCAGATCATGCATGACAAGGATCCGATCAAGTACAAACCGACCAAATTGGATCCGTATTGGCGCAAGAGCACGAACGCCATCGACGATGCCCTGCAGAAAGTCGTCGAAAAAACCACGGTGAAGAAAACGATCCAGTTGCCGGGTGGCGTGCGCATCCACTGTGGCATTTCATTTGCCGCGCTTGCGGGTGGATGCGGTGGCGATCCGCCGCCTCCGCCTCCCCCCACCGATGGTGATGAACGCTTGAACATGGCGCCAGCAGCGCTGGTCAAGGGCAATGCGCCGCCGAAACCGGATCTTGCCGCCTGCATTGCCGATTACCGGGCTGGCAAACCGCTGCCCCAAGGTTGCCCGGTCGATACGCCCGCGCGTGCGGTGGATGCGGAAAAGAAGCAGCCAGGATCGTAGATCGCATGTTGGGCGGCTTGACGTTCTGGCGTACCATCAGGTCAAAACGCCCGGAGACCTCCATGAGCGAAATCGTTTTTTTGGTCGAAGAAGCTGCCGAAGGCGGTTATTCCGCGCGCGCACTGGGCGAGTCGATCTTTACTCAGGCCGAAACGGTAGAAGCGTTGCGCCAGAACGTGCGCGATGCGGTGCATTGTCATTTTGATCCGGGCAAGGGTCCTGCGGTCATACGCCTTCATTATGTGCGTGACGAGGTATTGGCCGCATGAGGTTGCCCAGGGATGTGGACGCCTCTGAACTGATCAAGGCGCTGCATCGCATTGGCTACCGCACGGTGAGACAAACAGGCAGCCACATACGGTTGCAAACCGATCACCCACAGCCGCATTCGCTCACTGTTCCTAACCATGCTCCGTTGAAGCTCGGCACGCTTGCCGCGATCCTGGCGGACGTGGCCGAGCAGCGCGGCGTGTCCAAAGCCGCGCTGGCGGAGATGCTTTTCGGCGCTTGAGAAAATCCGCGCGCTGGTTTCGGCAGATCGCTTCGCGCGCAATGCCCGGGTTGGCATTTCCGCCTACGGCCGCGTGCCGGCGGACGAAGAAAGAAGCGCGTCCGCCATTACACTGGCGCTTATGTCGCCGCCATCTCCCGATAAATCCAAACCGCCCCAGCAGGTGCTGATGATCAAGTCGCCGCGCGATGCGGCGACGTGGGCGTTGGTGTATCGGCGGCGCAGGCAGGACCGGCCGCGCGATCGGCTGCTGAAATCGATCGGGCTTATCGGCAGCATCCTGGTGCACCTGGTGGTGCTGCTTACGATGATCCTCGGTTCGCCCTACGACCTTCCGCCCCCACCGCCGGAACCGAAGGGCAATGCGCTGCTGGTGCGCCTGATCCAGAACAAACCGCAGCCGCCACCGCCGCCGCCCGTGCGCGGTGTGCCGCCCAAGGAGCATGGCCCTACGCATCGCGGCAACACCTCGCAGGTGACGCACGCCACGCATGAAACCTCCACCGCCGCACCGGTGGCGGCGGTAGCGCAGCCGCCGGTGCCCGCGCCAAAACAGGAGCCGGTGGTGGCGCAGGCCAAGCAGCCAGCCGCGGAGAAAGCCCAAGCACCAGCCGCGCCGATGCCGCCGATCACGCTGCCGAAGCCGTCGGCGCCGCCGATCGAACAACCGACGCCCAGCGGCCTGCCACCCGCGGCGCTGTCGTTGCAGGCCGTGCAGGCGCCGCAACCGGTGCCGCCGGCGTTTCAGCCCGAACCAGTGCGCAAGGCGCAGCCGGAAGGTACGCAGCCGATGCCGCCGTTGCCGTCGGTGGCCTTGCCCACGCAGCCGGCGCAATCGGCGCCCACGGTTACACCGCCACAGATCGCCGTGGAAAAACCGTCGTTGACGCCGCCACCCATGCCAACCGTGGCGGCGGTTCAACCCAGCACCGCGACCGCGGCGCCGCCATCGCCAACCTTGCAGCCGATTCCCTTGCCGGCGCAGGTGGCGCCCACGGTCAACCTGCAGCCATCGGCCACGCCATTGGCGGCGCCGAGCGTGCCGCAGCTATCGCAGCAGGTGGCCGGCCCCGTCGCGCGTCCGCAGGAACAATCGCAACTTGCGCCCGTGCCGGTGACGCCGGTTGCCGCGCCGGCGCCGAGCGTTACGCCTTCGGCCCCGGCGTTGAATATCGAAGCGCCCAAGCTGGCGGTGCCGGAGGTTTCGCTGCGTCCGCAATCGAGCCCGGCGCCTTCGCCGACGCCGACCACGCCACAGAACGAATCCAAGCCGTCGACGTCGTCCAGCAGCGAGCAGCAAACTGCGGCGACATCCTCGCCCAACCCATCGCCATCGAGCGCTGCCGCCAGCGAAGGCAACGCAAGCGCGAGCACCGCGCCTAACGCCACGCCGCAAGGCAGCGAGACCGGCAATCCGGGGCAACCCAACGGCGTGATCCAGTCGCAGACGGAAAACAACACCGGGCAGGGCACGCAGCCGTCGTCGTCGATCGGCACCGGCAACAACACCGCGGGCGAGCAGGGTGGCGGCACGCCAGGTACGCCCAACGGTACGTATATTCAGCTCAAGCCGCGCGGCGATACGGAAATCATGTCGCACAACACCAACCTGCCGCGCTACAAGGCGACGCGCTTCGACAAATACTGGACGCCCGAAGGCGAGAGCTCGGTCGACACCGCCTTGCGCCACGCGGTCGAAAAGACCACGGTGAAACACACCTTCAATCTGCCGCAGGGCGTGCGCATCGAATGCGGCGTGATGCCGTTGCTGCCGTCGGCTCTGTTCAGTTGCCACAACCCGGATCCACCGGCGCAACCGCTGGACAAGAAGATCTACGACCGCCTGAACCTGCCCACGCAGAACGCATCCATCCCCAAGAGCGAAACGGCTGGCGCGGCAAGCACGCCTGCGCCCGTCGCGCCAGTGGTGCTGGACAACAGTGCCGAATGCGCGGCGGCGCGTGTGAGTGGCGGCCCGATGCCGCCGAACTGTCCGCCATCACCCACGGCGCCGTTGAAACCCCTGCCGCAGCCGATCAGGCCGGTGGGTACGCCGAAATCAGGTTCGTGGGTGCCGGCCAGCGATCAATTTCATTAGGCAGAGCCCTGGACTTGATCCCGAAGCGAAACCCAGCATCGCCATGTCGACATGCAGAGCGATGTTGGGTTCGGTCGCGCCGCTGCGCTTACAACAACCGCAGCAGTTCCTTCATTAACGGTAACCGCCGCACGCGTACCGCGCTGACGCGGAACACCGCATTGGCGAGCGCCGGCGCCGCGGTCGGCATGGCGAGGAAGCTAGCGCCGGCCGGATCGCCTTCGCCGGGCACGACGATCACTTCGACCGTGCGCGGCAACTGCGACATGCCGGCGAGCGGGTAATCCTTCCAGGTGCTTTGCTGCACCTTGCCATCCTTGGTGGTGATGGCAAGATTCAACGTGGTGGAAAGCGCATCCAGCGTGGCGCCGGCGACCTGGCCTTCCAGGCCGGTGGGATTGATCACGCGGCCGACGTCGACCGCGCACACGGCGCGCTCGATGGTGAGCTTTTCGCCTTTCATCGATACTTCGATCGCATGCGCCACGTACGCGCCGCCGGTGTACCAGCAGGCGATGCCGAGGCCATTCACCGTGTGCAGCCAATCTTTCCAGCTGATGCGATCGGCGACCAGCTTCAAGACATTCACCAGGCGCGCGGTGTCGATCGCGCCGCCGCCTTGCAGCGGTACCAGGCGTGGCTCGCCAAGCAGGCGCAGTTGCGTGACGAGGGGATCTTCCTTCAGCGAATGCGCGATCTCGTCGATGAAGCTGCCGACGGCAAACGCGTTGGTGACATCCGGCATGCCGCGGTGCGGACCGCGTGGCAGCGAGGAAGTGAGCCCGAACCAGTCGCTGCGGTAATTGGGAACGAAGCCCGCCGGCAACTGGTTCGCGCCGACCTCCGACGTCCACAGATGATCGCTCGGCACGCCGCGGCCGGTGAGCGCGGAAGCGCTGGCGACGCGCTGGTTCCAGGCGATCACATGGCGTTTGGCGTCGATGATCGCGTTGAACTTGTGCACGGTGCCTGAGCGGTAGAAATCGTGCGTGAGATCTTCGTCGCGCGGCCAGAACAGTTGCAGCGGCTTGTCGACTTCCTTGGCCAGCATGACCGCTTCGGCCACGTAATCGTGATCGAGGCGACGGCCATAGCCACCGCCGATGCGCGGCACGCGGATGTCGATCTGGTCCGGCGTGAGGCCGGTCAGACGCTGCACCACCGTCCACGCCTGCTGCGGCGATTGCGTGGGTACGTAAAGCGTGGCGCTGGTCTTGTCCAGGCGCACCAGGCAGTTCATCGGTTCGCTGGTGGCGTGCGCCAGCCACGGTTGATAGTAGGTGGCTTCGACGCGGCGTGCGGCCTTGCGTTTGGCCTTGTCGACGTCGCCCTCGTCACGCACGCGTGTGGTGGGCGCGGCGTCACTGTTGAGCAGGGCAGTGGCCTGTTGTTCCAGCGCCGCGGTGCTTTCGCTGCCGCTGGCGCCAGGTTTCCAGGTGAGCTTCAGCGCGCGCCGGCCTTGCAGGGCGGCCCAGGTGTTTTCCGCGATCACGGCGACCGCCGGCGCGATCACCGTCTGGCCCGGAGGCAGGTTCGGCTCGGGCTTGAGCTCGATCACTTTCACCACGCCCTTGATGGCGAGCGCGGCGCTGCTGTCGAGTCCGGTGAGCTGGCCATCCGGCCACGGGCAATGCGCCAGCACGGCAACCAATGTCTCGCCCAGGTGCTGATCGAGTGCGTAGGGTGTTTGTCCGGTGACGATCGCGCGTGCGTCGATATCGCCGGCGGGCTTGCCGATCAGGGTGTAACGGTCCGGCGTTTTCAGCGAGATCGGGCCGGGCGGCAGCGCGATTTTTGCGGCGGCGGCAGCCAGTGCGCCGTAGCCGATGCGGCGGCCGTCCGGTGCAATCACTGCGCCTTGCTCGGTGCGCAATTGTTCCGGTGGTACGCCAAGCTGCGGGACGGCGGCGCGGATCAGCAGCCAGCGCACCAATGCGCCGGCCGAGCGCAGGTCGCGCCATGCGCGCGGCATGGAATTGCCGGTGCCGCCCACTTGCTGGCCGTAGAGCCAGCGCGGCTTGCCGTTGTCGTCGGCCACGCCCAGGCCCAGCGGCAGCACGCGCACGTACTGCCAGTCGGCGTCCATTTCGTCGGCGATGATGCGTGCGAGCGCGGTCGCCACACCGGTGCCGGTTTCCGGATCGCGCGCACCGATCAGCACGGTGCCATCGGCATCGACGCGCACATAGGGACCTAAGTCGTACAGCGTATCGCCCAGCATGTCCGGAGGTGTCGGCGCGGTGGCGGCGCGGACAGTACGAATGCCGACAATCAACGCACCGGCCGAACCGGCGAGTACCTGCAAAAAGCGGCGGCGCGACAATCTCACCTGGCAGCTCATGCCTTCGCCCCTTGCTTCATCGCCGCGGCGGCGCGCTTGATCGCCTTGCGCACGCGCGTCTGGCAGCCGCAGCGGCAGAGGTTGGGCAGGCCGTCGATGTCGTTGTCGGAAGGATCCTTGTTGCGGCCAAGCAGATCCATCGATGCAATCAACCAGCCCGGCGTGCAGTAGCCGCAGCCGATCGCGTCTTCGTCGATGAACGCCAGTTGCAGCGGATGCAGGTTGCCTTTGGCATCGGCAAGGCCTTCCACCGTGGTGATCTTCTTGCCGGCCAGCTTGCTCACACTCATACCGATGGCGGAGGTGGCCTTGCCGTTGACCAGCACCAGGTCCGCGCCGCCTTCGCCATGCTCGCCGCTGTACTTGGTGCCGTTGAGGCGCAGCACATCGCGCAGGTACCACAGCAGCGGCATCTCCGGATCGCCGGTATGGCGGAACGCCTCGCCGTTGATCTGCAGTTCGATGCCGGGGCGGACTGGGGTGGGCGTGATATCCGCAGCCTTACTGGGCAGCGCGGCGTGGTCTTGCGCCATCGGGTGATGTCTCCGTAGTGGGATGCTCTGATCAATTCTGCGTAGGTGGCATGAAGCCCAGAAAGCCCGCAGGGCGTGTTGCGCGATGCAGGGAAGACTGGCCGTCTTTTCAAGTCGCGCGGCACGGCCTGCGGGCTTTCTGGGCTTCACCCTTCGGGCCGGCTCTGTCTGTCCGCATGCCTTCGGTCCATCGTCTCGACAGACGGCCAGTCTGCCTTCGCCGACGGCCCTGTGGCCTGCGAACAGACAGAACCGGTGACACCTGCGCAGAATTGATCAGAGCATCCCTCATTCCCCCATTTTGGCATTGCCACGGGAATTTAGGTGCGAACCGCCCTGAACAAATGCTTCCAGATGAAATACACCGGGATGCCGGCCGCCATGATCGCCACGCCGATGCCCGTATTCACCAAACTTGTACGCAGGCTCTGCACCACCACCAGCCCGATGACGACGACGAAAATCAGCGGCAGCAGCGGATAGCCCGGCACGCGGAACGCCACCTCGCCCTGCTGCCGATGGCGGTACCAGAACAGCGTGGCCACGCCCACGGCGCAGGCCAGCCAGTCGCCGAAGGTGGCGTAATCGAGCAATTGGCCGTAGCTGCCCGACAGCACCAGCACGATCGACCAGCCCACCAGCAGCACCAGCGCCAGATTCGGCGTGTGATGACGCGGATGCAGCCGTCCCACGCTGGCGAAGAACAACCCGTCGGCGCCCATCACCTGCAGTACACGCGCGCCGGCGACCAGGGTGATGTTGCAGAAGCCGAAGGTGGAAATGGCGATGCCGATGGCGATCACCTTCGCACCGGCCGGGCCGAACACCTTGTTCATCACCTCCGCCGCGGGCGTGCGGCTGTGCGCCAGCCCGTCATGGCCCAGCACCGCCAGATAGGCCACGTTGACCAGCGCATACGCCGCGATCACGCCCAGCATGCCTAAGAACAACGCGCGCGGCAGCGTCCGCTGCGGTTCGCGCACTTCGCCGGCGAGGTTGTTGAGATAGGTAAAGCCGGAGTAGGCGAACAGCACCGGCAGCGACGCGCTCATGAAGCCGACGTCGGCGCGTGCCGGATCGGCCGCCAGCCACGGCGCGCCGCTGCCGACGCCGGCCAGGAACAGGCCGCACACCACCAGCACCGCCACCGCGAGCAGTTTCAGCAGCGTGAACAGGTTCTGCATCTGCACGCCGAACTTGAGCCCGAACAGGTTGATCACCGCCACCATCGCCAGCGCGCCCACCGCCAGCGGCGTGGCCACGCCCGCCGGCAGGCCGAACACCGAGGCCGCGTAGCTGGCGAAGATCGTCGCCACCGCCGCGCTCGAACCGGAATAGATCACCAACAGCATGGTCCAGCCGAACAGGAATCCCGCGAGCGGGCCGAAGGCTTCGCGCAAATACACATACGTGCCGCCGGCATGCGGACGGCGCGCGCCAAGCTCGGCGTAGCACAGCGCGCCGATCAAGGTCAGCACGCCCGCGCCTACCCACATCAGCAGCAGCGCCAGTCCCGATTCCGTACGCTGCGCGGCAATGCCTGGATTCAGGAAAATGCCGCCGCCGATGATCCCGCCGATCACCACCAGCGCCGCGTCCCGCAGGCGAAGGCTGCGCTGATAGCCGGTAACCGGTGACGTCATGGGGATGCCCCTGGAATGGAAAGGCAGAGCATGGCAATCGGCAGCTGATCCGGCAAGGTCTCAAGCGTTGGATAGGTGTCAGCGCAGAAATGAAGGGTTCGCTGCGAACAGTTCCTGCTCCTGTGCGAGCAATGGCTCCCTCCCCTGCGCGCATGGGAGGGTTGGGGTGGGGTTGTTTGGGCTTGCTGCAATATTGAAATGCTCCGCGAGCTTGCTTCACCCCATCCCGGCCCTCCCCTACTTCGCAGGGGAGGGAGCAGATCGCTTAAGCAGAAGCCGTCTCGCCCAAATCCAGCTCGCCACGAATCACCAGCGCGCATCGCCCGCCGATGGTGATGGCGCCGCTGGCGGCATCGCGCTTGACGTGCACGTATCCGTCGCGGCCCACTTCGCGCCCCTGGCTGGCCACGTAATCGAAGCCGAAACGACGATCGCCGCGTTCGGCAAGCAGCGCCATGATGCCGGCGTTAACGCTGCCGGTAACCGGGTCTTCCGGCATGTCGTCCGCCGGGCAGAAGGCGCGCACGGCCATCTTCGCGATACCGCCGTGTTCCTGGCCGAACACGCTGAGGCCAATGACGCCATGCTGTTCGGTCAACGCCGCGATGGCGCTCAGATCGGGCTTCAAGGCGCGCACGCGCGATGCCTCCGCCATATCGCACACCCACCAGTGCGGACCGTTGTCCACCAGGCTGATCGAAACATCGCCGGGCGCCACGTGGATCGCCTGCGCGATGGCCTGGCGCACATCGGCGCTCACGTCATGCACGCGAGCGGCCGGTGCCTGCACACGGATCACCCGTTCGGTGCCGGAACACTCGACGGTCACCGGCAGCAGGCCGGCGGCGCACTGCTGGATCAAGCTTGTCTTGCCGCTATCGACCAAGCCTGCTTCGATCGCCACATAGGCGCTGCCGACGCTCGGATGCCCGGCAAACGGCAATTCCCGGCGTGGCGTGAAAATGCGCACGCGATAATCCGCATCCGGCACCGTCGGCGGCAGCAGAAAAGCGGTTTCGGAAAGATTCGTCCAGCGCGCGAAGGCGCGCATGGTGGCCTCGTCCAAGCCGTCGCCATCGATCACGACCGCGAGCGGATTGCCTTTCATCGGCAGGTGCGAGAACACATCCAGTTGCATGAAGCGGCGCTTGGAAGACATGGCGTATGAGATGGCGGAGAGAACTGCCATCATAACCATGCATGCGTGCGCTTGAGTTCCCTCCCCCGATAACGGGGGAGGGAAGGGGCGGCTACTTAAAACCCGCTACGCAGGAACACATCCAGATTCGCGACATCGAGCGCACCGATGCCTGCACCTGGGTTGTAGTGCGGCGCACCGTTGTAGAACCAGTTGTCGCCGGTGCGAATCGCCTTGAACGGCGTGAACCAGCCGTAGCCGAAGATGTTCTGGATCGCATACACCTGCGGATTCCACAAGCCGATGCGATG
>NZ_JBQCHP010000125.1:0-20681 GCF_051954575.1 Dyella sp. | reverse complement strand
CCGGCCTTCTAATGAAAGAAGTGACGCAATTACTTGGTGTTCGGGCACACCACTCTTTTCCCAGGATTAGCTCAGGTACAGCGGTGGCTGAAAAGGCTTGTAGCCAAAGCAACCGCTGACGCCAAGAACCGCGACAAGCGTAACAAAGTGGACCTTCATTCTTCTTAATTCCGACGCTTTCTATCAGCTCACTCATTGACGGCCTGCATTTCAGGTGATTTTTTTCCAAACGTCTGAGCATGAAATCCTTCCCAGGCTGTAAGTTTGCCCTGCCTCGCGTGTCAATTTGCGAGCAGGGACGGGCCACCCGTCTTTGTTACAAGCAATCCACACCCGCTGCCTTGATGGACATTGTGCGACATGCCTTATCCGTAAAGCTCGTGGCGATTTTGATCGTCCAATCCGTTCAATGCTTGCGATGAATTCCCGCACTCACCAAGCATGCTTGTGTTTATAATTTGCAAACGTCTGCCAAGGGAAAGACATGGCAGAACCTACCATTTAGCCTTCTTGTCACATCACGTCGCGGCACTGAAGCCCCCCTATCGCATGCGCTCAAGCTCGAATACCCTCCTTGACAAACGTTGTATGGCTTTCCATCGTAGAGATATCCACTATTTGTCATGCATCTGTACATCATGACAATTTCATCAGGTGTCGTCGTTACACTGACCATCCTATCTCTGACGCCATTTGGACTTGGGTAGCCGCATTCAAGCATGGCTTTTCTAACAGCAAGCTCGTCATCACCTAGTCGTGACCATCTTTCATATTCATACGGATTGGGTTGAAACGGCTTGTAACCAAAACACGCGCTTAAAAGCGGAGCCACTATCAACGCGAGGGTAAATATTCTTTTCATACCACACTCAACTATCGACCTGGGGTAGGCACGGATACAGGCATGCGAGAAGAGAGGTCCCGCCAGAAGTCGCCGCACGCAGCATCCTTGCTTGCTCCATAACAATTATGCGACGTGTCCTTTTGCCCGGTCCCCGCACGAATCATCTCCCAAAGAGATGTCGATCCTTCAGGGATCGTTCCACCCGTGACGGGGTTATGACCAATGAGTCGACCAACAGGATCGGCAACATGATTCTGCAGTACCAATATCATCTCCTGCCTTTTTGCCGAATCATTAATGGCATCACGATCTTGCAGGAAGCTGAGTATTTTGTCCGCTTTCGCTGCATTGTACGCTGGACCAAAAAAGCTTACTGTCGTGTCAGAAAGCATACCTTCTGAACCCGGCAACTTGGCGATCGATGCCATGGCGTTACCGATGGTCATCGATCCACGGCTATGCCCATCAAAGTGCAAGCCATCTTGTCCGTAGTAGAGCATCATCCATTTGGTTTCCTCTGTGGCGTTGGTCAGCCCCCAGAAATCGTTCTCCAGATTCTCCTGATACCCCGCCACCAGCAATTCGGACAAGCCATTGCCTGCTTCTGGGAAAGCAATGTAATACTGCGGGCCACCTCCGGCGCTACTGTGCTGGTCCGCATATTTTGCGGCAGCCTCATTACCATTGAAGATGCCGTTATCGGCAATATAGACCTTACCGTCCTTTCCGGGTTGCAGGCTTGCCTTTTCCTCGTCTGTTAATTTGCGACCGGGGATAGGCCGGCCATCTTTGTTATAGGCCACTTCATACACATCCGCCGCCTTGATGAACATCGTGCGGTAGGCCTCATCCGTGAAGTGTGTTCCTATTTGATACCCAAAGCTGTTCAAGGCTTGCTCGTACTCCGCATTCGCCTGCAACTTGCCAAGATCAGGACGAGCCAACGCCTGATTATCCAGACTGGCATCTCTGCTAATTCCCGCAATCGCTTCGTCAATGGTTTTGTCGGTTAGTGCTTGCTGCGCCTGCCCATTCGTGATGACGACCGCGCCATTGGCAATGGCGCTGTGCGTGATGCTGTTGTGGCTCTCGCTGTCTCCACCACCACCCATCAAATTTCCCACAACAGTCTTGCCAATCGCGTACTTGCTCCCGCTCAGCACGCTACCGTCACTGCCAAAGTTGTTACTGGAAGCTTTGCCGCTGCTTTCGTTCCGGAGGTTCTCATGGGTAAGCGTGCCCGTGATCAGACTATTCTTGCTGGGGTCGGCGCTGCTGGCGATCACGCCGCCGACCAGGTGCGTGTTGCCGCCTACCGTAATGTCGAAACCTCCGCTGCCGGCGCCGATGCCGCTGACGTCAGTGACGCCCGCATAGTGGCTGTTCGACTTGCTCCGGCTGTAATTGAAGCTACCGCCGCCACCTGCACCGATGACCATGGAGCCGCCGATCTGCTGCTGCTTGCTGGCGAAGCCATCGGTGTCCTGTTCGCTCTGGATCAGCAAGTTATTGCCGATATTGGCCACTACTGTGTTGCCGGTGAGCTGAGCACCCTTGATCACGGCGTCATTGCCGCTGACAAGGGTCAGGGTATCGTTGGCATTGACGCTGCTGATGGCGTGCGTAGCGCCATTGCCATGTGCACTGCCTTTGCCGACGGAGCCTTCGGCGTAAAAACCGAAGCCGCTGCTGCCGACCTGGATACCCACGCCTCCGCTAGCGTTCTTGTTGCGGCTTTCCAGTGTGTGGTTTTCTTGTTGGCTGAGAACGTTGAGGTTATTGGCGGCGGCAAGCGCCACGTTTTGACCATTGACCTGGCTGGCGATGAGGTTCAGGTCGCCACCAGTAGCTGCAATGGTGATATTGCCTTGGCTGTTGATGCGGCTGCCATGAGCGGTCTCATCGTGTGTTGTGGTACTGCTACTGGCGCTGCTGGCACCGATACCGATGCGCAGGTTGATGCCCTGGCTGACGCCGGTTCCTTCCGATACCGCTGCACCTGCTGCGTTTTGATAGTGGTTGTATGCCTCATAGCCGGTATAGGCTGCCTGGGCAGCATATAGAGCTTTGACGCGGTTATCCTCGGCGTGGCTGGATGCCTGCGCACGGCCGTAGATGCCTTGCGCAACACCGGCCAGGCCACCACCCAGGCCGAGCGTAAGCCCAGCTTGCTGTTGCTTATACGTCTGCATGGTGTCCTGCGTACCGACTGCCGCATCGATGGTGACATCCTTGCCCACGATGGCGGTGCCGGTCTGGCTGAGCACGTCGCTGCCAGTGATGTGCACGAGGTTTCCGGCAGTAAGCGTGACACCGCCATTCAAGCTGCCGATCACACTGCCTTGCGGGGTGGTGTCGATTTCACGGTAGCTTTGGCTCTCTTTGCTGCTGCCGATCATCAGGTTCAGGCCGCTGGTGAACAGGCCGCTGGTCTTGGTGGTGCGGTCGTGCTGTTCGCTGTGTGTGCTGGTTGCGGTGCCTAATTCCAAGTTGTTGCCGGCGGCCATCACAACGTCATCGGAGGCGACGATTTGTGCGGCTTGCGTGGTGATATCGCGACCTGCGGCGACGGTGACGGCGCGCCCGCTTAGCAGGGTGCCGACCGCCAGGCTGTCTTGCGTGGCATCGTGCGTCGTCTTTGTGGTGCTACTGAGGAAGCCGGATGTTTTGCTGGTGCTGTCTTGCTGCCAGGTATGTTTTTCCTGCCCGGCATTAAGGTGGATGTCGTTGCCGGCGGCGAGCGCAATGCCGCCATTGGCGCTGGTGAGGTTCGCGGCAACCGTGGCGACATCGTGCCCGGCGTTGAGCGCGACACCGTTGGCGCCATCGATGACCGTGCCGCGCAGATGTTCATCGTACGCATATTGACTGTATTGCGTACTGCCGTTGCGCCAGCTGTTGCCTTGGCTCTGCGTATCGGTGACAGCATTGAGGGTGATATCGTGACCGGCGCTAAGCGCCAGTTGATTGCCGGCCTGCAGCTGGGCGCCCTGACTAGTGAGATCGTTACCGGCGGCGAGCACTACGTTGCCACCCGCCTTGAGCGCGGTGACATCGGCACGCATAGTCGCCATGGCGGAGTGATCGGTTTGCTCTCCACTGCGTTGGCCGGCGGACGCATTGAGGCCAAGGTTGTTGCCTGCAATCAGTTGCGCGCTGCCACCCGCGTTGAGGGTGCTGGCGGTGGCAGTGAGATCGTTACCCGCGGCCAGTCCTAGATGGTTGCCGGCGCTGAGCGTGGCGTGATCGAGCGTGAGGTTATGGCCGGCTTGCGCGGTGAGCTCGCCGATGGCTGCGATCGAACCTTTGACCGGCAGATTGAGGTTGGGAACATCCAAGCTGTCCAGTTTTAAGTCGCCCAGGTGGATGCCGCCGGCATTCACCCCACTGACGAGATCGTTGCCCGCCACCAATGCCACGTTCCCGCCCTGAATCGTGCCGGCGTTGAGCAGATCTTGCGCGGCTTGCACGCTCAGATTGCCGCCGGCGCTCAAGTTGCCGGCATTGAGCAAGTTGCCAGCCTTGATACTGGCATCCTGTCTGGCCTGGATCGTGCCGGTGCTGGTGAGCTGGCGACTGGCGTTGAGGTTGACGGTGGTACCTTGGATCACCGCGCCGCTCGCCACGCTCTCGGCGGTCTTTTGGCTGAGATAGACGACCGGCACGAGCACCGACTCGCCGTTCACCTGCTCGCTCACCAACCACACCATGTCCTGCGTAAGGCTGGCGACCTGGTCGGGGCTAAGGGCTATGCCGACGGTTAGGTTGAAGGATTGCGCTTCCTGCGCACCAGCATCCATCAATGCCTTGTATTGATCCAGCGCATTGTCTTCGCCGCTCAGATAACGACGGCCGGTGAGGCTGGTGATCTGGTCCATCACCGATTGCGTTTCGTAGAACGCGTCACCCAGGCGTTTCAAGGTGAGGTCGCCATCCAGGCCGAGGCGATCGAGCAAATAATCGCTACCAAGAAAGCCGGTGTAGCTGGCGAAACGAGGGTCGGTTTCCACCAAATAAGGACTGCCGCTGCCGGGTTTGATCGTGTAGAGGCCGCCGCCAGGAAGCTGTACGGGAAACGGCCGCTCGGGCGTGCCGATCATTTGCGCGCCCGAAACGGGCCCGACGTTGCCGGGATTGGCCGGACCACCCGCGTTGCCGGCCCCTCCGCCCACGCCACCGTGCAATGTCTGGCCATGGCCGTTCGGCCCCAAGTTGACGCCAACGACGGGATGGCCATCTGCATCGACCGCCGTGTTCTGAATATCTTGGGCGCTGATGTCCACCGCACGACCTGCGCTCATCGTGGCTCGCAAGCTTGGACCGGCATCGAGTGTCAGAAACGGTATGCCGCCGGCGCTCACGGTGGCGCTGCTGGTATGTCGGGCAAACACCATTGGGGGCAACCCGTCTTCGCGATTGGAGTACCAGCGCGCGCCTTCGTAGTCGCCATCGACCGAACGCACCAGGCTGTTCTGCATCAGTGCGGTAGGAACAAAGGCGATATTCTGCACGGTGTCTCCACCCACATTACCGCCGCCGGCACCGCCGTCCTGGCCGTTGATAAGCAGATTATTGCCCGCCGCCACGGTGGAGTTGCTGTTGAGGACCGAGCCGTGAAGCGTGATGTCACCACCGGCCAAGAGGCGGCTTTCGGCGCTTGCCGAGGTGAGCCGGGTGATGGCTAGCACCGTTTGCGTGAGTGTGTCGTACGCTGCATCGCCGTAATAACCCAACGGCCCACAGCGCACCGGGTGCCCGTTGGCGCCAATGGTTTTCGCGTACGCATTGCAGAACGCGGTGGCCTCGGCGTCCGTGGTCCAGTCGAAGATCGTCGTACTGGTGGTGCTGTTGCTGGCCTGCTCGGCAGCCGTGAGCGCGTGGGTGTCGGTATGGAGTACGCGCCGCTCGTTGGTGATCTGTTGCGCGGCAACGAAGAGATGGCCACCGGCTTCGATATCGCCCGAAAGATTCGTCACCGACTGGCTGCGCGCCCCACTGGCATCGGCCGCTATCGTCAAATCCCCCAGCGTGTACAGCATCGCATCGCGATTGAGCACGCTGCCGGTGACGTAGAGGTTCAGTTGATTCACCGCCGCGATCAGTGCGGTCTGATACGGCGTGTTGTCGGTGATGGCGCCCAGGTCGGCACCGTTGGTGAGGTGGGTGGCGTTGACGGTGATGGCGTTGCCAGTCACGGTGCCGGTATTGATCACCTCGCCGGCGTTGAGCGTGACGGTGTCGCCTTCGATGCGGCCTTCGTTGGTTTGGGTTGTGGCGTTGAGCGTGGTGCTGGCGCTGTTGATATGCGCACCGGCCTGGTTGTCGATGCGGGCGGCGTCGACGGTCAAGGCGCCGACGCTTTGCAAGGTAGCGCCGCTGGCGTTGACGAAGGCGCCACCGAGGGTGAGATGGAAATCGTGGTTGGCGAACAGCGTATTGCCGGCCAGGTTCGTGTAGCCACCGGCGAGCGTCAGCGCCAGATCGTTGCCTGCACGCAGGCGGCCGATGCCATCGAACGCGTTGAAGGACGTAGTCACGTCGCCGTTCGCCGCGATATCGCCAACTTGGTTCTGCACGGTGTCGAGCGTCAGGGTGATATCGCCGTCAGCACCGATGGCGCCGCCGGTGTTGTCCAGCGTGGCGGCGGCGTTGTGCCAAGCAAGATGCTGGGCGCTGTAGAGCGTGCCGCCGGTGTTGTCGAGATAATCGCCTTGCAGCGCGAGGCTGCCGCCTGCAACGGCAGTGCCGCCACGGTTGATCCATTGCGAGGCGTTGAGCATGACCTCGCCCTGTCCGCCCAGCGTGCCGCCGGTGTTGTCCACGCGGTGAGCGGTGATTCCCGTGTCGCCCTTGCTGGCGTTAGCGATGCGGCCCTGTTGATTGCTGAGGGCGGTGGCGGCGAGCATCAGCGTCGCGCCGCCTTGGCCGCTGCCGGCTTCCAGACGGCCGCCGTCGTTGGCAAACGTACCGATGACGTGAACGTTGGCGCTGCCTTGCGCCTGCAGGGCACCGTTGTTGATCATGTCGCCTTGCGTCGTAAGCGTGAGATCGGTGCCGGCGTAAAGCTGACCGGCGTTGCTCACGCGGCCCGCGCTCAGGGTGACCGCCTGGTTACTGCCGAGAAAACCGTTGACATCGTTGCTGAGCGTGTTGGCGACGTTGATATCCAACCTACCGTCCAGCGCCTTGATCTGGCCGCTGCCGTTGGTCAGCGTGTTGGCGGTAAGGCGCGTGCTTTGGGCTTGTATCAGGCCACCAAGATTGCCGAGCATGCCACTCAATGCGGTTTGCAAGGTGTTGGCGACTACGGTGCCGCCGGCATTGCTGAAATCCATGCCGGTGAGCGTCGCGTTGCCGGCCACGCTCAGTGTGCCGCCGTCGTTGGTCGTGGTCGTGCTGGTAAGTGCGAGGTCGCCGTTGCCCACGACTTGTCCTTGCGCATTCGTCAAAGAACCCGTCGTGATGGTCAGCGTGCCGGTGCCAGCATGCTGGATCGCGGCGTTGGTGTTGTCGAGGATGGCCGCGCGGATCGTCACGGTGGCCGCGTTGCTGGCGAGCGTGCCGCCGGTGTTGTCGAGCAGGCTATCGATGGCAAAGACCGTGTCACCGTTACCGGTTTGCAGTAAGTGGCCGCTGCGGTTGGTGAGGCTTCCGGCTTGCACGCTGAGCTGGCCGGCCTGCAGGCGCGCTTGGGCATTGTTGAGGGCTTGCGCGGCCTGGATCACCAGCCGACCGTTCGTGGCCAGATCGCCGCCAGCGTGATCGATATCGCCCTGACGTGCGGTGAGGGTGATGTCGCCGCCGGCGCGGGTGCTGGCGCCGTGCAAGTCCACGGCACTGCCTGTGAAGTTCAACCCACCGGAGGCAACGTTCTTGCCGGTGGCGGCGAGGGCGCCTTGCGTGCTCGCCGTCAGCTGCGCGCTGCCGGTGAGATTGCCATCGGTCTGCAGACCAGCGGCCAAGGTGCCGCGGCTGTCGAGGCGGCCGGCGGCGATGGCCAGCTGGCCTAGTGCGGCCAGCGTACCGGTGTTGGTGATGGCCCCGGTGACGGCCAGGTCGGCATCGCCGCCGGCGTACAACGTGCCTTCGGCGTTGGTGATGGCGCCCGCGCGAAGTGCGGTGTTAGCGGCGCTGATCCAACTGCCATGCGTGTTGTCCAGCAGGCCGGTGAGTTGCGCCGTCATAGGACCCTGGGTTTGCACACTGCCGTAGGCGTTGCGCCACGCCGCCGCCTGCGCATCGAGCTGGCTGGCCTGCATCTGGCCGCCGCGGTTGTCCACGTCGCCCGCGCTGCGCACGCTAAGTACGCCGGAAGCCAGCGTCGCGCTGCGGTGATCGATGTCGCCGGACGTGCTGGTGAGCGATACGTCGCCACCGGCCTGCGTTTGCGCACCGGAAAGATCCAGCGCGCTGCCTTGCAAGGTGATACCGCCAGCGGCGAGGTTGCGGCCCTTGGCGGCCAGCGTACCGAGGGTGACGATATCCAACGCACCGCTGCCCTGCAGGCTGCCATCGCCCGCCACACCGGCACCGAGCGTGCCTGATGAGGCAAGCTGCTGCGCACGCAGCGTGGCGTTGTTCGCCGCGGCCATGGCCCCGTCGTTGCGCAGTACGCCGCCCGCGGTGAGGGCCAGATCGCCCGCACTGTAAACGGTGCCGGCGTTGAGGAGGTCGGCGCCGGCCTGCAGCGCCATCGCGCCGCCGGATTGCATCGTGCCGCGGTTGCTCACCCCGGCACCGTGGATCGTGAGATGTCCCGCTGACGACGTGAGGCCGGTCATCTGCACCTGCCCGGCAGCATCGATCGTGAAATCGCCGCGCTGCGTTGCCAGTTCGCCGGCGTTGCGCACGCCGATGCCGGCCTCGGTGCCGACCAGGTGGATCTTGGTGGCGTACATGCCGCCCAGCGCAGCGACGTCCACGCTGACCGACGGCGCCTCGCCCTCGCCCGCAATGACCTGCGCGGCAAGGCCGGCATAGTCGACCTGGTTCGCGCCGCTGACGACGTTGAGGTGATTCGCCCACACCTTGCCGTTGACGGCGAGGTTGCGCGCAATCAGGTCGAGGCGATCGATGTTGGACGCATTGAGACCGTCGCTGTCGATATTGATCGCACCACGCGTCACGTGAAACGCGCTCAAGGAACCGTCGCCGCCGAACACCGGCACGCCCGTGGTCAGCGTGGCGCGCGGGGTATTGATGAAGCCGCCGCCCGATACGCGAATGCCATTGGGATTGGCGACGATCACGTCCGCCGCATTGCCGGCCACTTCGGTATAGCCACGCAGGTACGTCGGGTTGGTCGAGGTGACTTCGTTGACGATCAGCTTGGCCGACTGTCCAGCCTGGTAATTGGGATTGCCGGTGATGTAGCCGCCAAGCTGGGTCTGCGACACGCCCGCGGCGTTGTTCAAGATCAGGCCTTGCCGGTCGACGTTGAACTGCTGGTACTGGTTATGCGACACGCCCGCCGCCGACGGCGCGACCAGATTCACCACCGGCACGCCGTTGGCAGCGGCATCGGTACCAGGTCGATGCGCACCGGCGTTGGGATCGGGCGTGACTTGTGCAGACACGATTGTCTGCGTACCGAGAAACGCCGAAAACACGGCGGCGCTCAGCGTACGACGTGACAACAAAGTGGCCGGCGAATGCGAAGCGTGGCGGCGAGACATCGGTCCTTCCCTGCATGCGATAGGCGTGAAACCCCTGGCTTCGTTCGAAGCCCGCTTCAACCGTAGCAATCAACACCGGCACTTTGGGAACTAAGTTTTCGTTGCGCGACATCCGCTGACAAGAATTGGATAATTTCACCCGCGCTTGAATCACCGAATATGGCGCCGCATCTTTCACAGCTCGTAGCGCCGCTCCAGTTCGAAGCGGCTTTCCACCGGCGAAGCAATCACGTTCTGCTGCACGCAGCCGGGAAAGATGTTCCCTCTCTCGCCTGCGTGGTTGTCGGCGTTGTAGAGATAAGGCGTATGCGACCAGCAGCGGTAGCCGAGCTCCTTGATCGCCTGCACTTCCGCTTCCGCCTGTTCGATGCCGGAAAGGCGGCAGTAGATGATCGGACGATGCTTGCGGATGGTCTCGGCCGCGCCCAGCAGCAAATCGATCAGGCTGCCCGGCAGGTTGACCTTGAGCAGATCCAGGCTTTGCAGATCGAGGCTGTCGAGGGTGACGGTATTGGCGATTTCTTCCTCCTCGCCGCGCGCCACCACACCACCGGGCAACGACGACAGGGAAACCTGCGCATCGGCCCGACCCAGCCAGCGCGAATGCGCGTATACGTTCGTCAGCTGGTTGATGGCGACGTTCGCGCACAGTTGTTGGAACGGCAGGCGACGCGGCTCGGCAACGTGCACCTTGCCTTTCTCGCCGACCGCCTGCGCGAACCAGAGCGTGTGCGCGCCGTATTCACCGCCGAATTCCAACACGCTTTGACCATCTTCGATCAACCCGCTCAGCAAGTTGAGTTCCTGCTCGGCCCATTCACCGTAGCGTTGCAAGGAACGGGCGACCGGACCGTTCGCGGGAATGCCCGCCATCATGCCGTAGCGTGTCGTCCACAAGCGCGACGAAGATTCGGATGAATTGGTTTTCTTCTGCGTATTCATGATCAAGCCTCTTGAGCAGGGATTAGGAGTTCGCGTTAGCGCATGGCGCTTGCAATACTGAGCTGCCGCATGGCGCGCTGCTGGACGGCGAGCTGGTCCGGCGAGTTGGAAACGCTTGTCCACTGCCGGCAGATGTCTCGCCATGTAGCAAGCAGCGCAGGTGTCGCCTGGCCATTGCGCCACGCGTTTTCGCAAAGCTCGGCGGCGCGCGCGAAATCGGCGTTGCGCAGATGGATCTGCGCCATGCGTTGCACGGTTTCCGGATGCTGCACGCGCAGCGCCTCCAGACGCGTGGTCAGGCTGATCGCAACATCGCTTTGCACCGGCATGCCCGGCAGGTTCTCGTACGCCCATTGCACCGCCAGCCGGCATTGCAGGCTTTCGGCGCGCAGGCTCGGTTCGGCTTCCGCCATGAAGGCATGCATCAGCGCGTGCGAATAGGCTTCCTTCGCCTGCTCGGGCGGCAACACATTGCCGCGCGCAAGGGCGGTCACCGCGATCGCCAGCGCGCTGTCGGCGCTCGGCACCCGCTCGTAAAGCAGATCGAGCAAGGTTTGCGCGGTATCCAGGCTCTTCAGGCGCGCGCCACCCTGTTCGATGGTTGCGCGCCGACGAAGAATCTCCGCGCGACGAAGTTGCGCAGCGTCGGCGCTCGACGGAAACTCACACAGGCGCACGCATATCGCTTCGGCTTCGGCATAGCGCGCAAGCGCCGCGTCACCGAACTGGCACTCGGCCCAGAACGCCAGCACATCGACCCAGGCGAACAATACGGATGGTTCGCCCCGCGCCAACGCCTGCGCATGGCGCGATGGCATGCCGCGCAGCGAAAGCAGGCGCGCCGCGCCCTTTTGACGCTTGACCCGACAAAGATCGACATCGATGCGACGCGCCTGCCATGTTGCGCTCCGTGCGACGTCGGCGGCCATGCTCAAATCGATCCATTGTTCCGCTTCGGCATACATCACCTCGGCGTCGCGAGGATTCGCGCTCTCCGCTCGTAGCAGTAAAACCGCAACCAGCAGCCACGGCGGCACCAGGCTTTCCGCGCAAGGGATGGTTTGCCGCAGCAGCTTCTCCCATGCTTCCAGCGTGGCGCTGGATACCGGTTCGCTGCCGACACGCATCACTGCAGGCAGGTCGCTGTTACGCTCGATCAGGAGCGCAGGCATGACATCGCCTTCACACGTCGCAAGGGCTTCCAATTGATCGAAGAGAGCAGATAGTGGGAGCTTTTCGGAGACCGGTGACGATTCGTTTTTGCTTTCCTTATGGAAACGGATTTCTTCCACTTCCTCTAATATCACGAGCAATTCGTCTTGCTCCTCGACCTCGTGCGGAACAGCTGCAGCGAGCGAAGCAGGAAGAAAGTCGACGGGGGACATGGCATCCCAATGTTCCTGCCTTTCGTAATCGGGCGCCTGATAAGACCATTGCAACGATGAAAAGGCCACGGGAGCAGGGCCTGATGCATCTTCAAGCGTTACTGGCGCAACCTCCACAGACGGCGCGACATTGGATTGGTGCGGCAACGTTTCATCGTGCACCACTGCATGGGTATCGGTCCGCCGTCGACGAAGCATCAATCCCGCGCCCGCAGCCATCATCACAGCCGTCGCGGCAAGCAACCACATCCACGATCGCGCGGGTGCGGGGCTTTCACGGGCAGGCCCGCTGATGGAATGAGCGACAGCGGGTACAACAGGCTCGATTTCATCCGCCGCGATGGGAACTCCGACCATCGACAACGTCACCGCCGCATCGCCGACGACGCGATCGATGGAAGCAACGAGAGTTTTGACGCTGCGCTTGCCGGCCATGATTTGCTTATCAGCAGCCGCGCCGATCTGTGGTGTCATCATCGAGGAATAAGTCGACGCCGCCCGTGCTTCGGGCGCCGCCTTTTCTTCGGCGATCGCTTGTGTGCTTACCACAACCGCATCGACCGCAGCGGCTTTGCCATGCAACGCCGATTTATCCGGCACACGATAAGCACACGCCACCAACCCAACGCTCAGCCCTACACCAAACACGCAACAACGACGCACGCTGCGCAACGAAAGCGCGACGACCTTGGTCAACATGCGATCGGCATTGTCTTCCGAAGTCGTCATCGCGCTTCCCCGGCAAAACCCGCTTGGTTATGAAACACGGCGCAGCAGACGACGTGTGCGTCTGCTGCGCTATCACCAGTAGGATTGTTCCGTGCCCCGGTGATCGCGGGGATAGGAGAAATACGAAAGTACCTGCGTACTACGCCTATAAACAAAGCATCAACACGCCTTGCGATGCCTGCCGGCCACCTCAATGCATGGCAGGCGCCTGTTCACCCGCCGCGGCATGCGGCGTGCGCAAGAACACTGCACTGGCTACCGCGCCCAGGGCGGCGAAACATGCGCCCACCAAGAAGGCCAGCTGATAACCCGACGTCAACGCCGACGCATCCACGCCGCCCGCAACCGTCACGCCATGCGTACGCGCCGCCGCCAGGCTCGCCAGCACCGCCAGCCCGAGCGAGCCGCCCATCATGAAGGCCGTGTTCACCACGCCCGAGGCCAGCCCCGATTCGGAGGGCCCCACATCGTTCATCGCGGCCAGCAACACCGGATTGAACGCCACGCCCGCGCCGATGCCCAGCAACACCATGCCCGGCAGAATGTCGCGCAGGAATTGGCCGTGTTCCGACGCATGCGCAAACCACAGCAAGCCGCACGCCGCCAGCGCCAGTCCGGTCACCAGTGGACGGCGAATGCCAAAACGCATCACCAATTTGGCCGACAGCCCCAGCGAAAAGAGCGCCATGATCAGGTTGGCCGGCAGGAAGGCGAGCCCCACTTCCATCGGGCCATAACCAAGCACCAGTTGCATATACAACGCGGAAAGAAAGAACCACGCGAACATCGCCGCTGCCCACAGCACGCCCACGATGTTGGACACCACCAGATTGCGCAGCTGGAACAGGCGCAACGGCATCAATGGCACGCGCACGCGCGCTTCGATCCACAGGAACGACACCAGCAAGGCCAGCGCGATCGCCAATTGCCCGATCGTCGTGGAAGATAGCCAGCCGACCTGATTGCCGTTGACGATTGCATACACCGCCAGCATCAACGCAGCGGTCACGGTAATCGCACCCCATACATCCAGATGGTTCGACGCGGCCGTTCTCGACGCCGCCGGCAACAGGCGCAGCGACGCCACCACGACGCCGATACCGATCGGCAGATTCACCAGGAACACCCAATGCCAGCTGAGGCTGCTGGTGAGCACGCCGCCCAGCATCGCGCCGAGACTGCCGCCACCCGCGCAAACAAAACCGTACACACCCATCGCCTTGGCGCGATCCTTGGGATCGGTGAACAGATCCATGATCAATGACAACGCCACCGCGGTCACCACCGCACCGCCCAGGCCCTGCACGGCGCGCGCAACCACCAGCGCCATTTGCGTGTGGGAAAGACCGCAAGCGAGCGAAGCCAGCGTAAAGGCGGCGATGCCGACCAGAAACAGGCGCCGATGCCCATAGAGATCGCCCAGCCTTCCGCCCAGCAACAGAAAGCCGCCATAGGTAAGCAAATAGGCGTTTACCACCCAGGCCAACGTGATGTCCTCGAATTTCAGGTCGACCTTGATTGAGGGCAAAGCCACATTAACGATGGTGGTATCCAACACGATCATCAGCACGCCCAGGCAAAGCACGATCAAGGCCAGCCAGCGGCGATCAGGATGCATGGAAACATGGGTGTGAGTGGCAACGGGTGAGTGCGTCATGAGATGTCCTTGAGGTGCATGCGAGATCGGTTCTCTATAAGCACGTCGAACGAGAGTGGCCGGAATCGACATTGCAAGATATCACCCTGCCGGCCGCCTGCAGGTTGCCGCCGATGCTGCGCCGCGGTTTGACACGGGGCGTTTAGATCGATCAAATCCCGGGCTTGGCGTAGTTCCCGCATGCTCACGCATTATAAAAGGGGTCACCAATGCCCAGTTTCACCCGCCGCACTCGACAGGCGTTTGTGCTCGCGCTCATCCTCTGCGCTGCCACTGCCAACGCCGCTGACCGTAGCGAATTTCACACCTCGTTTGAAGCCGGCGAACCTGCGCTGCTGCCGCATGCGAGTGATACCAGCTTCCATATCGAGATCGCCGGCGGCCCTTCCGCCAGCGACGCTTACACCGCCAAGCCCGGCGTTGGTTTTACCGGCCTGCATTCGCTGCATTACCAAGGCCACGCCGGCAGCAAACAGGCCATCGCCATGTTCGACGTCGATGTGCCGGTGCAAGCGGACACGCAGCTTTCGTATTTGCTGTTTCCGTGCATCAGCCAGGGCGATCTGGCCGATCCATCGACCTATGTCGCCGTCGACCTGGAGTTCGACGATGGCTCGCATCTTTCCGCCACCGCCGCCACCGATCAGCACCGCATTCGTGCGAACGCGCATGCATTCGGTGCGAGCCGCACGGTGTATGTAAACCAGTGGAACAAGCTGACGATCGCGCTAGGTGATGTGGCAGCGGGGCGGCGTGTCCGCCACGTGCTCATGACCCACGACGGTCCTGCGGGCACGTTCGAAGGCTATCTCGACGATCTTCGCATCGGCCCGGCTGCGGCGCATGCGGCCGAAACGCGACCCAGCGACGAAGTGAACATCCTGCGCGGCACCAACTCGGGCCATACGTTCTCGCGCGGCAACAATGTTCCTGCCGTTACGCTGCCACACGGCTTCAACTTCTGGGCGCCCGTCACCAACGCCGGCTCGGACTGGATGTACCAGTATCAGCAGCGCAACGATGCGGACAATCGCCCGCGCATCGAGGCCTTCTCGCTTTCACACGAACCCAGTCCGTGGATGGGCGACCGGCAGACTTTCCAGCTCATGCCCGCCGCGGTCGCCGATGGCGCGCCCACGGCAAACCGCGAGAAGCGCGCGTTGAGCTTCAGCCATGCAAATGAGGTTGCGCATGCGCACTATTACAAGGTGACGTTCGATAACGGCATCGTCGGCGAGATGACGCCCACCGATCATGCTGCAATGTTTCGCTTCACCTTTGCCGGCAAACGCGGGCAACTGGTGTTCGACAATCGCACGGATGAAGGCGGCATCACGCTCGATCCCGCGCATCGCAGCTTCAGCGGTTATTCGGACGTGAAAAGCCCACTTTCCACGGGTGCGACGCGCCTGTTCTTCTATGCCGAGGTCGATCAGCCGGTCGCCGAAAGTGGACGGCTCACTGGCGAAGGTCGCGACCACGTCAGCGCATGGTTCGGCTTCGACACCTCGAAAACGAAAGCGGTGAACGTGCGTATCGCCACCTCCTTGATCAGTCTCGAGCAAGCCAAGCACAACCTTGAACTGGAAATCGCGCCGCAGGATCGTTTCGACGACGTGCGCGAACGCGCGCAACGCATCTGGGACAAGCAGCTGGGCATCGTGCAGGTGCAGGGCGCCAGCCAGGATGAGCGCGCCACGCTGTATTCCAATCTGTATCGCCTGTTCATGTATCCCAATTCCGCGTACGAGAACACCGGTACGGCCAATGCACCAGTGTATCGCTACGCGAGTCCGTTCTCGCCGGCGACCGGCGAGAACACGCCCACGCACACCGGCGCGCGCATCGCCGACGGCAAGGTGTTCGTCAATAACGGCTTCTGGGATACCTATCGCACGGCGTGGCCGGCCTATGCGCTGCTGATGCCGCAACAGGCCGGTGCGATGATCGACGGCTTCGTGCAGGAATACCGCGACGGTGGCTGGATCGCGCGCTGGTCGTCACCCGGTTACGCCGACCTGATGGTCGGCACCAGCGCCGACGTGGCGTTTGCGGATGCCTGGCTCAAAGGCGTGCACAACTTCGACGTGCAATCGTTCTATCAGGCGGCCTTGAAGGATGCCACCGTGGTGAGCCCGCTCAAGGGCACCGGGCGCAAGGGTCTTGAGCGTTCGATCTTCAGTGGCTATACCGATGACGCGATCGAGGAAGGGCTTTCCTGGTCGATGGATGGCTATATCGCCGATTTCGCGATCGGCAATCTCGCCAGTGCGCTCGCGACGCAACACGATGCGCATGATCCGTATCAGCCGCACTACGCCGAAGATGCCGCTTATTTTCACGATCGCGCGCTCGACTACGTGAATCTTTTCAACGCCGACATCGGCTTCTTCGTCGCGCGCGATGCGAAAGGCCAATGGCGACATACCAGGCAAAATTTCGATCCACTGCGCTGGGGTGACGATTACACCGAAACGGATGCATGGAACATGGCCTTCCACGCGCCGCACGATGGCGCGGGACTCGCCGCGCTGTATGGCGGCCGCCAGGCGCTCGGCGCGAAGCTGGACCAGTTCTTCGCCACGCCCGGCGTTTATCACGTCGGCGGCTACGGTGACGTGATCCACGAGATGCGTGAAGCGCAGGCCGTGCGCATGGGCCAGTACGGCCACAGCAACCAGCCTTCGCATCACATCATCTACATGTACGACTACGCCGGCGAGCCATGGAAAGCGCAGGACAAGGTTCGCGACGTGCTGTCGCGCCTGTACCTGGGCAGCGAGATCGGCCAGGGTTATGTGGGCGACGAAGACAATGGCGAGATGTCCGGCTGGTGGCTGTTCAGCGCTGCGGGCTTCTATCCGCTGCGCATGGGCGCGCCTGAGTACGTGGTCGGTGCGCCGTATTTTCCGCACATGGACATTGCATTGGAAAGCGGCAGGCACATCGTGATCAATGCGCCCGGCGTGAGCGACAAAAATCGCTACATCCAAAGCCTGCACGTGAACGGCCAGCCGTGGGACAAACTCACGTTGCCGCACGCATTGCTTGCGCAGGGTGCCACGCTGGATTTCGTGATGGGACCGAAGCCTTCCACATGGGGCAGCGACGAACAGGCCTTGCCGGCGTCGCTGACGCTTGGCGGCAAGCCTTCCCCAATGCACGATCTTGCAGGTACCGGCGACGCCGAGCCAAGCAGCGATCCTGCGATAGGTGATCTCAATGTCTTGGTCGATCACACCAGCGATACCGAACTGCAATTGCCTAGCTCGCCTGTCACCGTCAGCTGGCATTTCCCTCAGCCGCGCGCGGTGGCGATGTATACGCTTACTTCAGCCAGGCAGGCGCCGGCGCCGTCGAACTGGACGCTGGAAGTTTCCGATGACGGAAAACATTGGAAGACAATCGATACGCGCAAGAACGAACGCTTCCCATGGGCGCGACAAACACGTGCGTTCGGCATTCGCCAGCCAGGACCACATGCGTATTACCGGGTTCGGTTCGACAACGGAACGCCGAAAGCATTGGCCGAAATTGCATTGCTGGGGCGCTAGCGACGTAGGTTGGAGTGCTAACACCAATATGGCCATCCCTATGCTACGCGACGTTGGGGTTTGCACCCCAACCTACGGCGCTAGCCACGTAGGTTGGCCCAACGCATGCGGCACCTAGCCCGAAAGTCATGCTCACAAGCCCGCCTCCGGCGGGCTATGTTGGGGAACTCGTTCCTCACATGAAAGGTGATCGCCATGCAGCGATTCAAATGGATACTCACCGCCGCGATCGTAAGCAGTACCACGGCGATGGCCGCATCGCCCGCCACCGTGGGTGATGCGCCAACGGCAAAAGCCAGCCATGTCGACATCGGCATCGATCTCAAAAGCATCGATCATTCGGTAAAGCCCGGTGACGATTTCTTCCATTACGCCAACGGCGACTGGGTGAAGACTACGCAGATTCCGGCTGACCGTTCCGGCACCGGCACGTTTCTGCACGTGTACGAGCTGGCCGAAAAGCAGACTTCCACACTGATCCGCAACGTCGCACAAGGCCACGCCGCGCCCGGTTCCAGCGAACGCAAGATCGCCGATTACTACGCTGCCTACATGGATGAGGCCGGCATCGAGAAGCATGGCCTCGCGCCGTTGAAACCGGAATTCGATCGCATCGATGCGATCAAGACGCGCGACGATCTGGCCAGCGTGCTCGGCAGCCAGATGCGCGCCGACGTCGATCCGATCAACGCCACCAATTTTCACACCGAAAACCTGTTCGGCCTGTTTGTCACGCAAGGGCTCGAAGATCCCTCGCACAACATGCCCTACCTGCTGCAGGGCGGCCTTGCCATGCCCAGTCGCGACTATTACTTGTCGCAGGACAAGGAAATGGCCGCGGCCCGCGCCAAGTACGAAACCTACGTCACCTCGCTGCTGAAGCTCGCGGGTACAGAGGACGCGCAGGCACAGGCCAAGGCCGTTATCGCGCTGGAAACCAAGATCGCACAGGCGCAGGAAAGCCTGGTCGACAGCCAGGACGTGCACAAAGCCAATAACGTGTGGAACGTCAGCGACTTTGCGCAAAAGGCACCTGGCCTGAACTGGAATGCCTATTTCAAGGCCGCCGGTCTGGATGGCCAGCAGCACATCGACGTGTGGCAGCCGTCCGCCACCACCGGTATCGCCAAGCTGGTGGGCAGCGAATCGCTCGACACCTGGAAACAGCTGCTGCGCTATCACGCGCTGGACGATGCCGCGCCGCTGCTGCCCAAGGCGTATGCGGATCTGCATTTCAATTTCTACGGCACCACGCTGCAGGGCACGCCCAAGCAGCAAGATCGCTGGAAGCGCGCCGTCAGCGCCACCAATACCGATCTGGGCGATGCGGTGGGCCAGCTTTATGTGAAGCACTACTTCCCCGCTTCGTCCAAGGCGAAGGTCGAGGAACTGGTGAAGAACATTGTCGCCGCGTTCGATCAACGGCTCGATACGCTTGAGTGGATGACGCCGGCCACGCGCGCAAAGGCGAAGGAAAAGATCGCCACCTTGCGCGTAAGCGTGGGTTATCCGGATACCTGGCGCGACTACAGCTCACTAAAGATCAGCGCCGACGATCCACTCGGCAACCATGAGCGCGCCGTCGAACTGGAATACAAGCATCAACTGGCTAAGCTCGGCCAACCAGTGGACAAGGGCGAATGGTGGATGACGCCGCAGACCGTCAATGCGGTCAATCTGCCGCTGCAGAACGCGCTCAACTTCCCCGCCGCCATCCTGCAACCGCCCTTCTTCGATCCCGACGCCGATGCGGCCGCCAACTACGGCTCGGTCGGCGCCATCATCGGCCACGAAATCAGCCATAGCTTCGACAACACCGGCGCCGATTTCGACGCGCAAGGCCGCATGGAAAATTGGTGGACGCCGGCCGATGCGGAGCACTTCGAAGCCGCCACGAAGAAACTCGTGAAGCAATACGATGCGTACCAGCCGCTCCCTGGCCTGCACGTCAACGGCCAGCAGACACTGGGCGAAAACATCGCGGATGTTTCCGGCCTTACCGCTGCGTATGCGGCCTATCACGCCTCGCTCGTCGGCAAGCCGGCGCCGGTGATCGACGGCCTCAGCGGTGACCAGCGCTTCTTCCTGGCCTTCGGTCAGGCATGGCGTTCGAAGATTCGCGATGCCGCCCAACGCCAACGCCTTGCCACCGACGTGCATGCGCCGGCCGAATTTCGCGCGCAGACCGTGCGCAACATCGACGGCTGGTACACCGCGTTCGATGTAAAGCCCGGCGAGAAGCTGTACCTGGCGCCGGATGATCGGGTGAAGATCTGGTAAGCCACAGAGGGAAACAAAAAAGCCGCATCTCATGGATGCGGCTTTTTTTGCGCGCGTAACAGTAGGTTGGGTAGAGGCGG
Organism: Dyella sp.; assembly: GCF_051954575.1. Classification (GTDB taxonomy): domain Bacteria; phylum Pseudomonadota; class Gammaproteobacteria; order Xanthomonadales; family Rhodanobacteraceae; genus Dyella_B. The sequence goes on along the minus strand of NZ_JBQCHP010000125.1, from coordinate 535 downwards.
CGCCGCAACACCACCGAGGCCGGCAACGAAAACACCAGATAGGAAATGTAGAAGGCGAACGGCACCAGGAAGGCATAGACGTCCCCCACCTGGAAAGCGAGTTTCACGAACGTGATAAGCGGCCCGTTGAGCCAGGTCACGAAGCCGAAGATGAAAAACAGCAGTCCGATGACCAGCATCGGCCCCAGCGTCGAAGGCTTGGGGTGATCGGCCGCAAGCGTGGTGGACGACATGGACGGCTCTCCTGAAAAGGCAAACGCATTGGCAATGCGAGCGCCGCCGGCGCGGCCACTCCCCCGCCCGGCTTTATGGCCTTGCGCGCCAACGTTGTCAATTTATGTCCGCGCGGCGCGCCCGCATGGACCTTGGAATTGACCCCATCCAATGGCCTATCCGGCGATTTCCTGACGCGCTGCGCCATTCGGGCGGTAGGCATGAACGGGCGGCCCGAGTTAGCTGTATAGAGGCATCCAGCGGTATTTTTCCCGTGCCGTGACAGGTAATCCTGCGCACCCGTGCTGCACTGCGCGAAACC